>CAZOKZ010000037.1:0-44982 GCA_964580585.1 uncultured Candidatus Sumerlaeota bacterium | reverse complement strand
CATTGAAGTCATTCAACAATGTACGGAAGCCCTGCTGGTGTTGCAAAAATACGGCCTTGTACACCGGCTGATTACCCCCGCCTCGATCCTGATCGACTCCAACGGTAACACGCGGCTGTTACATGCCGGTTGGGGCAGCCTGCTTCTGGGCGTGAATGACAGCGCCCTGAATCCGGCGTTCATGAGCAACCTGCCGTTTCTGGCCCCGGAAATCCTCCAGGGCATGGACGGCGATGCCGGAGCCGACGTGTTTTCGCTTGGCGCAAATCTTTTCTTTTTGCTGACCGGACAGCCCATTCACTGGGCAGACAGCCCGCAAAAAACCGCCAAGCAAATCATCGGTATGCCCGCCTCGCTGACACCCCTGCGTGAAATTCTCCCTCCAGAAGGCATCGAACTCATTGCCGAAATGCTGGAACTCGATCCCCAGAACCGCCCCGTGAACCTCGAAGCAATGCGCGAGCGTTTGGCGGCCCTGGCGCAAAGTCTCCAACAGTCTTCACCCAGTCCAGCGCCGCCACCGACTCAGCAATCCGCGCCTCCGCCGACTCCAGCAAGTGCTCCGGCGCCGGAACCGCAACCTTATCATGACGAGCCAACGGAACACGAAGATCTGACCGAGGACTACGATTCCTTCCACAACGAACAAACCGTTCGGCTACCGCCTGGCGCAGCCTCGCCCGACGAAGCGTTTGGGCAAAGCGGCGGTGGACGGGACGATATCTACGCCATCAGCGCCGACAATACGCCAACCGCCCCGGCACAACCCCAACCCGTGCCAACTGCGCCGCCTCCTGCTCAACCCGCTTCGATGGCTCCTCCGCCTGCGACCTCCGCTCCGGAACCCGACTCGCTGGCGCCTCCTGGAATGGCCGCCAAACCCGATAGCATGATGCCTCCCGGCATGGGGTCCGAAATTCCCGAAGACAATATGGCGGCACCAGGCGCCGCAGCAGCAGCACCACCCAAAGCAAAAAAATCAAAGCCCGCAAAAGCGCCAAAATCCCCCTCTTCAGGTGGAGGGAGCCGTACAAAAATCATCATCCTGGCCGGGGTGCTGATTGTGATCCTGGCGATCACCGGCGGCGTTTATAGCGTTATCCAAGGGATGAGAAAAACCGCCCAGGAAAAAGTCGAAGCCGAAGCCAAACGCATGGAGGAACAACAGAAAAAAGCCGCCGCCCTTCGTGTGGAAAAAATTGCGGAAACCAACGAAACACTCAAAGCGCTCGCCAAATTCCACCTCGAATACATCGAGGCCAACGGGATTTGGGCCGCCAAGCTGGAAGACCTGAAAACGGTCTGGGCGACGGACAAGTATTTCAAGGATGCCTGGGGTAACGAATTCGATCTGCGCGATGACTACATCGTCAGCGCCGGTCCCGACGGAAAATGGGAGACCAAGGACGAATTATGGATCGAAGTACGGGAAATGGCTTTGGGGTCTTACGATTGAAGAATTTGATGCGATGACGATGAAACTGGAAAACGTGGCGCCGTGGGGACGAAGTCTGCGCGAGTATGAACTGATGTTCGCTCTTACACCCGAAGACCGCACCGCGCGAATTCTCGGCTGCGGAGACGGCCCGGCCAGTTTCAACGCAGAACTCACCGCCTCCGGTGGAAACGTCATCTCGGTCGATCCACTTTACGTCTTCAAAGGCTCGCAAATTAGCCAACGATTCGACGAAACCGTCGATACCATCGTCTCCCA
The DNA here is from genome assembly GCA_964580585.1 of uncultured Candidatus Sumerlaeota bacterium. GTDB lineage: Bacteria > Sumerlaeota > Sumerlaeia > SLMS01 > JAHLLQ01 > CAZOKZ01. Next base: position 43,268 of record CAZOKZ010000037.1, on the reverse strand, counting down.
AATGCTCGCCTCGCCAAAGCGCTGGAATTGGGATTTCCATTACGACATGGATGGACTCGTGAAAAATCGGCGCAACGCGTTGAATGGGTTTTTAGCCGATTTTGATGAGGGGCTCGAACAAGGTCGCTATCGTGTCGGTGAGTTGCCTTCCCTTGAATTCGGAGACGCGGAATTCGACCTGGCTTTGTGTTCGCATTTTCTGTTTTTATACTCGGATCAATTCAGTGAGGAATTCCACATGCAGTCCGTTCTGGAATTGCTGCGCGTGGCGCGAGAAGTCCGCATTTTCCCGCTCCTCAACCTCGCCCAGGAACTTTCGCCGCACCTTGATACCGTCCAGCACGCTGCTCTGTCGCGTGGATGTGAATGTACCATCGAATCCGTCGATTATGGAATGCAAGTCGGAGGACGCGAGATGCTGCGCATCAAGCGTGAGTCGTAATCTTACGGCACTTCGTCCACCAAGATCGGTTCGTCATCGTCCGATTCTTCTCCGCATACCTCGAAAAATTCATCCAACAATCCGTCGATCCCATGACGCGTGGCCGACGATACCGTCCGGATGTCACCGGGTTCGATATCGAGCACTTTGGCAATGTCCTTGAGGTGTTTGCGGCGATGGGTGGAACCAACCTTGTCGGTTTTGGTCGCAACAGGGAGCGTTGGAACCTCGAAGTTTTCGAGAATCTCGAACAAATCAAGATCCTGACCGGTGGGTTTATGACGGATATCGAGTAGCGCCACGGCGGCACGCAGGTCCGGATTTTTCTTCAGATAACTTTCCATCATCGGACGCCACGCGGCGCGCACCGATTGCGGGGCCTTGGCATAACCGTAACCGGGCAAATCGACCAGATACACGTCGCGACGTTCTTCTCCCCGCCGAAGCGTGGCGCGAAACACGTTGATGGCCTGGGTGCGGCCCGGAGTACGCGATACACGGGCGAGAGCTTTTCGCCCTGCAACACAGTTCAGAAGCGAGGACTTACCCACGTTGCTGCGCCCAATGAAACATATTTGAGGGAGCGGTTCGAGTTCGCCTTTTTTCCATCGCGGCCACGAAAGAATGAATTCGGTGTTCAACACATCGACGCGATTTGAGGGAGAAGAGGACATGGCAACGCAATTTCTCGTGGGGTTTGAGATATCCGAATCAGCAAAAACAACACACGGCAAACTACTTCCATCTCATTTGCCGGGGAAACGAAAAACGCGTTCCGATTCTTGGCCTCCCCAACCTTTTGATTGCGGCGAAACACATCCCCCTTCTTCTTGAACGCACCCTACAGCCCGGTGATTCCCATGATCCATCCAATCATCATCGAATCGTTGAATATTGGCGCGCCCAAAGTTCTGAAAGACAAACGAACGGGTGAAGCTTATACCAGTTCCATGCAGCGCCACCCCACCACCGACGAGCAAATTTTGACAATGCACGGTTTTGAGGGCGATTCGTGCAAAGGCGAATGTCATCATGGCGAATTCATGCGGGTGAACGTTTTTTGCACGGAAAAATATGCCGTGTTGGAAAAATTCCTGAAGCATCAATTTCCGCACCCAAGCTTTGGCGAAAATTTCACACTGTCCGGCTGGCCTGAAGAAACAGCTGCCGTCGGCGACGTGTTGCGTGTGGGCACCTGTCTGTTTCAAATCACTCAACCCCGCGAACCTTGCTCGAAGGTCCTGAAATACCACGGCATTCCCAATATCCTGAAGTGCATGATCGACCACGGAGCATCCGGGTATTATCTGCGAATCATGGAGCTTGGTTCCTGTCGCACGGGCGACCACGTAACCGTGTTGGAACGGGGAAATATGGACTGGACAATCGACCGGTTGAACCGCGCGATGTATCAGGAGATCGACAATTGGGAACAGGTCCAGGCGCTCCAGCACGTGGAGTACCTCTCGCCCAATTGGAAAGCCAGTTTGCTGAAACAAGCTCAACGTCGGCTCCATCGTTCCTGAAAGGTTCCCCCATGCAGTTCATCGCGATTTGCCATGACGCCCCGGACTCCCGCCTCAAGCGCCCCGGTCTTCGTCCCGATCACCTGGCATACTGGAAACCGCGCGAGGAAGCCGAGCAAATCATCCTGGCCGGGCCTCGGACGGATTTCGCGGGCTCGGTGTTTATTCTCGAAGCCTCCTCTGCCAACGAGGTGCACGATTGGATTCGTAACGATCCCTACTATCTTGGCGGAGTGTTTGAAAGTTACCAGCTACATCCGTTCAAATGTGTTTTACCCACAAGTCAGTTCGCGAACGGGTAACACTTGACGATCTACGCTCAATCGAACGACCATTTCCCGATTTGACGCACGGAAGGAAGATCGAAGGCATGGCACTGGACGACTCTGAATCCGAAACCATTGCCCAACGAGAGGTACAACAAACCACGGCTCCGCGTTCCCACGCGGTGCGGACCTTTCTGCTCGCTCTTTCCACGGACGAGGGCCCAAAACTCATCGCCTTCCGCATGAGCAACATCCTGATTGGGCGCCTGCCGGACAATCACCTGGGCCTGAATCACTCCAGCGTTTCGCGCCGTCACGCCAAAATCTCGGTCACCCCCACCGGCGTAACAATCGAGGACATGGGCAGCCAAAACGGCACGACGATCAATGGAGTCGATGTTAAAGAAGTGACGAATATTCGTCCGGGAGACATTGTCCGTGTCGGATATGTGCCGTTGTTTTACTTTGGGTTTATCCAGCCCGATTCCCCCCCGGAAGTGGAATTTATCGAGACGGGCATCACGGTCAATCCCACCCTGCCGACTCTGCTCTGACCGGTTCTCGTTTAAAACCGCCGAGACCTTCTCGGATCGTCGAGAAAAGCGGTCAGGATACGCTCCTCGGAAGCCGTCAAATTCACGGAATATGTCCAGGCGCTTCGCAACGTCTGCCGAGGAAAATGCTCCTCCATGGGAAGGCTGTCCGGCCATGGACGCCAGACCTCGCGCAAGACATCGTATTCCCCGGGGACGAGATAAAACCGATCACTCTGTCCAGCGGGAAGGAGTAAAACAAGTTTGTCTTCCGGGCGCTCCAATGGGGTCAGTGTCAGGCGTAAATTTAACTGAGTAAATTCATTTTCAATTTCGACAAACGACTGATTTTGTTTAATTTGTGCCGTCCGACCTCGATCCTGCATGAGGGGTGTATCGCTTTCTCGAATACTGGGAGCTTTCTTGATGGTCCCTCGAATGGGCAGACGAGGCAAATCGATCGCATCGAAATCGATTGCAGGTTTGGAAGTTGGAGCGGTCTCGGAGGAGTTTATCGTCGGTTCAGATGCAGGCGAGTCGGCTTCGGGCTGAACCAGTTTTGGCCACCGAATCATCGGGGGACGCGTCTGTGGTTGGGTGGCAGTAAAGAGAGAATCCAAGGTAAGCGTTGTGGAAGTGAGAGCATCGTCTGCATCGGTCGAAATTGGACAGGAAAGCAGACAGGCCAGGAAGACGACGTGGAACGTCGAAAGTGACGAAGTGAAACGAAAACGATCTGGTGAGGTCATTATGGCACGCTTTAAAAGATACCTCGAAGGTCCTGCAAATCGGCTTGGGATTAAACAAAAAACCTGCATCAAGTCTCCACACAAACTCGACGCAGGTCAAATCCTTTGAATCGCCTGTACGGGCTCTTGCCCAGCCCGTCCCCCGAGGTTACATCTTCCCGAATTCCCACCCTGGGGTTGAATGCAAGTCCTCAATCTTCAGTCTTTTACTCAGAGTTCGGATTCTTCATATCCAGCGATATAATCATGCCAGGCCTGGGTAGAATTTTCCGGATTATTCTGGCTGTCTTTTTCATTCGAGGCTGCTGCCTGGGGCTTCATCGGTTTCAGATAAGCGGGCAACTTGTCGGGATTAATTGGAACAGGCGTCTTATCGATCCAGCTGTCAAACGTTCTCATTGTTAAACCCCCATAGGTTATTCGATATCGATGGTTGGCAAGATGTAGACCTTAAGCGGTTTACTATCCAAAAAATCTTCGGGTTGTCAACAGAATGTCGTTCTATAAGGAATTTTATCGTAATTTTATGCGGTTGTTGACAATCGGAAGAAGCAAGGCGATTCCCCCGAGGTGGTTATCGTTGTCCGGAGGGATCGAAAAGGACCAAGTGATCGTATCGTGCTGGGCAAAATGTAAACTTCAAAGGTGCGGTCTAATCAATCAAAATCCATCTCGTCGAAGGAAGAATCTTCCGGATTTAATCGTTTCAAAACAATCATGGTGAAATCGTCGAATTGTTCGGCGTCGCCACGGTGTTTCAAGCAGGCCTGATAGATAGCATTTCGCATGCCTTCAGAACTGAGATGAATACACTTGCGCATTAATTCATAAAGTCGTTCCGCGCCAAAGGGTTCGCCCTTCATGTTCTGAATGTCCGTCACCCCGTCCGTGTCGAGAAGCAGCACGTCGCCCGGCGACATTTTGACGATCGCGGACTCGTAGCTGTTCTCCTCGATAATGCCGAGGAACAAACCGCCCTGGTCGAGGAAGCGGATCTCGCCGTGTTTATCCATCAAAACGGGATGAGAGTGCCCCGCGTTGACGTACTCGATTTCGCCTTTGTTCGGATCCATGTAAATCAACGCCATGGTGACGTACATGTCGTTGGTCACGTCGCGGTGCACCATGCGATTGATGCGCTCGACTGTCTCGGCAATTGTGGACGATGGGTGCTGGGTTTCGCTCTGGAGATAGCTGCGCGTTGTAGCGGTCAGAATCGCCGCAGGCACCCCTTTGCCCGAAACGTCGGCAATCGCCAATCCAATGCGGTCGTCGGGCAGTTTCAGGAAGTCGTAATAATCCCCTCCCACATGTTTGGCGGGCAGAGACATGGCGGATATTTCGTATCCGTCCAGATCCGGATAAACCTTGGGCAGCAGGTTCATCTGGATGGTGCGGGCAATTTCCATCTCGCGTGCCAACTTGTGTTGCTCGACCAACTGGGCGTGCAGCCGGGCATTGGAAATTGCCAGCGCCGCCTGGTTGGTAATGCCGGTCAGCAATTCGAGTTCTTCCTGGCTGAAGGGCAACATGCGCGTGTGGGTATCGATATAGACAACGCCGAGGGTTTCGCCTTTGTAAATGAGTGGCGCCACCATGGCGGTGCGAATCCGGTTCATGATGATCGATTCGCTGGCGGCAAATCGGTCGTCCTGGGCGGCGTCGGACACGAGAAGTGAAACGCCTTCGTTCATACAGCGTTCGACGATCGAGGTTGAAATCTTCACCTCGACGTCTTCTTCCTTGTTGGTGCTCTTGATCACCTCGGGGACCAGTTCACCGGTTTGCTTATCCGCCAACAGCAGATAGGCACGGTCGGGCTGGATAACGTTCGTGATGATTTCCATGATCTGCTCGAGCAATTCATCGAGCGCGAAAACCGAACGAATGGCTTCGGTCACCTGATAGAGGATTTCCAGCCGCTTGTTGGTGTCTTTAAGCGCACGTCCCTGATCGGTGGAGAGCGTAACGGAAGTTTTGGCGGGAATTCCGGCTCGCAACTCGCCACGCGTAGCGCCCCACTGGCGCTCGTCCACAAGACGGTAGCCGCTGGCGTCCTTGCGCTTCACCCCGGCAGGGCTACCCATCAAGCTGGTCATATCGGCGCTGTAATCGGACGTATCGTCTTCAAACAGGATGGTGGAATCGCCTAGCTGAACAAGATCGCCGAAGTTGAGTTTGATGGGTTTTAGAACAGGAGAGCCGTTATGCAGCGTACCGTTTTTGCTTTCAAGATCGCGTACAAAATACGCGCCGTCTTTGAAAAAAATCTCCGTATGATTGCGGCTCATCCGGCGATCGACAATTTGCAAATCATTGTTTACGCTTCGCCCCATACGGACGGCACCGCCCGTAAAGCGAAAAACCCGGCCGGCTTCAACACCACTCTGGATGGTCAGTTTAGGCATTCAAAATCAATCCTGATCAAAGGATGGATACAAGAATAGCAGGTAATTATTCTGTACCCAAAATATTCGGGTATCAAACTGAATCTTTCCTTCTTTTGAGGGCAAGAGCATTTGGGTTGACACCCATAAGATAGAGGGGACGATGAGGCGAGTATTTGAAGATTTACGTATTTTTATCCTGATCCATCGGGTTCTCCTATGCGCATTGGCAACAGAGAAAAGATTGTCGTGGGAGTGATCGCTGCCGTTGGGACAATCGCGGCGCTGCACTTTACCATCTTCCACAAAAGTGCCCGGGCCTTTCGCTCTGCAAAGGAAAATTATGAAGCGGAAAAGTCGAAACTAGAGTCCCAGGGCTCGCCCAAAGCTTGGGCTGATATCAATCGATTTGAATACCAGACGATCAATTACGAGATCAGTTTTTACGAACTGCTGAACAAAAGTGGGGTCGAAATTCCGAGTGAATTCGCCGCCCTTGCCGGTGAAGCAGTTGGCGACGGTGCTAAACTGCTTGAGCTTCAATTGGGCTTGTCGTGGGACATTCTTCACGATTTGCAGGAAATGAGTCGCAAACCCAACGGCACCCGGCTGACGTTCCTGGGTAGCAACCGTTCCTGGTTCATTCTCGATCGTCTCCCCGATTCGGTAACTCAAGGCGCCACCGAAGTCAGCGACTTGGTCCGCCGGTTACAAGACACCAACGAGCTAATCAAGTCCGCTCCCGAGGAATCGCGCCTGCTGGAAAGCAAAGAGCAGGAGTACGAGTTTCAACTTCGTCAGTTCGGACTCGACGTCAATCGGCGCGAGTTGATGAAGGATTACTTCGGGGAACTCCCGGCCCTCCTTTATACCTACAATCGCATCGACATCGTCATGCAGGCAGTTCCCAAAAATGAACTCGGCATTCAGACCGATGAAGAATACACCCAGCGATTGAAAGATCTGTTCCGCGTCGAATGGGCAAACAAAGACGACGGCTTTAGTCCTTACAAACAAATGAAAGCCCTGAAGGAATTTTGCGAACTGGCCAATAAGCACGGCATTCGTGAAATCGGTCAGGTCAAAATGTGGGAAAACACACCGCTGCGTTGGCCGCCCAAAGAAGAAGCCGCCATCCAGCAAGATGCGGCGAACGTAACCGGTTCCTTCTACAGCGCGGGGTCTTCCAATGCCGGAGGGCAGCGCAATCAAGCAGGTGCCGAAGACAATCGCCCGCAAATCGCCAATGCCGTTCCGATTGAACTGATGTTCACCGGATCAAACACGGCAGTCATGTCCTTCCTGTACGAAATTTCCAACGGCCCGGATCACTACGAGGTTGAATTCGTCGATATTCAGTCGGTAACAGGGCAAGAGGACCTTGTACAGGTGCGCGCAGTCATCAAAGTGATCGCCTATTACAACAATATCCTGCTCACCGAAGACGATATCGTGAAAAAACTAAGCGATCTGGAATCGGAAAAGAGCGCTCTGGCGATAAAACCAGGCGCCTCTGAACTGGCCGCAGAAGAAGGCTATACGCCCGAGAAGTCAGAAAACCCATAATTTTTCCCTTTGTTTCACTTTTCCCGCTTGAACACGGGAGGGAACTCTCTCAGGATTTGGCAATCGCTCAAATACCTGAAGCACATAACGACAACGGACGACGAGCTAATCTATGGAAATCCGAATTTACCAGAACAACAATAAGATCCTGGTTCAATTAACCGGCCGTGTTGTACTGGACGAATGCGACCGGCTGAAAGGCGCGGTGGTTCCCCGAATCGTTCCGGGCATCAGCCAAGTCAATCTGGACCTTTCAAAAGTGGACTTCATCGACAGTGCCGGTCTAGGCGTGTTGGTCGGAATGAAGGTCTCCTCGAACAAAAGTCGGGCAAATCTGGTTTTGATCTCCCCCTCCAAGGGAGTGAACGACATTTTACTGGTCTCGAAACTGGACTCGATCTTCGATATCATCACGGGTCAGGAATCCGCTGACGTTGTGAAAAATTTAGCCAAGCCGGAATTTCTCGCCACAGGCGAACCCAGCGGCGCGGCACCTCAGTCGGCTTCTCCCACATTTCAGGCACCACCTTCCGGTTCCGGGGGTGAGAGCGCAGCCGATTCACCTAAAGACAAAATCGACCGGCTTTGCAAAGATGCGATGGAACATATGCGTCAGCGCGATTTCGAGAGTGCCATCGAGTGCTACAAGCAGGTGATGGTCGTCGATCCGAACTACCTGCCCGCGTTGAATAACATGGCCGTGGTTTACGAGAAAAAGCCACAGTGGCAAAACGAAGCGATTGCAACGTGGGAAAAAGTGCTGGAGTTAAGCTCCTCGCGCGGCGACCAAAAACACGTCGAACGCGCGAAAAAGCATCTGGCAACCCTTCAACGTCTGTAAGAGACAACCTGCATTGAACCCATCGACACCATCAACCCATCAGGCAAGGTCCATCACCTTGCCTGATTTTCATTCTGGACGTCTCCACCTCCCCCTCGTTTGCTCCTGATGGATCGTTTCGCGGAGAAACCTCCTGTGCCGGACACTGCCAAGCCAACTATCGATCAATACCTCGGTTATTGGGCGCTGAAGATTTTTGGCCGCCTGATCACTCTCCTGCCCCTTGGGCTGGCAAACAACATTGGATGCATGATCGGCATCGCACTCTCGGTGTTTTTTCCCATTCGCCGTAAAATCATTCATGAAAATCTGGATATCGCGTTTGGCAGTTCGATCAGCAAGAAGGAACGTGCCCGTCTGACGCGCGAAGCGTACAAGTCTCTGATGATGCTGACAATCGAATCGATGTACCTTCAACATAAATCCAACGATTGGGCGTTGGAAAGAGTGGTCGAGGTACATGGAATGGAACACGTTCAAGCATTCCGGGAATCCCAAACCCCCTGGATCGCGGTCACTGGGCATTTGGGTGATTGGGAAATTCTGGGAGCCTGGGTATCTACTAAACTTTGTTCCATGGCAACGCTTGCCAAACCAATTCATAACCCTTTAATGCAGGCGCAGGTGGCCAGCATGCGTGAACGGCACGGCCTGCGCATGTTGTGGACGGGGGGGAACAACGTGCCGCGCCAGATACTGCAGGCGCTGAAAGATGGATTCAGCGTCAATTTCCTCGCTGATCAGGATATGCGTACCGAGGGCATCTTCCCACCGTTTTTTGGACGCCCGGCATCCACCACGCCCGCTCCCGCTTTGTTCGCTATCAAGCAGGGGATTCCATTAGTGCCATTTTTTATCATTCGTCTCGGCCCTACGCGCCACCGAGTGGTTTTGTGTCCTCCCATTTGGCCGCATGATTTCCCGAGCGAAAATCGCGACGAACAAATCATGCTCATCATGACAAAATTCAACTCCGTGCTCGAGGACATGGTGCGTCTCCATCCCGCGCAATATTTCTGGATGCATCGCCGATGGAAAACGACCGAGAAAGCCGCACGTCGGTGGAAAAAGAGTCTTGCGAAGAAACGCAAACGCGCGCGCGAAAGAGAACAAGACGCAAAAGACAGCCCTTGATCCTCCCGCCGGGCTCGCCCATCAATACACCCGCAGTTCATTCGCACGCCATGGACAAATGCCCGCCCCATGTTACAATATCTGAACAACACATTTGTCGAAGCGCTCGGCACCGTCACCATGCGGTTCGTTCGCGAAACGGGAATGCTGATGCGGTTTTGCCTGCGTGCATGGCATCGCTGCATCTCGCCGCCCTGGAACTATCGTTTGATTATGGATCAAGCGATGTCGATCGGCGTTAAGTCTCTCCCCGTAGCGCTCACGACAGCGATTTTCGTCGGTCTTGTCATGGTGTTGCAAACCGGCGTGCAGATGATGAAGTTCGGCGCAAAAAATTATGTGCCGGCGATTTCCTTCATCGCCAACGCGCGTGAAATGATTCCCGTGTTCATCGCCTTTGTGGTCGGCGCGCGCGTATCGGCTTCGATAGCCGCCGAACTCGGCACCATGCGTGTGACCGAGCAGATTGACGCCATGGATATCTTAAACGTCGATCCCATTCGTTATCTTGTCGCTCCCCGTATGATTGCCATGACGTTTCTTCTGCCGCTCATCACGATTCTTTGCCTGATCGCGGCCTTCCTGGGCGGCATGATCGTCGCGGCTACCGCGTTGAATATTCATCCCGTCGAATATTATCACGTCACAAAAAAATTCGCTTATCTGGAGGATGTGTTCTCCGGTTTATTCAAGACGTATTTCTTCGGAAACATCATTGCATTGGTGGGGTCTTACTTTGGCTTCCATACCCATGGCGGCGCAGAAGGTGTGGGGCGTTCTACCACGGTATCTGTCGTGGCAACACTGATGCTGATCCTTCTGTGCAACTTCATCCTGACGCGATGGATTCTGGTTTTCATGTCGCCCATCTGAGAATTCAAACCGTCGAAATGACAGACCAGGAAAACGGGCGCATCTTCAGTTTGTACCCAAATCGAAGAAAAAAACAAACCGCAAAGGCACCCGCCTGCGCCAAGGCTATGGCGGACAAGCTGGAAGACACAAAGAAAACACGAAGAGCCTTTTTGCCAGTTAACAATTTTCTCGCGCTTCAATGGCGAACGAGCGAAAAAATCCATCAAAAAACAGCGTTTTCAACTTCTCAGGAAGCGTTGGTTGAAAATAAGTGAATACATTTTTTTCTTCGTGTTTCTTCGTGTTGCTTTGTGACCTTCGTGGCTTTGTGGTGAATCCTTTAATCTATGGCAACAAAGTTGAGATACGCCCCAGGAAAACGTCCTGAAGAAAAAATCGGTTGTGCTCCTGCTGTTGTTCTCTCCAACATGATGATAATGATCAAGATTTACCGAAGTTTTGACTCCGTCCCCAACGAAGGAGGGACGGAGAAATAAACACATCTCACACACGGGAATGACAACACCATGGCCAGATCAGCACGAGTTATCATTACCGGACAGCCGCATCACGTTCATCAAAGCGCCGCTAAGGGACGCACGCTTTTTACCGACGATGTTGACCGCGACGCGTACCTGCATCATCTTCGCAAATGCGCTGCCGAACACGACGTGGAAGTCCTTGCGTACAGTCTGCTCCCCGACGCGATTCATCTCGTCGTTGTGCCACACAACGACGATGGACTCGCAATGGTTTTGCGCCGCGTACATAGTTCGCATAGCCGCTTCATCAACGATAAAACCAAGAAAAAAGGCAACATCTGGCAGGATCGCTTTGCATCGTGCCCACTCGATGACGATTGGCTTTGGGCGGCGGTCAAATACGTCGAACGTCAACCGCTTGTCACCAAACTGACCAAGCGCATCGACCTTTACGCATGGGCAAGCGCTAAAGCCCACTGCGGTCGAGGCAACGACGATTTGCTTTCGGGCAAGTGGCCTTCCAAGAGCGAGTCGTCCAACTGGACCAAGTGGCTCAAGGAGCCGCAGGATGCGGAAGAAATTCTTGCCATCGAGCAATCCACCCGCACCGGCAAACCGCTCGGTGACGTAAAGCCAGCCAAAAAGGCGCCTAAAAAAGCCGCAGCAAAGAAAACGGCCAAGCGTGGCCGCGCGAAAAAATAAGTTTTTACGCAAAGACGTAAAGGCGAAGAGAGTTCAAAAAATGAAGAGGGACGGAGCCAACATGGCCTCCGTCCCTCTTTCTTTTCTTTGTGTTCCTTTGTGTCTTCGTGCCTTCGTGGTAATCTTTTCACTCAATCTACAATGCGAAACTGCTGAAACCGCCGCACTTCCTTGTAGAAATGCTTCTCGGGATCTTCGGGATGTTCGCGCATTGCCACCTCGGCGGCGCGAAAACCCATGTGAATGCTGTGGTCCATGTTGTTATGCAGGAACAACCCCTGGCGCCCAACGCTGATCAGGCCGGAAAATTCTTCCAGATAGCGCCACACAGGATCGAGCCGCTTGCGATAGGCCACGTCGTAGAGTGGATACGTGTACGGAATCCGATGCACCATCGCATCCACCACGTCGTCGCGCTCGACGAGTCCCGTGCGTTCGAGACCCTTGATCGTTTCGCGAATCAGTTGTTTATCCGTCGCGTTCCAGATTCGGTCACCGTGATGGCACGTAATTTCCAACATGATCATGCACTGATTCTCCGTCCCCATCGAGTCGGAGAAATTTTTCGGCTCGTACCCGCGATTGAAAATCGTGTCCTTGCCAGGAAAATACAGCCACTGGCAATCGGTAACCTTCGGTCGGTTCACCACGACGCACACAAGAAAATTGGCGATAAACCGCATTGATTCACGCGCGCGACGGACTGCGGCATCGGGGCGAATCACTTGCAACATATCGATTAATTCGGTTACTGGAATCGTTGAGAAGAGCAACTCGGCTTCGTCCGTACGGCTCCGTCCCTCATCGTCGGTCGATGTCACGCGCCACAAATTCGTCGGTGTGCGTTCTATTTTCGTCACACGCCAGCCCGTGTGAATTTTCACACCGGATTGTTCAAGTGGCGCGTGCATTTTATCGACGAGTTTAACCACGCCGCCCGGAATATAGTAGAATTTCTTTAGCGCGGTTTCCTGGCCCTTCTTTTCAGGCACGAATACACGCTTGATCATCTGGTCCAGCCCACCTGCCGACACGCGCACGCGCGCAATATCGCCGTGGATTTTCCGCGGGTCGATCTTCCAGACTTTCTTCGTATATCCGAGTACGATCAGGCGATAAAGTTCACTGCCGAACGCACGCGACATCACGGTTTCGAAATTATCGCGGCGGTCTCCCCCGCCCAGCCAACGCGCCAGAGTTTCGGTCGCATACGACCAACCGACCTTCGCCAATTTCAGCGGCCCGAAGAGCTTCACGATTTCAAACGGCTTGGGCGGATACTCGATCCACGTTTTGTGCAACCACATGCGAGAGGCGCGTTCGACGCGCACCATGTCTTCGCCCGCCAACGTTTCCAAAAACTCCTGAACGTCGGGTAATTCCGTGTGAATGCGGTGCGGTCCCATGTCGGCAACCTGGCCGCGCAACGTTAACGACCGAGCGAGACCGCCAACGCGGTCTTCGGATTCGAGCATCGAAATGGAAAGGTCGGGGTCGTGTTCTCGCAGCCGCACCGCTGTCGCCAAGCCGCACACGCCAGACCCCAGGATCAAAGCGCGTCGTTTCATGCCCGCCAGCGTGGGGAAGGAATACGAAGGCCGCAAGCAGGAAGAGAACGAAAGAATAAAGGCAAAAAAATAAACGACACATGGTGCCACACATGTCGTTTATCTTAAACGTTCGACCTGTATCTTCAGCCTTTCTTTCACACCGCCTCTTCGCATGTCACGATGACTTCGTGTTCGATTTCTTGAATTCGAGGCAAGGATTCCAGGAACGCATCGAGTACGTCGGGGTCGAAGTGCTGGCCACGTTCCTCGCGGATGATCTTCAGCGCTTCTTCAATCGTAAACGCGCGTTTGTAGCAGCGTTCATGCGTTAGCGCATCCCAGACATCGACAACGGCGACGATTCGCCCAAACAGGGGGATTTCTCCACCCGCCAGACCATAGGGATACCCTTTGCCATTCCAACGCTCGTGATGCGTCAGGGCGATTTGTTCGCTGGCTTGGAGCAACGGCACCTTATAACCACCGAGAATCTGCCCACCGATCAACGTGTGGGTCTTCATGATGTCGAATTCTTCGGGAGTTAGCTTGCCGGGTTTTTGCAAAATCTGGTCGGGAATACCAATCTTTCCAATGTCGTGCATGGGGCTGGCGCCCTTGATCAGGCGAATGTCATCCGCCGAAAGCCCAAGTTTTTGGGCGACTTCACCGGAAAAGAGACGGATACGATCAATATGATCGCCGGTATCGTTATCGCGCAACGCCGAGGTGCGGCGCAGCAGCTCGATGGAACCGTCGTAAGCTTCGCTGAGTTGCTCATTTACCGATTGCAGTTTTTCGAGCGTATCGCTGAGTTCGCGTGTACGTTTGCGCACCTTGGATTCCAACTGGATCTCGCGCTGTTGACTGGCCAGACGTGCCTTGCGACGCTCCACTCCGCGCGACAACGAGGAATATAACTGCTTCATATCCACGGGTTTAGGGAGAAAATCCGTCGCCCCCGCACGCAAAGCTTCGATGGTGACCTCCATCGAGGGCACCCCCGTCGCCAGAATCACCACCATGTCGGGATCGCACGCCATCACGCGATTCAGCAACTCCATGCCATCCATATCCGGCATGCGAATATCGCTGACAATCGCAACGGGTGGATGGCGCATAACTTTATCCAATGCCTCGCGCCCCGACCCCGCTGTTTCAATGAGAAATCCCTTGCGTGTTAAATACCGCCCAATGGTCTGGCAGACGGACTCTTGATCATCGACGACCAGGACCAAATTTTGATTCGAATCGGACTTGGACATAGAACGTCTCTCGTCGTAGTTGCAGCGTATATTGTATTCGTTCCCAATTTTCCCACGTCGGTCTTTGAGTTTCTTCTCGTACGTTCAAATCGCGGAGTTATCCGTCCGCAATTTCACTAAGTTTATAGTGTTTAATGCCCTAAAAAGCGAACTTTGCGCCGTGAACATAGAAGAGAAATCCCTCTAATGCAAGGAGAATAATTTTTGTCTCTTCTCGATACGCAAACGTGTCTTGAAAAAAAATGAGAATCATGTCACTCTCTCGATTCAGAGAAAACACTCGATGGAGGTTGTCTCCAATGCAGAAATCGTCTCATAAAACGCCACTCACGCCACAACTCGTGGCAAATCAACGTCTGATACCGTTGATGGAGTCGGAACGGGTGCACGAAGCGGCAGAACATTTTTTAGATTCGCCCGATGAAACCCTGTGCTATTGTAACGAAATTCACGCAAAAGAGGTGATTCGTTCAATCCAGTCATTGAGGACACGGGATATCGATGAAATTGCCGTTTGTTGCGGAGCGGGCACCGATTGCGGCAGTTGTCGCCAGGATATCGCGGCGCTTGTAGAGCACCTGCTGCACGAAACTCCGTTGGCATCGGAAACCAAAGAGCACAAATCGTAGAACGCGAGTCACCAATCCTTCAAGATCGTGCTATCCACGTGTTCGAGGGTTCTCGTTTTCTCCACCAAAGCCGTTGTGATGGCGTTCGCTCGCTCGACGAGTTTTTTCTCCGCCACACGGCAAAGTTTTCCCCGTTCAACCACAATTCGACCATTGATAATACTCCAATCCACCGGCCCGTTTAACCCACAAAAAACCAGCCCCGCAATGGGATCGATACTGGCGCCACCGGCCAACTCGAAACGGTCGAGATCCACCAGTACAACGTCTGCGGCTGCCCCCTCGCCAATCCAGCCGATCTGGGGATGACACAATATCGCCGCTCCCCCACGGGTTGCCATTCGAAGCGCGCTGCGCGCATCGATAGCTCCCACGCCCCGCGAAGCGCGGTGAAGCATGAACGATTGCCTGACCTCGGCCAGTAAATTTCCGCTGTCGTTGCTCGACGAACCGTCCACGCCAATTCCCACACGCATTCCCGCCGCCAGCATATCCGGCACGGGCGCGATCCCACTGCCTAACCGCGCGTTGGCCGACGGACAATGGGCCACCCCCATGCCCAGGTCCGCGCATCGACGGATTTCCTCTGCGTTGAACTGCACCCCGTGCGCAAACCACACGTCGGGACCTTCCCATCCGAGACGCGCGACGTATTCTAACGGACAACAGCCAAACTTCTCTGCGCAATATGCGTCTTCATCGTGCGTTTCCGCCAAATGCGTATGTAATAATACGCCGCGCTCACGTGCCAACCGCGCCGTTTCGCGAAATAAATCCTCGCGCGCATTGAACGGGGCGCACGGCGCCAACGCCACCCGTGTCATCGCGTAATCGGACGTATCGTGATACCGGCCAATGACGCGGTCGTAATCCTCCAACACGCGACCGGGCGATTCCACCAGCGTCATCGGCGGCAACCCGCCATCATCCACGCCCAGCGTCATCGACCCGCGTGTCGGATGAAAGCGAATGCCTAACTCACGAGCCGCGCGGATTTCCTCGTCCAACAACTCGACGGGTTGGTTCGCCGGGAAAAGATAATGGTGATCGCTCGTCGTCGTGCATCCGCTCAACAGCAGTTCCGCCATTGCCACCAGCGCCGCCAAATGAATGGCCTCGGGATCGAGGAATTGCCACGTGCGATAGTTTTCCACCAGCCAATCGAACAGTTCGGCGTTTTGTGTGCGCGGCATCACGCGCGTCAGCACCTGAAAAAAATGATGATGCGTATTGATCAACCCAGGAATCGCCAGGCACCGCGACGCGTCGATCACCGGCGTGTCTGGCGGCAACGCATGCGCCGCGCGCAACCGCTCGCCCACTGCCACCACACGCGGTCCATCGATCAGAATATCCGCGCCAGTCAGCTCGCGCCCAGCGTCGTCGAACGTCGCGATACGGCGGCAGTTCTCAATCAATAACAAATCGGGCGAGTCAGCATGGATGGGCATCGATGGGAAATCCAATCAATGGCAATAGACGTTCTCGAAAGCACAAGATCAAGGCGCGCAAGGCGAGGACGAGGGGAGCGCATTGACGATACGTGACCCGAGTTCGAGTCCAAAGCGCAACACCGAGATTGCGCTTTCCAGAACGTCGTCAAATTGCCTTGCCTTGAGCCAAACGCCCCACCAAAGTGGCGCTCCAATTCACTTCAGGGTCGAAAATTCGTATCCATGGCGCCATCGAAAAAACACCCGCCGAAAATTCTGACCATCGTCGTCAACTGGAACAAAAAAGACATGCTGCGGCACGTTCTCGAATGCCTGAGAACGCTGGGTGGCACACCGTTCGACGTTGTGGTAGTCGATAACGCCAGCACCGACGGTTCGCCCGACATGGTGCGCGAGGACTTCCCCGAAGTCCATCTGCTGGAAACGGGAAAGAACCTCGGCGGCACGGGTGGTTTCAACGCCGGGATGATTTACGGTCTTCAGCATCCGAAAAAGTACGATTTTTTCTGGTTCCTTGATAACGACGTAAACGTGTTTCCAAACGCGCTCGACGGTTTGCTCGACACCATGTGCAAAAGCCCACGTATCGGGTTAGTCGGCTCGACGATTTTACTGATGGAAGACGAAACCCGCGTCCAGGAAATCGGCGCGCGAATCGATTGGCAAACGGGTTGCCCTAAGAAAAATGCAGAAGGTCCACTAAGGTCTATCAAAGGCAAGCACCTTTACAAAAGCGACTATGTAACAGCGTGTTCTATGCTGGCACGCGTTTCAGCCGTTCGCAAGGTAGGCGTCTGGGACCCGGTTTATTTTGTTATGTGGGACGACATAGACTTCGGCCTGCGATTCAACCGCGCGGGATATCATGTGGTGGGAACCACCGAATCGCGTGTCAGCCACGAAGGATTTGACGACCGGCGTGCCACGTCGGGCCCTCTCTCGACTTACATTTGCGTGAGAAACTGGCTTTATTTCCTGCACCAACTATGCCCAAGCCGATATCGCCTCACCGCGTTTTTCAACGTTTTACGCATTCAACTAACCGGGATCGAAAATAATCGCTTCGATGGCCAACATGCCGACGCAGATGCGATGCAATGCGCGTTGAATGATTTTTTTGCAAATCGTATGGGAGAACCACCCGCTGAGGTTAAACGCCCCCGCCCGCCATACATCCGCGAGAGTCAAAAATTGCCTCCGTCTCTTAATCGAATCGGCATTTTGACATACTCGCACCACCACCTCGTGCAAGAGTTGCATCAGAAGCTGAAAGAGCAATATCCAAAGGCTCGAATCGAATCGATTCTTTTCGAAGATAAGCCGAAGAGAATTCGCACGAAATTGCCCAACATCGTCATTTTCCCCATCCGAACGATGTTCCAACGCATTCGTTCTTCAATTAGTATGGCATTGCGTTACGACGCATTAGTTTCGTCCTCGCTTGCTCCAACGCACCTGTACGAACGCTTTACAGGTTACTCCATTCGGTATCGCGAAGATGATCAACAATGGCAGGTCAATCGCCGCAACCTGGCGAAGACGCTACGCTTGATCGTGAGACGGAATTTAATCGTTCTACGCGCGTTGATACTCACTTTCCGCGCACTGCGAAAACCTCGTCCACCCGTGGATTACCACTTTTACCGCCGATGAAATATTCAACCTTCACCACCCGCCAAGGTTCGCATTGGAAAACATCGCCTCGCTGGCTTGGGAATCGAGGTCCCGTGGTGCATGGCTTCCTCGTGGCGTTATGCGCATTTCTCACTCCGTTGGCCTTGTTGGTAATGGGTGCTGTCGTGATCCTGATGCCTGCGTTGCGGGCGCTCGATCGTTCGAGGAGTCGCCAATGAACGACACGCCCGACATCTCGCTCGTCATTCCTTTCTATAATCGGCGCTCCGACGTGCGACCGTGCCTGGAAACGGCAATGAATCAGAAAGTCCCCGGTAAACGCATCGAAATCATCGCGGTGGATAATGGATCGACGGATGGCACGCGCGAACTGCTTGCCACGTTTCCCGTACGTTTGGTGGATTGTAAAACTCGCGGACCCGCCGCCGCGCGTAATGCAGGAATCCAAGCAGCCCGCGCTCCCATCGTCGCGATGATGGACAGCGATTGCCTGGCCTCGCGTCATTGGTTGCGGTTATTGACCGCTCCATTCGACGACCCCGAGGTCCTTGGTTGCGGAGGAAAAATTGGCGCCCGCAGTTACAAAACCGGCGTGGAAGTTTTCACTCAATTATTTGGCGTCTTAAACCAGGAAAAATTCTTTCGCGGTTATCCGCCGCTTTTACCTTTTCCGCCGTATTTTGCCACGGCCAGTGCCGCCTATCGGCGCGAGGCATTGATGAAAGTAGGCGGTTTCGACGAATCGCTCTGGATGTGCGAAGACGCCGATCTCGCCTGGAGAATCCTCGACCTTGGCGGGAAACTGGTTTATTGCCCACACGAGGGCATTCGCCATCGCCATCGGGGTACGTTCGATGGGATGTTCAAGCAAGCCGTCGATTACGGCGCAGGCGCCGTGGCGCTCTTTGCCAAGCACCGCAAACGCTTTCGACGCCGCATTGCCATCGATTGGATCGCCATATTTCTACTCGCCATCGCACCATTCCAATTCCTGATGAACCAATTTACAGGCAAAGATGAGGTGGGACGAAAGTGGATGATTTATTACACTATTTGGGCATCGGGATTCTGGCTCGGCAAAATTAAAGCTTCATGGAAATATCGTGTGCTTTGTATCTGAATAAAAAAACGCCCCGGAGAATTGCTTTCCCGGGACGTTCAGTTTTTGAGTTCGATTTGAGCGATCAGTCTTCGCGGCGCTGACGCGGAGGACGCGGGCGGCGCGGACGGCCAGCATCGCCTCCACGATCCGGACGAGGGCCACGGTCACCGCCGTTGCGATCACCCCCACGACCACCACGATCTCCTCGATCGCCGCCGCGATCGCGATCGCGACCACCGCCACCACCACCGCTACTTACCGTCACGCCTTCCGGCGGTTCGATCAGCGCTTTGCGGCTCAGGCGAATGCGACCACGGGCTTTATCGACTTCCACCACTTTCACGGTGACGGTGTCCCCGACGTTCAGCACGTCTTCGACTTTTTCAACGCGGCGGTGTTCGAGCTCGCTGATGTGAATCATGCCGTCTTTGTTTCCGCCAAGGGCAACAATCGCTCCGGCTTCCATCACGCGCGTTACCGTACCGGTGAAGATTTCACCTTCTTCGATTTCACGGATAATGTCATCGATCATCGAAATCGCGCGGTCGGAGGATTCGCCGCTCGTCGCCGTGACATACACCGTGCCGTCGTCTTCGATGTCGATCTTCGCGCCGGAATCTTCCTGCAACTGGCGGATAATCTTGCCGCCCGAGCCAATGATGTCGCGGATGCGATCGACCGGCACCTTGAGCACCGTCATGCGCGGAGCATGCGGCTTCAGGTCCTCATTGCTGGTCGAAATCGTCTCGGCCATCTTGCCCAGGATGTGCAGGCGACCGTTACGCGCCTGATCGAGCGCCTTGGCCAGCATCTCGCTCGTCACGCCTTCGATCTTGATGTCCATCTGCAACGCCGTGATGCCTTTTTCGGTGCCGCAAACTTTGAAGTCCATGTCGCCGCAATGATCTTCGATGCCCTGGATGTCGCTCAGGATCGCGAGGTTTTTGCCGTCTTCGCTGGCAATCAAACCCATCGCAATGCCCGCGACCGGGCTCTTGACCGGCACGCCCGCGTCCATCAGGGCGAGCGAGCTGGAACACACCGTCGCCATCGAGGATGAACCGTTGGATTCCAGAATATCGATCACAAGACGAATGGTGTATGGGAATTCGTCTTTCTCCGGCAGGATCGCGCTGACCGCGCGTTCGGCCAACGCACCGTGACCGATTTCACGACGGCCCGGACCACGCGGCGGACGGCATTCGCCTACCGAGTAGGACGGGAAGTTGTAGTGCAAGTAGAACGCCTTGTGGTAAACGCCCACCATGTCATCGACCATCTGCTGGTCTTCGACCGAGCCGAGCGTACACACGGCCAGCGCCTGCGTTTGGCCGCGCGTGAATACCGACGAACCGTGCACCGACGGCAGAACGTCGATTTCGCTCCAGATCGGACGGACTTCGGCGGGCTTGCGACCATCGGCGCGAACGCCTTCGGTCAGCACGCGATTGCGCATCGCCAGTTCGTCCAAATGTCCGACGGTTTCGCTGATTTCCATCCAGCGGTCCGCGTATTCTTCGCCCAATTCTTCCACGATCTCCGCAATGGCTTGCTTGAGTCGCTTGGAACGGCCTTTTTTGTCGAACGTATCGAGGATTTCTTTGCTGTGGGATGCGAACTTCTCCGCGATGATTTTCGTCAACTCTTCATCGCGCTGCGGCGAAACGAATTCCACCTTCGTCTTGCCTGCTTTGGCACGCAGGTCTTCGAGTCCGGCGCAGATTTCCTGAATCGCGCGGTGCGCGGTTTCGAGCGCCGTCACCATGTCGGCTTCGCTGGCTTCGCTGGCACCCGCTTCCACCATGTTGATGGCGTCGGCATGACCCGCAACGATCAAATTGATGTCCGATTCGTCGATCTGATCGAAGGTCGGGTTCACGATAAAATCGTCACCCACGCGGCAAACGCGCACGCCGCCGATGGGTTTCTTAAACGGAATGTCCGAAACGTGAAGCGCCGCGCTGGCAGCGCACATGGCAACCAGTTCCGCCGGATTTTCCAAGTCCATGGCAACGACGGTCAGATAAACCATCACTTCGGTTTTGAAACCGTCGGGGAACATCGGGCGCAACGTGCGGTCGGTGAGACGGGCACGCAGGCTTTCGTTATCCGAAGGACGCGTTTCGCGTTTAAAAAAGCCACCCGGGATGCGACCCGAAGCGTAGAACTTCTCGCGATAGTCCACCATCAGCGGGAAGAAGTCCTTGTCGGATTCCTGATCGGACATCACGACGGCGGCCAGCACTACCGTGCCACCAACGCGAGCCAGAACGGCCCCGTTGGATTGTTTGGCCAACTTGCCGGTTTTGATTTCGAGTTCTTTGCCCTCGCCGAAAGGAATGCGGGCAATTGTTTCTGTAAAATTCAGGCCCTCGGCCTGATCGATTTGTGTATTTCCCATGTTTGGGTTATGCTCCTATGTTGATTTTTGGGTCGAATGTTCACACCCTGGGATCGTCGGAGCAGATAACCCTGCGGAATTCACATCCAGCATCGAAACGGGGTAGTTTCGATGACGCATGAAAATCCCGTGGGGTTGCTCCTGAGGTACGCTCGCGACGATCGCGTTCAGGCCGGGGTTTAAAAATCCTCCTGGAATGTCGTTGATAAAGAAAGCGCGCCTTTGAACGCGAGGTCCAAAGGCGCACGATTCTATCGGTTCGGGGCAGCCAACGCCTGGTTGGCCTGATTTTCTATCTGCCGATGCCGACCGCTCATATTCGATGCAGCCAACAATTGCCCACTCTCCATTCCAACATGGTTTCCGCTGGAATGAAGTCCTAACAAAAAAGTCGAGGTTTCGGGCAATAACAACAGTCGTTTCAATGGTTTACTTACGCAGGCCCAGTCGGGCGATCAAGTTACGATAACGCGTAATGTCTTTGTGTTTCAGGAAGTCCAGCAAGCTTTTACGACGGCCGACCATCTTCAACAGGCCACGACGGCTGTGGTGGTCCTTCTTGTTGATCTTCATGTGTTCGGTCAGATTGTTGATCCGTTCGGTCAACACGGCGACCTGAACTTCCGGCGACCCCGTGTCGCCTTCTTTGACGCCATACTCGGCAATCAGTTCCTGCTTACGTTCTGCGGTAATCGACATTTAAAGCTCTCCGATGAGTTTATCATGGCCATGGACTCAGGCAACCGGCGGAGAAATTCGCGTCCCCGAGCCACAGGCAGGCGGGAACATCCGTGCGAGACCCCCGTGCTGTCAAGCGACATATCACGGTTTCAGGATGAAAGAATAAGGTAGAAGGATCGGAGAATATCCAAGTTCGTGGACCGAATATCCAAATCATCCCGACCCCGCTTCCCCCTTCGTCCACTAAGATTTGGCTGGACCAGCCACCCCTCGATGCCCGACGCTTCCCGCCCGTCGCCCACACGCGACGCCACTTCGACCATTGGATTGAAATCGCCATGGCCTCCACTCTGCAAACCATCCGCGGCATGGACGACGTCCTGCCCGTTGGCGCCTCCAGCGCCGTTTACGAGTCCGAATCCTGGACCGAAATCAAACGCCGTTACGCCGAGTGGGTGGAGTTGCACGGTTATCGTTATCTGGAAACGCCGGTGCTCGAGCACACGGAATTGTTCAAACGCACGTCCGGCGAAACCAGCGACATCGTGTCGAAGGAAATGTACACGTTTACCGACGCAGGCGACCGGCAGCTTTCCATGCGCCCCGAAGGTTCCGCCTCGGTTTGCCGCGCCGTGGTGCAGCACGGGCTGGCTTCGGCGGCAAGTGGGCTGAAGTTTTACTATCTGGCGCCCATGTTTCGTGCCGAGCGCCCGCAAAAAGGCCGCTATCGCCAGCACACCCAGATGGGTCTGGAAATTTTCAAGGAAAGCGATCCGACCGCCGACGCCGAGGCGATCGCAGTCCTCTACGGTTTTTTCCGCCGCCTGGGGCTCGAACAGCTTAAGGTCAACCTGAACACCGTCGGTTCGCCCGCGTGCCGCCCGGCGTATCGCGAAGTGCTCGTTGCGTATTTGAAGCAGCACTTCGACCGCCTGTCCGAAGATTCGCAACGCCGCGTTGAGGTCAACCCGATGCGCGTGTTGGATTCCAAAGACCCACGCGACGCTGACATTGTGGCGGGTGCGCCCGTGATGCTCGATCACCTGGACGACGATTGCGCGACGCATTTTGCAGGCGTGCGCGCGGCGCTCGATAAACTCGGCGTGCCGTACGAAATCAATCCACGTCTGGTTCGTGGGCTGGATTATTATACGAAAACCGCGTTCGAGCTCACATGCGACTCGCTCGATGGCGCAATCAAGGTCATCGGCGGCGGCGGACGTTACGACGGACTCGTCGAACAAATCGGCGGTCCCTCGACCCCGGCGGTGGGTTTTGGCTCGGGCATCGAGCGCGTGCTGCTGGCGCTCGAAAGCCAAAACATCAAGCTGACGCGTCCGGCGCGTCCCGTCGTGCGCATGGCGTACATGGATGAAGCGGCGAAACTCGAAGCGTTCGCGCTGGCCGCGCGTTTGCGCGATGAAGGTTTCGAAGTCGAATTCCCCTACCAGACGCGCAGCTTGACCAAACTGCTGCAAGCCGCCGTGAAATCCGGCGCGCGTTTCGGCGTCATCGTCGGCGGCGACGAATGGCAACGCGGCGAAGTGCTGCTGAAAGACTTCGCCCGCCGCGAACAAAACGCGGTGCCGCTCGGCGAGTTGGTGACCGCCATGCGGGAGCAGGAAGCGTTGGTTTCGTAATTACAAACCAACCACGAAGGCACGAAGACACGAAGGGGCACAAAGGATTCTTGCGACAGTCGCTTCCTTCGAAGGAAGTCCTCGACATCGCATCGCTCTGTGGCATAAGAAATTTTTTCAATGGTTTTGTTTTTCTTCGTGTTCCTTTGTGTCTTCGTGCCTTCGTGGTAAGATTTTTCAAATCGGCAAACAGCCATGAACGGCTTTCTCATCGACCTGCATTGCCACACGCTCGAGCACAGCTTCGACGGCCAGGTGCCCGCCGAGACAATTGTGCGTACGCTGGTTGAGCGCGGCTTTCATGGCGTAGTTTTCACCGATCATTACACGACTTGGCAGGACGATGAACTCGCGGAATTGCGCGCAAAATGCGGCGTGGGCGAAGAGTTTTTGCTGCTTGCTGGCCAGGAAGTCCGCACGTCCGTCGTGGGCGCGCGCGGCGGCGACATGCTGCTGTATGGGCCAAAGGTCAACGTCCCCGACGGTACCGATGCGAACGAGGTCATTCGTCTGGCGAAGGAATCCGGCGGGTTTTGCACCGCCGCGCACCCGGCCATTCCGGGTATTGGCCTCGGCGAGCAAGTGGGTGATTACCCGTTGGCAGGCATTGAAATCTGGAACGGACGGTATGGCGCAAAAGCCGCGAAAGCAGCGGAAGCTCTCGCCAACAAATACATGCTGAACGGCGTTGGCGGCTCGGACACTCACCGTCCGGACGATATCGGCGGCGGCGGAACGCTGTTTCCCGAAATGCCGCGCACGCTGGCCGACATCGGGCGTTTGATCCGCGCGGGCGAATGCGCGCCCTGGCGCCCAAGCGCCCCGAAACGACTGCTCAAGTGGTTCGCGAAGGAAGAGTAGAAAGCATCACCCGTTTTGCTTTGCGTTACTTTGCGACTTGGCGCCTTCGCGGTTCAATTTTCAATCCGTGATATAATCCCCCGCCCAGCCACGCGCGGCGCGTGAACCGAGAATGTGTACCTGGCGCAGGCGTTTGAGTGTCTTGCGGCTGAAACCCGCCAGCGGCAGGTAGATAATGCCAATGTGCATGTCGCGCGCGAGCGCCACGAGATCGCGGTCGGGCGGTTTGTCCGCCACCCACGCGACGTATTTTTCCTGGCTGAGCATAATCGCCGAGGCGAGCAGCAATCGCGCACACGTGCGCCAGCGATATAAATCGCGCATGATCCACACGTCGGGAATTCCCATCGCCGGAAATACCGACATGATCCCGTGGTATTCGGTGCGCGAAATTTTCGGACCGACCATTTCCTGGCCCAGCGGCGCGCAATACACGGCAATGTCGGATTCGTTTTGGTTTTCCGCATAGAGCGTTGAACGCCACAGATCGTATTTTCCGAGATTGAAATCGCGCCAGATCAACACGACGGGCCCGACCTTGCCCGGTGGACGTCGTTCGCGCCGTACGTAGAGTTTCCCCGTGTGCCAATTGCGCATCGTCTCGCGAAAATCCAAGCCGTCCTGCATCGAGGAGGAAAATTCCTCGACGAGGGTGTGCTCGTTGGAAATTGAATCGAGCGCCCGTTTCCGCAAGAAGTCGAAAAACTTTTCGATACGCTCGTCTTCCGGCGGCCAGGAGCAAATGCCACTGCCAAACGATTCGAAAAAATCTTCCTGCCAGACGGCACGTTCGAGCGGCGTCGGTCGGCGACGTTTGAAATTGAATTCCAACGTTCCCATCTCGGGTCGCGCATACGCGGGCTCGATGCGTTCGAGTCCGTCCCCCATGTCGGTGTAAATGGAAAGGCTCTGGTATTTCGTGCGATCCATGCCGAGGTCTTCGGGGTCTTCGATGTCCGACGGCAGGTAACTCGTGGCAATTTCCAGCACTATCGCGCCGAATTCGTCATCCACGCAAGCTTTGGACGCCGTCACAAGTTCATACAACCCGGGGCGAAGTTTACCGCGCACAATAGAAAGGTTGCGCCCGAACTGAAACAGCGCGCGCCATTCGGTCAAGTTGATGTCTTCGTCGAATTCGGCTTTGTATTGCTTGGCGGCATCCTTCAGCAATCGTCGCAAACACGCGGGGACGGAGAACGTTTTGTCGGAACTGGCCGTGGAACGAAACACGTCGTATTCGTACGTCATGTAGGGTATTTCACCCAGCACGAATGGCAATAGAACCGGGCGAACTTTGGTGGTTTGAATTTTGCAATCTTCGCGTGGAATTGCCACGGGTTCGGAAAGTTTGCGATCTTTGCAGAGCAGGTACTTCAGCGCCGGCAAATGGCGAACATCGCCCACAAAAAGCACACGTTTGCCAGCATGCGCTTGCGCGGCGAGACGCGCGGCAATGGCTTTCTGACGTGTGGTTGGCGCCAAGTCGGGAGCGGATTCCAGGTAAGCGTTAGCGAAGGCTGCCGCGCCGATTTTCTCAACCGCCAGATGATCGGGCAACGGTTGCCAGTGATCCTCCGTCCCCGCTTGCGCCACATCCACAAATTCCAAATCCAAACCATGCGTTAATGCCTGGCGGATGGCTTCGATGCGCGCGTCGCATGGGTCGGTCGTCACCATGATCGGCCGCCCAACCGTTTCGGTTTTGAAGACCACCATGCGCAATTCAGGAAGCTGGGGAATGACGCCCAACATCGAGTCCTGCAACTCGCGCGGGAATTCGACCGCCACACACGTGGGCTGATAAGTATAAAAAGCCCGCACCGTTTCGTTGGCAAAATGCACGCTGTGGTGCGCCACGGAAACCATGGCGATATTTTCTGACAATTCGATGATCGAAGCGTGCTTCATACGGGGCGTCTCGGGTGGGAACGGAGATCAGGCTTCGGGTTCGGGGTCGCGCATCAGTTGTACCTGGAGCGGCGACAATGTATCCAAATGCACGTCGCGTTGCGGGAAGGCAATCGTGATGCCGTGTTCGGCGCATAATTCATCGACACGGAATCGCACGTCGCTCTGGATTTTACGCTGCGCCATGAAAGAGGAAACCGTGACCCAGAAATACACGCGGAACGCCAATGAATTATCGCCAAAATCCTCGAAGAGCACGATCGGTTTCGGTTCCCGATCGATTTGCTCAATTTCCTCGACTGCCTGGTAGAGGATTTTTTCCACCGTGCGTGTGGGTGAACCGTATGCGACACCCACAACAACGTCCGACCGCACTTGTTTATCGGTCAACGTCCAGTTGATCAGCTTGTTTTCCAGCAACTGGCGGTTGGGAACGAGCATATCCACGTTACCGGGCATCAGAATGCGTGTACATCGGGGACCGATTTCCTCGACGCTGCCGCGCGCGCCGTCGAACTCGATCAAGTCGCCCTGGCGAATGGGCTTTTCAAACATCAGGATCAAACCACCGATGAAATTCGCCAGGACTTCCTGCGCACCAAAACCAACGGCAATGGCAATGGCACCGCCCAGGAAGGCAAAAATCCCAAGTGGAATTCCGGAGAATTGAAGCCCCCACAAGATGAACATCACTGCGAGGAAAAAGTGCACCAGCCGAGCCAGGAACAATCGGTATCCACGCGGGATATTGACACGATGGAACAGGCGTCGCTCGACAACGATCGAAAGGCGCTTGGCCACCGACATCCCGATCATGATCAAAATCAACGCGACGATCAATTTCAATACGGTGATGTTGGTCCCCTGAACGGGAATCAGCGGATAATTCAGAACATCGATAATGACCTGCAACACGGGGTGCTCCTTGCCATATTGCTTGAAATCGTCACTCAAATTATCGAGAGCCGATGCTTCGGCCACCGTAACCAGCGTGGTTGGCTGATCGTCGGTTTTCGTTTGAGCGGCGAGTGGAACCAAACCCGCAAACAAAAAATAGGTGAAGCAAACAAGAAGCCGGAGTGTTCGTGATGAGAAAAATGGAATCATTCGTTTTTTACCAATAGAGTATGAGACACTAGGGGGCCGCGCCCGCCGTGGCGTCGTCCTAGCGGATTACGCCCCCTCGCCGCAAGAGGCACCTTTGACAGGGCCGGGTTCTTCACAACTGCACCGTCCCGACGACGAAAGGAATCGAAAGAAGAAATAAAAACTGTCAACTCGAAATCAGGACGTGACAGGGATTGCGACTTTGACGGAAGAATGCGGCCTTGGAAACGACCTGCGAGTTTATTCTTTTTTTCGTTCAAAACAAGGCGCAGAACGCGCAAGAATGGGAATCGAGGGCATCGGGTTGGCGTCCTGCTACAGGTTCCATTCCGCTAGATCATCACGTCGGAGGCTTTCACATCCCACACCCGGTTTTGCGCAATCAGTTTACCCGCTTCAACGGCAGGCAAAGGCTTCGCGATATAATACCCCTGGATCGTCTGGCACTGCATGCCGTGAAGCAGGTCCACTTGGGCAAAGTTTTCCACGCCTTCCGCCGTGATTCCAATCTCCAGATTCCGCGCCAACATGATCACCGAACGCACCAACTCCAGGTTTTTGCCTCCTCGTTCGATGTTGCGAATGAAGGATCGATCGACCTTGATTGTATCGATCGGAAATTGATGCAGGTAGCTGAGCGACGAAAACCCGGTGCCAAAATCATCAAGGTGGAAACAAAATCCCCGATCTACCAGCCGTTTAATCATCGGCAACGTGGTTTCCGGGTTTTCCATCAGGACGCTTTCCGTGATTTCAAGCTTCACCGACGACGGTTTCAGACCTTTTTCGGTAACCGTATCGAGAATCTGACGATCAAGGTCCGTGCGCAGGAACTGCTTCACCGACAAATTCACGTTCATGCTGAGTTTTTCATACGGCCGTTCGGGCGTGGGCTTGGCGCGTTTTGGCACAACGAATCGATCCTGCCATTCCTTCAATTGCGCGCAAGCCGCCTCCAACGCCCATGTTCCAATCCGATGAATCAGGCCCGTTTCTTCCGCCAACGAAATGAATCGCTCGGGTGAAATAATTCCACGCTCGGGATGATTCCACCGCAGCAAAGCCTCGAAGCCAGTCAACCGACCTGTCTCCAAGGAAACGAAAGGTTGATAATGCAGCAGAAACTCGCTGCGATCAATCGCCCGGCGCAGATCGTTTTCCAACTCAAGCAGGGCGACGGCACGCGCATGCATGGCCTTGTCGAACATTTCGTAGCGATCTTTGCCCGTTGCCTTGGCGCGATAGAGCGCAATGTCTGCGTCGCGCAAAAGTTCCTCTGGCGTTTGATATTGCGAGGAACTGACCGCAATGCCGATGCTCGCGGATGTTATTAGTTCACGCCCCTTCAGCAGTACGGGCGAGGAAATCTCTTCCTGAATGCGTTTAGCCACCGCTGTCACGTCGGTTTCGTGCGAAACGCCATCGAGCAAAATCGAAAATTCGTCGCCGCCAAACCGCGCAACGGTATCGCCCGGACGAATGCAACGCGCAAGCCGACGCCCGACGATTTCGAGCATTTGGTCGCCTACCATGTGACCCATGCTATCGTTGAGAATCTTGAAACGGTCGAGATCCAGGAACAGAACGGCAAAGGTGTAGTCGTCGTGTCGTTTTGAGCGCGAAAGAGAATGTTCGAGACGATCGGTGAACAAATTTCGATTCGGCAAGCCGGTCAACGCGTCATGGAACGCATCGAAAAGCAGTTGGTCTTCGGCAACGCGTCGTTCGGTAATATCGGTTTGTGAACCCGCCATCCGCGTCACACGCATGCTATCGTCCCGAATGGCAATCCCACGGCAAAGCATCCATCGGTAAGTGCCATCGGCGTGTTTCATGCGGATTTCGCTTTGGAAATGTGGCGTGGCCCCTTTCCAATGTGCGCTGATCTCCGCTTTCACGCGCGGGTAATCTTCCGGGTGAATCAAACGAATGCACGAACTGATTCGGTTGGGAATTTCGTGATCGAGGTAGCCGAGCATTTCCTTCCATCGGGGACTGATGTAAAGCGTCCGTCGCTTCAGATCCCAATCGATCAGCCCATCGTTGGCGCCGCGCGATACCAAGGCATAACGCTCTTCGCTTTCCTTCAACGCCTCGGTGGCTTTTTTATGTGCAATGGCATTGGAGAGGTGTTGCCCGACATAAACGAGCAAATCGCATTCATTCTGGCTGTAGCACGTTTTATCATCGTAGCTTTGAACCACGAGAGCGCCCTGGACGACGTCGCCTTCGCGCAACGGAACCCCCAGCCAATCCGTAGCCCGCGTTCCGTGACATTCGACCCCCATTTCGTGCGCCATTTGCTCGCGATTTTCGCGATTGAGCAGCAACGACGTGCCTTTTTGGATCAAGTAACCAGTCAATCCTTCGTCGGCAGGACGCGATTCCGGACGTTGATCATACGCATCAACGAAATAGGGAAATTCAAGCAATCCGGTTTCCGAATTAATCCAGGCGATATACAAGTTTCTGGCGGGCATTAACTCGGCAACCACCTCGTGAGTTTCCGCATAAAATTCCTGCATATCGCTGGCGGTTTGCGTGATTTCGGCCAACTGGTAAGCCGCCCATTGCATCTTCGAGGCGCGATACTCCTCCGTGGTGTCCTTGATCATTGCCATCACGCCAACGATTTCATTGTGCGCATCGCGTTCTGGCGTAAGAACGGCTGAAATATAACGTCGCTCTCCGTCGGCGCGCGTCATGAAACATTCCAACGATTTCGGCGCCCCCTCCCGGCAAGCCATCATCCGATCGGCAAAGCTTTCGACTTCTTCGGCGGCGAAAAAATCCTGGATCGACTGGGTCATCAGGGTTTGCGAGTCCAAGCCGAAAATCTGGCCTGCCGCCGGATTCGCAAAGGTGAATTGCTGATCGAATTTAATGATTACCAGCCCTTCGACCAGGTGATCTACCAACTGGCGATAATGCTTGTCCTTCTCGTGCAATTCACGCTCGGCCTGCTTGCGATCGGTAATATCGCGCACGATGCACGTAAATATCCTTCCATCGTTTTCCAGAATGTTACTGACCGAAAGTTCGATCGGAAACGTCGAACCGTCTTTGCGTACTCCGATAAACTCGCGACGCGCAGGAACATTGGCTGGCTCGAACGCCGCGACATAGCGCACCAGGAACTCGCCGCTGTCATTTTGTTGGGTAGCGGGAAGCAACAGATGGATCGATTTGCCGACGATTTCGTCCTTGGCATAACCAAATATCTCGCTCACCGCCGAATTGATGGACGAAACCGTGCCATCGTCATCAAACGTCAGAATTCCGTCTGCCGCCGTTTCCAAAATCGTCTGGATGTGGGCGCGACTGGTTGCCAGTTCGAGGTTTTTACGCTGGAGAGCCTGCTGGCTGAGACCGATTTGACGCGCAAACCATGCGCATAAAAAGGGCGCCACGTCCGTGATCAATAAAAGTGGGTGATCCAAATGTAACTGATGAATCGAGCTCCAACTGAAATCGAGATCCATCAACCAGGCATCGCCCGCGATGGCACCCAAAGAAAACAACATTCCCAATACAAAACCGGACGCCGTGAAACTCCAAACCGGCAACCGGCTGATGGATTGAAACTTTTTTTCGGACAAAGTCATAATCGCCTGTGTGAATAAACTGCCAAACAATCGAACAATTCAACCCTTCAGACGCGATTTATATCCCGTTTAGTTTGCCTCGCATAGCCGGGAATGACAAGTCAAAGACGACGTATTGGAAAAATGTTTGAAGCGCGGCAGTCGCTTTTTCTTCACCAAGCCTTCGCTTTTTGTTTGACTCGGCGGGGTTTTTCGGTTTTACTTCGCCTACCAACTGCGAACGAGGACTGAAAATGCTGACGCTGCTGCGAATTCGTAACCTAGCTCTGGCTGAATCGGTCGAGATTGAACTGGGTACGGGATTAAACGTCATTACTGGCGAAACAGGGTCGGGCAAAACAATCTTACTCGAAGCAATTGGACTGCTATTCGGTGAACGTGCGCAACCTTCTTCCGTTCGCACGGGAGCCGAACGCGCAGCGGTAGAGGCGGTGCTGGAAACAGGGGGCTTACCACCCATCCAGGAGTGGCTTGAAGGGCAGTTTCTGGCTACCGCCGACCCCGGTGAACTCATTATTCGACGTGAAATCCTTCTGAAAGGACGCAGCCGCGCCTGGATCAACGGCAAATTGGTCACAGTAAACCAATTGGCTGAATTAGGCGAATTACTCGCCGACGTTCACGTTCAACATCAAGGACAGAAGCTCACCTTGCCGGCACGCCAACGCGAAGTCTTCGACGCCGTGGGGAAACATGAAAAGCAACGGGACACCGTTGCCACCGCCTATCGACAATACACCGAGGTTTTAACCCAATACGAAAGCCTGGAAAATGATGACCGATCCTGGCGCCAAAGACTGGATTTTCTGGAGTTCCAAATTCACGAAATAGAAGATTTGGGACTACAACCCGACGAGGTTGAGGAGCTGAAAACCGAACGCGAGCGGCTCGCTCATGCAGACCAACTGCAACAGCACGCCGCACACGCAACGCACCTTTTGAGCGAGGGTGAGGGAGAATTGATCTGTGCCATCGATCTGCTGGGCCAGGTGCAGCAGGTACTAGGGAAAATGACAGCCATCGATTCGAGCCTGGAATCCAGCGAACAACTGATCGATGGAGCCGTTGCGCAAATCGAAGAATTGACGCGCGAGATGGAAAAATACGCCGCGAATCTCGACCATGATCCCGAACGACTCGAAGAAATTGAATCGCGATTGGAAGCCATCCATCGTCTGGAGCGCAAGCATGGCGCGGGTATTCCTCATATCCTGAACGTACTGAAGGACATGAAAGAAGAAGCGCATCAATTGGCCAACCGGGACACAGAACGCGAAGCGCTCGAAAAAGAACTTCAAACACGTTCTAAAGAACTGATAGCCGCTGCTGCAAAATTATCGGCAATCCGACAAACGTCGCGTGCGCTGTTTTGTCGGCAACTCAAAACGAGCCTGAAGGAATTATCGCTCCCCCACGCTCAATTCGAAGTTCGTCTGCGTCCCTGGCAATCCAATGGAATCGAGGTTTTGAATGACAAAGACGAGCGCATTCGGATCTGCGCCGAAGGGGCCGAGCAAGTGGAGTTCCTTTTCAGCGCCAACCCCGGTGAAGATATTCAACCGTTGCAACAGGTAGCCTCTGGCGGAGAATTATCCCGCGTATTACTGGCTTTGCATACAATTACCGCGGAAAAAGAACGCATTCCAATTCAGGTTTTCGACGAAATCGACGCAGGCTTGAGTGGACAAGCCGCTGTAAAAGTTGCAAATGCTCTCTGCTCTCTGGCCCGCACACACCAAGTCATTTGCGTAACCCACCAACCCACCATTGCCTCGCGAGCAACCGCCCATTTTCTGGTCGAAAAGAAAACCACCAAGGGCCGTACCACCACAAGCGTATCCCTGGTTCGCGAATCGCAACGCCAATTGGAACTCGCACGCCTGCTGGATGGAGCAACCAGCAGCAAGAGCCTCGAACTTGCCGGAGAAATGATGAAAATACCAGCTTAGGGACGGTCGTAACAGGGTGGAAAACCCGGCGGGGTGCACGGCCATGTCGTCTCGCCGGGTTAGTTACCGATAGGAGGAACAAAGAAAGTTGTTAAAAGTGTTGGTTCCGGTGAATATAAACGGGTAAGGTATGTATTGTGATTGCAAGGAGTACTTTACCCAAATGAGCCTGGACGACCTTCTAGAATTTCTGAGCAGCCCACGTGTTATCGTTGGGGTGTTTGTCTTGATATTGCTCGCCCTGATTCCCATTGCTTGCAGCAAGGGAGAACTGAGGGAAGCCGGTCCATTCGGGCAACCCATTCAAACTGAAATGAGTTACCTGACTCCTCTGGGGGTTTTCGAGGATTTCGAAATTTTTGCGACGGACGAGTATGAAATCAGCGCCGTGATTTTGTCACGCAAACGATACTGGTTCGATGCGGAATCGGATCTCTCTCCCGTGGATTTTCTTCTCGGATGGGGCCCGGTTACGCTTGAGCCAAACATTTCAAAAATTGAATGGTCGCAAAGCGGTCGATGGGGAAATTACCGCTATCGGTATGAAGACATCACCATCAATCAAAACGACATCGCGCAGAATACTGCCAATACGCATATCATCCCCGATCCCGACCAACCGAACCTGAGAAGTGAATTACTCGGTCTAAGACGTGGCGATTCCGTACGATTAGTCGGGTATTTGGTTAAGATTTACGGCGAAAACGGCTGGAGATGGGAATCTTCACGCTCGCGCAACGACACGGGGGGCGGTGCCTGCGAGGTTTTTTTTGTCACGGACTGGGAGCCACTCGACACCGAGTGACCCCCAATCAAAGAGACCATCCGCTTTATGATTCTTGAATGGCTTCGATGCTGATGATAATTTTCACTTCATCGCCAACGGCGGGAATACCGCCATCCGCTCCGAATTCGCTTCGTTTGATGCTGAACTCGGCTTGGGCTCCAACACGTGTGTTCCCCCATTTATCCTGCATCGTCCCATGATAAACAAACGTCGTCATGATCGGTTTCGTCTGACCAAAAAATGTCAGATCGCCGCTGATTTGGAACGTATTTTCACCAACGCGCCGAATCGATGAACTTTTGAACGTCGCTTCCGGGTGTTCTTCGACGGTCAAATAATCGCTGCTTTTTACATGTTTATCGCGGTCGGCATTATTCGTATCGATCGAATTCATGTCGATCGTGACATCGATTTGGCTCTGTTCCGCCTTTTCCGGATCAAACACGATGGTGCCTGCCACATTGTTAAACCGCCCGTAAAAATTTCCAACTCCCATATGCATGACGCTGAAAATCAACGTCGAGTGGACGCTATCGATTGCATAAGTGGGCAAATTGGCGCTCTCGGTCTCTGCCATCGTTTCCGTCGTTTCTGCTGCTTCTTCACCCGCCGAATAAACCGGGTTCACGATGGTCAGTCCAGCACCTAACATAAATATTGCCAATGGTTTGAAAGAATACATTTTCTTCATTGTCATCTCCTTCGGGGTCTAAGGAATATTCCATACGCCTGTTCAACGCTTGAAGGAGACAAACAAGAATTGGGCCGCACCGCGCGGTTGCGATATACCTTACATTGGCTTTCGTCTTGTTGGTTCGGCGATCTCGGTTTTCGCGGTCCGAATGCGATACGGGAATTGACGTTGCCCACCCCTCGCAAGCGAGAATGCCGGTCAACATCCGAAGGAGCGAGTCTGAGACTCAAACATGTCCGAAACTTTGGTACTGGAAAACGTCGAACTGCATCTGGCCCACCCGGATGAGGTCCCTACGCAGTGGATCGGTAACGAGCGCATCCGCGAGCAATTGGTCGCGGCGTGGAGCATCGTCGTGCCGGAAGATTTACCGATGAACCCGCGATTGCTGGGCAAGCCGGGCGTGGGAAAAACGACATTGGCTTACAGCGTGGCGCGCGAACAGGACCGTGAGGTGTACATTATGCAGTGCACCATGGATACGCGCCCCGAGGATTTGCTGATCACGCCCGTGATCGCCGGCGAAGGTAAAATTGCCTATCACGCATCGCCGTTGGTAACAGCGATGGTGCGTGGCGGGGTGTGCATTTTGGACGAAGGCAACCGGATGAGCGAAAAGTCCTGGGCGTCGTTGGCGCCGCTGCTGGATATGCGCCGATATGCCGAATCCGTGGTCGCAGGGGTGAAAATCAAGGCGCATCGCGATTTCCGCATTTGTGTGACGATGAATGACGATGCGTCCACCTACGAAATTCCCGAGTACATTCAATCGCGTCTGCAGCCCCAAATCGAAGTCACGTTCCCAAGCCGCGATGAAGAGATCAAAATTTTGAACTTCAATGTTCCTTTTGCGACGGAACAATTGGTGACTTATGTGGCTGATTTTTTGCAGAAAGCGCATTCGGTCAATCTGCCCTTCAGCAGCCGCGATGGCATCAATATCATGAAGTATGCGTTGAAAATGGGCAAGATGAAGGACAAGAACCCCGAAGGATTTTTAGCGGAATCCATTGAAGCGGTGCTGGGAACGGAGGGGATGGAATTTCTGGATGCAGGTGTTCCGTCGGACCGCATGCGAGGGGCAATACGCGAGATATCCGAAGAAGATTGGCCGGATGACGACGAGGAATTCGCCGATGGTTTTGGCGACGACGACGAGGACCCTGACGACCGGTGACTTCATCTGATTGGCAACCATTCAAAGCAAAAGCCAACACCATTTTTTGCATCGCGGTTGCGGCTTTCATCGGCACGGGGTGTTCGGATTCATCTCAATCGAACCCGGCGTCGGATTCGTTTTCAAACGAAACAGTCGAACAGCGGATTACCCAGCGCATCGACAGAATTTTGCTTCGCTCGTCGGACGAAACGGTGTCGGAATCCATTGCCCTGGATGATGGAACGACACTGGAGCATTTCGTTCGCAAACCGACCCTTCTCGATGATGAACCGGGACGATGGACCCCTCCCACAGAGATGTTCGCGCGCACACCGGGCGTTGAACTCGACCGATTTCCCAAGGAACAAATTCCCAACGCGTTCGTTGTGGACAATGAAGGAACGGTAATACTTTCCAATGGGGACGGAGTTAAGATTCTGAAACCGGATGGCTCGCAATCGATGCTTTCTTCGCATCAAGCCAGCGTGTTACAATGGAATCCTGACGGATCGCAGTTGCTGGTGGCGGGTCCGGAAGAAAAACAGATCCTTTCCTGGCCAGGGGCAACGGTCACCTACAATTTGAACCAAAGCGATCTCCAGGGATTACTGCAATTTTCCCCCAGCGGTGATGCATTGTGGTTGTTACGCGAGCAACTCAGTTTCGATGCCTCGGATGTGGTACGCATCAAGTGGGATGTGGACCGTGTACCGTTCGAGACGTTAAAGCCCGAACCGCTCGTTGCCGGAAAAGTGCTCGCCGACATTCGCACGCTCCCATCGCTCGGAATCGTTTGGGGTCACAACATATCGGATCACAAAATATTGCCCGATCCCGCTCCCCTGCTGCGGTTGGACAACGAATTTCACGTGGATTCGTATCTGACACGCAAAGACGACTGGGTGGATTTTTCCCCATCGGCCTCCGGCAAAGGCCGTTTGTATTTTTTACGCGCCCCTCGGCGAGTCGATGGCTTCGTGATGAGAACGACACGCGCATGGACAGCGCTTGATGACGACGCATATTCCGCACGCGCCATCACGGCAGAACCGACATACAACGTGGCGGCATCGCCCGACGGCGAACGACTGGCGTTTGTATTTTTACGCGAAGGGGACGGAGTCGTCATAACAACAACGCCCGACCGGTTGCTGCACGAGGATACAACTGCGGCGACGTTGCAACAAGCTGTCTTCGCCAAAAACGCCCGGGACATTGCCCATGACGTTCGTTCGGCATTCGAAGAGGAAACCGCGAGCGAGGCATTTGACAATACGAAACCATGGCCAGAGATTTCGCTGCTCCAAACGATGGACAATGCGTTGCGCGATTCGATGCAACGCCGACTGAAAATCACGTTACCGCACGATTTTTCGACTCTGGGAATTATCGACGATTACCTGGCCGAAGCTGACGGACTATGGGATGAAGAACCCGCCATGATCGTGGCAATAGCGGGGTTGTACGGCAACGTTCTTATTCAAAAACCCGGCGTTCAATGGTTGCTTTCTACCAGTTCCGGTGAATTGAGCCAGGATTTGCAAGACGTGTCCGCCAGCGACGACATGCTGTACACCTTCCATGGCGTGTTTTACATAGCGCGGGAACGATTGGCTGGACGGTTGCGGCTCGATGATACCGCACACGAGGTTCTGACGCGCTGGGAACGTCCAATTATTCTGGTGGAAAATTATCGTCAACCTACCATCGACGCGTTTTTGATTTCGGAACTCGAACGGGCGGGCATCTCCGGCGACGTGGATTTCAATACGGAAAATTTCGCTCATATCGTTACTCATGCGCCCGACAACGATATCGCCAACCAGATGGCAATGGCATTCGGCGCGAACAACAATGCAGAGGGCATCGCGTTTTTAGCCGCGTTGAATCTGGCGGAAAGCAACGCTTACAACCCGATGGCCTTGATTCGCGCCGCCCGGGTGGTGCAACAATCGCCTGCCCATGAACGGGCGCTGGAACTCTACCGGCGCGCAGAACAAATCGCCCCCGAAGACCCGAACGTGAAGTACGAATGCGCAGTGGGATACTTAGATGCCATGCAACTGAACGAGGCCGAATCCCGGTTCCGGCGTGTGTTGGAATTGGATGCAATCAACGAATTCGACGATGTCATTAAATTGCAGTTGGATTTGATCGCGGAATTACGTCAGCCGGAGCCAAAACAGTGAGACGTTTTTCCGCCACCTGTTCGCTTCGCCGGTTTGCATCGTCCCTCTGGACGATCTTGGGAACAGTGCTGTTTCTCATGACCGCATTGCCCACTTTCGCGCAATCGAATACAATCGGCGACGAGGTTCTCACAGCCGACAAAGTCACCACAACCACTTGGCAAGCCGTTCGACTGCGCCTGAATTCTCACGTGGTACACCTGCGCGCCAGTGTGCGCGTGGGAGGCGCGGGACTGGAGCTCACCAAAGCACTGGAAAACTTCCAGGAAGACCTTTCGCTTTACGATCAATTGGCCGAGCGTCTGGCACATGAAAACGCGAAAGAAATCGAAGCTACACGCGCCCGGCTGGATCGATTGCTGGATCTGCTGGCGGGCGATTACGACCGTGGAACCGATGAGCAAATCACCTCGACTTTGCGCCTCGTCGAAGAAACCGTCGCCCGAATCGAAGAGCTCTCTTTGGAGGCAGATCGGTTGGCCGGTCGGCGTGAGACAGCCGGATTTCTCTCCGTCCCCGACGATTGGGGCGAGTTGACGAATCCGGCGCCCGATCTTCGCATCGGACTGGTGTTGCTCAACGCCGACGAATTACGCCACGCCATCGAAGACCGCCGCTCAACCATGCAAAAAACGAGCTGGAAGCGCCTGACAGCCGAGCACGAACGACTCGGGCGCGAAGTGGCTGAAATCGGACGCGCGCTCCTTAAGCGCCAAGGTGAATTCCCCGCACTTTCGCGTCCGGGATTTTGCCACGCGGCCATGCGCATCGAAGTCATCGGGGATAACCTGGTGGATTTCGCAAAAGACGATAACCGGTTGAATTATCGTCGGCAGTTACTTTCGCTTGAGGAAGCGCTCGAACGAGTCGATTCCTACATTCGTTTGAAAGAAGAATTGCGGGCAACCGCCTACCAATAACCTCATCACGACGGCGTCCATGTCCGATTCAAATTACATTCGTGAAGTCCAGGCCATGAACGCCGCCGAAGCCAAAAGCACCGCGGCGAATGATGCTCAAACGCCACCATCGGAAAACATACCGCGTCGTTCAAAAACTTTCTACCGCTGTCTGGCCGCTGTGGGGATGACCTGCGCGGCGTTTGGTCTGTTCGATCCCACTCCGTTGGCGATCGACCGCCCCGGCGCGATTCCCTTGCTGCTTTTATTTGGCGCGTTACTCGTCATGGGGCCCCCGCGACGATTGGACATTTTGAGCAAACCTGCAAGTTGGTTCCTGGCACTGCTTTGCATGGGACTCGTCTGGCCATTGATCATGGCATGGGGCCTGACCCCGGAGAAAGAAGCCGCGTTGCTTTCGTTACCGAATTGGCTATTCGTCCTCGGAGCAGGCGTGCTTGGATGGTCGCTGCGCCAGCAAACGAAACCCTTTGCCATCGTGGTATTGATCGGCATCGCCGTGTTGCGCCTTTTAGCAAGTTACCAGACAACCGCAACACAGGAAATCCCCTGGTGGATCGTCACGGGAATCTGGACGACCGTGATCGTCATTGGCTCGCAAACGGTAAGTGAGAAAATCGCGGAGTCTCCCCCACTATTAGCCGGCATTGGCTGGTTCGTTCTGTTGGTTTGCACGTTGACTTTTCAAGAATACCATCTGCCGCAAGCCTTTCTGGCGTCCGCAGACGATAGCGCAGCACTCAACGCCTGGCTCGTTCATCCGCTGGGCGGTTGGGGCAGCGGCTCGATTGATCGCGTGCTCTTGGAATTCACCGAACGTCACCCGCGCCTGGCTTCCTTCCGTCCCCGCGTAATTTTGCAACTATTGAGTGAAATCGGCGTCCTTTCAATGCTGGCAATGATCGTCGGCGGGATCGGTCACTTTTTTTCCACGGTGCAACGACGTCCCTGGAAAAAACGACGACTGATCGCATTGGGGACGGCGGGCTTCTGGATTGCCGCACTGCTAACGGCACGCGAAGAAACCATGCTAATCGTTGCGGTGCTGGCATTCATTCTGCCCAGCGCGTTGGGACAGCGGGAAATCGCGGGGAACGGAAACAAAATGGGGACGGAGACATTGCCACCGTTTGCATGGGAGTGGTGGACGGCAACGGTTTGCGCGTTGCTGATGACCGCGTTGATATTTCCCATCACACGAATTCATTTCCAACGTCAAAATCCCGACGAAAACCTGGCAACAAAAGCATTGCTGGCCCATTGGAGCATTCCTTACCGCGAGCAATCGTGGTTGATCCGGCGTCGTTCCGGTGAAATCGCGCAATATTCCGATCCGGTGCGTAAACTCGAGCCCGTGGTCGAGGCATGGCTCGATTGCGCCCCCCATGATGAACGCGCATTGGTCGATGCCGTGCGGTTGAACGAAAAAAAGAGTCTCGCCGAGGGCGAACGCATGGCGCTCGAAGCCCATCGCCGCAATCCGTGGTCGCCCATTTTTCAACTGTGGGTCGTGCGACTCAAAGTCGAACAAGGCAAACGCGGCGAGGCGATTCATTTTCTCGACGATGTGAACCGCGCCTATGGACCCATCGAGCCCGCCGTACAAAATCGACTGAACGAGATGCAAATCAAGATGATTCCCCCACGCGAGGAACCCGCCCATGGGAATGGAAATTGAGTGGAAATTTCTGGTAATGCGCCTGCCCGCCGTTCCCGCATCGGGTGGTTTGGCAATTCATCAGGCGTACCTGAGCGAGGGCGAACCGGTGGTGCGCGTGCGAACGAAAGGCACGCGCGCGTTCCTGACCATCAAAGCGCAAGCTGGGGACGGAGCCACGCCCGGCAGCCCGGCGCGACGCCTGGAATTCGAGTATGAAATACCCGTCCCCGACGCCGAGCAACTGATCGCGCTCGCGCCATGGCGTTTATTGAAAACGCGGTATCATTTGACGGGCGGCATCGAGTTGGACGTTTTCGAGGGAAGGCTTGCTGGTTTAGTGCTGGCGGAACTCGAAGTCAAAGAAGCCGGAACGGCTCCGTCCCCACCCGAAGGCTGGGAATGGCTCGACGTCTCGCACGACGCTCGATTTACGAATCGCCAATTGGCGGAACATGGAATGCCGACGGATTGCCCGAATTTAGTGGTTGGGTGAGGAAACGGAGGTTAATTCCGCATGAACAACCGCAAGCGAACATGGGAAATTGTCGAAGTGGCGAAAGCGGGAGACCGAACAAGTCGCGTTTTCGACATTTTCATTCTGACGCTGATTTTTCTGAATGTATTTGCCGTGATTATCGGCTCGGT
Organism: uncultured Candidatus Sumerlaeota bacterium; assembly: GCA_964580585.1. Lineage (GTDB taxonomy): Bacteria > Sumerlaeota > Sumerlaeia > SLMS01 > JAHLLQ01 > CAZOKZ01. Next base: position 1,944 of record CAZOKZ010000037.1, on the reverse strand, counting down.
TCAGACCGTCCAGGAACACTTTGGTGCGTTTCTGGATGTGTTTGAGATTTTCTCCGTTGCCATCTTCACCGTGGAATATCTTGCCCGGATGTGGTCGTGTACAATTGATCCACAGTTTCACGGTCGCATTCGAGGGAGGATTCGACTCGGGCTGATGCCCATGTCGATTATCGACCTGCTGGCAATCCTGCCGTTCTATCTCCCGTTTCTCGGGATCGATCTCCGTGCGCTTCGAGTCCTCCGACTCCTGCGAATCCTTCGCATTGCAAAGATCGGGCGATATTATTCGTCGTTAAATCTCATCAAGCACGTTCTTCAATCGAAGAAAGAAGAACTCATTCTCACGTCCGTCATGATGGGGCTATTGCTTGTTGTTTCCTCCAGCCTACTCTATTACTGTGAAAATGCGGCCCAACCGGATACTTTCTCCAGTATCCCGGCGACAATGTGGTGGTCGGTGGCAACACTTACAACAGTGGGATATGGAGATATTTACCCTGTGACCATTATGGGGAAATTCTGTGCAAGTATCATCGCTGTTCTTGGGATTGGAATGTTTGCCTTGCCGACGGGGATTTTAGGAGCAGGATTTGTTGAAGCAATACAGAAGAAGAACCAAGAACGGCACATCTGCCCGCATTGCGGGAAAAAACTGCACTGAACAAGTTAATCATGGCAACTTTTCTGAATCCAATTCTCGTCATCGACGTGGAATCGACTTGTTGGGAAGGCGCTCCTCCCGAAGGCCAAACGAGCGAAATCATTGAAATCGGCTTGTGCATACTCGATACGCGCACGCTTGAGCGCATGGAAAAACGCAGCATCCTGGTGCGGCCCGAAAAATCAACGATCAGCGATTTCTGCACGGAACTCACAACGCTTCGCTCCGAGGATTTCGCCGACGCGATGTCGTTTCCCGAAGCCCTGCAGGTGTTGCGTCGCGAGTACAAATCCCGCGACCGCGCGTGGGCAAGTTGGGGCGATTACGATCGCCGTCAGTTTGAACGCAATTGCGCGCTTTACGATGCGCCGTATCCGTTCGGGCGCACGCATCTGAACGTAAAGTCGCTCTTCGGCCTCGCCATGGGGCACGTGCACGAAACGGGCATGGACACCGCGTGCGAAATTCTCGGCCGCCCGCTGGAAGGCACCCACCATCGCGGCGCCGACGACGCGTGGAACATCGCCGGGGTGCTGGCGGAATTGCTGCGAAATGCGAGGACGGGGTTGCCGGTGAAATTGAACGGGGAGTGATCGTCCGTTACTCCCCGATGTTGAACTGGTGCGATTGGCAGTCGCTATCTTCCAAACCTGATCGTAGCATCTCCCAGTAATTCGTCTCCACTTGCCAAACCTCTGGGTCGATCGCTTGCCATTCCGCCACCAAGCGATTTAGTTCCGTCATCCAATTCGAGTTATCTTCCTTCAAACGTTCAACCCAGTTTTTCAATGCGATCAAGCAGGAAACATAATGCGCCATCGATGTGTTGATCAGCATAAACATTTGGTCTAATTCAACATCGAATCTCCAAAGTTCTTCCGTTGCATTATCGATACAAATTTCTGCGTAACTTACATCGAAATCGTCCAAGCCTATGATCCAATAATCCGCCAACTCGTAGGGAGTTTGCTCACTTCCGAAATCCAAATCGACAAGCCGGATCAAATCACTTTCGAGTGCACAAAACGAGATTTGACAACACAAAATGGAAAACTCGCACGGCAATCCCACGCGCAGATACTCCCACGTTGTTTCGGAAAAACCAGGACGCACCGATCCGCCGAACCGGCACAACCGGTCACGCCCCCACACGTCGGCGAATTGTTCCGCACTCAAGAGCATCGCTATTTCCTCTCACGGATATTTCACTTACCAACACAAGGGTCTTTGCGTCCACCCGATTCGTCTCGTTTTCCCGAAACCGCCGCGCGCGAGGGCGCAGC
>CAZOKZ010000036.1:29031-46584 GCA_964580585.1 uncultured Candidatus Sumerlaeota bacterium | reverse complement strand
GTCGATCAACATGCCCGCGCTGATTGCGCGGCCCGTGTGCGGGTCTTTCGGGTTTTTAAAGATACAACCGCTGGAAGGAATCTTATACGGCTGGCCTTTTTTCTTGGCGCGAAACTCTTCGCAACGTTGACGCGAGAGACCTTCGTCGAGTGGCTCGAGTAAAAGGTCGGCTTCGAGTACGACCGCTTCGCTCAGTTCGCTGTAACGATACGAGAACCGGAAATCGCCACGGTTGACTTCCACGACGCGGCCGCTGCGTGTCATCACCACGGCGCGTTCGACGAAGTCGCAAATGCCCCAGTTCCCAGCGCCTGCATTGCCTGCTAAAGCGCCACCAACGAGGCCGGGGATCATGGTGCAGAACTCAAGGCCCATCATACCGTTTTTGCGCACGAAGTTGAGCAGTCCGCCGAGCGACGCGGCGGCTCCCACGCGCACCATGTTATGGGAAATGACGTGCATCTGGCCGAAGAGGTTTTTAGGCAAGGTGCACACGATGCCGTCGAATTGTTGTGTGGCAAAAATCGTATTCGATCCGCCTGCCAACATCATCAGAGGGTATTCACGGTCACGCACCAGCACGAGTAAATCGCGCAATGCACGCGGTGTATGAGGAATTGCCATCAACGCTGCGTGCGAACGCGTCGCCATGGTGGTTTTGCTGGTCAGATCGGCGTTTGGAATCAACTCCAGGTTCGGAACGTTCAGCAGGTGCTTGTCGAGCAGGAACTCGTTCTTTGTGACTACCATCATTTAGACTCCGGTTTCTGTGGTATCATTTTGGAGAACCCGGAGGAGGTCCTCGGCGGTGCAAAAAATATCGCCAGCGCCCAATGTGAGCACCAGATCGCCGGGATGGAGTTCGCCGGCGAGGTCGCGCGCGATGTCGCGACGTTGCGGAATCAACCGAATGGGGACGGAGGCTTCCGTACAGATGCGATGGAACAAAATGTTGGAATTGATGCCATTGATCGGGTCTTCGCCCGCGGAATAAATTTCTGTCAGGATCAGCAAATCCGCGCCGTCGAATGCCGTGACGAATTCTTCGAGCAAATCGCGCGTTCGCGTGTAACGATGCGGTTGGAAAACAACGATTAAACGTCCACCTTGCAACTCGCGCAGGCTTTGGGCGGCTTGAATCGTAGCGGAAATTTCCGTCGGATGATGCGCGTAGTCGTCGATGACGGTAACGCCATAGTGGCGACCTTTGATTTCAAAGCGGCGACCCACACCGTGGAAATTTTTCAATCGCGATCGTACGCTTTCCAAATTGCCATCCAACTCGTTCGTCATCGCAAGTACAGCCACGGCGTTCGAGACATTGTGAAGTCCCGGAACGCCGATTTCAAACCGACCGTACAGTTTGCGCCCGATGTAAAAATCGAACTCCGATGAAGTGCCGTTGTGTTTGATGTTGCCCGCGCTGTAATGACCGACCTCGGCCTGGGTGCTATAGGTCAAACAAGGCCGTGTTGTGTGTTTCAACACATGGCGAACCCCGCGATCGTCCAGGCATGCGAGCACCACACCACCGCGCGACACGTTTTTGATCACGCGAAGGTATCCGGCCACCATGGCTTCTTCGGTTTGCCAGTAATCCAGGTGATCCGGTTCGATATTCGTAACAATCAGGTGATTGGCGGGCAGTCGCTCGAACGAGCCATCGCTTTCGTCGGCTTCGGCCACGGCGAACTCGACACCGCCGACGCGTGTATTGCCCTCGAATTCGGGGACGGAGCCACCGACGAACACCCACGGATCGAATTCGGCGGCTTCCAGCGCCAGGCCCATCAACGCGCTCGTCGTTGTTTTGCCGTGCGTGCCCGCGATCAGCACCGATTGACGCGTTTGCAGAAAGAGCGCTAGCGCTTCGCTGCGGTGCAAAATGCGCAGACCGCGTTCGCGCGCGGCGATCCATTCGGGGTTCGATTCGCGAATCGCGGTCGAGAGAATGACCACTTCTGCTTCGCCCAAATTGTCCGCCGTGTGGTTGTAGGAAACGCGCGCCCCAGCAGCGACAAGGCGGCGGCACGTTTCGCTCAACTTGGCGTCCGAGCCGCTGACTTCGATGCCGCACGCGAGCAAGGCCCACGCGATGGCGCTCATGCCGCAACCGCCGATGCCCACCAGGTGGGCACGTTTGAAGCCGAACGGATCGACGGCAGGGGTGAGCTCGGGGGACGGAGCCGAGGGGGCGATATGTTTAATCACAGGCAACGGAATGTCAGGAACAGAGTTGTTGTTTTCCACGGGGAACTATCCTCAGGCGGTCAATTTATCGGCGGAAAAATTTTCGGTGTCTTCGTCAGCGGTTGTTTCATCGGGCGTTGTTTCGGAAATCGGTGAAGTCGCCATCAGTTCGTTGGCGATGATCTGCATGCATGCGGGCGATGCCAGTTGACGCGCGGCGGCGCCCATGGCGTCGCGACGGGCGGGCGAGAGCAGCAGCTCCGCTATCGCGCCTGCGAGCTTGTGGCTCGCCATGTCGTGTTCTTCGAGCATCAGCGACGCGCCGCTTTGCACCATCGAACGTGCGTTCTCGACCTGGTGGTTATCTTTCGCATACGGATACGGTACGAGGATCGATGGCAGGCCCAGTGCAGTAATTTCGGCGAGTGTGCTCGCTCCCGCGCGGCTGATCACGAGATCGGATGCCGCGTAGGCGTATTGGATTTCACGCAGATAATCGAACAGGTGCACATGCACGTTTCCCAACGGCAGCATCTCGATCTGGCGCGCGACGGTTTGCAAATTCAACGGCCCACAGGCCCAGATGATATCGACACGTTGGCTTTCATCGATGCGGCGCGCGATGTGTGGCAGCGCATCCACCAACGCTTCGTTCAATCCTCGAGCGCCCTGGCTTCCACCCAGAACCAACATGGTCATCGATCGAGCGGAAAGCCCGAGGCGCTCAATTGCACCGTCACGCGTGCAGGCCAGCAATTCGCGGCGCACGGGCGTGCCGGTGGTCCAACAAGACACTTTATATCCAAGTCGTTCGGCGGCCGCTTCGTGGGCGGTGAACACGTATTGGGCTTTGCGCGCAAACAAGCGCGTGACCTGGCCCGGAATCGCGTTCGATTCATGCAGGTAAATGGGGACGGAGAACATCCGCGCGGCCAAGAGCACCGGTGCGCAAACGTAACCGCCTGTCGCTAAAATCGCGTGGGGACGGAAGCGCTTAAGCAGACGCATGGACTCGAAAACCGACTTGCCGTAACGTGCCAGTTGCATTGCCGAACCGAGCGATAACGTCGGGGGACGATCGCACGCCAGCACGTCGGGAAATTCCTCGGCTGCTTCGAAAACCTGGCGTTCGGTCGAGCGGCTGCCGGTCAGATAGCGCACGACGACTTTGCCATCGAATTCGCGGCGCAAATAATCGCCCATGGCCAGCGCGGGGGCAATGTGCCCGCCCGTTCCGCCTGCCACGATCAGGATGCGGCGCGGATTGCTCTCGTCGATGCGTTCCATGGCGTTCCAGTTATTCATAATTGCCTTCCAGAATTCTTTTCGATCCAACGAACGGGGGACGGAGTTACTTGCCCCCGTGGCTTTTCGCCGTGTAATTGGCCACATTGAGCAAGATGCCCACGGCGATCAGACTGGCGACCATCGACGACCCGCCATAAGTGAAGAAAGGCAGGGCGAGGCCCTTGGTGGGCGCCAATCCGAGTACGACAAAAAAGTTGATGAATGCCGCCGACGTGATCGTCAGCGTCAGACCCGCTGCTGCGAGACCCCCGAAATAATCGGGCGCCCGGTACGAGACGCGAAAACCCACGAGGGCAAACGCAAGGAACAGGAGCACGACGGCGCCCGCGCCAATGAGGCCGAGTTCCTCGCAGACGGTTGCGAAAATGAAGTCCGTGTGCGATTCGCTCAGGAAATGGTACTTCTGAAGCCCCAGCCCGAGTCCGTGGCCCCACAAACCGCCCGATCCAACCGCGATCAGCGATTGGTTCAGTTGATACCCATGTGTCAGGGCGTAGCGTTCGGGATCCATGTAAGCCAGCAACCGGTTGATGCGATACGAGTGTTGGAAAATCAGGAATACAAGCACCGGCAATGAAGCGATGACCAGCGTAGCGATGTGCGAAACCCGCATGCGCGCCAGACTCCACATGCCGAGCATCACCGTCCCCATCAGGATGATCGTTCCCAGGTCGCGCTCGAGCACGATCAACACCGCAAACACGCCCCAGACGGCAACAGTCGGTACGAATCCACGTTTCCAATCGCGAATTTCATCGCGCTTTTCGCTGAGAAACCGAGCCATGAACAGCACAAGACCGATCTTGGCAAATTCAGATGGCTGGATAGTCAGCGGCCCGAGCCGCAACCATCGTCGCGCGCCTTTCGACGTCACGCCGAGCGGTGTGACGAGCACCACCAACAACACAATCAGGCAAGCGAACAAAATCCAAGGCGCCCATTTTTCGAGCGTCTCAATTGGTATCCGCATCATGGCAAACAAAAATCCCACACCCGCGAGTGTCCAGACGACTTGGCGTTTAAAGTACGCGGCACTGTGATGGAACGTGAAACTTTCGACGGGCAATTGCTGTTCCGCAGCAATTGCGCGCCGTGCCTCCAGTCCGGCCCTTGCGCCACTGGAGCTGTAAACCATCACGATGCCGAGCGACACGAGTGCCGCCGTGACGATTGCCAGAAGCGAGGCCGGACTATTCAGGAGGATCGGTTTCATGATTCCGTTTTGACCAGTTCAGATTGTCGAGTATTGCGATCTCAGGCTTCGAGGAATGCGCGAACCGCACGCTTGAACACGCGGCCACGTTCTTCGTAATCCTTGAACATGTCCCAGCTTGCGCACGCGGGGCTCAGAAGCACCACGTCGCCTTCGCCAGCCAGAGCCGACGCGATCTTGACGGCTTCATCCATGTCTTTGGCTTCGCGGGTTTCGACGATTTCGCCCCAGTGTTTTTTGATTTTCGGGGTCGCTTCGCCCAGCAGAACGAGCGATTTCACGCGATCGCGAATCAACGAGTTCAGGCGTTCGTACGATGTCTGGCGATCACGTCCACCGGCAACGAGCACGACGGGTTTGTCGAAGCTGAGAAGCGCTTTCTCCAGCGAGTCGATGTTCGTCGCCTTGGAATCGTTGAAGTACTGCACGCCATGACGCGATTGGCCGACGTACTCGATGCGATGTTCGACGCCTTTGAATTTACGCAGCGTGTTGATCAGGCTGTCGAGCGTGGCTCCCATGCGACGGCCGAGCACCAATGCAGCGAGGGTGTTTTCCACGTTGTGCGCGCCGGGAATCGGAACTTCATCGACTTTGCAGACAGGCACTTTCAGGCCGTCTTCGGCCAGGAAAATCATGCCTTTTTCGACGAACGCGCCTTGGGCGACTTTTTTCGTCATCGAAATCCACCAGATCTGCGCGTCGGAGTCCTCGGCGGCTTTTACGCACAGCGGATCGTCGGCGTTCAGAATCAGGTGGTCGTCTTCATCCTGGTTGTACGTGATTTTCAGTTTCGCTTCCACGTAATCGCGCATGTCGGGGTAGCGATCTTCATGGGCGCGCGAGAAATTCAAAATCGCGGCCACGTGGGGGTGGAAGTTTTCGATCATTTCGAGCTGGAAGCTGGAAACTTCGGTTACCAGCACCGTGTCGCGGCTATTGTCCTGGCTGGCGAGCACACCATCCGAGAACGCGCGTCCGATGTTACCGGATACAACCGCGTTTTTGCCTGCGTCGGTCAACATCTGGCCGACGAGCGTTGTTGTCGTCGTCTTGCCGTTGGTGCCCGTGATGGCGCAAATCGGCGAACCCGCAAAGTAAGACGCGAGTTCCACTTCCGAAATAATCGGCATGTGACGGTTAATGGCCGACTGGTTCAGCCAGTGTTCCATCGGGATGCCGGGGCTGACGACAAGCGCTTCGCACGAATCGAGAACCGATTCGTCGAACTTGCCGAAATACGACGTGACGTAAAGTCGTTTCAGGCGGCGGATGAGGGAACGGAATTCCATTGCGGGTTTTTCGTCCACCAGGATGACTTCGATTCCATGGTGGCGAAGCAGTGCCATTGCGCCCACGCCCGAGCGCGCTGCGCCAAATACGCAAACTCGTCGGTACGGGAAATCATGTGTTTTCGAGCTGGTCATTGAACAAACCTCCGGAGCAAATTGAACAGGAACAGGAAATTCTGCAGAGTACCACAACTGTTGGCATCCAAATGATTTTGCGTTTGGGGACGGAGCCCTCGCTTTCTTGAAATAAACCGGACACCGCGGTCCGGGGTCGTGCTTACCGCAACTTCAATGTGCTTAAACCCGCCAGCGCCAACAGCGCCGACACGATCCAGAACCGCACGATGATGTGCGATTCGGGAACGCCCGCGCGCTCGAAGTGATGATGCAGCGGGCTCATCAAAAAGACACGTTTTTGACGCCATTTGTACGACGTGACCTGGATAATGACACTCAACGCTTCGGCCACGAAGACGCCGCCGACGATCAGAAGCAGAAATTCCTGCTTGAGCAATAAGGCTACGGAACCCAGCAAGCCGCCGATCATCATCGACCCCGTATCGCCCATGAAGACGCGAGCCGGGTAACCATTGAACCACAAAAACCCAAAACAACTGCCGATCAAAGCCGCGAGCAACACGGTCAACTCGCCACCACCAACGACATGGGGGATGATCAGGTACGCGGACATATCGACGCGTCCCGCAAGGTACGCGACGACCGCGAAACACAAGGTCGCCGTGATGGTTACGCCCGTGGCGAGACCGTCGAGCCCATCGGTCAGGTTCACCGCGTTGCTTGTGCCGGTCAGCACCAGTACGACGAACGGGATGTAGAGCAGCCCGAGTGGCAGGAACCAATCTTTGAAGAACGGGAAGACGATGAAATCCGAACCTTTGATACCCGCGTGCGCGTAGCTGGTGATTTCCGGATGCAGCACCATGCACGTCATTGCGAAGAACAGTGCAAGCAGCGCTTGCCCGGTGAGTTTGCCACGCGCGGAGAGTCCTGCCGAGTTTTTGTGAACCACTTTACGATAATCGTCGATAAAGCCAATCGCGCCATAACCGAGCGCCATGGCGATCGCGATTTGCAGCACCGGCTGGCTCCAATCGCCGAACAAACCGACAGCGCCAATGATCGCACCGATCATCAGAATTCCGCCCATCGTCGGTGTGCCGACCTTGCCCGCGTGCATATCCTTCAGACTGATGGCTCCATCTCCCTGGTCGTCGCGTACCTGCTGTCCAACCTTCAAGCGAGTCAGGAAGTCGATCGTGCGATCGCCCAGGAGAATCGAAATCAAAAACGCCGCGACGAGCGCACAGGCTGCTCGCACGGAAATATAATCGAACACGCGCAGGAACGAGACGGAGTCGTTATCGGAGAAGAAGCGGGCGAGGAACGTCAGCATCAGAGCACCGTCTCCTGCGGAGGATGAGGTTGTAGCTCTTTTGCAAGCAAATCCGCGGCGCGTTCGAGACGTGCACGACGCGAACCTTTCACGAGGATCGAATCGCCCGGTTGCAAGGTTTCGAGCAGTGCGGTGACGGCATCTTCGATGGTTTCGAAGTGCAGGGCGGTGGCGCCATGCTTCTCAGCTTCTTCGGCAATCCACCGCGCCTGCGCCCCCACACAGAAAGTGTGGTGAATCTTGGGCGAGGCTGCTGCGGCACCGACCCGGCGGTGCTGCGATTCGGCAAAATCGCCCAATTCGTACATATCACCCAGCAACACAAAACGTCGTCCGGTGCATTCCAGTTCGGCGAACGAGTAAATCGACGCGATCATGGCCGACGGCGATGCGTTGTAGCAGTCCTCGATGACGCGCACGCCACCCAGTTCGCGTAAATTCGACCGCATACGGGGGGCTTCAAATGTGCCCAATCGTTCGGCGATCGTTTCGGGCGGCACACCCAGCAGTAACGCGACGGTTGCCGCAGCGAGTACGTTCTGAATCTGGTAATGACCGAACACCTGAATACGCGCGGAAAGTTTTTTGTACTGGAAGAACCGCAGGTCGAACTCATAGCCGAACGGTTTTGCGGGTCGCACGTTTGTGGCGCGGACCTGAGCGTCATGCGTTTCCCCAAACTCGATGACTTCCCAGGGAAGCACCTGGCGCTCGCGCAGTTTTTGACTGTTCGGGCAATCGGCGTTAATCACTGCGGTGGTGCTGCGCTTCATCGTGGCAAAAAGTTCGCTCTTCGCCATGCGCAGTTCCTCGATATTGGCGAAATTCCCCAAATGAGCGTCGCCAATATTTGTCAAAACGCCAATCGAGGGATCGGCAATTCCCGTCAGCGCGCGCAATTCGCCGCTGTGATTCATGCCAAGCTCTACGATTGCTGTCTCATGTTTGCGTTCCAGACCGATCAACGTCAGCGGCAGGCCGATGTGGTTGTTTTTGTTTCCTTCGGTGGCGAGAATTTCCATTTCGCCCCGGCATAAATGGGCCGCCATGTCTTTGGTGGTTGTTTTGCCGCTCGAACCGGTTATCGCAACGACCATCGGCGACACGATACGGCGCCAGGCGCGCGCCATCAGTCCGAGAGCACGGGTTGTGTCCTCCACCGCGATGATAAATCCGTTGCCCGGGGCCGACGCATCGAGGTCTGTGCGCGAGGTCAACACGCCAAAGGCGCCTTTTTCGAGCGCTTGTTCAGTGAACGTATTGCCGTCGAAGGTTTCGCCCTTCAGCCCGACATACATTTCTTTTGCATGCAACGTGCGAGTGTCCGTCCCCACGTGTGTTACCAACGTGGTTTCATCTCCGCGTTTCAGCACGCCCTTCGTCGCGCTTACGATTTGTCCGATGGTCAGTTCCATGCCCGTTCGGGGTCCTTATGCGATCTGATTTTCCGTCGTCATCGGGTGGGCAGCAGTTGCCCAGTTCTTCGTCATTGTCTTCAAAATCTCACGCGCGATCTGACGATCGTCGAACGCGTATTTTTTGCCGTGAATCTCTTGATACGTTTCGTGACCTTTACCGCAAATCATGACGCAATCGCCCGGCGCGGCCAGATGCAGCGCGCGCTCGATGGCGTGAGCGCGGTCGAGAATAATCTGGTACTGAGATGAACGCAGTGGGCTTTGTTCGAGCCCCACATACGCATCGCGAGCGATGCGGTCGGGATCTTCATTTCGCGGATTATCCGATGTCACGATGGCGTAATCGGAATAACTGCCCACTGCTTTGCCCATGGGCGCGCGTTTCGTGCGATCGCGGTCTCCGCCGCAGCCAAACACCGTGATTAAACGTCCGGCGGTCAGTTGACGCGCCGTGCGCAGAACCTTTTCCAGCGCGTCTGGCGTGTGTGCGTAATCGACGATCGTCAGGAATGGTTGGCCTGCGCGAACGGTTTCAAACCGACCCGCCACGGGGGGGACTTGTGCGACGCCTTCGGCGATGAGCGGTAGGTCCACGCCCAACGCATGGCAAACGGCTGCCGCGGCCAGCGTGTTGGTCAGGTTGAAGCTGCCAATCAGGCGCGACGAAACCGGAATCGAGGAACCGTTGGCCAACAAATTGAATTCCGTACCCTCGACCCCGAAACGAATGTTGCGGGCAACGATGTCGGCTTCGGTGTGCAACGCCGTGCTGAAGCTGATTTTCTCGCCTGGATAGCTGAAGCACAGTTCCTCGCCTACGGGGTCGTCGGCGTTCAGGCACGCCACACCGCCTTGTGTCTTAGCAACGTAGTCGAAAAACAAACGGCGTTTGGTGGCAATGTATGTCGGGAAATCGCCATGATAATCCAGATGATCCTGGCTGACATTTGTCAACGCGCCTGCATGGACGGGAATGCCTGCCAGACGTGCCTGGTCGATGCCGTGACTGGAGGCTTCCATCGACACCATGTCCACGCCGTCCATTTTCATCTGGTAGAAAAATTCGGCGAGCTTCAACGGGCCCGGTGTCGTGATGTTTTCATCGAGGCGTTGGTTGCCCCACGATACGCCGAGCGTTCCGACGATGCCCGGTGTGAAACCCGCACACGCCATGATCTTTGCGATGATCGTCGTGGTCGTCGTTTTTCCGTTTGTTCCCGTGACGGCGGCAATGCGCATCGATTCGGCGGGATTTCCAAAAAACCCGTGTGCCAACGGACCGAGAATCAGACGTGTGTTTGGCACCTGGACGATTGTCACGCCCGGGTACGAAGGAATCGGACGCTCGACCATGACGGCTGCGGCGCCTCGTTCGACTGCTTCGGAAATCAATTGGTGACTGTCGGTTTTGGTGCCGGAAATCGCGACGAACAATTCGCTGCGACGGATGCTTTGCGCATGAGTCGAAATGCCGGTCACAACCGTATTCAAATTACCGATTGAATCGATGGGTTGGATGTTAATCGAGTCGAGTAGCGCTTTCAAAATGACGGGATTCGGGGATTTCATTCGTGTGCCCTCCCTTGCAATTGGGCAATATCGCGTTCCGAAGGTTGGACGACCGGGCGTGCAGCTTCCTGGTCAAAAATCAGCGTGATTTCTGTGGTGGGTTCGATGACTTCACCGGGAAGAGGCGATTGGTCGGCGAGACGTCCGCTGCCCGTGAAGCGCACGTTTGCCAGATCGGCATGCAGCCATGTGCGGACTTCCGCCATTGTCAGGCCGCGAAGGTCGGGCATCGTTTGGCGCTCGGCCAGTTGATCGATATCTGTCATCGCCGGGTTCAACGGCAGCGGAGCGGTCATGCGCGCGTCGAATGCGGTGACCTGATTTTCCACTTCCGTGGGGACGAGCCCGAGTTGCAACACGGCTTCGCGCCCGATTTTCTGAAACACAGGCGCGGCGACTTCCGACGCGTAGTGTTTGCCGTGCGGATTATCGACAAAGCAATAAATCGCGATCTTCGGATCGTTGATCGGGACCACACCACCGAATGACGCGATGTATTCTTTGTGTGTCAGCACTTGACTCTTCACCGTCGTGCCCGTTTTTCCACCCACGCGGAAGCCGGGAATCTGGGCTTTCGTGCCCGTTCCGTTCGCAACCACGTCTTCCATGATTTCGCGCATCAGCAAACTGGTCGCGGGGCGAATCATGCGGTTTTTGACGGTGCGTTCATGTTGCCAGGTCACATTGCCGTGGCTGTCGCGAATTTCAGCGATCACATAAGGCTCGAGTAATTCGCCGCCATTGACCATGCCGCTGATCGCATTGACGATCTGCATCGAGGTCAGCGCCATCTCGTAACCCATCGGTAACGACGTGCGGCTGTAGCTGGTCCATTTTTCCACGGGGTACAAAATGCCGCTGCCTTCGCCCGGCAAATCGACTCCCGACTTCTGACCGAGACCGAACGAGCGCAGGTACGCGTACCATTCGTCGTTTTCCAGCGCCTGGGCGGCTTTGATGGTGCCCACGTTGCTTGAATAACGAATCACTTCGTAGAACGGCACCACGTCCAGATAATGGCCTGGAGCATCGGTGATGCGACGACGACCGATTACCGTGCGTCCGCCTTCGCAATCGACAAGCGTGTTGATTTGAATCTTGCCGGAATCGAGCAAAAATGCCGCTGTGAATAGCTTTGCGACCGAACCCGTTTCGAGCGGATCGGTCAGCAGACGATTGCGACGCGAGGCGGCAGGGGAAGCACCGTATTTGGAATTGTCGAACGTCGGCCAGCTTGCCAGGGCGAGGATTGCGCCCGTGTTGACGTCCTGCACGATCGCGCCACAGGCATCGGCGTTGAATTCTTCCCCTGCGGAGGCGAGCGCGTTTTCTGCGGCTTCCTGAATCGCCGCATCGATGGTCAGCACCAACGTATCGCCGCGCGCAGCCAGCAGGTCTTTCTGCGCCACGGGCTGCATGACCTGACTGATACCGGTGCGAACGGTTTCGGCTTCGAGCTTTTCGCCCTTTAATTCATTGTTATACAGGAATTCCAATCCTGCGAGACCTTCGTTGTCTCCGTCCCCATCGCTGCCGCAGAAACCGATGATGTGTGGCGCCAGACCGCGAGGATACTGACGTTTGCTTTCGCGATGAAACCAGAAGCCCTGACGGCTGATTTCGTATTCATCCAGCAAATCGCCGACTTTCTGCGCAGCGTCGGGATTCAACTGGCGACCGATATCGGTGACCGCGCCGCGCTCGAAACGATCGCGCACATGCTGGGGCGAGAGACCCGTGTAGTAGCTGATCTGGTTGGCAAGCGCATCGAGGTCCACGTCCGATTCAGGCGCGTGGAAAAATTTCGGATTAATGTAAATGGACAGCGTGCCCGTGCTGGTGGCGAGGGGACGCAGGCGACGGTCGAGAATATCGCCGCGCTCGGCCTGTAACGTCAGGCGGATTGTTTGCTGGCGATCCGCGCGGCCACTGTAGTAGTCGTTGCGCACGACTTGGAGGACGTAAAGCCGGGTCAGAACCGTTGACGCCAGCACGCAAAAGAAGCCGCCGAGAAGGACAACGCGCAGTTTGTGAGGTTTCTTGAGCATGGGACGGGACCACGGGAACAGGGCAGCGGGTGAGTGGTTTGGGACCGGATTCGAAAAAACGTTGGCAAAATATCTTGACGGTCTATCGCACATCGGATTTCCTGAGCGCGAATTTCGTCGGGCAGCTTGCTTGGAAGATTTGGTTTTCAACGAGGCTGAACCAGGCAGGGCCGGAAAAAACGCGAGAGGAACCGGGAAGCACTTTTGAAAATTCCATTCGCGAACATGGTTGCGCCAACAACCATCCTGAGACCGGAGAACTACGTGAGCAGAGCAGCGAGGAACAACGAATCGATTCGGAACATGAGCGAGTGCGGGGTACGGGAGCGGGTCTGCGGGAGCGAGCGACGCACCGGATAAGCCGGATAATCGCCAAGAACGGGAACGGGACCAGTCACCTTGCCAGCATCAACATTCAACCAACGGGAACCTGCACGAGATCGTACTGCGTACCATCGGGAAAGCCCTGCCTGGACCAGCCTTGTCGAACAAGTGTCTCCAAGGCCAGAAGCGCGACTACCTTAAAAAACCTCCTTTCCTTCTTCTTGCAAATTGTGACGTCGGGATTCGATCGCTTCCCGTGCGTCGGTCGATGCGGTGCGAAAAATCTGCACACGCGTATCGTCAATCGTGAGACTTCTGATATCCGAGGGCGAAGGCTCGACCATTCCCAATGGACCAAGAGCGGCTTCGCGTAAATTTTCGTCGCGCTTCAGATCGCCCAGGCGCGTTTCCAGTTTCCGAATCTCGTCACGATGGACAGAGGCGAGTTCCTGGAGACGGCGGGTTTCGATCTGATAATCTCGTGCATCAAACTGGATCTTTACCTGCAGGCATCCGAGTGCGGTTGCGATGGCGGCAACCGCCAGGATCACCAGCAGACCGTAGGGTTTCAGTTGAGCAACCGGTTCCTCCCGTTTCTCAATTTTATGTTGGACGCGGCTGGTTCGGCTGGGATGGGCGGCGATGGGTTTGCGTTTCACTGGGCCACCTCCCGCAGACGGTGTAACGTCCGAAGCCGGGCACTGCGCGCACGCGGATTTTCCGCGATTTCATTTTCCCGAGGCTTATAGGCGCCTCGGCTCTCAACACGATATTGGAGTCCCTCCATTGTGGTAGCGGCGTACAGATTGGTTGGATCGGGCCGCGGGCTGCCGACTTCGTCGAACAGCGATTTGACTAATTTTTCTTCTCCCGAGTGGTACGAAATCACGCAAAGCGTTCCGCCGGGGGCGAGGCTTTCGATGCAGCGCCGAACGCCGTTTTCCACCGCTTGCAATTCGTTGTTGGCGACGATGCGCAATGCTTGAAACGTGCGTGTTGCCGGGTGCGGTTTCTCGTGGCGTTTTTTCGGTGGATAACAAGCAACCACGAGGTCGGCCAGTTCTTTGGTCGTGCGGATCGGGCGCGCCTTGCGCGTCTCGACGATCCGGCGAGCGATTTTGCGAGCGTTGCGTTCGTCCGCATACTGGAACATCCAGTCGCTCAGCTCCTTCTCGCTCGCATTGTTGACCAATTCTTCCATCGACCGTGTTCCTGGTTCCTTCGGATTGAAGCGCCCATCGAGCGGCCCTTCATTTGAAAACGAAAATCCTCGCGCGCCATCTTCCAACTGCAAACTGTTCAGTCCCAGATCGAGCAGGATGGCATCTGCTCCTTTAAACCCTTCTTCCGCCAGCACCTCGGGCAACTGTTCGTAACTGCGAGCCCGCAACACCAAGCGAAGGTTCTCCCCACCGCCGAGAGCAGCTAAACGCCGCTGCGCTCGCTTCAACATCTCCGGATCCCGGTCCAAGCCGATGAAGACTCCTTGACCTTGCAACGCTTCGACGAGCCTTACCCCGTGCCCTGCGCTGCCGACCGTTCCGTCGCAGACGACCATTCCAGGAGTCACTTGCAGCCGTTCCAGAACCTCGCGTACCAGTACGGGTTCATGGTAGTCCAAGTGCTTACCGCGCCTCTCCTTGGGCTGGTCTCGTTTCGTCACCCCGAAAGGGCTGACTTGAGTGAGAAAACTTGTCCAACTTCAAATCGGCTCGCGCGTGAACCTTCGCCCGTTCATTCGTCCGCCGAATTGTCTTTTCCGTCTTCGTTGTCCTGGAAAAGTTCGTCCACCATCGGGCCGAAATCTTCCAAGTCTTTCTCCCATTCCGGCATGCTTGCCATTTCCAGGTGATCGCCGACCCCCTGGATGATGATTGTACCCGCCAGATTGTATTTCTTGCCCAATGCTGCCGGAATACGTACCCGGTTTTGCTTGTCCAACACCTGGGGATCAGCCGATCCCTTGATAACCCCGCGAACTTTTCGCCACTTAGGATGGAATTTTGGCTGTTTATCCAAATATCCCGTCATTTCCTGGTGGACACTCTTGGGGAAGATGCACAATTTGTTCTGCAAACCAATGCCGACCACGACCTCGATGCTGTCGTCTGGCATGGGGTTACCATATTTATCGGTGGAAAGGGCGCGAAATGCTTCCATCAGGCGGGCAGGTACAGCGACGCGATTGCGGTCATCGACGCGCACTTCGAACATGCCTGAAAGTTCGTTTTCCATACTCCGCGACACCTTTGGAACCCCGGTTTCGTTCCTGGTCCCCCGATTTCCCCCAGATTCCCCACGACATGGGCCGAACCTGCCGAGTAGGCGTCACAAGGTCAAGAGGTTTTGTTTAAGAAATTATCACTGTCGATAGGCAGCCTCCTGCCTACAATATATGGTTGTTGAACCGGGTGGTTGGGACTATATTTACGCTTTTGGCTAAATTTGAAAAAAGTTAGAAATAAGTTGTGGAAAACTGGGTTTTAGAAAAAATCGCTTTATAAAACACTGGATTTATTGCTCTTAGGGTTTGGACTCTCTTCAATTTGATCGTAAACGGTTTCTGAAAAAAAATGAAGATTCTTTTTTTAACCCCCAGTGTTCGACTTTTAGGCGCTCGGCAGTCATTATTAGCCTTGGTGCAACGCCTTCCTAACGATGTCGAGCCATTGGTGATATGTCCGGGTGAAGGGGGTTTAACCGAGGAATTACGTCAATTTAACGTGTCCTGCGAGGTTGTTCCCCACGGCGCGTGGCGGAAACTGGGGGGATGGTTGACCGCGAATTTGCGTCAAATGCCTCAATTGCGCCGAATTGCACAGGAGTTTGCCCCCAACATTATTCACTGCAACGAATTTCACTCAACGCCCCAGGGGGTGATGGTGGCTCGAGCGTGGGGGAATAGTGGGGGGAAAGTGGGGGTGACGTCGCATATTCGGCTCGGAATTACTCCACGGCAGATCAAAAACTACCATTTGGCCGGTTGCCAACGCATTGTGGCGGTCAGCGATGCGTGTCGATCCCTCTTCGAGGGCTCCGGGCTGATCGATCGTGTGCGAGTGGTGTACAATGGGGTGGATGTGTCGCGGTTTTCGGGAGCGACGCGCGATCGTTCATTGCGCGAAAGCTTCGGTTGGGGGGACGAGACGCTGGTTTTTGGACTGCTGGGTCTTGTTTCTCCTCGAAAAAACCAGATGATCGCCGCCGAAGCGATTGCCCAGGCCAACGCAGCCGGGGTTCCCGCGCGGTTGTTGCTGGCGGGCGACGCGTTTAAAAGCACCCTGGAATACGGGGATCGGCTGCGCGAACGCCTGAAAGCAGACGACTTGCGCGATAAAGTCCAATGGTTGCCTTTCCAACAGGACGTGGCTTCGCTTTATGGAGCGATGGACGTGAATATGCTGATTTCAGGTGAGGAAGGCTTTGGCCGAACAATTATCGAGGCTGGTGCGATGGGGATTCCGTCTATCGGCGCGCGTACTGGTGGCATTCCCGAACTGATTCGAGAGAGCGAAAGCGGTTGGCTGGTGCCCGAGGGGGATGCGTCCGCATTGGCGACGGCAATGGGGGAAATATGGGGAATGCGAGAAAAACTCGCGAAAGTGGGGGAATCCGCCCAGAAACACGTGACGGCAAATTTCACCATCGAAGCCCACGTCGAGGCGATGATGCACGTTTGGAACGAAGTGTTGGAGTAACCAGGGGGTCAGCCGATCAACATCAGCGCAATTATGGGCCAAAGAATGGCTAGCAGGAGTAGTCGGCGGCGAGGCATGTTCATATCGCTTTCAATGAATGAACCAAACAATGATTCCAAGATTCGGATAGCATCGAACAATGTCAATGTTCATTGCGAATCCGAGTATCAAAAATTCAGCAGCCATTGATTGAATCCGCTGAATTCCTTCTTGCGATTGTGCAAACTCCCTTCTCACTCTCGTCTCGCCACCACCTTCTCCGATGGAAAGGAATCGTATGCGGCTGAGACAACTGATTTGGGTTCTGATATTATCGTTCGCACCATGCTGGTTACAGGCAGCGACGTACGATCGTGAAATCGAAAACATGATCGACTCCGGTTGTGCTGCTCAAGCGCATTGGGGGGTCTATGCCGTTAACATTTCCACGAAAAGTGTTTTGGCCGATGTGAACGGAAAGAAGCTGTTTGTTCCCGCGTCGAATCGCAAACTGGTAAGCACTGCAATGGCGTGCAAATTCATTGGCCCGGAAAACACCGTTCAAACCACGGTGCATGTTTCATCGCTGCCCGGCGGAGGGAAGGTGAATGGCGATCTTGTTGTGAAGGCAAGTGGCGATCCTTCGTGGACACCGAATTTACTCGACGGACGATTGGGTGAATCGAAGTTGCGTCAATTAGCTCGCGAGGTCGCAAACTTTGGGGTGACCACGGTTTTAGGCGATGTCGTGATCGACGCCTCGCATTACGAATCGCCGACGTTATTGCCCATCGGTTGGGATTGGGATGATCTGCAAACCACGGACGGCGCGTTGCCTTCCGCGTTTGGAATCGATCAAAACGTTGCGGGGATAAAAATCACCCCGGGTCGTGCTGGTGAGCCAGTCAACGTTGAATTTGCCAGCGATTCCGCTTCATTCGAAATTGTCAATCAGTCGGAAACGGGACGAGTAGGCTCCGTCCCCACGTTTCAAATCCATCGGAGCCTGGATGGCGAAACGTTGACGTTAACGGGATCGCTTCCTGCCGACAGCGGCGAAGCTGGACGGTCGATCGTTTTAGGTGATCCGGTTGAGTTTA
>CAZOKZ010000036.1:0-29021 GCA_964580585.1 uncultured Candidatus Sumerlaeota bacterium | reverse complement strand
TTACCGCACGCGAGTTTCAAAAAGCCCTGGAAAAAGAGGGCGTTCATGTCATTGGAACGGCACGCGTGTCCTCCGTCCCCATTGGCGTTGGACATGTTGTTGCGACCATCGACTCCGTCCCCATTCACGAAATAATGTCGGGGGCAAATAAACCAAGCGATAATTTTCTCGCGGAAAGTTTGTATATTCTGGCTGGTGCGGAAGTATTTGGCAAAGGCTCCTACAATGCATCGTATCAAGCAGAGGCAAATTTATGGAAGTCGCTCAAAGTGCCGGATACGGAAGTCGTTTCCATCGATGGCAGTGGTCTATCGCGTCGTAACTTAATTACGCCACATGCGTTTGTTGAATTGTTAATTGAAATGAAAGACGAAGAACTCTTTGTTTCGAGTCTGCCACTTTCGGGTATCGATGGAACCATGCGTTATCGGTTGACGAAAAACGGAATGGCAAAACGAGTGCAGGCAAAAACGGGAACGTTGACAGGTGTAAGTTCGCTTTCCGGTTACGTGGTAAAAAATAACGGCCAACCCGTAGCGTTTAGTATTATTGTAAACAACTATGCGTGTTCAACAGGCACGATTCGCGCGAAAATCGACGACATCGTGGAAGTGTTCGCTCGGTAAAAAAGCTAACAGCGAAGGCTCCTTTGCGGTTAGGCTTTTTGAATATCCGCGATGACGTCTTCGATAATTGTTTGAAGCGTGCGTTTCGGCGCCCAGCCGATCGTGTCGCCGATTTTTTCGATACTGGGTACACGGCGCAGCATATCCTCGAACCCACCGTTTCCATACACACCTTCGTAGGGAATCAGGCGGATTTCGGACTCACTATTGGTGAGTTTGACGACTTCACGGGCGAGATCGTGGATCGTGATTTCGCTCGTCGCGCCAATGTTGAACACTTCGCCGACGGAATCCTTGCTGGCCATCAATCCCTTCAATGCTTCGACCACATCGTACACGTGACAGAAGCAACGCGACTGCGTCCCCGTGCCGTAAACGTGTAGCGGTTCATTGATTAGCGCCGCACGTACGAAGCTTGGAATCACCATGCCGTATTGCCCGGTCTGGCGAGGGCCCGCCGTGTTGAATAACCGCACGACAATCACAGGCAGACGCGTTTGCTTCCAGTGAGCGAGCGCTAAAAATTCATCGAGCGATTTCGCGCATGCATACGCCCAGCGATGTTTCGTCGTCGGGCCTTCGAGCCGGTCGCCGTCTTCGCGGAACGGCACATCCATGGACTTGCCGTAAACTTCCGACGTGGAAAAAATCATCGTTTTGCGGCGGTAACGCGCAGCGCACCGCAGCACGACGTTCGTGCCGCCGAAAATCGTCTCGATAGTTTTTACCGGTTCCTGCATGATCAGATTTACGCCAACCGCCGAGGCAAGATGGTAAATCACGTCGGATTCGCGTACGAGTTCTTCGACAACGCGCTCGTGTAATACGGTGTCGAAGATGAATTTGAAACGGCCCTCATCGGCATATTGGCGGTCGAGTTCTTCAATATTCGCGTAATTGCCGGTCGAAAGATCATCGAGCACGATGACGCGTTTGCCTTCGGCGAGTAATTGCGCTGCCAGATGGCTGCCGATGAAACCGGCACCTCCCGTTACCAGGCAGGTTTGGCCAGCAAATGGTTGCGTCATGGGTCGATCCTTCAAGCGCGTATTTGGCGGTAAATGTCTTCGGTCAAATCGGGGTGTGCTTTGAACCATTTCATGAAATTGGCAACACCCGTTTTCATGGTGGTCGTGGGGCGGAAGCCTAGTTTGCGTTCAGCACGGGTGATATCGGCATACGTCGCGGGCACGTCGCCGGGTTGCATGGGCAATAGCTCCATTTTTGGTTCCACATTCAGACTGCGCGCAATTTCACCGATCATGTCCATCAGGTTCTCGCACTGATGGTTGCCAAGGTTGATGACTTCGTATGGGTCGAGTCCCTCGGTGAAGAGGCTGGCTTTAACGCCCGCGACGATATCGTCGATGTATGTAAAATCGCGTTTCATTTTGCCGTGATTGAACACGGGAATGGAAAGTCCGTGAGAAAGTTTTTCGGCAAAAATCCACATTGCCATATCGGGCCGTCCCCATGGTCCGTACACGGTGAAAAACCGCAGCCCAATGGTTTGCAGACCGTACAAATGGGTGTACGTGTGCGCCATGAGTTCGTTCGCGCGCTTGGTGGCGGCATACAGGCTGATCGGATGCTCGACGGGATCGTCTTCGCTGAAGGGCAACTTCGTGTTGCCGCCGTAAACGCTGGAACTGGACGCGTAAACAAGGCGCGGCACATGCCCATGGCGGCAAGCTTCGAGCACAGAGAGAAATGCCTGAAGGTTGGCCGTCTGGTAATCGAATGGATGGGTCAACGAATGGCGCACGCCGGCTTGAGCGGCGAGGTGGCAGACAACGCCGATTTTTTCCTCGTGCACGAGGGAAAGCAGGCCCTCGTGATCGACGAGATCCATCTCGACCCCGCGATAATTCGCGTGCATTTCCAGCAATGCATGGCGACGACGCTTGAGCACCACGGGATAGTACGGGTGAAAGTTATCCACGCCAACGACGCGATGGCCTTCGGCCAGTAGTGCCGCAGCCACGTGGTAGCCAATAAAGCCTGCCGTTCCAGTAACGAGAATGTTCAACGATACAGCCTCTTGCATCGGGGGATCGAATACGAGACAGGGAATTTTTGCCTGTCCACCTCATGCAGGCATGGGTCGGTGGACCGGAGCAAGATCAGACTCGGGCTTGGGACATTTTTTGCAGGACGTCCTGATTTATTTGACAATTACCGATCAAACGGGATGAAGGATCCCGTTCGCGTATCTGGGATCGACACGATCTTCTCGCGGGTTGCGGCTGTCGCATTAACCTTGACGAACTTGCACCCTTCCCCTCAACGTGCGCACGCTCGGAGTCGGGCGAAAAGGTATGTTTTCCTTGGTTTGAGCATCGCCGGGCTGATAGGAACCGTATTGATGTTTACGCTATTGTTGTTTGCTGCCGGACTTATTCTGCTGACCGTTGGAGCCGAATTATTGGTGCGGGGTGCTTCCACCATGTCCAAGCGGTTTGGCGTGCCTTCGCTGATCGTTGGATTGACGGTGGTGGCGTTTGGTACGAGCGCCCCGGAAATGGCAGTCAGCATCGAATCGGCCCTTGCCGGACAGGCCGATTTGGCGCTGGGCAATGTTATCGGCAGTAATATCTTCAATGTATTGTTTATTTTGGGTGTTTCTGCGCTGATCCTGCCGTTGGTGGTCTCGCACCAGCTAATCCGTCTCGACGTGCCGATCATGGTGGGAGCTTCCTTGCTGGTCTGGTGGATGGCGCGCGACGGCGCCATCAGCCGTCTCGATGGGTTGGCGCTTTTTTTGGGAATTATCGCTTACACTGGGATGCAGATTCGTATTGGAGTAACGGATTCCAGTAGCGCCGACTTGGACGAAAAAAAACCGCCGCGCAATGTGCGGGGGTTCCTCGTGGATTGCACCCTTGCGGTGACAGGTCTGGCGTTATTGGTCCTGGGGGCAAACTGGCTGGTCGATTCTGCCGTGGAAATTGCCCGCGCACTGGGAGTGAGTGAATTGATCATCGGTCTCACCCTGGTGGCGGCGGGGACTTCGCTCCCCGAAGTCGCCACCTCGATCATGGCAACCATTCGAGGCGAACGCGACCTTGCCGTTGGTAATGTCGTGGGAAGCAATCTCTTCAACTTGTCGGCGGTACTGGGCATTTCCGCTGCCGTTTCGCCCTCGGGCGTCGCCGTTTCGCCAAACGCCCTGGCGTTTGATCTTCCAATGATGGCGCTCGCGGCTTTCGCCTGCTTGCCAATCTTTTTCACGGGACGCGTCATCAATCGTTCGGAAGGCGCCGCGTTTCTCTTCGCCTTTATTGCGTACACGGGTGCGTTGATCTTGATTGCCCAGGAAGTCGTGAAGGCGGAAAACCTGCGCAATATTCTCTTTGTCGCTGGCGCCACGTTGGTCTTTGTTTATCTCAATGTTCTGGTCGGGCGCGGCGAATCACGCCGTCGAGGTCGTTCGCCGCAACGGGATTCCGGCACGGCTTGACCTCTGTCTCCATGGTGTGCATAATTTATTGCCGTTATGAACGCCAAGGAACCTCGCCTCATGGCCGTCAAATTATCCGCCATCAACGCCGTCAACCTGCACAAAGTGCTGCGCCGTACGCTTGAGCCCATGGCGTATGCGACCAACGGCGCCTTTGTGAAGCCCAGCAACATCACGCTGTCGTTGACCAATCGATGCAACTTGCGCTGCCCGACGTGCTCGTTTTGGAAAACGCCGAAGGAAGCCAAAAAGACCGAGCTGACACTCGACGAGATGAAAAAACTGCTCGGCCAACTGCGCGAATGGCTCGGTCCGTTCATGCTGGGGCTGACGGGGGGCGAGCCATTTTTGCGCCCGGAGATTTTCGACCTGCTCGACGAAGCCGGTCGCCTTGGTATCCAGACGACCTCCGTCAACAACGGGTCGTTGTTGCCCGAGCGCCGCGTTGAGCAGCTCAAAAAGTCGCCGATCAGCCTGATCAGCTTCTCACTCAACCATCTGAACTCCGCAAAACACGACGAAACCCGCGGGTTTCCCGGCAGCGCGGAGAAAATTTTCGAGGCGATCAAGGCGCTCAACACGCGCGACCGTCGGTATCGGCTCACGCTTTCGACGATCCTGATGGGGTACAATTTGGACCACGCGCCCGAGATGGTTCAGTGGGTGCGCGAGAAGCGCCTCGATGGCATCACGTTTCAGATTTTGTATTTCGAAAGCGGCACGGATGAATACGTGCCCGGTTGGTACAAATCGAGCCCGTTCTGGGACGACGATCGCGAAAAAATCAATCGCGGCGTGGACGAGTTGGTGCGGCTGAAACTCGACGGCGCGCCGATCACCAACAGCGTCGATCAAATGGAATATATGCGGCGGTATTTGCTCGACCCCGAAGGCCCGCAGGAAATTCCCTGCCGCGTGGGCATTTCCAACATGGACATCGAACCCAACGGCGACGTGCGGCTGTGCGACGTAATGGAGAAGGTCGGTAACGTGCGCGAGCAACATCCGCGCGACATCTGGCATTCGGTGTTGGCGCGCGAGCGGCGCCTGCAAATCCAAGGATGCGACAAGGCCTGCCGCATCAAGACGTGCAATTTCCGCCAGCCGTTGCTGGATTCGATCAAGAGTCAGTTGATATCAAAGTAAATCGGATGATAATGACGGAGGAAAGAGATGGTCGGGGTGGCGAGACTCGAACTCGCGACCTCACGCTCCCGAAGCGTGCGCGCTAGCCAACTGCGCCACACCCCGACTCAAGGGAAGCTGACAATCAGGATCGACCCGGGGCTGGTCAATGGGAAAATTCGACCAAACGGAGAGAAAAATGCCCTCTTCATCTTGGCGCTTTTCTTGCCCTCTTTGCGATGTGAATGTCGTATTATTGACGGGTTTTACTCTTTACGCCGTTTGTTTCCCACAACCAGCATGTTTTTATTCGATTCAGATAGAGTCTGACTGCACGATATAGGGAATGGACATACTTCGCCTTGGAAATTTTTCCCCATGTCTAAAGCTATTACCGATCGTCCTTTGCTTCTTTCCGTCGTAATTCCCTTCTATAACGAGGTGGAATCCGTGGCGGAGGTTTGCGAGGAAGTCCACGCGGTGATCAATTCCAAGCTTGCGGGGCGATGGGAGTTGGTTGCCGTGGACGACGGCTCGCGCGATGGAACCGCTGGAGTGCTCGACGAACTCGCCGATCGCTACCCGCATTTCCGCGCGCTTCATCTGGTGCCGAACAGCAGCCAATCGGCGGCGTTGGAAGCCGGGTTTCGCGCTGCGCGCGGTCGGGTGGTTGGGACGCTCGATGGCGACGGACAAAACGACCCACGCGATTTGTTGCCTCTGATCAAAGAGATGCGCCGCCGTCGTGTTGATATGATGTGCGGCATTCGCACGCGCCGCGCCGACAATTGGGTGCGAAAAATTTCCAGCCGCATCGCCAATCGCGTGCGGGCGCGTATCCTGAGCGACAATATCAGCGACGTGGGATGTTCGATGCGCGTGTTTCGCCGCGAATGCTTGCTGAACATCGGATTTTTCAAACACGCGCACCGGTATTTTCCTGCGTTGTTTCAAATGCGAGGTTTTCGCGTGGCCGAAATGCCGGTGCGCCACCGAACGCGTCAACATGGCACCAGCAAATATGGCGGTGGAATCAACAGCCGACTTTGGGTGGGTCTGGCTGATTTGGCGGGTGTGTATTGGTTGAAAAAACGGGCGCTGAAATATCGTGTAACGGAATACGGAAAACGTTCGTGAGCAAAAAAACTACTTTGTCCTCATTTCCCCCCGATAGCTTGTCTTCCGAAGAGCGCAAGCGCCAGAAGCAACGCAAGCGCCTGATCAAGGACATCTTTCGCGTCTTGATCGTCGTGGTGTTTTTCGTTTTGATGGGATTCATTTTTAAAGATCCCGCCGTGCGCGAGCATTTTCGGATCGATTCCGTGCGAGATTTTTTGCATCCCGACGCGTCGGGCCTGGCACGGTTTCAAAGTTACCTCCTGTTTATTCTCATTGCGGCTCCGTTGATTTCCATCGGTGTTCCGCGGCTGCTTTCCGCCGCCATTGCGGGCACGATTTACGGCGCCTTTATCGGAACGCTAGTTGCCTTGGTCGCTTCGCTGCTGGCTTCTGCTGGCACGTACCTGATTGGCAGTTCAATGCTCAAAAGCACCGTGAAGCGACGTTCAGGGAAAATGCTCGCCAAATGGCGCGACCGGCTGCAACGTCACCCGTTCCAGGGCACGTTGTACTTACGTTTAATTCCAGTGATGAACGCGACATTAACAAGCTTGATTTGCGGTGCCAGCCGCATTCGCATGGGACCCTATCTGCTGGCAAACGCGTTGGGATTTTTGCCGCTGACGATTGTATTTGCCACGTTTGGCAGCGCGGCAGCGAAAGATAAACCCCGGCAAATGCTCTTTGGGGTGGTGCTGTTCATTGTCGCCATCGCGGGACAATACGCCTATACGCGTTTGAAGAAAAAAGAGGCGCCTGCCGACCCCGACGCCGAAACGGCGGAGATGGGGTGAGGGAAACCTCAACGACTGTGGTGGAAAAGCTACCCGATTTCGTCCGAATGCTCACTCTCTCCGCTATTGATTGACAGACAGCGATCTCCTCCCGACGATGCTTTCCAATGGGGAAGCGGATAAATCGCACCTGTTTTGTGGTGCCTGATATACCGCCTCTCGAATGTCTCGAAGGGGGGTACGATGAGTTCTAAACCACAAAAGAAGTCGCCGGAAAATGCCAGCGGCTTGAACGCGATGCACTCGCGGCGTTCGTTTCTGAAAGGCATGGGCATGGCCGCCGGGGCCACCATGGTTGCACCGGCATTGGTGCGAGGAGAGGACGCCAAGCCAGCCGATGCCGAAAAATCCGTTTCGGGTGGTGTCGAGTATTTCGGCGCAAAAGCCCGGAAAATCACCCTGAACATCAATGGCAAGGCCCACACGGTCAGCGTCGAACCGCGCGCGACGTTGTTGGAAGTCCTCCGCGATCATCTGGAGATGACCGCCAGCAAAGAAGTTTGCGACCGGGGAACGTGCGGGTGTTGTGGGGTGTTGGTGGATCGCGTGGCAGTAACGTCGTGCATGATGCTGGCCATGGATGCCGAAGGACGCGAAATTTTGACTGCTGAAGGCATAGGCGCGCATCCGCGTTACAAGAATTTGATCGACGGATTGTGTGAATGCGACGCCGCGCAGTGCGGTTTTTGCATTCCGGGATTTCTGGTTCGGTCGGCTGCATTGCTGGAGGAAAACCCGAAACCCACTCGCGAGGAAATTCGCGAAGGGCTGGCCGGGAATCTATGTCGGTGCGGCACATACCAGAAAATTTTTGAAGGCATCGAAGCCGCCGTCGCGAAAGGGGGCCTGCTATGAGCGATAACAACGTTACCATGGAAAACAAGCGGCCCCGCGTGGATGTGCGCGAACGTATCACGGGCGCGGTAAAGTTCACCGCCGACGTTAAATTGCCGAAAATGATCTACGCCAAGTTCGTGCGCTTTCCCTATGGCGTGGGGAAAGTGAAACGAGCGAATGTCGAAGCGGCGAAGAAAGTTCCCGGTATTCTGGAAGTCGAAATCGACACCAACCGGAATGCGCAATATCCGGGGATGACCGTTGGGCATATCGTGGGCGAATCGCGAAACGCAATCGAGGACGCCATGGAAGCGCTCGATATACGGTTTACCACAGAAGACCCGAAAACCGTGGCAAAAGATCAATATTCTGGCCCGCCGACATTGAGCCAGACCCAGGAAAAAGAACTCGCTGCGATTTTCAAGGACGCGAAGATCGTAATCGAATCCACGTACGAAACACAGGTGCAGACGCATTCGTGTCTCGAAACGCACGGTGCCGTGATCGATCATCGTGGATCGAGCGCCGAGGTTTGGGCCAGCACACAAGGCACGTTTTCGTACCTCGATGGCATCAAGGGGCCATGCGAATTGGACGCGTCGAAAATTACCGTTCATAACGAATACGTCGGAGGTGGGTTCGGCAGTAAATTCAGTCCGGATTCCGAAGGCGATTTGTGCGCGCGTCTTTCCAAGAAGTTTCAACGTCCCTGTAAAATCATGCTGGATCGCCGGGAGGAACATCTCGATGCGGGCAATCGTCCCGGATCGATTCAGTATATGAAACTGGCGGCGAGCGCGGATGGGAAAATCCTCGGCGGCCAGATTCACTGCGCCAGTATCGTTGGCCACACACGTGGTGGGGGAGGCGTGACGAACCCGAGCGATCAACTGTATCTGTTTGGCAATGTGAAACGCACCGAATCCGAAATTCAACTGAACTTCTCCGTCCCCCGGGCGTTTCGCGCGCCGGGCCACCCCCAAGGCGTTTTTGCCATGGAAGGGATGATGGATGAGTTGGCTGCAAAGTTGGACATGGACCCCATCGAGATACGAAAAAAGAACGAATCGAGCAATCGTCGGCGCAAGCAACTGAATATCGGTGCACGCGCCATCGGTTGGGGCGATCGCAAACCCGACGGCACATGGCCGGGCCGCATCAAACGCGGTTATGGCGTTGGCGGAGGAATGTGGTACGCCTGGCCGACAGCATGCGACGCGGAAGTGGATGTGCATCGCAGTGGGCAGGTGGAAATTCGCACCGGTGTTCAGGACATTGGCACGGGAACGTTTACGTTCGTCACCGATTTCGCCGCCCACACGTTGCAAATCGATCGCACGATGATCACGACGCATTTGGGAAACAGTAAATACCCACCCGGACCGGGAAGCGGTGGCTCGCAGGTCAGCCGTTCCGTTGGGCCCGCAGTGAAGCAAGCCTGCGAGCGCGTTTTGGAAGATTTACGTGAAACGGTGGCGCATGAATGGAGTGCTGAAGTTGGCGATGTCGAATATGGGGACGGAGTCTTTACCAAAAAAGGGACGGAGAAAAAACTCGCGTGGAAAGACGCCTGTGCGTTGATTTCCATGGAGAAAATATCGCAACGCGGTGGAACCAAGCAAGGCATTGAAGGAAGCGGAACCAGCGATTGTGTTCAATTCGTCATCGTCGATGTCGATACCGAAACCGGCAACGTGTTTGTGCGGCGTGTCGTCGCCGTGCATACCTGCGGAATCATTGCTAATCGGCTGACGGCGGAAAACCAAATCTGCGGTGGCGTAACGCAAGGCGTCAGTTTTGCGCTTTTCGAGAATATCCACCTCGATCCAAATACCGGTGCCATGATGAATGCCGATTTCAACGACTACAAAATCGTGGGATCGAAAGATATGCCGGAAATTGTACCCATTCTCGATGTCGAGGAAAGCGACACGGGTGTGCGCTCGCTTGGCGAACCGGCGACTATTCCCACAGCAGGCGCCATCGGGAATGCCGTGGCGAATGCCATTGGAGCCCGCGTGTACTCATTGCCGATTACGCCGCGCAAAGTGCTCGAAGCTCTCGCCGCGAAAGGAGGACGCGCATGAAAGCCTTTGAATACGCCCGCGCAACAACCGAAGCCGGTATTTTTGAAGCCCTTGAACGGGGTTACCAACTGAAAGCATCGGGAATCGATGTACTCGATTTGCTCAAAGAACGCACCGCTGCGCCGGAGAAACTCGTGCATATTTCGGGCGTGGAATCGTTGGCGGGAATCACCCAGGACGAAAACGGCGCCATCGTGATCGGCGCATTGGCAACCCTAAACGATATGGTGCAAAGCAAATTGATTGGCGACTCCGTCCCTCTTCTCGCCGACAGTGTCCGGCACGCGGCAACGCCTCAAGTGCGTGCCGTTGCGACTGTGGGTGGGAACATTTGCCAACGACCGCGTTGTTGGTACTTTCGCTCGGCAGAACATCGTTGTCTGAAAAAAGGTGGCGCGCAATGTTTTGCCGTCGAAGGCGACAACACCTACCATGCATTATTCGGACGTGGGCCATGCCATATTGTGCATCCGTCGAATATCGCGCCGCCGTTGCTGGCGCTCGATGCCGACATTATTGTGCGCAATGGGGACGGAGAACGCATAATCAAGGCAACGGACTTTTTCTCGATGCCCGACAAAGGGATTTTCGTGGAAAACGTGCTCGAAGAAAACGATCTCGTCGCGGCAGTGCGCATCAATAAACCTGCGGAAAAATCCGGCTACGCCGAAGTACGTGAAAAGCAATCCTTCGATTGGCCGCTCGCCACATGCTCGGCTGCACGACTCGATGGAAAATGGCGCGTTGTGCTCGGCGCCGTGGCTCCCGTGCCGTGGGTCGCTGAAAAAGCCCAAAAAACATTGGGAGACGTGGCTTCCATCACCCCGGAACTCGCACGGAAAGTCGCCGCTGACGCACTTGATGGAGCCGAGCCGATGAGCCAGAACGAGTGGCGTACACAGTTGATTCGTGCCGTGGTTCGTCGCGCGCTGCTGATTGCCGATGGAAAGGAGATCGACTGATGGACTTTGGAAACCCACTCAACAAACCCACACCTTGTTGTGTGCATCTGCGTTGCAAGTCGATGTTTTATCGCGCGGACGAACGTCCCGGGTTGCTGCACCACGAAGACGCGATGACGTACTGGTGCGAGCACACCAATACACCGCTCGGTCCCGATGACGAAGGCGTTGTTCACCCCGAGTGCCAGTCGGGTCGCGCGTGCTATAAAGCGGGGCCCTCGGCAAAATAACGTTGATTGTCGCGGTGATTAGCTCCGTCCCTCTTTCCGAGGGACGGAGTCGTTTTTTTATGCGTTCAACATCGACGCAAGTTTCGTAATCGTGTTCCAGTTACGTCCGGTACTGGAAACATTCAGTTTCCTTTCGATCAACGCATTCGTGAATTTTGATCGTCCGACGCCATTAGTGTAGTAAACATGCAACTCGCGTCCGATCGGTTGGAATTCTTCTGGGCCGACGTTGGCTTCGCGAAGCGCATCGAGACCCGCCGTGGTTGGCGCCTGTTTCAGAAACAAGATCACGTTCCATTTTACTTCTTTTGATTTATCGCCGTAAAATGGATTTCGCGAAACGATTTCTTTGAATTCATCCGCCGTGCGTACCAGCACATCCACACGAAAACCTACGCGCTGTATCATCGCAGACTCGATCTTCTCTTCCAACTTCTTCGTGTTTGATGTAGGCGCCTGGAAAACAATATTCCCCGTTTGAAGAAGATGACGCACGTTCTCGAAACCCACCGATTCGTGCAATTGCCGGAGCGCGTCCATCTTAACCATGTTTTTGCCACCCACATTGATGGCGCGGAAAAGAGAAACGTATGGGGGCATGGTCGTGAGTCCTTGGAAGGGTGGAATGCTTACTGTACAAGAAATTCCGCAAGATCGCGCAGGATTTCAAGGTATTCCAGGCGCTCGACCAAATCAACGGGCCAAGCTTCGATACCCAAATGCGTCCCGACAAAGCTACCTGCCATGGCTGCGATCGAATCCGAATCACCGTCCGTGATCGATGCGTGTTCGATCACCCGCAGTGGATCCTCAGGAAACAGCAAAAAACAATACAATGCTGTTGCAAGACACGACTCGGCGCAACTCCCTCTGCCGATAATCTCCGAGGGGTCGGATTCGGTGTCAGGGTGACGCAGTTGTTTTTCTACTTTTCGCAATTCGGCAATGCATTCGTCCCAACCGCGATGAATGTAATCGGTGGGGGACGGAGCGAGTGTTATTTCCCATAAGTTTTCCAGGTAATCCACGTAATAATTATCGTACATTTTGTCACAA
Source organism: uncultured Candidatus Sumerlaeota bacterium (assembly GCA_964580585.1). Taxonomy (GTDB): domain Bacteria; phylum Sumerlaeota; class Sumerlaeia; order SLMS01; family JAHLLQ01; genus CAZOKZ01. Next base: position 16,725 of record CAZOKZ010000036.1, on the reverse strand, counting down.
TATTCGAAGCAAGCGTCGATCAACGTTTCGCGTGCGCCGCCCGTGGCCAGATACCCGACCACAAACGCCGTCAGGTCCGACGCCGTCAACGACGTCGGGTGTCCATGAGTCATTGCGCCTTGTAATTGCGCAATAGGCGCAATCTTCGAGTCGTTCCACGGCTCGTTTCGTAACTTCAACAATCCAACCGGCTGAACGCGCATGTTCGCTCCGCACCCTTTCGAGCCGCGAATCGTCGCGCTTAACCAATTCGTGTCGCCGTCAAGCCCATGGCAGGCGCTCATACAGGTGAAACCCGGCGCACGGAAATTATCCGGGTCGTGCAACCAGCACACGAACTCGTGTCGAAATGCGCGCTCGGCAATTGCGGGACGTTTGCGTATATCTTTTTCTGCGACGATCTTTTTCAAAGCGCGACCCACCGCGATGGCCATCTGCGTGTCATCGGTCACCATAATCGCGCGATCCGACGGAGGGAACTTCAGACCATTCGGGTACTTCTTACGGATTTCGGTGTATGACATGAATTCTGTTGGCAGCCCCAAAGCATCGCCCAATCCCATGCCGACAAGACAACCAAACGCTTTGCTGAATTTGTTGTTCTGTGCCATCGCACTCCCTCCGGCCCGGTTGAAATTGTCGGGAGTGTAAACAAAAAGACTTTATGGTGTCAAGTGTACACTTACAGGGCGTTTGTCACCATTCGTCTTCCCATTCGGAAGAATTTGTCGCTTCCATCTCCTCTTCGCTCGGCCAGATTCCCAGGCTCCAATAAACCACTGTCTTGAAATTTGGAAAAACGTCGTCGCGTGTGCGTACCGCGATGTAAATTTCCATATTATCGCGGGAAACCAACAAAAATCCACACTGGCGCTTTTCGTCGAATTGCACGAACTCTCCCAACCATTCGAGTTCAATGGTGCGCTGAAGAAAATCCTCGAACACTTTTTGAGACGGTTCGTTCGAGGCAGCCAAAATTTCGTACGAATCGTCGCTTTTGAACAATATCGTTTTGAAAAACATCGAAGGCGAATCGATCTGGCATTCTTTCGGTAACCGCCTTAAATCGTTTGCCACAAAATCCTGCATGTTGATCGAGTAGCCCTCTGGAACAGGCATCTGGCCGCGTACCAGCTTCTTGTGTTCCTCGATGCGTTCGTCCAACTCGATCAGCAATTCGCGCTGCTGCAATTGTGTCGCGCGGGCATACGCGTCGCGGCTGGCTTCGGCACGCAGATCATCGATCGTTTGATGTTTCACCGCGTACACGCGGTTCACTCGATCGAGTTCCAAATAATTTTTCGGCGCCTCGGGGTGATAAAGACCACCGTGCGCCGTTACCCATCCGACGTGCGCTAGAACGGCAAGACTCAGAATGCCACCCAGTGTTGCCTGGATCGGGCGCGTTCGATAGGATTCCAGAATTCGTCCGCTCATGCCTGATAATCCTCGGCGACGTAAATCACATCACCTCCTTCGGAACTGGCAACCATGTCGAGTTCCATCCCGGTGTTCCATCCCCAATGCGCCCATGCCCAAACGGCTCCGGCCAAAAAACCGCCCACGTGAGCGCCAAATGCAATGCCGCTTTGCATGCCCGAGCCGAGTGACAAGATCAACGAGGCGGTTTCTCTCACGACCCAAAGCCCGAAAAATACCCACACGGGGAGTGAAAAGCTGATCAGGTGAAAGTACAGAAACATCATCAGGCGAACTTTGCTGAATGGGTAAAGTATCATGAAGCCGCCAAGCACACCCGCGATAGCTCCCGACGCTCCAATGGATGGAATTGGGACCGCGCCTGTCAGCAGTGAATTCACGGCGCTGGCCGCTAAACCGCATCCCAGGTAAAACAGTATAAACCGCGCATGGCCCAGGGCGTCTTCGAGTTTCAACCCCGCCACCGCAAAGAAAAACATGTTTCCCAGCAAATGCAACCAATCGGCGTGCATGAATATGCTGGTAAACAACGTCGCCAGCGAACCGTATCCAGGCACATAACCGAACCGAACCACCAGATCGTCAAATTGGGGGTGATAATACGTGAGCAAAAAAAACAACACGTTCAACCCCATGATCGAAAGCGTCATAATGGGTTTACGAATCAGTGGGCGGTCGATGCCGACGGGAATCATGAAAGGGTCTGCCTACGCAAATGTCACCGTGAACGATGCGTCTGTCTCAATCCCGGCTGGGTATGATTTGCATAATCCGTGCGTGAGCCCCAGGCAAGCGGGAGTTTTTGTATATCGGGAATTATTTCCGAGCAGGGGAATCATGCCAAGGCTATTATAGCATTGAATCGTATTTGCAATTGGATAGGTAATTTTCGCTCGAATGAACTGGGATCAAAGCACATTTTCGAGACGATAATATTATGAAAATCATATGATTTGGAACTTCTTATCCTCTATAAATCATCTTCTGTGAATGGAAATTCCTGGGACCTTATTTCCCGGTCTTTGGGTTCCCTATGGAATTTTGCACGATAGTTCCCAGGCGATATTCCCAATTGTTCCGAAAAAAGTGTGCAAAGATAAGTGGAGCGTTTAAACCCTGTACGCTCAGCGATTTCTTGAAGCGACAGGGTGGTATCCATTAAAAGGCGTTGCGCCAGCTGCAGGCGATGATTTCGCAGCGCGCTATTAATAGTGCATCGAACAGAGATTTTAAATCGATTTTCCAAGTTTGTACGAGAGACACTACTTTGAGCGACAACATCGTCCACCGTGATTGGTTCAGAACAATGAGTCCTGATGAATGCCATCGCCTGACAGACTATTTGATCTTCAAGTACTGATATATTGGAGGAAGATCGAGTATTCACTCCGATGGGCGGAATATAAATATTGTTGAACGAAGGTGTTTTTCCAGAAAATATTTGATCAAGGATCGTACCGACTTCATAACCAATTCTCTCGGTGTTCATTTCAATACTCGAAAGCGTTGGGTTGGAAGAGCAACATATCAGATGGTTGTTATCAACACCTAGAAGGGCAATATCATCGGGGACACGTACTTTTGCCACTTCGCATATGTCCAAAACATGAAGCGAGCGAAAATCGCTGGAAGTCATGATGCCGATTGGCGTTGGGAGTTCTCTAATCCAATTTTCAAGTTGCTTGTCAATATCCGACTTATTTTCGAGTTGAAAGGAAAAATACGAATGTCCAAATTTTCTTAGTGTATCTTTAAATCCAACTTCTCGTTCCCGATCCCATTGATAATTATTCGTTCCGACAAATCCAAAATGAGCGAACCCTCGTTGCAGCAGGTAATCAGCACCTGTTTTTCCGACTTGGAAGTCGTCGGACAATATATGAATAAACGGTTTAGCCAATGTTTCACCAGATACACTGACAATTGGAATATTCATGGATTCGAGTATTTCTAATTCTTCATTCTGTTGAGTGACAACTGCGGCCTGAACATTTAACTCTTCAAGATCATTTTTACTATTAAAGGTGCGAGAAAAATGAAAACCAGGGATGTTGATGATCAGTCGCCAATTCGTGTGACGTTGGACATAGTACATAATACTTCGGAAAACTTCATAACGATATTGATCAAAAAAACTGCTTGGTGGTACTTGCAAGGCAATGCTTATTCTTTTTCGAGGCATCTTGAGCGCTCAATTCACAATCTGAAAATTATTTCTAAAGGAATAGATTTCTTCAGGTTCAATTTTGTGGCAATCGCTATCTGGGCTTTTCCAACTACCTCGGCGGGGTGTGTGATTTTGAAATTTCACTGCCATTTATTGTAATTGCTTTTCGGAGATTTGTCGCACACGCTGGAATGTGCATCTAAATAAACGGAGAGAAAATATGACCACCTTATCAAGAATATTATCAATATTGGTCTTGGTTTTTATTGCCCAATCGGCGTCCGCCTACTCGCCTATCGGGAATTTGGAGGATGTAAACGGGGTTGGCGGAGGGATTTTCATCAAGGGTTGGACGTTAGATCAGGATACGACCAGTTCGATATACATCTGGGTAACCGTCGATGGAGTGGGGCAGCATGTCCATGCAAATGTCAGCCGACCGGATGTTGAAGACGTCTACCCAAGCTACGGGGACAAGCATGGTTTTTCAAAGGTCATTTCCGCCTCCCCCGGTTCCCATCATATCTGTGTAACGGCATCGAATGTGGGCAGTGGATCACATGTGGAGCTTGGATGCCGAGACGTTGTTGTTCCTTCCGGATCGCCGTTTGGTCAGTTTGACAGTGTTGCGGGATTGAATGGTGCGATTGAAATTTCCGGCTGGGCGATCGATCCCGATACCACCGATCCCATCTATGCCTGGGTGACGATCGATGGGGTTGGGCAACATGTGTATGCGAACAAAACACGGACGGATGTGGGACGAGCTTACCTGGGGTATGGAGACAACCACGGTTTCTCTGCGGTCCTCAATGCATCCCCTGGCCCACACACGGTTTGTATCACAGCTTCCAATGTAAATTCGGGAAGTCATACCTCGCTTGGATGTAAACAAGTCGATGTGCCCAATGGCGAGCCGTTTGGGAATTTGGAATATCTGAGCTCAAGCGGAAATAATATTGAAATCGAGGGTTGGGCAATCGACCCCGATACAACTGCTCCTATTTATGTTTGGGTAACAATCGATGGTGTTGGACAACACGTGTACGCGGACGATATTCGCACCGATGTAGGCGATGCAAATCCAGGCTATGGCGATAACCATGGGTTTTCCGCTTCAATACCAGCCTCGGACGGATTTCACCAAGTATGTGTGACTGCGTCGAATGTTCAAAACGGAAGTCATACAGAACTTGGATGCAAAGCAATTGCTGTCGGGAATATTCCAGGCGGTTCGCCGTTTGGGAATTTCGAAAGTATTTCAACAACCAGCAACGGTATTCGTGTCAAAGGATGGGCAATCGATCCAGACACGGCTGGACCTGTGTATGTTTGGGTTACTGTGGATGGTGTTGGACAACACATTCTGGCGAACAAGGAAAGAAAAGATGTTGGAAAGGTCCATGTCGGGTATGGAAACAACCATGGTTTTGATTCAATAATTCCAACAAGTCCTGGTTTTCACACCGTTTGCGCTACTATCTCAAACACCGGTGTTGGAAGTCACAAGGATTTGGGATGTAAAACGATTGGTCCACCGCCGAACCAAATCCCAGACAGTGGCTGGACACGGCCATTGGCAAACTACTATGTTTCACAAGAATTCAAAGGCGCTTCAGTACATAATGGAATCGACTTGGCAAAGGCCTATGGAAGCACCGTCTATGCAGCAAGAGCTGGGCGCGTTAAAGATATTAAATATGGTTATTGCCAATCAGGTGTAAATTGTTGGAGTTCTGGGAGCGGTTGGCAACTCGATCCCGTTTACTTCATGTCCGGCGATAAAGTTGTCATTGAACACGCAGACGGAATGCTTTCAATCTATGACCATTGTGAACCACTCGATAGTCTCTATATCGGGGAACATGTTAGCAAAGATCAAGCAATCGGCAAGATCAATCGAACCGGTAATCGTACCGGTGCGCATCTGCACTTTGCGATCTTTAGCAACTCTTCTTATTATTCACCGGTTAATCCAAGGAACTATATAAACTTCTAATAGTTCAGAAGTTTAGTTGAAGTCTATCCGACATCGCAAGGCGCTTGGAATCCAAGGATGTTCTTGGATTCCAAGCTATATATAAACTAATTTACAATCCGATTTGCATTATTCAACCCTCGATTCAATCTCGATTCCTCACGCCACCGATTGCGTGATTACCGTATCGAACGATTCGCCGGGGATTGATTGCGGGTTGACGATGGTTACGCGGCAACCGTACCGAGAACCGTTCGGGATCGAAAACCGCGCCCCCGTAATGCTGTAGGGATTGCTCACGGGCAGCAGCGACAGCATCGACCCCGATCCCACGCCGCGCACCGCGCGGAAATCGCTCGGCTGCGGATGACGCGCCGGGCTCGCCAACGGCGGCGTGATTTCGACCAACAACCGATATCCCGTCAGCGTTGAGAGCGGATGCGTCACGCGGAAACTCAGCGTGGCTTCGTTTGGCGCCCCCAACCCCAGGATCGCTGTGGGGGACGGAGGCGGCGGCAAGGTCGGCGGGCTCGCGGGCAACGGCGCGTCAAGCGCCTGCGCGTACCACGCGGCCTTGATATAGACCGACTGGCCTTTCAGCGCCCTCCCCGTCGAATCGTTCTGGAAATACGTCGCGGCGTAGGTCTCCCACCCTTCGCGTTGCGTGTCGGTCAGCGTTTGCCATTGTTTGCTGGCGGTGGAGAAAAGACCACGAACTCGAATTTGCTCGGCGGTGGGCGGCGTTTGCCGGGCGACAGGCCGCTCGGAAATGATCACTCCGTCGCGTGTCGATCGAAACGTGAAGTTGCCCAACGTGCCGCTGATTGCCCGCAAAATGCCGGTAAGCTCCGCGCTTGCCATGAGTTTAACTCCTGAAAGAAAGTTGATGGCGAAAGGTTTCAATCGGGCTTTCGCATTTAATTCGGTGAGATTGTTGCGCAGGAGTTCGCCTCGTTCAGGATACGGGGAACGAATGATGAATTTTGGACAAGATGAACAGGATGGACGCGAAGCGCGCGGCGATTCGGATGGGATAAGGCAGGGTAATCGTCGTGTCCGGCAGGGGAAGGTTAGGAGCGGGTAGGGGTAACGGTAGGGTTGTGGTCGGTGAAAGGTGGTAATTACATGTCCATTATCTGGACATTCTTGCACTTTCCTTCTATAGGGGTTTGCTCACGGTCAGAACTTAACCTTGCTTCCAGAGACACCCGGGGCGAACAGTTGAGATTAACGCCCTGGAATCGGTAGAGGCGCTCTTGTGGTTGGAAAGGAAACATTTCACAGTATGACCCCTCAAGTCAGTACATTGAAGTTGGCGGACTTGCCGCCGAGTTCCGACGTAGTGCGTGTAATGCCTCTCGGCGGGTTGGGTGAAATCGGCATGAATTGTTCATTGTTTGAATGCAATGGCGAAGTTATCATGCTCGATTGTGGCCAAATGATGCCGGACGAGGAAATGCTCGGCGTCGATTACGTGATTCCGGATGTCAGTTTCCTGGCCGACAACAAAGACCGCCTAAAGGCAATTATCATTACTCACGCGCACGAGGATCATATCGGCGCGTTACCATTTATCCTTCCCGAGTTTCCTGGCGTTCCCGTTTATGCCAGCGGTTTGACCATCGCTTTGTTGAAAGAAAAACTTCGCGAACATCGCCTCTCTCCAAATTTTCATGAATTGCATCCACGCGAAGTCGTGCGCCTCAGCGAGATGTTCGAGGTCGAACCCATCAGTGTAACGCATTCGATGATCGACGCGTTGGCGTTCGCCATTCGTACGCCTGCCGGAGTCATCATCCACAGCGGCGATTTCAAAATGGATTCCAATCCACCCGATGGGGTGGCATTCGATCATTATGCCTTTGCCCGGTATGCCGAAGAACGCGAAGATGGCGTGCTCCTGCTGATGAGCGATTCCACCAACGTGAATCGCCGTGGGTCGTGTCCCTCCGAGATGGAGGTTATCCCCGGCCTTGAAGCGATTTTCCGCTCTTCCGAAAAAACCATAATTATTTCAACGTTCGCCTCGTCGCTGCACCGCATTCAGAACGTTTTGAATTTGGCCGCGCAATATAACCGGACTGTCATTGCGCTTGGCTTGAACATGGAACGCAACATCCGCATCGCGTCGGGACTCGATGCGCTGGATATTCCCTGTCGTTATATCGACGATCCGCGCATGGTGGACTCCGTCCCTCGCGAAGAACGCCTGATTTTATGCACCGGCAGTCAGGGCGAAACCATGTCGAGCCTTTCGCGCATTGCGTTGGATTCTCATCGCGATTGTCACATTGAGGAAGGCGATGTCGTGGTGCTTTCCGCGCGTATTATTCCCGGAAACGAAGGCGGTATTTACCGCATGATCAACCATTTGTCGCGGCGCGGCGCCCGTGTGATCACTGAAAGCACGGCATTCATTCACGTGTCCGGCCACGCGTATCGTGACGACATGAAGCACCTGATCAATCTGACCAACCCCAAGTTCTTCGTCCCCGTGCACGGTGAATTCCGCCACCTGCGCGAACACACAAAACTCGCGCAGGAGCAGGGTCTCTTGCCCGAAGAAACGTTCCTGATCGAAAACGGCGATTGTCTGGAACTGACTGCTGAATCTGCCACCGTTATCGGGAAAATTCCGCATGGTCGCGTTTTGGTTGATGGCAAAGGCATTGGCGACGTGGACGAAGTCGTCCTGCGTGACCGCCATTACCTTTCCCAGGACGGGATGATCGTTGTCATTATCGGTATCGACCACGAATCGGGTGAAATGTTGAGCGGCCCGGAAATCGTCGCGCGCGGTTTCGCCGCCAGTGACGATATCGAGGAATCGCTCGACCGCCTGAAAAACCTCGTGGTGGATGCGTTCGAGGAAATGGATGCTGAAAGTCGCACCGAGCAATCCGAAGTGCAGGCCACCATTAAACGAGCCTTGCGTCGCCACATCAAAAAAGAAAACCGCCGCTTTCCCATCATCATGCCTGTTGTAATGGAACTTTGATTCATGAGTGTGGAGCCCCGCCATAAAGTCGTCGTCGCCGCCATGATTGGGGACGGAGACCGCCTGTTGGCGCATCAACGTCCACCGGGTGGTTGGGGCGCGGGCAAGTGGGAGTTCCCCGGTGGTAAGTTGGAAGTTGGCGAAGACGCTCGTGCTGCTATTGTGCGCGAGTGCCGGGAAGAACTTGGCGTACTCGTAGAAACGGGCGCCATTTTCGACGTCCTAACTTTCACATACGACGATCTCGGTTCTGTAGTTTTGATTTTTATCGAATCCCGTATCGTCAAAGGCACGCCGCAAGCACTCGAAGGCGGAGCGATTCAGTGGATCGGGCGTGAAAATATTCACACGCTCGATTGGCTCGCCGCCGATTGGCCCGTGGTGCGCCGGTGGCAAGGTCTCCGTCCCTGATCGGAACCGAACATGGAAAACGGCCCGCCAGAAAATAATTCACCACAACCGCAATTGATCGAGCAGCTTTTCCGGATTCCATTCGGCATCGCCATTGCCTGTTACGTGCTGTCATTTTCGCTCGTTTCGCTCTCCATCGGCGAAGGTTATGGCATGGTTCATTTGCTTTTGCTGCTCGTTTTGAGTGGATGTTTTTACCTCTCGATGGTGGACCAGTGGTGGAACCTCGACCGTCTTGATTTTCGCACATTACGGTTGGTAATAGCCGGTGCCATTATCGTGCGACTCGGTATGATGGTCGCCCCATTAAATTTCAGCGACGACATCTACCGTTACATTTGGGAAGGCCGCGTCATCGTGGCCGGATTCAATCCCTATCAATTCGCGCCGAATGCTCCCGAGCTAGCCGCTTTGCGCGACGACGTCATCTGGCCCGCCATCAATCACCCGGAAATCAGCGCCATTTATCCACCGCTTGCCCAGGCGCTTTTTGCTTTAATTGGTTTCGTTGGCGGGGGAGTGATTCTAACAAAAGCCTTGTGGATTGCGGTCGATCTGCTGATTGCACGGATTTTGTGGCTTTGGCTTGCGCGTGCGAAACTGCCGCGTGGACGCATTCTCGTCTGGCTGCTCCACCCTTTGGTTGTCGTAGAGTTTTCCTCCAGCGGACACCTCGATATCCTGGTGGTGTTGGGACTCGTTTTAACGATGTTCTTCCTCGAATGTTCCTCTGCGGGGGACGGAGAAAACGACTCTGTCCCCACATGGCGAAACGCTTGGGGTGCCACAGGCGGTCTTGCTCTCGCGGCGTTGTCGAAGATTGCCCCCGTCGTTTTTATTCCGCATCTCGCACGTCAACTCGGAGCGCGCCGTTCGTTCATCGTGCTCTCTGTTCCCGCATTACTGGCTTTGTCATATGTGCCATTTTTTTCCGCGGGGGACGGAGTCTTTCGCGCGGTGGATCAATATGAAAGTCGATGGCGTCACAACGACTCTGTGTTTCGCCTCGTGTTCAATACGGTTGAGTCAGTCGATCCCGATGGACAGATATTTACACAGTCAGCCGATGCGATTGGGAGCGTTGTTGGCGTCGAATCGCTCTCCCGGCAATTAATTCAACGTCGCGCCGACTCCGTCCCCAGCAGCCCGCATCAAGTAAGCGCTCGGCTGATTACCTACGCCCTGTTCGGTATTGTTTGGATCGTTGCGTTCATTCCAAAAAACTGGCCTTGGGATAGGCGCTGGCTGCTTTTAATGGGCGGCGCGATGCTCCTTAGTCCTGTCAATCATCCTTGGTATTTAACCTTGCTGATCCCATGTTGCATGCGCCGATTCGAGCCTCTTGCTTTATGGTGGACGCTTACAGTGTTGGCGACCTACTTACCACTGGATCGGTGGGAAGCAGAACACGTGTGGCAGGAGTCCAACTTTGCCTGGTGGCTGCAATATGGTGGGATCATGGCCATCGCTGCGATTCAAATTGCCTTGTGGGGACGGAGAAAACTCACCCCGTCCGCCTAGCCACCACCATCGCGCGCAGACAATCCGCTGGCGGTTTTTCGGTTTCTGTCGCACAGTCATACGGCGCGAAAAACCGTACCATTTCATATAAACGATTCTCCGTCAGCATCGCTCGAATGCCGTCTGGCGTATAAACCGCAAACGGCGCGCACCGCTCTGCTCTCCGTCCCCGCCACTCGACGGATAAAACCGTGTGGAGCACCGAAAAATAAGGCGATTCGCGTTCCACGTCCAAATAGCGAAACGAATATTCTCCGTCCTCCCACGCAAACGACTCCTCGATGCCTTGCAATTTTCGTGGCTTGTACGCCACAGGCAATTCCAGTACTAACGGCGTGTGGGGACGGAGAACGCTTGCCGTCCACGCAACCGTTTTTCGCGCGTCCTTCTCATTCGTCAGGTACGCAAAACTCAGCAACCCGCTCATTGCACCGTCGAATTGCATCTTGCTAAACGGTGGAGCCTCGAATCGTGCGGCAACATAAAACCCTTGAGGATCGCGGTGTTTCGCTTCACGCGTCATCGCGATTGAAGCGTCGAAACCCGCAAATCGCACGCCTGCGCCAGAAAGCGGCGACTCGATACGTCCAGTGCCGCAACCCATCGACAAAACAAACGGGGACGGAGTCGCTCCGTCCCCCGTCAAAATGCGATGGTAAAATTCAACCTCATCCGCTTCCGCCTTGCCCAACGCCGCGTCGTACCAATGCGGCGAATCATAAAGCGTAAGCGAATCCATTGGCTTAATTCTTGAAAAAAACGAACCAAATGACGAACGCCGCGACGACCAGCGTATCGACAGCAACAAAAGCAAAGATCATCAACTTTTTCAATTCGGGTGTCATTGCAAATCCCTTTGTTTAGTACTCGATACCTGCCACTTCGCGTTCGCGGGCGGCGTGTTCCGGCGATTCCGCGCGCATACCCAATTTCGTCATCAACTGCATGTCGCGGTCGCATCCCGGGTTTGGCGTCGTCAGCAATTTCTCGCCCGCGAAAATCGAATTCGCCCCCGCCAGGAAACACAACGCCTGCAACTCGTCTGTCATTTGCATGCGACCCGCCGAAAGCCGCACGCGCGACGTGGGCATCAGGATACGCGCCGTCGCAATGCAACGCACGAGTTCAATCGGGTCCATTTCCGCCTCGTTGGCCAGCGGCGTACCCTCGACCCGCACCAACATATTGATCGGCACCGATTCCGGCGGCGGTTCCAGCGTCGCCAACGAATGCAGCAACCCGATGCGATCCTCGCGCGATTCGCCCATGCCAATGATACCGCCACTGCACACGGAAATGCCCGCCTTGCGCACGTGGCCGATGGTCTCGATGCGGTCCTCGAATTTACGCGTCGTAATAATGTTCGGATAAAATTCCGGCGACGTGTCCAGGTTATGATTGTACGACGTCAGCCCCGCTTCCTTGAGCTGTTGCGCCTGCTCCTCGCTCAGCAACCCGAGCGTCACACACGCCTCCATGCCCATTTCGCGGATGCCGCGCACCATCGCCAGCACTTCGTCGAAATCGCGCCCATCGCGCGGCCCGCGCCACGCCGCGCCCAGACAAAACCGCGTCGAACCCGCCTCGCGTGCCTCGCGCGCCGCGCCGAGCACCTCGGCCACATTCTTCAACCCGTGGTCCTCGATGTCCGCGTGATGGTGAGCGCTTTGCGGGCAATACGCACAATCCTCCGAGCACTTGCCCGTCTTGATGCTGTTCAGCGTGCAGAACTGAACCGCGCACGGATCGTGATGCTGGCGGTGGACCGTCGCCGCCTCGAACATCAACTCGGGGAACGGCTTTTCGAAAATCGAGCGAACGTCATCGCGCGTCAGGGACACGGGGGCTGCCTCCGGACAAGGGGGAATTGAAAACCAACCCCCCCAGTCAGACCCACCCCGGCGGCGATGTAAAGAGGAAAGCCCTCAGGACGATTCCGTTCTCGCATTTCCGCGTTGCGCATCGGTCTCGTGCTTGGTCACGTACCGAAAGTACGCTCCCGTCGCCCTCGCCTTTCACCTTCGCTGTTGAGCTTCGGACGAACAGGCGCGCGCCTTGAACTGCGAAGAACGTCTTTCGTCCTGAGAATGGATTTGTCCTGGTTTTCCTGGCCCACCGGGCCAGAATTCGATAGCCCAACCCAGCGGGTTGGGTTAGAGTTGTGTACAGTTCAGCGGCCTGAAAGGTTGCGATATCGGACAATGAACATGGATGACAAAAACACAAGCCGTGGAATCGGCCGCGACATGTCTCCCGAAGCGATTGAGGGCCGCCTGCGTATTGTTTCCAACCTGCGTGTTCTTTGCCGGGAACTCGCCGAGAGCAAGAAACGGAAATTGCAACAACCGAGCGCAAGTGCGGTGCCGATATTGCCACGTGTTCAACGGACAACAGGGGTGAAGAAATGATAAGAATACACGACAATTACCAACCCAAGCGCAACTTATTCTGATTCCTATCCATATTGAGGCTCGTCCTAAATGACTTACTTTCGTGTCGATAAACGGTTATTTGCAGTTGGGGAATGCATTGAGACTGCAAATCAATATTATAGTAAATTTGTTGGTATCGCAAAAGATGTTGAAGACGCCCTCGAAAATTTCCGACCAAAATCAAAGCCACAGAGGACTACCTGTCTATTTCTGTTTGAAGATGAAATATGTGCGAGAATGCATTGGTCGATGATGAAAGACGGAAAACTCTATGAAGCATCGATAGACGAGTGTTGTATTTTTCATCGAGGCGACATGGCTTTAATGGATAGGATGAAAGATACAGCGGAGTCAGGTGGTGATTTGTCACTGCTTGCAAAGCAGTATTGGAATGGAGAATTTGGAGAAAAGCCAGAGATCGAATTATTAGTTCCAAGTGCAATTGTCGTGAAAATAATCGAAACTTCTGATGTTGCGCGTCGAGCGCATTTGGAGAAGCGATGGATATCTCATTGATGATTCAATCCACAACATTTGATGAATTCTCAAAAGCTGTCAGAACTGCCATGAAAAATGCACTTGATGACACTTTTGCTTTTACAGAAAGTCTTACAGAAAGAATAGCAGCAGAATATCTATTTACAGTTCATGTAGCTCGGAAGCTCAATGAATTAAATACTGGATTTGGATACCCTTATACTATTCGAATCGAGTGTCCCACGATGAAATTTGCCACGGCTTGTCTTCCTTTTTCGGGTTCAATCTCCACTGCTAAGTTTATTGGAAAGAAAACAATTTATAGAAATTTTGTGAACACATCAAGGAACGGGAAAATTGATGTTGCTGTTTTCTCAGAATGCAATGGAGTTGAAAACGCATTATGCGCGATTGAATTGAAATCTTTCAACCCTTCGCGAATCGAAGTGAAAAAGGATTTAGTTAGAAATGCGGAATATTTTTCGTTGAAGGGGAATACAGGAGCCTCCGATCTGCCCGTCGCAATTTTTGCAGCAATGCACAGTCGTGAAGTGAAATTCGGTGAAGATGATAATATTCGGAAAATTGAAAAATGGTACGAAAATTGTCTTTCAAATGTTTCTATAAATCCTGGATTTGAAAACTATATTGAAATTTTTACACTAAATCGCCATGCTGCACAACTCTCTCCTGGAAATGGGGGAGGTGATTTTGACTGTGACGACAATCATCACTATATTGGTGCTATCGTGATTTTTAGGGCAAAGAATATACTCGATAATCGCTAATCCTCTTTAAGGCTCTCCCCCATGTCCACCCTCCACCCACCCGACGGCGTTCGATTCACGTGTTCTCAATGCGGCGATTGTTGTCGCCAATGGAACGTGTGGCTCGGGCCGGGCGAAGCCGACGCGATCGAAGCGCTTAATTTTGAAAACTGCGCGCCCGATTTGCAAAGCGTGCGCAAAACCGTCGCCGTGAAACAATCGCTGCTCAAGGGCCGCCATCGTCTCGCGCGGCGCGACGACGGACGGTGCGTGTTTCTCGGCGACCGCAACCAGTGTCGTCTTCACGAGCATTTCGGCGCCGACGCCAAACCGCTTCTGTGTCGCCTTTACCCGTTCGGATTTTATCCCATGGGCGGCCACGTGGGCGTCGAAGTCTCCTTCTTTTGCCGCGCCGTCAACGCGGGCCAAGGCGAACCCATCGGCGACCGCACGCCGGAATGGGCGCTGCTGCTCGAACGCGCGAATACCGCCGACACGGGTAAACATTTTTTGCGTCCCGGCATGCCGATCAGTGGAGACTTGATGTGGGACCTGGAGCACTATCTACTCGTGTTTTTGAAAACCCGCGCGCTGCCGATGATCGCGCGCATCGAATGTTGTTTGCGATTTTTGCAACTGGGCACCACGGGCGACCCGACGAAGCCAACCGCCATTGTTCTGCGCGACGCCATTGCCGACTCGCTTCCCGCGCAATACGCGAAAATGCATCGCGAGGGCGAAATGAATCCTTCGCAACGCGCGGTATTTTACCAGATTCTGTTTTTGATGCTGAATCCCTTGCCCGCCGAATTTTTGGAAATGTCCGGTGTCGAGCAAGGTCTCGAACGCCAGCGTCGCATCGATATCGGCAATCGATTTCGCGACAACGAAGGCCATCCGTGGATTGAAAACCGTGAGCTCGGCGCGACGTTCGACGACTTGCGCCGCGTGGGGACGGAGGCGTTCGATTCCGACGCCGCGCACGCGCTGTTCGAGACGTATTTTTGCGCGAAAATCGTCGGGCAAAAATTTCTCGCCGCGGGCGAGCGCGAATTGCCGCTCGAAGAAGCAACGCATTGCCTGCTTCTGCTGTACGCCATGGCGATTTGGACCGCGCGAGCGCTCGCCGCCGACCGCGCAGCCCTCACCGTCGAAGAGCAAGACATGCGCCGTGCATTGCGGTTGCTCGACGCGTCGCTCGGTGTGCTTGAACTCGACGCCATGCCGAAAAAAACCGCCGACGCGTGGCGCACGACGTTGACCGAGGGGTTGCTCCCTGTCGTCGCGGCAGGGGAAATGCGGAACGCTAATCCATGATCAGGCCAGGACTGTTCGCGGTATCCTGCTCCGTTGAATTCTTGTTACGTGACAAAAAATAATCGTGTGCGTACGGATACCCCAGAAAATTTACGAATGTTTCCTTCGCCGCCGCACAGACTTCCGGGTCCTCGTTCTCGATTAATTCAATTAACGGTAGAATAAACGAAGGATTGTCTCGATACTTCCCGATTTGTTGGGAAAGAACGATTAAATCCAATTGTGTGGCTCCTTCCCGGTGAGTTGCTAAATAGTAACATGCTTCTTCGCTACTTAATCCAAGCAGGATTCGCCATTTGAGGTTGGAAGGAATCGTGTTCTCCGGCGACTTAATTATCCTCTGAGAGATAGCATCATTCCATGCTATTTGAAATTCTCTGGAAGTCCAATGATCGCTTTCTCCCCGAGCCACATTGCACCGGGAAGTGAAAGGATCGGATTGGGGACGAAACGTGATGAGTGTGCCCTTATTAGAAACTGAAAAGTAGTTGGTTGTATTGCCTTCAGCATCGCATGCCCGGACAATGAATTCGTGATGATCGACCGGAGGAAGGATTAAATGAAAGGGCGAGTCGGTCAGTCTCAAGTTCTCGGCGAGTCGTGTCTTTGTTGCTTCATCTTCAATCGTGGCGATCATATACCATTCGATGATAGAGGCATAGGTTGATTGCTCGAACGACCAGGACAGAATTTCAAGATGATTCGAGTTTTGCAAAATGGCGCGTAACCGGCGTTCGGGACTTCGCTGCCATACACCAATTGTTCCGATCAAACAGAATGTGACACATCCGATAGCAAGTCGTGAGTGTTTCCATCGTCTCGAACCAAATATCCAAAATCCGATGGCGGCGCAAATTCCTGCAACAAACGGATACCAGTGTGCTTGTAAGCCAAAGTATTGAAATGCTTCCCAATGTTGATTTTTACGGGGCCCGATGAGCAAACCAAACCAAGTGGCGAGAATAAAAAGAATCGTCAAAGTCGCAAAGTTGAGCACCCATATATTGCGATTTCGTTCCGAAGAATGAACGTGGGAGATATCGTCATTTTTTCTCTTTGGTCGAAACATTTTTTCTCTAACTTGAAGAATTGATGGTTAATAACCGCTAAGCCACCAGAAATCGTTTACAATTCCTGAACCATTCACCCTGCCATTTGAATTCAACAAGTCAAATCGGACAATTCATCGCCAACCAAGTGTTGACCCGGTGTTTCCG
>CAZOKZ010000035.1:34103-47011 GCA_964580585.1 uncultured Candidatus Sumerlaeota bacterium | reverse complement strand
TGACCGTGGCGACGACGCGCCCGGAAACGATGCTGGGCGACACCGCCGTGGCGGTGAACCCAACGGACGAACGTTGGGCGCATTTGATTGGCAAGAATGTGATTCTTCCGCTCGTGAATCGTCCCATTCCGGTCATTGCCGACGATTTCGTGAAGAAAGATTTTGGCTCGGGTGTCGTGAAAATCACACCGGGACACGATCCGAACGACTTCCTGTGCGGCGTGCGGCACGAATTGCCGATGATTAACATTTTCACCGACGATGCAAAGGTGAACGAAAACGGTGGCAAGTACCAGGGCCTCGATCGTTATGTGGCGCGTGAACGCGTGCTCGAAGACATCAAGGCGCTCGGGCTGCTGGAGAAAACCGAAGAGCACGATCACCGCGTGGGACGCGGCTATCGCAGCAAATCGGTCATCGAGCCGCGTCTGTCGAAGCAATGGTTCGTGAAGATCAAGCCGCTGGCGGAAAAAGCGCTCGCGGCGGTGGAAAACGGCGACATCCGCGTGCTGCCCGACACGCCTTGGAAGGGCATCTACTCCAACTGGATGAACAACGTTCGCGATTGGTGCATCAGCCGTCAGCTTTGGTGGGGCCATCGTATTCCGATCTGGTACCGCAAGGACGATCCGTCGGTGATGATTTGCCACGACGGCGAGGGCGAACCTGCCGAAGTGCAAGCCGATCCCGACGCGTGGTTTCAAGACCCCGACGTTCTCGATACGTGGTTCTCGTCGGCGCTGTGGCCTGCGTCGATTCTCGGCTGGCCGGAAAACACGCCCGATTTGCAGAAGTGGTATCCGACCGACGTGCTCGTCACGGGCCATGATATCCTGTTTTTCTGGGTCGCGCGCATGATCATGTTTGGGATCGAGCTGGTTGGTGAAAAACCGTTCGGCGACGTGTACCTACACGGCTTGATTTTCGGAAAATCTTACTATCAAAAGTCCGGCGGCGACATGAAGCTGATTCCGCCAATGGAAGCCCGCAAGTTCGAGCAGGAAGGCAATCTGCCCAAAGGCGTCGAAGCCAAGTGGGAGAAGATGTCGAAATCCAAGGGCAACGTCATCGACCCGCTCGCTGTGATCGACGAGTTCGGCACCGACGCATTGCGTCTGACCGTGGGGGCATACGCTGCTTTGGGCCGCAATATCGACCTGGATTGGACGCGTTTTGAGGGCTATCGCAACTTCGTCAACAAGCTCTGGAACGCGACGCGGTTTGTGTTGATGGTGACCGAACCGCTCAAGGGCGAGGACTTCCTCGAAGGCCTTGAAGTGCGACAACTTGCCACAGAAGACCGGTGGATTTTGAGCCAGTTGGCTCAAGTTGTTGCCGAAACAACGAAAAATCTGGACGACTATGAGTTCGATAAATACGTGCACAATCTCTATCACTTCATCTGGGGCAGCTATTGCGATTGGTACCTGGAACTGGTGAAGCGTCGCGCGTATGGGCAGGATGAAAGTATCAGCGAGGAAAGCGCACGTACCGCGCGTGTGGTGTTGCTGACGGTGCTGGAGCACATTTGCCGCCTCTTGCATCCGGTGATGCCGTTCGCGACCGAGGAAATCTGGCAGATTCTGCGTGAACGCACGACGGGCTGTGTGCCAGGCCAAGCTGCGCCGGAATTGGCTGCCAACGGTGTGTTCGCGCACACGTTCGCCAGCCCTGCATTGTGTAAAGGCGCATGGCCGACCGCGCCGGAATCGGCTCGCGACGCGGAAGCCGACGGTCAGATTACGCTCCTGCAGGAAGTCATTGGTGCCATTCGCAACATTCGCGGCGAAATGGCCGTGCCGATCGAAGCCAAGGTTCAGGTGCTGATCGAGAACCAGAACGCCGGTGCGCGCACGTATTTGCAAGGTGCACTTCCCTCGATCCAATCGCTCGCCAACGTGTCCGAATGCAACGTGGGCGAGACGGTTGAGCACCCGAAATTTGCCTCGACTTACGTGTCGGGCGAGATGACGATATTGGTCGTGCTTCCGCCCGAATTGCTGGCACAGGAAAAGACGCGTCTGGAGAAAGAACTCGCGTTCCTGGAAAAAGGCCTCAAGTCGTCGGAAGGCAAGCTGAACAACGAGCGGTTTGTGGCGAAAGCGCCCGCCGACGTGGTTCAAAAAGAAAAAGAAAACTGCGCGAAACTGGCGGCGGATGTGGCGGCGATCAAAGAAAAACTGAACGCCTTACAAGCCTGAGAATGGAATGAACATTCCCCTGACGGAGGATGACACAGATGCTACTTGGATTGGGATTTCTGCTGATCGCCCTGGGTGTATTGATGCTGGTGACTGCCGGGTTGTGGCAGATTTACGAGGCCTTTCAAACCAGCACGGGTTGGGGGATTCTCTCGATTCTTGGATTTGGGATCATCTTCATTCTGGTCAAGCCAAGGGATCGGTGGCATCCACTGGCATTGGTGGTGGGATCATTCCTGCCGATGGTTCTTGGGATGATCATCGCGTTAGTGGAATTTGGATTGAAACAAATCTGACGGGAGAACGGCGTGATCCGCATGGATCGGGTTTCGATTTTGCTGGTATAAATTGCCTGGACCGCTCGAAGTGGTCCGGGCATTCTTTTAGCGCTTCCCGATCGCTGGCAGGCTAACTTCACTTGGCAGAACATTCAGAGGGTGGACGTTTTTGACTCCTTACAACGAAAGCAACCCCGATCTCGGGCATCCCGATGCGCCGAAACCCAGCGTTTGGGATATCTTGCGGCGCCGGTTTATCGGCGGATTGATTACGATTATCCCGGCGGGCATCACCATCTGGGCTATTGCCTTGTTGATGGGTTTAATCGACGGTCTGTTGGGTGAACATCTGCGTCCGCTCATCAGCGAAGCCCTTCAGATGGTCGGCTGGAGCGAAAAATTTGCCGGGCCTCTTTCCATTGGGATCTCGTTATTGATCTCGGTGGGATTTGTGATCTGCATTGGGATTCTGACGCGTTTTTTGTTGGTTCGGCGCCTGATTCATATGGGTGAAGGGATCGTTGCGAGAATTCCGCTCGTGCGGTTTTTCTATGCCACGCCCAAAGAAGTGATCAAAATCCTTACGTCGAAAAAAGATTCGGTCAAACGCGTGGTGTTGATCGAATATCCACGCAAGGACTGCTGGGCGTTTGCCTACGCAACAAGCGAATGCATCCACATGCCCGATGGCAAGTTGATGGTGTCTGTTTTCATGCCTTCGACGCCGAATCCGACGACAGGTTTTTTGATGCTCGTTCCCGCCGATCAAGTTTTGGACATCAACATGTCCACCGAAGATGCGATGCGCATGATTATTTCGGGCGGCATTTTGTCGCCGAATCATTATTATACCGCTCAGTTTGCGGGCATGCGCGAGACGCCAAACTTGCCGCCGTCGGAACCGCTAACGAGCGAAATTCCACTCGATGAGATCGAGTTTGATGGCGATCAGACCAATGATAAAATAAAATCCTGAGATTCGGGACGGGATTTGCTTTCCCAACCAACAACTCAATTTGAACAGGAACTAAAGAAAGCCAGGAACCATGCCCGCAAATTTGCTCCTTGTCGATGATCAACCGGAAATTCTCGAAGGTCTGACGCTTGCCTTCAGCCGTACGGATAACAATATCTCGACCGCTGAGAGCGGAGAAGAAGCGATCCATATTCTGAACAGCGACGATGTCGATGTCGTGGTGACGGATTTGAAGATGGACGGTATCGATGGCGTGGGGGTTCTGCGACATGCACTGACGCTGAATCCGGCGCCCGCTGTGATTATCCTGACCGCGCACGGGACCATCGAATCGGCGGTGGATGCGCTGAAAGAAGGCGCGTTCGATTACCTGACGAAGCCCGTCAACGTGAAGGAACTTCGCGTGCTGGTTGAGAAAGCCGCTGAACACCGTCGGCTGATTCGCGAGAATTTCGAGCTGCGCCAGCAAATCGACAAGCGCTTTGGCATCGAAGGCATGGTGGGTGAATCGTCCGAAATGCAGAACCTTTACCAAATGATTCGCCAGGTTGGTCCGACAAAGGCCACCGTGTTGGTCGAAGGGGAATCGGGCACGGGCAAGGAAGTTGTCTCGCGAGCGTTGCATCAGATCAGCCCGCGCGCGAAGAAGGATTTCGTTGCGGTGCATTGTGCGGCCTTGCCGGAAACGTTGTTGGAAAGCGAACTGTTCGGGCACGAACGCGGCGCATTCACGGGCGCAGTCTCGCGTCGCCCCGGGCGCTTTGAAATGGCGAACCATGGGACGTTGTTCCTGGACGAAGTGGGTGAAATTCCGCTTTCGATGCAGGTCAAGTTACTGCGTGTTTTGGAATCGCGCGAAATCCAGCGTGTTGGTGGCAACGAAACGATCAAGGTGGATGTGCGTCTGATCGTCGCGACGAACCGTGATTTAGAAGAAGAAGTTGCGGAAGGCCGATTCCGCGAAGATTTATACTATCGCTTGAAAGTCGTTCAAATCGTCACTCCGCCTCTGCGTCATCGCCGCAGCGATATCCCTGTGCTGGCCCAGCATTTCCTGGCGGAATTTGCCAAGGAAAATGGACGTCCCACACCGTCGCTTTCACGCGATGCAATCGAAGTGCTCCAGGATTATCACTGGCCGGGCAACGTGCGCGAGTTGCGTAACATTATGGAAAATACGTTCGTTTTTCTCCGTGGCGACGTAATCCAGCCCAGCGATCTGCCCAACACCTTGCAGCGCGATAAATCCGTTTCGACCGAGGGATTGCATATTCCGCTCGGTTTGCCGCTCGAGGAAGTGGAAACGATCTATCTGAAGCGCACGTTGGCCTCGGTGGATGGCAACCGTACTCGCGCCGCCGAAGTGCTCGGCATCAGCCGTCGAACGCTGCAACGCCGCATCAAGGAATTGGGTATCGAAGGGGCTTGAGGCGATAAGAGATTTCTAAGATCCAAGTCTCGCTATTCGCCTCTGCCTACAAGCTTCGGGCAAGCCAGGCACGACGCGCCCTAGCCTGGCGGTTTTGAATACGGTCTGTTGCTCTGGTCGTGACGAGCTGTTCTTATTCCAAACGTTCATCCTTTATCCTTTTTTGTACGTCTTGGCCGAGGCGTACGTTCCAACCGTACCCTTTGGTACGGTCTTTTAGGCCAAGTGGGTGAGTGAATTTTTGTACATTGTTGATAAATAACACGTTAGCCTTGATTGCGCACTTGGGCACTATCTTCTCTTTACTTTTCTCCAACAGCCGGGACCAAACGACGGCGAATTTCAGCAGGAGAAGATACCATGAAGCGCATCACGACATCCATTCTGGCGATAGCCACTGCACTTTCAGTCACAACAGCGATTTCTTTCGCAGCTCGCCCGGCGATTGACAAATCACAAGGCGATCAGGACCGGGTCGCCTGGGCAGATAAAGGTGGACGTGGACATCGTGGGGGCGGCGAACGCGGACCGCACGGCCCCGACATGCCTCCGTTCCCAGGACATCAATTGTTTGCCGATGGAGCACCGATTCAACAACTCGATAAAATGATCCGGTTCTGGGATGACGAAGAATTGGTTGCCGAGTTGGGCTTGACCGAAAGCCAGATCGATTTACTTGAAGAAAGCTATCAAGTCTCGAAGGAAACCTTCGAAGCGACCAAGGGCGACGTGAAGGATGCGTACGAGACCCTGCGTGAAGTGATGGATGCCGATTCACCCGACGCGGACGCGGTGAACGCGGCGATCGACGCAGCGACCGAAGCGCAAAATGTGGCGATGAAGAATTTCCTCGGTCATCGCGTGGTGGTGAAAAATGTCCTGACCGAAGATCAGGAAGAAACACTGCACGATTATCGCCGCACGCGTGGACGTGAAATCGCGAACGAAATGCGCGGCAAAATTCACGAGTTCCGGGGTTTCGTCAAAGATCTGCTCGAAGACGGTAGCTTGAGCGATGACGATTGGGCGCAAATTGACGAAAAGATCGCCGATCTGCCCGAGCGGATGCAGGAAAAAGTGCGCGAGCGCATTCAGTATGCCGAAGAGAACGGTGGCGATATGCCTCCGCCTCCGCGCGGTCGTCGCGGTGGTCATGGTCCGGACGGCGATTTTTGCCCCGGTGGACCCGGTGGCGACTTTGGTCCAGGCGGTCCTGGTGGGCCGGGCGGAGACGAGCAACGAGGATGGGGAGATGGCCCGCGTCCTCGTGGTCCTGGCGGCCCGGATGAACTGCCCCCTCTGCCTGAAGAATAATCTACACCCCCAATGCCCGCACTTAGCGGTGCACTCTCCCAAACCCGTTCGCCCACCGGTTTCCCGCCCGGTGGGCGGGCACCTTTTTACGTTATTGTTCCAAAAAACGAGCGGCTTCCTGACGCGCCCAATCGAGGACATCCCGCAAGGCGCGGTTTTCCGCCGCAGCAGCGGCGCGGCAGTCCTCGAACTCTGGTTTGGCTTTGATCGGCCGCCCGTTCCACAGTCCCAATTTCACACGAATAACATGGTTGTTCCAGATGATTTCTTCGACGCGTCGGGCCAGACCGTGGCGTTTTACGGGCAGTCGTCGCAGGCCAAGCGAAGTCGTTTCGCGTAATATCAACGCGGCCAGACGCTCTGTGTTTTCGGGATGAACGAGGATTTCCAGTCTTACCCCCGGGCGGCTTTTTTTCATCACGAGCGGCACGCACACGGCATCGAGCGCTCCTGCCGCGAGGGCTGAATCGAGCACGGCGCCGAGCACCTCGGGTGTGTCGTCATCGATATCGGCTTGAATCAGCTCCAGATCGATGGTGTCCACATCGTCGGGAAGATTGGAAATCGGCGGGGGAGTGTTCATGAGTCGAAGTGCTCGAATCCTTTCGGGGTCAGGTCCATCTCTTCGCCATTTTGCCGACGAATGGCAAGCCCGGTTCCGGATTCGACGTGCCCGATGCACGCGACCGGTGTGTTTGCGAGCGCGCGCGTTACGGTTTCAAGATCGGCAGCCGTGGCGAATAGAAGCTCGTAATCCTCGCCTCCGTGCAGGAATAATTCGGAGGCATTCCAACCGCGCGCCGCGCATTCTTCGACCAACCGAGGGGACAGCGGGAATCCGGTTTCGTCCAAAACGATGCGCACGTTGCTTTCTTCGACTAATCGGCGGGCGTCCCGGGTCACTCCGTCGCTGATATCGATCATTGCGAGATCCTGGAACGCACGCACGAGAGTTTGGCCTTCGGCGACGCGCGGTTCGGGGCGAATATGCGCCTCGACAAGTGGGTGGCTTGTATTTTCACCGGATTCCAACAGCCGAAATCCAGCGCTCGATTCTCCCGGCCAGCCGGTAACGTAGAGATTTTGTCCGGGGGTGGCTCGATCGCGCGCAGCGACGGGCAGCGTGTCCTCCAGGGTGCCGACCAGCGTCAGTGTCAGGCTCCATTGCGGCGCGCGTACGGTGTCTCCGCCAATCAGCGCGGCGCCGTGTTCGCTGAGCTGCGCGTCGAGACCCGCGTAAAACGAGCGCAGTTGATTTACCGAGGCGTTGCCCGGCACACCGAGCGAGAGCAGTGCGTAGGTGGGGCAGGCGCCTTTGCTGGCGAGATCGCTCAGATTGCACGCGGCGAGCTTATGCCCAAGCCAGGCGGCGTCTTCGAGATTCGGCCAGAAACGAAAATGTGTGCCCTCGATCATCGAGTCGATTGTCCAGACAAGCCGTTGATTGGGGGCTTCTGGCGGGGTTACAGCGACATCGTCGCCGGTTCCAAGTATCAAATCGCGAGTGTGGCGTTGGAAAATCGGGCGGAAGAGTTCCAGGAAACCGTCCTCGCCGAGTTCGTGCAATGTATCCATGGGAAGTCCTGAAGAAGAATTCACGCAAAGGCGCTGAGTTGCAACGATTCGCGAAGAATAGAAAAATAAAGCAAGTCTGCGAAAGCGAAGGATGCCGGGTCGTCATTTGTCTTTATTATCGTATTCATCGTTTAAATCCCGAACCGATATCCGCCATCGACGGGAAGGAAGGCGCCCGTGATGTTGGGACTTTCAAAGAGGAACCAGGTCGTGCGGGCAATATCTTCGGGTGAGCCTTCGTGTTCGGGCAAGGTCGCTTCGCGGTCGGGGCGAATTTTTCCGATGCGCCTGCCCGAGCCGGTTTCGAGAGATATTTCTCCGTTTAGAGAAGGCGAACAGGTCACGATCAAACGGCTCCAATTGTTCTGGAATTCTTGTTGCTTGTCGATCAAGATGACCGACTTTGATGAAACTGAATCGATTTAGCAGACTGATGTTTCGGCGGCAAGACTGACATTGCGCCGGTAAACCTGTCTCCTCAATGTTTGACGCGTTTCATAGAAAATGGAGTTTTGTACGATAAAATCGAATGAGTGACAAGCAATCAATACAATCGGGCGCCAGCAAACCTTACCGTCTTTGGGGCGGTATTTTACTCACACTGATCGCCATCTTTTATATCGTCTTCTTGAATCGTCATTCCCTTTGGAACGATGAATTCATCACCTTGCGGGTGATGGATTACGATTATTGGGAACTGATCAAGGAGCGCCTGCACCGCAACCATGTGCCCGGTTATTTCGTGTTCCTGCGGTTCTGGACGGATTTGTTCGGAAATGGTGAATTTGCGCTTCGGTTGCCTTCTGCGTTTTTCGCCCTCGCGGGAATTGCCGTTGTGTGGCGTTTGGGAGCGTATTTATTCGGCGAGCGCCAGGGGTTGCTTGTTCTGGCGCTTGCCGGAGCCAATCAGTATGTCTTCGACCTTGGGTCGAACGCGCGCATGTATAGCTGGCTGTATTTATCGGCGGCTTGGGCGGCCTTTGCGTTGTTTCGGTACCTGGATTCGGGCGAGCGCAAATACGCGATCAGCTACGGGTTGGCCGGATTGTTCGGACTTCTTTCGCATTTGCTCTACCTTTTCATTCCGGCGACCGTTATTCTCTACTTGCTCCGTCACCGTGGACGTTTCGCGGGCAAAATCAAATGGGCAATAGGCGCTTCGCTGGCACCGATCGCTGCATGGTTGCCGGTGATTATCTGGTGGTCGCGCGTTCAACACAAAGTGGGCAAATCCGGTTTCGAGTGGGGTGAATTTCACTTGTGGGGAGCCTTCCGCTCGGCGGGGGATCTGGTGTTGGGGGAATCGGGATGGGCGGATTCCGATTCTTTCGAAGATCTAGTGCGCCTTATCATTGCGGCAGGGATTATTTTCCTGCTCGTGCGGTTTTGGAAATCCCTTCGCCATCAATTCAACAACGAAAAAGCAACCACGGGAACCGAGATTTCGGAAGCGCATCCGCTACGGTATTTGGGGCTGATGGGTTACTGGTGTTTGTTGCCGATTTTGGCGATGACGTTGGCGCAACTGAACGCCAGTTCCAACCTGACCGGTGTGGGACGGTATTATATCACCATTGGGCCATTATTGCCGATTCTGATGGTTGGCGTTGTGCATCAATTGCAAGCGATTGGAAAGAATCGAATCGCCATTGGGTATGCTACGGTTATCGTTGTGGCTGAACTGATCGTGCTGGGTGCCTATGTGCTTTATCCCGGATGCGGGTTGCGGGAAATCGCGTATCGATTACGGGACGAACGCCAAGTGAACGAACCGGTGATGACATCGCGCACTCGAGCCCGCACACGGTCGATGATCTACTATCAGGGCATGAGCGAAATGCCGATCGAGAAACCCAAAGGCGTCAAAAAAGAAAACACCATCTTGCATTGGATTCGGGAATCCACACCGGATGGTGGTGGCTTTTGGATGATTTACTACAATGGGCTGGAATCGCGAGTCCGCGACGCTATTCTGGCGAATCCCGATGAATTTATTGTGCTGAGTGAACCATACGAAGTGGGTGAAACCGCATTGGTGCACTATGAGCGTGTGCCTGGTGCCCAGGTTGCTCACGTTGACGACGACATCGATTACCATAGCTCGGACGATGACGACGAAGACGATGACGTTGAAGAATATTAATTGAAGTTACGACCATATCTGGTGTTCCGGCAATTGCCCATTGTATAAAACCGCTTCCATGCCACATTCGCGCGCGGCGACGATGTTTTCCTCCAAGTCATCCAGCAGCAGGAACTCCGTCCCCGGTGTGTTGGCGCGGTCGATAATCGCTGGGAAAAACGTCGCGTCTTTCTTGGAAATTCCCATTTCGAACGACAAAAACGTGGAATCGTAAACGTCGTTCAACTCAGGATAATTGCCGAGAATATATTTCCAGTGTGGGGCATTGGTGCTGGAGCAAATCGCCACGCGAGGCCCCTTTGCACGCGCACGGCGCATCGCGTCGGCGACGTCCTGGTTGATCGTCGTGAAAATTTCGCACCAGAAGGGACGGAGTTCGTCTTCGCTGATTTTGATGTGTAGTTCACGGCCAATTTCCTCGGCCAGCCATTGCAAGTCCACCGCCCCTCGATCCATCAAGGTGTTGCGCGATACTCCGTTTCCCGTTCCCGCGTAAAGGAAGTTGAAGAAAGCTTCCTGGGTGGGGATTTTACCACGTAAGCGCAACGGATGCGTTACAAGAAACGTAACGAACCGACGTGCCGCCGTGCGGTGATCGAAATTTACGAGCGTGTTGCCGAGGTCGCAAAGAATCCAACTGGGTGTCATTTAGGAGCGCTCTTCTTTTCGGCCATCAATACGGGGCTGGCCGCCAGTGAATCGTATTTTTCCACGTTGCCTTCTTTATCGACGGTGCCGAATTGCAAAACGCCTGTCGGGCACATTTGTACACACGCCGAACAACGCACGCATTCGGGGTCTTCCATCGGGATGCCTTTGTTGGCGAAGTTCATGATGTCGATGCCTTGGTGACAGACGCTGGTGCAGACGTTGCAACTGATGCATTTTTTCTTTTCCGGGATGATGCGGAATTTGCTGAATTTGGCGAAAATGTGCATCAATGCGGCAAGCGGACAAAAGAATCTGCACCATACGCGGCCTGAATACCAGAAATAAAATCCAACACCGACGATTCCGGAGAGCGAGACATCGACGATCCATTTGTAATTCGCGGGGTTTTTGACCAGCGATCCGTCAGCGGCGTAATGTTTGCCCTCGAACAAGATGTTAAACACATCACCCGCGAATGAATCCGGCCAAATCCAACCGCCGATGCGCAACAGCATCAGCCCGCACGCCAGCCAGAGGATAATTTGCCCGGCCATATTGAGCTTCGACCAAAACGGCCCGTGCGGCATTTTCTGGCGGTGAGAATCTCCCAACGTTTCCGCCAGCGCCCCACACGAACATATCCAACCGCAGTATGCTCCTTTGCCAAAGAAATAAATCATTCCGGGAATGAGCACAAACGTTTGGATGCAACCGATTGCCAGCCACCAACCCATCGGGGACGGAGTGAAGAAGTTGTACAAAAACAAGGGCCACGCGAGGATGAATCCAAACGAACGCCAATATTCACGCCCTTGACCATAATCGACGGCCGGGAACAAGTTGTCTGCGATGGTTTTCATCAGTCCATGATCGAACGCGCCATTGTGGCCGAGATACGGCAGGATGATTTCCGGCAGTAAAAAGAGTGG
This sequence comes from uncultured Candidatus Sumerlaeota bacterium, assembly GCA_964580585.1. GTDB lineage: Bacteria > Sumerlaeota > Sumerlaeia > SLMS01 > JAHLLQ01 > CAZOKZ01. The sequence continues at coordinate 35,515 of CAZOKZ010000035.1, read as the reverse complement.
CAATATTTGAATGACGATCAACGTCCACGTTTGTACTTTGACGTATGGTGTTTTACGGCGTTTGATGCGTTTTAAGCCAAAAAGCAAAACGATGAACGAATATACAATGGTGTAATAAAAGGACGGGGCGCTCATGGAAATTTTCAACGTTCCGATCAGCGTCGAAGGATCGTTTGCCGCTGCACTGAATCCCTCGAAGACACCGGGCATGTTGAATGGAAACCAATCGCGCAAGCGGAAAAATTCACTGAAGAATCCTCCGCCTTTCCAAGAGTACAGCCAGACGCAAAAAATCAAAAACGATGCGAATCCCAATAAACGTTTGGGATTCCATTCGCCTTGGATGGGAATGCCCGAACGGCGGAAAAATTCCAACGGCGCCTCGCGGCCAATCAGCGCAAACACCACGTCGTTTTCGAGTTCGATCGTTTCGTCCTTGTTTTTCAAGGCGATTGTCGCGTGCGTCGATGTGATTTCCCTGGGGACGGAGTTGAGCAAGAGGTCGATTTTTCCCGCGTTTACACGTTCGGTCACCTGATCGACGTTTTCCGGTTTGGGACGATTCAACTCCGTCCCCCGATAACTCATCGTTACGTGGGCGCCTGCGTCGGCGAGCGCAATTGCGGCCTCGGCGGCGCTGTCGCCTCCACCGACGATCAACACATTTTGCCCTGTGAATTCCGCAGGATCGTAGAGCCGATTCGAGACCTTGTCCAGGTCTTCGCCGGGCACGTTCATTCGGCGGAAATTACCACTGCGTCCGATTGCAATGATCACGCGACGCGCTTTGATGGCATCGCTATCCGGTAACATGACGTGCAACACACCGCCGCGGCGTTCAATGTGCGTGGCGCGTACGCCGGTGCGGATTTTCAGATTCGCATCGCGGGCCTGCTGCTGTAATTCTTCCAACAGCGATTCTTTTACATCACCCGTTACTTTCAGCTCGCCGTCGGGTTGCATTTCGGTGGGGTAGAGATAGATCGGTTTTTTCTTCGGGAAATTGGCGATAGTCGAGAAGGCTTCTGAGGCTTCGAGCACTTCGTATTTCAATCCCGCGCGCTCGCATTCGAGTGCCGCCGAAATACCGGCAACGCCTGCGCCGAGAATCGCCACATCCAACGTTTCGTCGCTGGATGGTTGATCTGTGTTCAGTTCTGCGATGATGGCTTTGGCGACACGCGCGCCGGTATGTTGCGAAAATTTAAGCAGCGGGATGCCGGCTAAATCGCCCGCGACATAAACGCCGGGCACGTTGGTCGAGCCGTCAGGCTCGACGGTCGGCGACTTTTCCACCGTGCCCATCGGGTACATGGTGTGCAGCCATTTGGTGATCGAATGCAGGAACATGAAAGGCGAACTCCGAACGATGATCGTCGTGCTGGCTGATTAGCGCGCGAATGATGGCGGCG
>CAZOKZ010000035.1:0-34093 GCA_964580585.1 uncultured Candidatus Sumerlaeota bacterium | reverse complement strand
CGGTGAAAAAATACCCTGTATGGCGATCATCTCTAAGCTGAGGTGGGCAAGGGGGCAACGCCGTTCCCCGAGCAGGCGATCCCATCTCAGGACGTTCTGGATTCCATCTGTGCAAGATCGCCGCCAGTTTCCCGTTCGTTCGTCAGGCTACAAAATCCCCCTGGCACGAAACCAGGGGGAAGATTTTTCCGGTTTGGTGTGAAAAGGTTCGTATTAAATCGAGAAATTGATCGGCTGGTCGTTGGTGTGAATCCCGCACTCGACCTTGTACACACCGCTCCAGCGCCCCGAACGCTCGTCGTCCATGTCGCCGACGGGCTGCGTGCACGGCTGGCAGCCGATGGATTTGTACCCGAGCGGGAACAAATCGTGCACGGGTACCTTGTTATCGTAAATGTATTTCCACAGCTTGCGCTTATCCCAATTGGCGAATGGATTGACCTTCACCAAGGGGTCTTGGCGTTGCGGCGACTGGTAGTATTCCAGGATTTTCGTTCGCGCGCGCACTTCCGAACCGCCATCGCGTCGCAGGGCGGTCATGTAAGCCAGTCGCTTGCGCAACGCGCGTTGCAACGGTTCGACTTTATTCATCCAGCAGCACAGATCGATGCCCGTTTTTACCTGGTCGATGGCGGCATCGGGAATATGTTGACCGTCAAGGTTCTCGCGTTTGTTCAAATCGTCGGGATATTGGCGTAAAAACGCCGGACGCCCGCCCCAGACTTCCCAGTTTTCCACGTTCAGGTTGTACAATTCGGCCAACTGGTCGCGCAGTCGCAGGGTTTCTTCAAAGTGATAATGGGTCTGGAGAAACACGATCGGCACGTCGGGATTAATCTGGCTGAGCATGTGCAAGATGGCCCCCGACGAGGCGCCAAAGGAGGAAGTTACCACAATCCGCGGCGCATAGGTTTCGACGGCCCACTGCATGATTTCTTCGGCGGGAGCCAATTCAAAGTCAGCATTGAGGCGTTCGATTTCCTTCAGCGACGGCAAGGGGGCTGTGGCGATCATGGGGTTTCTTCCGGTGCAAAATAAATACCTACCAACTTGGTAGGATTTAGCCAAACACATGCCGGATTGGCCTGACAACCCCAAAATAGTGGGCTTGGCAGGAATTCCTATTGAACGCTCATTTGCAGCGATACGGCTGGAATAGCCCATTGAAGGAAGGCCCATAAAGTCTTCCATCATTCTCCTCGGCAAAGAGGGCATTTAAGCGTTGAACGGGTTCAAATGCCTGTGCGAGTGTCGCGCCCCGCCGTGACCGGTATTCCCGATTTTTCACGGATCGGACCCCATCGATGGGGATTTGCGCCACGCGGGTTGTCCGGTATTTGAGCCAAAGAGAGGACTCTATCCTTTGAAGTTGAAAGCACTGAACCCCCCGCTTTGGGGTTTCTCGATTGCCCTGTCCTGGACGTGGGGGCTGGGCCTCTTTTTCTCGGTCCAAATGGCTATTCAGTTCGGATTGGGCGGATTGCTCGCTTTTGCGATCCCCAATGCCATTGGCCTGATTGCATTTGGCTGGTTCACGCAATACATCGCAAAGCGGTTTGAGAGTAGTCTGGATTTTGAAAAGCATTTCCTGCAGACCGTGGGCAAATTGCGTTGGGTGTTTTTGCTGTATCAGGTCGTCGCCATCGCGCTGACGTTCTTTGCCTTGTTCAAGTACATCTTTATCCCGCTTGGGGTGAATCCGTGGTTGATTGCGCTTCTGATGATGGGGGCGGGGTTGCTGCTAGGCGAGCAATTCAAGATTGCCTGGTTGAAATGGTCTCACTTTGCCATGTCGGCGATTATTATTTTGTCGATCCTGCTGATTGGTTGGGGGGGCGGATCGTATTTCGCCACGGTCGAGCGATTGCCTTCGTTCGGAGCAGGGCACGAACCGTTTCTATCGTATAAATTTTCGGGATTTTTCATCCCCATCGTCGTGGGATTATTGCTTGGTCCCTGGCTGGATATCCAGCAATGGCAGCGGGCGATTCAGATCCGACGTGAAAAATCGAATATCGGTGCCGCGTACACCTTTGGCGGGTTGATTTTCTTTGGCGTATTGTTGTTCCACGGCACATTGGGATTGGCGATTTTTCACGAGGCGGAATTTCTCGGCATCAGCGGTTCGCTTCTGCAGCAATCGGCGGACGGGCTGTTTCACGCCAAGGATTTCATTCTTCGTTTCCTGTTCTTGAGCGATCTTTCCACCCCATTGATGTTCCGGGTGATGTACGTCATTTTCCTGTGTTTATGCATTATTTCGACGCTCGACAGTGGGTATGTGGCGCTTAAGTGGTTCCAGATGGATGCGCTCAAGAAAACCGATTGGGTTGTCCTGTCGCTGATTCCTAAAAACGCGCTTGAATCGCCCATCCTTCCATTTTCGATCGCAGCGATCACGGCATTGATTACCTGCACCATGCCGGTAGAGTTGGAATATTACATGGCGTTCTATGCGTCCTTCGCCGTGGGATACGCGATGGTGTTTCTGTTCCGCACCACATTCGAGGCGCGGTTCACTTCGTTCACGCAAACGACCCTGTTTTCCCTCGCGGCGTTTTCGCTGGGCGTGTTCGGCATCGGATACTTCGAGCAATTCCCGATTTTGATGATCATCGGCGCGCTGGTTCCGTTGATTCACGCGATTGTGTGCATCGCAACGCGCAAAGCCGTTGAAGAAATCAAGAAAACCGGTGCTTACGACAAGATTGAAAAATCCGGCGTGATGGATCGTTTGGCCGAAGGCGACGTCAAAGGCGCGATGGAAAGCATTCGTCCCAAAGAGAAGGGATCGGGTGAAGTTGCCGTCGTGAGCGTGCCTGCCGCCCCGTTGGTCAAAGAGGGTGAGAGCGAATTGGTGGTGGCTCAGCCGGATTTGTCGGCGGATGTGTCCGGGCTTCAGAAAGCCGGTTCGTCCTGGTTTGAAGGCAAGTGGTTCGTGCATTCGTTGGTGGCGACGTATCAGGACACCAACTCGGTTGGAAACGTGTACTTTGCTCAGTACGGAATGTGGGTGGGGAAAACACGCGAGCTGTTTTTCAATCACGCGATTCCCTCGTTCAATTTGTCCGACACCTCGTGGTACGTGCTGACGCGTTCGTACGAGCACAAATTTTTGCAGGAATCCAAAGAATTCGAGCGCATTTTCATCAAAATCCGCGTGGCGGGTTTCAATCGCAAGTTTGTGACGATGGAACATCAGATTTACGATGGCGCCCAGAAACTGCTCGGCAAAGGCAAGCAGGTGCTCTTGTTCGTTTCGTCGAAAAATTACAGCATCATCGATATTCCGACGGAATGCTATAAGGCATTCTTGCCCTATATTTAAGGGAGCACCGGGCTCCAGAACGCGTTAACGCTTTCATGCGTCTAGCAATTGTCACGTTGATGAATGACAGTCCCTGGGGAGGAAGTGAGTTCCTGTGGGCATCCATCTCCACGCTCGCCAGGAACGAGGGGCATGACGTTGGTGTCTGGCATCCGGGGCAATTGGCTGGCCCAAAAGTCGAGGAATTGAAAGAAGCAGGAGTTGCGTTTTACGCAATCGCTTCTCATTCTTCAGCAAAACGCTGGGTTCAATGGGGACAGCGTTTCCTTGGCCTGAAGCCAAGGTCCTGGTTCCCGCCTGCAACGCTTCTGTCGTGGCGACCCGATGTGGTTGTTTTCAATGAGGGAATTCTTTTTCAATCAATAAGGGCATCGAGTATTTTGCGCTGGTGTTGCGATCAAGGCATTCCCACCGTGATCGCAACGCATTCCAACAGCGAACATCTTCCACCGTTGGCAGTTCGTCAGTTAACCGAATTGCGTGATTTTTTCGAGAACGCCGCTTTGATTTTGTTGGTGTCGCAACCGATATGGGATCGTGCAACGCGCCAGCTTTGCCGATCGCTTGAGCAGGCGCGAATCTTCCGCAATCCCGTCAATCTGGTGCGTCGGGAATGTTTACCCTGGCCCGAAGATGCTCCGCTTCGTCTGGCATTTGTGGGGAGGCTCGATTGTCAGTCGAAAGCGCTCGATCTCCTGCTCGATGCTCTCAACCGCGTTCATTGGCGCGACGAATCGTGGGTTTTGGAGTTTGTCGGCGAGGGTAAAGACAAAGACCACCTGCGTGAACTGGTCGAGTTCTTTGGCCTGCAATCCAAGGTGATTTTTCGCGGTCACGAACACGACATCGCGTCCGTTTGGCGGCGGTGCCATTTGCTGGTGTTGATGTCGCACAACGAAGGCATGCCGCTGACCCTTGTGGAAGCGATGATTTGCGGGCGGCCTGCTGTCGTGACCGATGTCGGCGACGTGCGCCATTTAGTGGTCGAGGGAGAAAACGGATTCCTCGCCCCGTCCTCACGTCGCGAACAGATGGTCGAGGCGCTCGAACGCGCGTGGTCGGCTCGCGCGGATTGGAAAGACATGGGCCTTCGCGCCCACGAATCCGCCAGCGGGTTTTTACATCCCGACCCGGTGAATGAGGTTTGGGAGTGGATTCAGGAAGCGGTTGGCAAAAGGCTTTCGCCGAACTAAGGGCCAAACGGCAGAGTTCGTATGAATGCGGAGTCGGGAAATCCGCATTCCCTTGACGCGAGAGCATTCCTGTCCCAAGTTTTGACAGAAGAGTATTCGATTCAAAAGGAATCTATCTGTGTCCACCGCTGTTGTTACACCCGCCCCGTTGGCGCTCGACGCCACCCAGAATGCCATCCGCCGTTCGCTGAAGGTTGTGACGATGTTTGTCACGAACATCTGTAACGCGAAATGCGAAACGTGTTTTTACTGGATGAACCTGAACAACGCGGACACGAAAAACTTAAAGCTGGACGAAATCACGACAATTGCCCAATCGATGCCGGATTTTCCGCATTTGCTGGTCAGTGGCGGCGAGCCGGTGATGCGCAAGGAGTTGCCCGAAATCGTCGGCGTTTTTGCGCGCGAGTGCAATATCCAGACGCTCGATATGCCAACCAATGGGCTTTTGACCAAGCGTATCGTTCAGGTGGTGGAGCAGGTGCTCGACGAAAATCCGCACCTGATGGTGACGGTGGGGCACAGTCTTGACGGTTTCAAGGAAACGCACGATCGATTGCGCGGCGTGAAGAACAACTTCGAGAAGTTGTTCGAGTCGATGGAGGCGCTTTCGGAAATGCGCGCCCGACGCGAAGCGCTCGCCCGCGAGGGCAAGGGACCGTGGCCGCGTCTGCGGTTGCTGACGCTGACGTGTATCAATAACCAGAATATTGAGGAAATCGATCGGCTTGCCGACTGGGTTTCGACGACCAAGGACGTGGATGGCATGATGTTCGAGTGCTTGCGCGGCACGCCAAAGGACCCGGATCTGTTGCCGCCGACGCCTGAGCAATTCGACCACATTGTGCGAAAATCCATGGCGGTAAACGACCGTTTGATGGGCAAACGCTTTGTTGAAGAACGCCCCGTGCGCCTTGCGTACATCCGAAGCGTGTATCGTTACCAGCGCCAGCATATCACGACGGGTAAAATTCCCGCCACATGCCAGGCAGGGGTAAATCTGGCGGTGCTGGAGCCCGACGGGCGGCTGCGGTTTTGCGAATTGCTGGATGAAATCGGCGATTTACGCGCGAACGGTTACGATTGGAACAGCGTCTGGTTCGGCGAAGAAGCCACCCGCCAGCGCAACTGGATTCGCGACTGCCGTTGCTCGTGTACGCATTGCGTGAACTTGGGGCATTCCATCGATCAGGACCCCAAAACGCGGTTTCAGCGAAAGTTGGATCAGTTTTTCTTCAAACAAGGATAGTTTTCTTAATCCTGGGATCGTCGATGTCCTGATCGGCTCTTGGAATTTTCGCCAATTGGGAGATTGGCGTTCCCCGGGAAGTCTTTCCCATCCTGCCCATCCCTCTTATCCAGTCTAAAATTCATCGTTCCTCCTTTTGCCTTTATCCTTTCCCTCCGTCGGGGCTTGTCGTACAGGTCTGCACCTGTCGCGGCGAATCGCGGCGCATCTTTGATTGGAACGAATTGGACCCGACATGACGACTCAGCCCCGGAATATTCTGGTCGGCGTTGCCTGGCCGTACGCCAACGGCGAACAGCACATCGGACACATCGCGGGGGCGTATCTGCCGCCCGATATCTTCGCGCGCTTTCAACGCATGAACGGCCACAACGTGCTGATGGTCAGTGGATCGGATTCTCACGGCACGCCGGTGACGGTACGTGCTGAAGAGGAAGGCATTACGCCCGCCGAAGTGGTTGATCGTTTTCACCCGAAGTTCATCGAAAGCTATCAGAAGCTGGGGCTGACGTTCGATCTCTTTACACACACCGACACGCAGAATCACTGGGATGTGACGCACGATTTTTTCATGAACCACTACGGTAAAGGATACATTTACAAGGCGACGGAAAACCATCTGTTCGATCCGCAGGCGGGCAAGTTCCTGCCGGACCGTTATGTCGAAGGCACATGTCCTAAATGTGGTTTCGAGGACGCGCGGGGCGATCAATGCGACAAGTGCGGCGCGCTTTACGATGCGTTGGAGTTGGTAAATCCGCGTTCGAAAACAACCGGGAATACGAACCTGGAAGTGCGCGAGACCGAGCATTTTTATTTGGACTTGGGCAAAGTCAACGAGCCGCTGCTCGATTGGGTTTCGACCGGGAAAGATCATTGGCGGACGAACGTGCTCAACTTCACACGCGCAGAACTGGAAAAACGCGAACTGCGCGGGCGTGCCATTACGCGCGATATGAGTTGGGGCATTACAATCCCCGTCGAAGGTTACGACGAAAAACGCATCTATGTCTGGTATGACGCGGTGATTGGGTACTTTGCGGCGTCAAAGGAATGGTCAACAATCGCGGGCGACGCGGACGCATGGCGCAATTGGTGGGACGCGTCGGTGAATCCGGACGCGCGGTCGTATTTTTTCATCGGCAAGGACAACATTCCGTTCCACACGATCATTTGGCCGGGCATGCTGTGGGCGTATGGCGGATTGAATCTGCCGTACGATGTGCCGAGTAACGAGTACCTGAACATGCGCGGGCGTAAGTTCAGCAAGAGCCGCGGCAATTCGATCACGATTCTTGGCGTGCTGGAACGTTACCAATCCGACGCGTGGCGATACGCGCTGACGGCGTTGGCGCCCGAGTCGAACGACGTGGATTTCACGTGGGACGATTTTGTCGAACGCGTGAACAACGAGTTGATTAAAAACTGGGGCAACCTGGCAAACCGGATGTTGTCGTTTGCGTTCAAGCGCTTCGACGGCGCGGTGCCGACGCCGGGCGATTTGACGGACAAAGACCGCGAATTGCTCGACGAAATTAAACGCGGCTTTGAAACGGTCGGTATGCTCTACGATGCGGTGAAGTTCCGTGCGGCGGTGACTGAATTGTTGCGTTTGAGCAGTCTTGTGAACCTTTACATCACGCAGCAGGAACCGTTTGTCGTCATCAAGTCGGACGCCGAACGCGCGGGCACGATTGTGTACACGGCGCTGCAAGCCATCGATTGGCTGGGTGTGCTATGGTCGCCGATTCTGCCGTTCAGCAGCCAGAAATTGCGCGAAATCCTGGGCTACGAAGGCCAGATTTTCGGTCGCCAATACACGGAAACGGTCGAAGACGCGCGCGGCAAACACTTGGTGTTGCGTTACGATCACACGGACGCGGTGGGCACGTGGGAAGCCGGAACGCTGGCGCCCGGGCAGAAGCTGAACGCGCCGTCGCCGCTTTTCACGATGCTGCCGCCCGACACTGCGGAGAAGGAAATGGAAGCCGCGGGGACGGAGTAAAGGATTTACCGCAAAGGCGCCAAGTCGCTTAGAATCGCGAAGTAAAACGTATGGGGACGGAGCCGGTGTGCTCCGTCCCTGTTTCGTTTAGAGGATTTTCCGGTATAGTAGGGCAAAGTTTGATTTCCAAAAGCCCGAAAATCCCTTGAGATGAGGCCGTTCGCCGCGACATAGCAAACAAGCCTGAAGGGCTATCGGATATGGAATCCCTTAGGGATTCAAAAAAATGTAACCAGGTATTTAAGGACTACAAATTGACGATAAATGCGCTAAAGGTGGATTTCCACCCAATCGGTTTTGGGCGAGATCGATTTCAGTTCCATGGTATTTTCGTCGATTTCCACCTGGCGAACGGGGACAGTGTTGATCAAGTAGCAGATTCGGTTGTTACGGATGATCTTGAAATTCAGAGGGATTTTGTAGTAGTTGGGGTGAAGATGCCCGTAGAACCATAGCGGTGGAAAAAAGCGGTCGAGAATTCCGCGCAGTTCAACGGAAGGGGCGTGGAAATTGTCCACTTCGGCAAATACATTGTCGAGATGCGGTGGTGTGTGTGAAAGCATGATGTCGATACGTGGCAGCATACCAATAAGAGATCGACGTTCGAGTTTTTTACGAAACTTGCGAGCCATGTTTTCTTCAAAATGAAATGGGAAATCGCCGTAGGACCTCGAACCGGAAAACCCGGCAACATAAAGGTTTTTGCCGAGATGTTTCTTTAGGGCGATCACTTTTTTACGCAAAATAAAGAGACCTTTGTAAACTTCCCCGTAACCGCTGCACGTATGATCGGACGATATAAAGTATCGATTGTCGTGATTGCCATGCACCATCAGGGAAAAACGTGGGGAAAACCGATCCAGCACGTTTTCCAGATAGTGTGGAGACAAATCGCCGCAATTGACAAGGAGATCGCAAGTCTCACGCGCGTCGGGTCGAAAACGGATTTCTTCGTCGGAAACGGCGACGATTTTCATTCTGTAACTTCTTCCGCCGGTCGGGGCGAATGGATGCTATCCTGGATGAGTTTTCGACAAATGTAGGCGTCCGACACGTAGAGGTAAATCATTTGGAATGCGGCGCCAAATAAAAGGAGGATCATGCCGACTTGAATGCGAAAGGACCGTTTGAACGCTTCTGAAATATCTTGATTGGCGTAATCGACGCCGAACAAATGTTGGAAAAGAAAATCGGTGTATCCTGCAAAAGTGTAGAGGGACAGGATCAGGAAAATAATACAAAGAATCAGAGAAAGATATCGGAAAATAGCATAAGCTTTAACGTCGGCCCGGTTCTGGGTCGGGTTGGAAATTCTCTGGATTGTTTTTGCGTCCTGCCAATCGAACAGGGAGTTGAAGATATTCATCTATTGCCCCGATGATTTTGTCGCACGTCAAATCTCGATTACTTTACTGGCAACTTGAGTCTAGCGCTTTGTAACAATTCGGGTCAATTCCGCCAATCCAAAAAAAACACCGAGCACCAAGGCTATTGGCAGGGCTACCAACAGGGCAAGGGGCGAGAGGACTTGTTGCAACCGGTTGGGTCCGGCGACGGGCGGCGGAGGAGAGTACGTGACCTGGCCTTTGCGGGCGCGGCGTTTTTTGCGTTCCTTGCGCTCGGTCGCCGAAGCGGGCACAGTGGGAACAGAGACCGTCACCGGGCGTTTGCCTTCGCGGCGGTGCGGATCGCGGCACCACGCAGCAAGCGGCTCGATGGTTTTATCCCACGTGTATTTTTCGCGTACCAGGTCCTGGGCGTTTTGGCCGCGGCGGGCGACGTCTTCGCTGTGGCCGACGAGGCGTTTGACGGTTTGCTGGAACTTGTCTTTGTCGTTGGGGTCGAGCACCCAACCGGCCTTGGCGCGATCGATCGGTTCGGCCAACTCGTCGTAATCGTTGTGAATCACGGGCAGCCCAGCCCACAGGAAAAACATCGTTCGCGTCGGGAAAGCCAGTTCGCGTTCGGGGTTGCGCGGCATCAGGTCAATCGCCGTCCCCGAGTGGCGCATCAGGTCGAGCAAACGCTCGAACGGCATGACGCCGTGGCGTTCGACGCGTTCATGCGCGTCCAGCTTTGCCAGCAGCGCGTCGTAACGCCCGCCGCTCACGTCACCGCCCGGGTGCGCGCCGCCCACGACGATCAGTTTTCCTTTATCGCGCTCGTCAAGCGTTTCAAGCGTCCAATCGAGCGCGTTGCTCGGGTCCTGCCACGGCAGAAAGAAACCGCTATACACAAACGCCGAGAGATCGCGGTCGTCGGCGGGCGTCGGGATGCTGGGCGAGACGCTGAAAGGAATCACGGGACAAAGCTTCGCGCTGGCACCGGGGTCGAAACCGGCCTGGAAGAGAAACGGCAGAAAATAATGACGCTGGAATTCCCCCGAGCAAACGACATGGTCGGCGCGGGCGAGAGCGGCAACTTTTTCGCGCAGGTCGCCCGCCAAATCCTTGGACCCCCAAAGCTGGCGTTCGAGTAAATGTGGCCCGGCTAGATCGATGGCCAGTGGGCAATGGACCTCGGGCAACGCGCTTGCCATGCCCCAGTGTTGAAGAACGATCGCGTCGGGTTTTTGCTCCTCGATGAACTCGCCAAGCTTGCCTCGTTCGAACGTAAACACGCCGGGGACGATGCTGGTGTCCACATCGAGGCCGCGAATCGCGTCGGCGGCAAACGCCATGCGCACGTCGTCGAACCCGGCGGACCGCAGCCCGAACCCCAGGCCCCAGGCGCGTAATCCGGCGCCCGTTGTCGGTAATCCAGGTAGCGGAAGTGGTTCGGTGGTCAGGACAAGTAGGCGCATGGATGGACGGATTCCTGCATCAATTGGAGTTGAAGGACAACCTCGCCGGATTTGCGAGACCGGGCAAGAGGCAATATGGATTCGTTGAATGATTTTGATACGTGATGAATGAATTTACCGCAAAGGCGCCAAGTCGCGAAGGAAATGCAAGGGATGATTGAGCGACAGTTTATCGAGACGCTACTTATTTGGCTGTCAAAGAATTGCTTTTCAAGCCAATCGCGATTCAGGCGAGGTCTTTCAGCCATCGGATGAATTTGCTTTGGTGGGAATAGTTTTCGTCCGCAATAATTTGATTCAAATGGGCAATGTCCGAATCCTGTAACGTTATCTCTTCCGTGGAGGAGGGAAAACATTTCACATTCATTTCGATATGAAATAGCGCGTACAGTCCAGCACCTTGAACATCGCATTGATTTTCAAGAACAATTGTTCGATGCACTATTTCGACGAGAGTTAATCGATAATCGAGTCCCATCAATCTTACTAAATCGCAAACCAGAATTTGGTTCAATGGGTATGAACCGTCTTTTTCGACGGCATCTAAAACTTTCGATTCATATTCATTCCATATCTGAGGCTCATGCGTGCGTTGTTCAAAGCACAGGACCCGATGTAGCAAGCGTGGCGAAGGATTCTTTGCGTATAAGGCGTTGAGGATTCCTCTGAGCTCGGGTGTCATCGCAAATGAAACACCCTGGAGGAAATCAATGAGCTCGGTTATTTTAGGATTTGAGTAGTCGCTTTCGACCACTTGAGCAAGCCATTGAATCAAATCGGCGATCGCCTGCGTTTGTTCCTCATACGAGAGCGAACGGTAGTACTTAACGCAGGGAGGAGCGTCCTGACCCATGTCGAGTGGGCCTCGCCATGGAGCTGGTTGCCCAAGCAATGAAAAGAGGTGATCGGAAAATTTCATTTTAATGGCACCGATTGCAAAGCGGAATTCGAGGAACGTCACGTGAAGGAGTTGTACAATCGCGCCCTTAAATCGTGTCGATCAGCATTTTTTCGAAACGAAGTTGTTCTCTGGTTTCTCTATCAACTTGCTCCGATGTACTATTGGGATTCTGGCAATAAGAACCAGAATGGCAACAGAGTTCCAGCAGTCGCAGCCGGAGGAAAAGCATCAGGTTGTCTTTCCGAATGTGAAGGGAGGGCGAACTGATTTCCCCATACGTTTCCAGGAAACAGTCGAAATCTTTTTCGTTCGAAAAAGTTTCCAATTTGAGGGAAACGATGTCGTCCCATGGCGTACCAAAGTGGGTACATTCGAAGTCGAGCCAGACAATTCGTTCATCAGGGCGTTGGATTTGATTTCGAGGATTGGGGTCTCCGTGAACCAGTCGCGGTGGACAGGCCGCGATCCTATCGATGCATTTATGACAATTGTCCAGCAATTGATTTTTTTGTCTGGACGATAAGAGAAGAAACTCTTCGGGTAATTTGTCCCGCAGTTGTTGGAACCGCCGGGAGACCGATTCTTTTAGAGATTTGCCAACGCGCGTGTCGATCCAGGGTTGGCCCCAAATAGGCCCGATATGGCTGTGGAGTCTAACCAACCGGTGGGCGAGATCCGAAATTTGCGATGGGTCAAGCGGGAGGATGTCGGCAAGGCGTTTTCCCAGAATTTCCCGTTCGATGGTGAGCTCGATACCGTGCTCGCGGCGGGTGGCGAACGAGGCATCCAGCATCATTAGTTCTGGAATGCTGCTGTTTGCTTGTTCGATCATCATGCCACCGTAATAGTGGCGTTCAGCTGGTCGGTTCTCCCAATTGGTGCTCCACGCGTGAATTACAAGTGCCCCTTCAATCGGGTGATGCCAACGATAGACGTGAGAATGTTCGGTAAGCGTTTCAATTCGGTTCAGGCGGATCTCAATGTCGGGGGGGAAAGCAAACGGCTTTTTTTGGTTTAAATACCGGGCCACTGCCTCGATTCGAGCAGGGTAAGATGTGGCAGGCCACAACCGGCGGTGAATGCCGTTTTTTAGTCTGGGGAGAAGGGGGGGCATTTGGGGAGACGCTTTATGCTAGAGTTTTGTGAAAAAATTTCCCTTTCGTGTAATTTTTTCGTGTTTCTCGTTTTGAGAACACCAAGTTGATCTATTTTCAAGCGAATTTGGATATGGTGGATCATTATTTTAGCGCGTCATCGCAATGGACAGCGGCCATTTCGCTTTTCTCTAGCGGCCAAAACCCGGAACGAACCACAGTTCAACCCAATTCGAGAGAGGATGTCTGACTTTATGGCTAGTTTGAACAGTCTCATCGCCGACCTTCCGGCGGACGAGCAGGACCGCATTACCCGCGCACTGGCGCTGATGAACCGACAGGCAATTGGCTCGGAGCGGTACCGCGAGGACGTGCAGTGCTGGAAGAAAGAGGACAAATCGCCCGTGACCATCGCGGATTTGCTGCACCAGTCTCAGGTCCAGCAACTGCTCGCCGATCATTTTCCGGATGATGGGCTCGTGTGCGAGGAACCGCGCTCGATGCAGGAACAGGTGGTCGAGGAAGCGGCGAAGGTTTCCGCGCGTTACTACGGCGTCGAGGTGCGCCCCGAGGTGATCGACGTGCCTGAATCGGGCCGCGTGACGTGGATGCTCGACCCCATCGACGGCACGAAAGGCTATCTCGGCGGGCGGTACTACGCCATTGCGCTTGGGTATTTTGTCGATGGCGCACCGCGTTTCGGCGCGATGGCCGTTCCGCATTCGCCGAACACCACGCCGCTCGGAATCGATAACGCGTTGGCGTTTGCAATTCACGGCAAAGGCACTTGGATTGCCAAAATTTCCGAATCGGGCGACTTGGATTTCGAACCGCTGAAAACGGCTCAGGGCGGCTACACAAAACCCTATCGCGTGGCGGTGTCGCTCGCTCATGGGGGCAATACCGCGTCGGCGTTTGCTCCGGGCGAAATCGAACCCGTCAAAATGGACAGCCAGGCGAAGTACCTCGCCGTGGCGGCCAACGAAATCGACGCCTATGTGCGCCGGTCGCGCGACGACGGAGGCACCGACGTGACGTGGGACCACATGCCGGGCTGGTTGATCGCATCCGAGGCCGGTTGCACGGTTTGCCAGTTCGACGGCGCGCCGTTCAACGTAGCGCCCGAGGCGGTGATTCGCTTCAACGGCGGGTTGGTTTGCCATCGCGGCCCGGCGTCGGGGGTGTTGAGCGAAATGATCCAAGGTTTGACCCAGTAAGGACGCTTTCCCATGGCGCGGGCGATAGCAACCGAATCGGAAAACGATGTGATTGTTGCACGGGCGACGGCTCCGGGGGACGGAGCCATCGCCATTGTGCGCCTGAGCGGTGCGGCGGTCGTCGATGTGATGAAAGAGGTCTTTCGCCCCGATAAACCGGGCCTTGCCGTCAACGCCATCGCGCCCGGCGTGTTGACACTCGGTAAGTTGCATCGTCCCGTGCATGAAAACGCCGTGATCGATCAAGCGATGCTGGTGCTGTGGCGCGCACCGCGTTCCTACACGGGCGAGGACGTCGCTGAGCTGCACCTGCACGGTTCGCATGTAGTCGTTTCGCAAGCCATCGAAGCGTGTATCGAATCCGGTGCGCGTATTGCCAACCCGGGCGAGTTCACGCGTCGGGCGTACTTGAACGGAAAACTCGATCTGGCGCAGGCCGAGGCAGTGTGCGATCTGATTCGCGCGCAAACGGAAATCGCCGGTCGCGCGGCGCTCGTCCAGTTGGGCGGCGGGCTGTCGGCTCGACTCGGGGGCATCCGCGCGGCGCTGATTCCCGTTGTGGCTGAATTGGAAGCATTCGTCGATTTCCCCGAGGAAGGCCTGGAATTTCAGACGCGCGAGCGGCTCGGGCGCGTGGTGGACGATTGCACGCATCGGTTGGGCGAAATGCTCGATACGACGCGGCGAGGGCGTTATGTGCGCGACGGTGCGCGGTTGGTATTGGCAGGGCCGCCGAACGCGGGCAAATCGTCGTTGTTCAATTGGTTGCTGCGACGCGAGCGGGCGCTCGTTTCGCCCCACGCGGGCACGACGCGCGATACCATCGAGGCCCAGGTCGATCTGGCGGGCATTCCGTTGACGATCGTCGATACGGCGGGACTGCGTGCAACGCCCGAGGAGGTAGAAGCGCTCGGTATCCAGCGCACGCACGCGGAACTCGAAGGCGCGGACCTTGTTGTGTTCCTTGTCGATTGCCAGGACGCCCACGCCGCCGAAGCCGAATACGAACGCGTGCGGAAATTGCCTCATTTGGTCGTGGCCAGCAAAATCGATCTGCGTCCTTCGGGATTGCTCGAATCGGAGATTCAGTTGTTTGCCGGGGCTGGCAGACGGGGCGTATTTCAGATTTCTGCGCAGTCTCGCGAAGGCATTGGGCCGCTGGAAAAAGCGATTGTCGAGCAATTGGGCGGCACAGGCGCAGCGGAGCAAACGGGCCTCGTGACCAATCGCCGCCATGCGGAAGCCATTCGCCGCGCGGTCGAGTCGTTACAAACCGTTGCGCAAGGTTTGGCCTCGGAGTTGAGCCCCGAATTGCTCGTTGTGGATTTGACGGAAGCGGTGGCGGCACTCGATCTGATTACTGGACGGCAATCGCTGGACGAGGACGTGCTCGACGCGATTTTTTCGACGTTCTGTTTGGGAAAATGACGGTAGAAAAAATTCACCGCAAAGGCGTCCACCTACGCCAAAGCTACGGGAAGGTCGCAAAGGGACGTGAAGAAATTATAGGGGGACGGAGTTTTGATTTTTTCACGCAAAGGCGCGGAGACGCAGAGAAAAAATCAATGAGATTAAAATGAAATTCCACCGAATTATCGTGATCGGTGGAATTCGTTTTTTAAAATTCTCTGCGCCGCTGCGTCTCTGCGCGAGTATCATTTTTTTGCGAATCTTTGCGCTTTCGCGTCGCGGTAAAAACACCTCACCCCATCATGTCGGCCATTTCGCACGCGTTCAGGTTTTTGACCAATTCAACAATGTTACCGCGTCCGACGTAGTTGACTTCGTCGAAGAACGCTTTGGTCAGGAAAATCCCGCGACCGTTCAACTGGTTCAGTCCTTCTTCCGAGAGCGGGTTCCAATTGTCGGTGTATTGCGCGTAATCGAAACCTTTGCCTTCGTCTTCGACGGTGCAATGCAGCACGCCTTCTTCGATGCGATAGTCGATGATAACCCGACGGGCTTTCAGGCGCGGGTCCGAGGCGCGTTGTTCGACGAGTTCCGGCAGCGCGAAGTTTTGCAGCGCCTTGCCTTTTTCCTCGAAGCCGATTTCCAGGTTCCCGTGTTCGATGGCGTTGCGAATGATTTCTTCGAGGCCGAGGTGAATGCCGCTGGTATCGAGTTGCGGGCGGGTTTCGCGCACGTTGTCGAGGATATGTTCGACAATCGGTGTGACCAGTCGTCCGTCGTTGGGCAAATGCAGGCGAGTTTGATCGCTCTTAATCAGGTCGCGTACCAACGCGCGTCGTTTTTCGCACTCGATGGTTGTTTCAAATTTATCGACGAGCAATTGCAGGATCGTTTTGTGAACGGGCTTGGTGAGGTAGTTACTGGCGCCGTGACGGAGGGCTTCGGCGGCGGAATCTTCGCATCCTTCATCTGTCATCACGACGACGAAGAGTTTGTGGTTCAGGTTTTTGATATTTTTCAGCACTTCCAGGTTACACGAAGGATTATTGGGATCGTATTCCATCAGGACCAGATGCAAGTTTCGATCTTTCATCAACTCGGTGGCGCTGGCTCCATCGGCAACCGTGATGACTTCGCAACAGTGGTCAATCAGTTGCGTTTTGATGCGTTCGCGCGCATCGGCATCCTTTTCGATGATAAGTACTCGCATTTTAATGGTTCACCTGATATCGCGTGTAGTTAAAGTCCCAAGTCCGACAGCAATTTCTGACGACTGGCTTTCGTTTTTGCAATCAAAACCTGTCGGAAAAAACAGGTTTTCCTTCCTGGCATTCGGCATGGCGCACGTTAATGCTCGCTTACCCTCTCGAAGCTCACCTTAATGGGTGGATTTTGATGGTGCAAGCAAACATTTTCATTGTTAGGACGCTTTCCTGGATGATCGTAAAGCGACAATCTCCTCATTGCGCCTCGGAGCAACGAGGGGCAGTCTTTCTTTTGGACGGGACATGAAATTCATTTCCAAATGGCCAGCGTCGCGTCCAGGTTACCTATTTTGAATTTCGGGGCAAGCGATGAATTACGTGATTGATATTGTTGGGGTTGGAGGCGAAACTCTCCAATTCGATTTCGAGACGCTGATGCGGTTTCCCGCCTTGGCACGAGTAGCCGACGTGTCTGCGCTGGACGAAAAACGCTCTGGAGGGGCGGTTTACCTGAGCGCATTGGTGCCGGACGATGAACGTGGCGGTGGACTGTATGCGACGTTGGAATCGGGAGACGGAAAGTATGCTGCCAGCGTGCCGCTCGACGACGTGCTGGATCGGGCGCTGATCATTTTCGAGCAACGCGGCAGGCCACTGTCCCGCGAGCAAGGCGGTCCGTTTCGCTTTTGGGTGCCCGACGCGGCGAAATGCAAAACTGCCGCCGTCGATCAATGTGCGAATATTAAGAATTTACGCACGATTACGCTTTCCAAAGAACCGGGGCGCAATACGCGCTCCTGTCAATGAGCGCGAACGGTGGCGGGACGAATGCTCAGGAGTTGTTCGGTACGCTGACCGCTTAACACGCGGGCGATCGCTTCGTCCCAGTTCCCATTTTTTACCCGCGTGATTGGAATCGCGACATCGAGCGGTTCGTCTTTGAAGGGCCAGTAATCCAGTTCCAGTTCCCAATTGCCTGCCGTGTGGATGATGACATCGCGGCGTTGTCCGTTGGCATCGATCATCGGGGTGGTGACCGTTTCCACCCATCCCGCGCAGGGGTGTAATGTCAGCAAATCGCATATCCTTAAAACAGCAAATGCGCGGTCGAGTTGCCATTCTCTCACGATTGGGTCGGCGTCGGGAAATTGACGCGCCATCAGCTCGATAATCTGGGCGGAAAGTTCATGGGCCAGTTCCGGTTTGTTATCGCTGAGCGATTGCGCGTGCCGTGCAAGAACGGCTCCGGCGAATGGGCTGATGGTTTCGACGGCCATACTCACTCCGCGTCGCCAGATGTCGGCGTGTTCCGACTCATCGATTTCATCGAAATTTATGGGTGTGCCGTTGGGGTCGCGTTTAGGATGACGTTCCCATTCAATCCACCCATCGTCGTGTTGGATGGTCAGTTGGACGATTTCATCGCGCAAACCTGGGTCGAAGAATTCGGGGCGCAATTGTTCGGCGATCCACCCGCTTGCGTGGGCATGATCGACCTGGGTGGTCAGTACCGTTGAGTCCTTTTCGCGTCGCAGAACCATGGGGTGGACGATGAGCCGGACGATGGGGGGCGCCAAGCGAATTATTCGGCGGCACGGGCCAAGGCGCGCTCTAACGATTTTGCGTATTTTTTCCAATCGTACTGGGCGGCTTGTTCATGTCCGAGAGCAATCAGGTTTGTCCGAACTTGTTCGTCGTTCACGACACGCAGGACTGCGTGGTCGAATGTTTCCGGAACGTCCGGGTCAAAAAGCGCAAGTGCTTTGCCACCGACTTCGTTCATGGGGGGCAAGTTGGCGGCGACCACCGGAGTGCCGCTCGTCATGGCTTCCACGATGGGCAGGCCAAAACCTTCGATGAGCGAGGGAAAAAGTAACACGTGCGCTTTCGCGTAAAGCGCCGCCATTTGACCGTCCGTCTGACGAGGCAAAATCGTGACACGATCGATCACGCCGAGGCGTTCGATACGGCTGTTAAGGGCGTTGCGATCTTGTTCATCCAAACCCGCCGCGACGAGGGGTAATTTCAGTTGGCCATTTTTCCAAAGCCCTGCGAGGCGATCGATCAAAAAACCCCAGTTTTTGTGCGGCTTGTATAGTCCAACGGCGAGCAGAAACGGTTGTTCGTTCCATTTATTCAACTGGGGGGCGTCGTGTGGTACACCGGCGAGCCCCGGCCCCCAGGGTATCGTGAGCACCCGATGAGCATCGAATCCGTGCAAGGTTTGCAGTTGGACTTTGGTGTGGCGCGAGCCGGTAAGGATGAATCGTGCCCGTCGGCGCAGCAGTGCCAGCGTGGCTTTCATGTAGAGCGCGGTGCCACGTCGTGTGGGATGGGTGATGTGGATCAGATCGTGGACGACGCTGACTTGTGGGATGTTCCATGGGCGGCAGATTGCTGAATAGTGCATTGTCATGATAACGTCGGCGTTTCGAGCCGGAATGCTGGATGCGATGGCGCCGGGTCCGTAAATGGGGGCGGCAAACGGAACGATTTGAGCCTCGATGCCGGAAGGGACATGCGTCGCGAGGAGCGTTGGATCGCCCATCAGCGTGACGTCAAACGGCGGGGGAGTGGTTCGCCATGCCGAAAGCAGTCCGCGTAAAGCGGTGCCAATGCCAGAGTGTTGGATCATGCGGGCGTCGAGCGCCAGGTGAGAAAGCGGCATACGCGGTTCGTGGTGAGAAGCGGGAATAAGATCGAACGCGGGTTTACTGAGTCGCGGGCTGTTCGTCGGCGCGAGTGGAATTTTCCGTCTGGAGGCTCTCTGCTTGAAGCGTTACCGATTTTGGTTCGTGAACGGTACGTGAAAGAAGCTCGGCGCGTTCTTCGAGGCGTTGCAAAAATTCACGACGTGCTTCGAGGCGTTTTTCTTCGAGCAGCTTTTCGCGAATCTGGTCGCGAACCTCGTCGAGTGGTGTCATGGTTTGAGCGCTTTCGGCTATTTTTTCCATGATCAACACGCCGCGTGAGGTGTCGAGCGTTCCCCGCTCGCCGGTTTTCAATTGGAAAGCCAATTCCTCGAAACTCGAGCTGTAAGTGCCACGGCTGAAGGGATCGATTTGTCCGCCGGAATCGCGCGAGGAATGCACGCTCACTTCTCGTGCCAAAGCCGAAAAATCTTCCCCTGCGTCCAGGCGTTCGAGCACCGATTGTGCCTCTGCGTTGGTGGGTACCATGATCACGCGGATGCTGACGCGCTGTGGCTGAGTGTATTGGGCGACGTTTTTTTGGTAAGAGTTGAAAATGTCCTGTTCGGTGACGCGAACGGTTTGTTCGAGCTCCTTTTGAATCAACAGTTGGGCTAATTGCGCGCGGAGAGCGCTACGCGCTTCGTCCTCGAAGTGGGGATTGTCTTCGAGCACGACATCGCGCAGGTAGCATAGGAGCAAAAGTTCCTCGCGAAGCGAATCGCGATAGGCATCCTCCAGGTTGGAAGCGGGGCCCGCGTAAGTTTTTGCAAACGTCAGCAGACCGCTGTTGTATTCCTGTTCGGTGATGGCCAAATGATCGACGGTAAATTTGATATCGGATGCTTTCGCGTCTGCGGGGGCCAGAAACAACTGGGGCCAATGCGTTTCGGGACCGTGGGCTTCGTGTTTCTCCGGCACGGTTGGTGGCACGACGCGCGGCGCTGGTTCCACAGGGGACGGCGTTTCGGCAGGAACGACGTCGGAAGGACGCGAACGCACACAGCCGACCAGAAGGCCGGCAATCAACAGGGAAATCCCGATGCGAGGAATTTTGTTACGGGTCGCTTTCATCAACCCGAAAATCCCCCAAGCATGGGTATGTATGTCAAGTGTTGGAATTGTTAAAAATGAACGATTGTGTGCGCGGGGGACGGAGAATGGCCTGTTCATTCGCACAATCGAATCGCAAGCGCCAGATCGTCGTCGTCCGGTGCCAGCATCGAGGCTTTTTCGTACACGCGATGGAGCATCGGTTCGTAAACCTCGCCGCGCGAGAGTACGCGGGCGATTTCGACGATCAATTCTTTTGGAAGTGTCGAGGTGGTGGTTACCAAACGCAGTAATTGGTTTTTGTGCTCGGTGGTGACGTGTTCTTTTTTCAGGCTACTGAGGGCAGCTTGAAATAAATCGACGGTTTTGGGGCTGTAATCGCGGGTGCGCAAATGATTGAGCGCCAGGTTGAGGGCTTTGCGCGGATTGCCTCGCTCGGCCAGATCCAGTGCCGCCACTTCGCTGAGGAGCATGTCGTTCGGTGTGATCATCAATGCACGTTCGAGTAAGGCGAGCCGTGCGGTGTGGGAAAAGGGTGTCTGGGCCACGGCGTGGGCAATGCGCAGGCAATCTTCCGCTTCGATGTCCGGTTGCAAGGCGAGGTCGATGAGGAAATCCGCATCGGATTCGTCGAGTTCCGTGCCAGCGAGCAGGATTTCAATCGCCCGGTTGCGAATTCGGATGCGTTCTTCATCGCTGATGCGGGCGGTGCTGCTGCTACGCGCCGAATGCCCCGAACCTTTCGTGCGATCCAGAACGTCTCGATAAATTTGCGCGGCAATGTGCTTTTGACCCAGGTCGTACAGAATATTTGCCCGGGCGATTCGCAATTCGATTTCCTCATAGTCGCGTCGGCAGATTTCACCCAGCAGCCGCGCCGTGTCTTCGAGCTTGATTCCCTTGGCGAGACGGTATCGTGCCAGGGTTGTCATTAACAAAAGGGAGTCGGGCTGCAGTTCGATCGCTCGCTCGAAAATCGTCATGGCGGTTTCTGGCGGTAACTCCATCACCAGGCGTAGTTGTTGACGGCGGGAATTGCCGGCGAGTGCTTCCGCGGCCAGTTCCATCAAATCGGTATTGTCGGAATTGGTGCTGAGCAACATGGTGGTGTGCTCGAGCGCCATGGTGAATTCTTCGTCCCGCAAGTCGCGTTTAATCAGTCCCAGTTCCGCCCAAAGGCAATATCCAATGGTTGAGAGCGTTTCCTCGAACTGTTTGATGGAAGCTGGGTCTTCGCATTTGTTTTCGTACAAATATCGGCAGAGTAAATCGTGTACTTCAATGGGCTGAATCTCATACTCGAGCGCGTGCAGGTAAACGGTTGCCGCCTGCTCGTCATAACGTTCCAGTGTCGAGTACGCCCATCCAAGGGGCACGACGACTTCGCGGGATTCATCGCCGTTATTGTAAAGTTCCTGATAGAACTTGCCCGCTTCTTCCCAGTTTTCCTGCTCGGTGTAAGATTTGGCGACCAACAGGGTCAAATCGCGTCGATTAGGATAATCGGGGCTGGTTGCGGCATAGGCGCGCAAGGCTTCGGGGGTTGTTTCGTGTTCCACCGAATACCAGTCTGCCAGGAAATCGGCGGCTTTATGATCGTCCTCGTGAATTTTGAACCAATGGGCGACGACCTCGAAATGCGGTTCCTGTGGCTCTTCGGTTCTAAGGGCGATTTCCACCAACTGGCGTAGAACCTGGACGTCGTTCGGGCGATCCTGATAAACCTGGTACAGTAAATCGAACCCTTCGGCTTCATGACCGTTACGGTTAGCCAGCATCGACCCGGCATAGTGCTTGAGCTCCATGTCGTCGGGCGAAGTCACGAGCGCCTCGAGGACGAGCGAAAGCGAATCGGCGTCTGTCGTTCCGCGCGCTTTGGCAAAATGTGCCAGTAACGTGCGAATGCGTCCTTCATCGGGGTAATGGTCGGCTGCTATACGCAAGATGGCTTCGGCCACCCCATCGACACGTTCGTCGTCGAGAATATGATCGAGGACGATTTTCAGCGATTTCTGGAACAGCAGGCGTGCTTCAGATTCTGTTTCGATATCGTACCAACGCGAGTCTTCGTTCGCGGGGAAGAAGTTGCTCAGATTCAGAGTGACGATTTCACGCGCTTTCAGGATGGCGAATTTATTTGCGTAGAAATGATGCTCTTCGACATAGCGACGCCACAGGCTGATGTTGCGCCCCTGGTTTCTGGCTTCGCGCTCCAGCAGGGAAAGGTCTTCCTGGGGTACGTGAGGCATGCTGAGTAGCTTGTTGGTCAACGTCGTCAGCCAATACGGGTCCTCTTCAATGGCTTTTTCGGCGGCGCGCAAGACCTCGGTTTCATTTTTACCGAACTCGATATACGCTTCGATTAATTCCAGGAGCGGGGCGCGAACTTCCTCCTGCTTCAGGTTGCCTTGCTCAGCTAAACGCTTGGTTTCCTGGATTTTTTGCGCAATTAATTCACTGCGCGACTCTTCCGTTGCCAGGTCGCGCTCCGTAATTTTGCGGAAAAGGTTCTTAATCCGATTCCCAATTGCCATGTGGTGAATTCCCGAAACCGTCCCTGAGTTGGTCCTACAAATGTCCGAGTGTTGTGTGTCCCTCAACGCACGAAAGTCTCGTTTTGGGGGAAAACCATCTCTTTCGATGGTCTTCAAGTTTCCCATTTGGATGGATTCTGCCGGTTGTTGTCAACGATTCGTTGGATTTTAGGATAGGATTATTCCCCAAAAATAGAGTTGAAGCGAGTTTTTCCGGTTTGAAACTCTAGTTTCTGGGACGCAAACCGAGAATTTTATGCTGGATGAAGAGGCAAGGTTTTACGATTTTCAGGTTCGATGGAGGAAATTCGACAGCCGGATAGGTTGCCGTTTTCGGCCCCAGTTCCCCGGTTTGGGCTCGAAGCGCCCGGGGATTTCGTAACCGCAAGAGGGACAATGGTTTTCCTGTAATTGATAACACTCGAGTTCGTACCAGTCTCGCGCGATGAGCAATTCGTCGCATTCCGGACAATAGGTGCTGCCGCCTTCGATATCGTGGACGTTACCGGTATAGACAAAATGCATCCCCTTGGATAGGGCGATGCGGCGGGCGCGGCTTAAAGTCGCCGCCGGGGTGGGGGGGCGGTCCATCATTTTGAAATCCGGATGGAATGCCGTGAAGTGCAGGGGCAAGTCGGGTCCAAGGTTTTCCACGATCCATTCACACATCGCGTTGAGTTCCGTGTCGCTGTCGTTGGCATCGGGAATCAGCAAAGTGGTGATTTCAAACCAGACGTTTGTTTCGTGTTTCAGGTACTGGAGGGTTTCAAGCACAGGGGCGAGTTCCGCAAAGCAGATGCGTTTGTAGAAGTCCTCGGTGAAGCCCTTCAAATCGACGTTCGCCGCATCCATGTGGGCGTAGAATTCTGGACGGGCTTCGTCGGTGATGTATCCCGCCGTGACGGCGACCGGGTGGACATCGACTTCGCGACAAGCCGCTGCAATGTCGATGGCGTACTCGGCAAAAATTACCGGATCGTTGTAGGTGAACGCCACCGAATGGCATCCCATGACTTTCGCGGCATGCGCGATGGCCTCGGGCGTGGCTTGATCGGCCAGGCGATCCATTTCGCGCGATTTACTGATGTCCCAATTCTGGCAAAATCGACACCCAAGGTTACATCCCGCCGTGCCGAAGGATAAAATACTGGTTCCGGGATAGAAATGGTTGAGCGGTTTTTTCTCGATCGGGTCGATGCAGAATCCGCTGCTGCGTCCATACGTTGTGAGCACCATTTCTCCGCCGACGTTTTGCCGGACGAAGCAAAACCCGCGTTGCCCTTCTTTGATTTTGCACACGCGTGGACACAAATTGCATTCAATGCGTCCGTCTTCGAGCGCATGCCACCATCGACCTTTGTAGGGGAGAGGTGTTGAGGGGGTTGTCATGCTTCCGCTTCCTGGGACTGAGGCGCCTGGGGTTGCTGGTTGGCGGGAGGATCGTGCTCGTGAAATTTATCGACGGTAAAACGTTGAAGGATCAGGGGCATTTCGATGGGAATGCCCGCTTTGCGCCGTGTGGCTTCCACCTGTTTTTCCACGGTGTCGAGCGATTCGATTCCCGGCAGCATCACGGCCTGGCGTCCGGCTTCGTCGCGCACAATTATGCCGTAACGTTCGGGGTCGAGTTCCGCCATATTCATCACCGGTTGAAGACCGTGGAGGACACTGACCTCGTAGGTCAGGTCGGGCAGTTCCTCCTCGGTCACGGGGTCGAATCGCGCATCGCGCATGGCTGCCATAACGGCGCGGTCGATGGTTTCCTCGATCAGGTTTGCGCGCGTTGGGCTGATGCAGCCAATGCAACCGCGCAGCTCGTCGTTGCGTGTGCGAATCGTGACGAACACCCCGGCGCGTTTGGCAAGGTAGCCTTCGGCGTGGTGCGTTTCGATGGGTTCCTGAACGCCGCGCACATGATTTTCGACGGCCAGGCGGGCGATTGCCGGCAACGTCTCGCCACCGATGACTTCCTCTTCTTCCGGCAGTTCGGGAACAGGTAGCTCCGAGTGAAACACGGCGATGGAGTAGCCCACGCCGAAAGGACCCTCGTAACTGAGCACTTCCCGGTGCTCGTGGAGATCGCCCGCCGCCGCCATGGCTACGATGGAGGAATCGACCACGTCTTCGCCGGCGAGTTCCTGTAACTCGGGATCGAAATGATAAATCTGATCGTCTTTTCGCGCGCCTACCAGTCGTACGAATGCCTTGTCGAACTCGATGCTGCGCGGGTGGTACCCACTGGGCGAGTTCGGTTTCAGCCGATGGCTCATGTCGCCGCTGGCGATGATCGCAATACGCTTCTTCAGCGCCCTGGCCACGTCGGCGATGAATTGGCCGACTTCCTTCAATCCGCGTTCGCCCGGGTAATTCAGCCCCATGACAACGGTTGGGCCTTCCCAGCCAGCTTCGCACAAAAAATACAGCGGCACGATCGCTCCGTGGTCGAGTTCCTTGTCTTTGATTTGCCAGAGATCGATTTTGCGTTCCTCGGCTCGACCGCGCATGGCGACCAGAAAAACGCGGTCGATGGGAAGGCGGATTTCTGCGTTTGGCGCGTTGAAACGCGACAGGTCGCCCACGAGTTCTTCGCCCGTCCAAATGCCGAACGAAGCGGGGTAGCGAGGTGAGTGAGGGGAAATCAGCACCAGCGTGTCGGGGTTGGCTTCGACGACCAGCCGCGAGAGGCGCCGCATGGCGCGGACGGTATCGCGCGCGTCGGCCTCTCGTCCGCGGCCAACCTCGGGCACCACGATGGGCGGATGGGGCATCAACCCGGAAACGATCACGGGTGAATCTACTGGAGCCATTGAAACTTCCTCCTCAAATTCCGTTGGCAAGCGATGTTCACTCACAACCCCAAGGGTAGCAGGCCCGCAGCCTCAGGACAATTCTTTTCCGGGGGAGGGGAGTTTTTGCTTTTTCCCAAGCGTGATCTGAAACAAAATAATGTGCCGTGCAAGTTTGCAACAAAAAAGGGGGGTGGAGATGAAACGCAATTCCTGGATAGTCGCCGCGAGTTTGGTACTTTTTTGTCTGCTGATTCCCGGGCGGGCACATGCCGACGCAATTGGTTTAGCATTTCTGTTTATTGGGTGCACGGTTTTACTTCCCTTCATGTTGTTTATTGTACTGGTGGAAGGAAAAATCGTTTCGCGTGGATTGGCGATCCCGTATCGGCAAGCATTGTGGGTGATGCTGTCGGCTAATTTATTCTCCTTGCTTGCAGGTATTCCAGTTAAGCTGGCGAATTCGGTGATGTATCAGTCTATTTTACCCGTCAAGTTGGGGTCGTATTTCCGTTTGTATCCGTTTGCGGTTCTTTTGGGAACATTGAATTATTTCGTCGTCACCGTTTTGGTCGAATACGTAGATGTCGCCGTTTGGTGCCGGAAGAAGAAAATCAATATCACTCGCGGTCAATTGATGCGCTTGATCCTGGTCGCAAATTGCGCTACCTATGTAGTTCTTGCGCCTTTGTATTATTGGTTAACAAAACCCCAGAACGATATTCGACACTTTACGGACGATAGCGACTGGGCGGAAACGCCATCCGTACAAATATTGTATGTCAATTCAGAGGGACACTTATTTTCCATTCAATCGGACGGAACAAATCAGCATGAATTGATCCCCGATAAAGTCAGGGACTATCAATACATGCCAAACCAAGGTTTGTATTTATATCGAAATGGAAAGAATGAACTTTGTCTATTTCGAGAAACTAATAACGATACAATCGTTCGTGTAAAGACTACAACTCGATTTCTAATGGATCAAGTAGCATGTGACTCCACCGGAGGATTGCTGGCATATAAAAATCAGAACCATTTGTGTGTATACAATGTTTCAACAGGTCGTAGCCTTGAAACGGATATTGTCCTTTCTGATCGATTCTATGAAATTGCATGGTCAAATCTTCCAAATATGTTTTACTTAAGAAATAATCGAAACTACTCGGCGATTTTAATCAATCCCAATGGAGAAATCTCTGTCCAACAGGTGGATGAGGATAATATCACGATTCCAATATCGTACGGAAGATATGGTATTTATAATTCCTGGTCGAGTGGTAATGAATGGGGAGCGATCTTTGATGAAGATGAAGTTGATGGCGTCAAGGCCTATGGTTATCCTTATTTGGGGAGTTATTTGGATATCGTGATGAGCAACGAAAAGTACCGCCTTGCCGATAATCCAGGCCTTTTGAAATTTGGACGTCGCAGATTTATCGATATTTGTCTGATTCATGAAGGCAAGGAGTTGGTCTTCGATGATGGGCATGATATTTATTTGCTCGATGTGGATAAACGCAAGGTTGGTTGGATTACGGATGGCTCCAGATTTATCGTATTGAACGAACGGTACAGACGGAAATTCTGAGACGAATCTTTCCGATTAACAGCGCGTCGACATCGTCGAATACCGTGCTTGTTGAATGTTACAAAAAAAAAACTTTCATGCCCCTCCTGCTTGACGCGATGCCCGTGTCTCGTGACAGTTTCATCAACAGGACTTGAATTCTCGCACGGAATAGCTTCCCATGACCGATCCCGCTCCCGACACGACCCCGCTGCTCGATATTCGCAATCTCTGCACGTATTTTTATGACGAAGACGGCGTGTCGCGCGCCGTCGATGGCGTCAGCTACACCGTCCACCGGCGCAAGACGCTCGGCATCGTGGGCGAGTCCGGTTGCGGAAAATCGGTTACGGCGATGTCGATCCTGCGGCTGATTCCCGAGCCGCCGGGTAAGATCGAGTCCGGTGAAATCTGGTTCGAGAACCAGGACCTGCTCAAGCTGAGCAATAAACAAATGCGCGGGTTGCGCGGTAACAAAATCAGCATGATTTTCCAGGAACCGATGACCTCGCTGAACCCGGTGTTTACCGTGGGCGATCAAATCGGCGAAGTTTTCCGCGTTCACAAGGGCCTCTCGCGTCGCGAATCGATCCAGGAAGCGGTGCGCATGATGGAGTTGGTGAAAATTCCCGCTGCCGCTCGCCGCGTGCACGATTACCCTCACCACATGTCGGGCGGAATGCGTCAGCGTGTGATGATTGCGATGGCGCTCGCGTGCGATCCGGCGCTCTTGATCGCGGACGAACCGACCACGGCGCTCGACGTGACGGTGCAAGCGCAGGTGCTCGACCTGATGGCGCGGCTCAAAGACGAACGCGGGTCGTCGGTCCTGATGATTACGCACGACCTCGGCGTGATTGCCGAAATCAGCGAGGAAGTTGCCGTGATGTACGCAGGCCAGGTGGTTGAATACGGCACGACGGATCAAATTTTCGAGGAGCCGATGCACCCGTACACGTTGGGGCTGCTGGCGTCGCGACCGTCGCTGGGCGACATTCGCACCAAACAACCGCTCCGCCCGATCAAAGGCTCCGTCCCCAGCCCGCGCGCGCATCCGGGCGGGTGCCGGTTTCATCCGCGCTGCCCGTTCAGCACGCCGGAATGCCACAGCGAGGTTCCCGACATGCGCGAACTTCGCCCGGGACACACGGTGCGTTGCCACTGGGCAGAGAAAATTCTGGAAGGCACGATGGCCACGCACGATGTGGAAACGTTCGCGGTGGGGTGAGGAAGCGCCAATTGCGATTTCGGTTAGAGAAATATCTTAGAGGAATAAAGTTTCCGAAATTCAGTTCAGAGGAATATTCTTCAGGAATTTTTGCCGAGCAACGTGGATGGCTTTTATTCCTGTCGGGCCTCGTTATTGCTCCATTTGTGCTATGTGTTGGGTTTCTAATACTCGGCGTGATTTTTGTAAAGATAGTAACATGGAACGATGAGACCCTTGCCGATTTTCAAGCAAAGATTGCAGATAAAAAATCTCGATACGCCAAGATTGAGAACGGCATGTCCTTCGAGGAAGCCTCATTGATATTAGGTCCATCATTCAAAGATTTTCAGATCGATTATATTCCTTCAGGCGTTTCTTTCGCGCCCGGATTTGAAATCGATTCATTGACAACTGAAACACTCACTTTGTTATCTTATTCGGAATTGTACGATGAGTTCAATATGTGGTCCGGTGATGTTTATCTTTACCACGATGAAGTTGTGGGGAAAAAATCTTGGGGACATTAATCAGGATAGATCAAATGGTTCATCATCATCTCCATCATTTTTTCGTGTATTCTGAAAGGTTTCGGAAATAATTTGGGGTAAATCGATGATCGGCTTGTTTTTCAAGGCAGGTGGCCAGAATTGCAGAAAGCTTCCTTTTGCAAAATCAGCAATGCTATCTTCTTGAATGGTTTGGATGGTTCGAATTAGTTCAAATGCTTCCATCGGTTGGATTTTACAATAGACAAAAACGTTGTAGGTCGCCCCGTCGAATGAATCGACTTTCTCAATTCTGAGACGATCAACAGAAACAACACCAGGAATTTGTTGGGCGGTTTGAATTACTGTCGCGTGAATCGATTCTTTTGGTTGATCGGTGGTGATGGAGAAATTGAATCCTAAAACGATTGGATGATCACCAGGATGAATACATCTTTTGGCTTTTTGTAGAACTGTTCGGTTTGAAATGGCTTGTACATTACCCGTTGCGTCTAATAATTGGGTGTCTTGTCTTCCAATGGTGTTCAAAATCAGAGCCTGCTCTTCGATAATCATCACCATGCCGGGAGTGTACACAGGATTTCGTTTCATCATTACTCCTGCAATCCAATTGTTAATTTCTCTCCATGCGACGAATGGACTGACAAAAACTATCAGCAGAAGAATTGGAGAAAACATCTTAAGAAGCAGAAGCGCGACGATGCCGGCCATAATAGCCATGTAGGGATAATTAAAAATGAAACTATAAATCGGCGCGATGTAAGAATGGGCGGCGTGTGTTGCAGTGGGATGTTTCGTATGCTCGAAACGGGTGAA
Source organism: uncultured Candidatus Sumerlaeota bacterium (assembly GCA_964580585.1). Classification (GTDB taxonomy): domain Bacteria; phylum Sumerlaeota; class Sumerlaeia; order SLMS01; family JAHLLQ01; genus CAZOKZ01. Next base: position 4,520 of record CAZOKZ010000035.1, on the reverse strand, counting down.
TTCTTTCTTGGCCGATGCGAAAAATTTTCTCGTAAACCAAATCAAAATAAGGAAAATCGTAAGCGAAGTTAGCAACTCCAGAAGTGTGAAGCTTCCGAGTCCCGGCAAGTTGATTCGCATTCCCATGAATTCCAGCACATTTTGGAGAGTTGCCATGAGTTGTTCCATTGTGCTCCTCGCTAGACTTATCCCACTAAACTCTTATTGCGACATTTGGATTTTATTCATTCACAACGTCCCAAACATGCGGTCGCCCGCGTCGCCGAGGCCCGGCACAATGTAGGCTTTGTCATTCAACCGCTCGTCCATCGCGCCAACGTAAACGCTGACGTCGGGGTGGTCGCGTTCGATGCGGGCCTGGCCTTCGGGAGCGGCAATCAGACAAATCGCTTTGATGTGTGCAGGATTGTGTTGCTTGATCATGTCGAGCGCCGCGCTCAGGCTGCCTGCCGTGGCGAGCATCGGATCGACAACGATCACCGTGGCGTCGTTGAGCGTCGCGGGTATGTTGGAATAATAGGCGTGGGGGAGCGCGGTCTCTTCGTCGCGTTGCAAACCAATGTGCGCCACGCGGGCGTTGGGAAAAATGCTCAGCATGCCGTGCACCATGCCGAGTCCGGCGCGTAAAATAGGCGTGATCACGAAATCGTCGCCGCTCAGTGTTTGCGACTGCATTGCGCAAAGCGGCGTTTCGATTTTGCACGTGTGCAGCGGTAAATCGCGGGTGGCTTCGTATGCGAGCAGCAGTGTGATTTCCGAAACGGCTTGGCGGAAATCTTGAACACCCGTGCGTTTGTCGCGCAAGACGTTCATTTTGTGCGTGATGACAGGATGATCGACGACAATGACGGGCATGGCGGGGCTCCGGGCAAAGGATAAGGAATGACTGCTTATGTGGTAATCACGGGACAAGCCAAGTTTTGTATTAACCACGAAGGCACCCGCCTGCGCCAAGGCTATGGCGGACAAGCTGGAAGACACGAAGGAACACGAAGAATAACTGTTTTTTGATTTTAATGGAATTCAGTAAAATGTATTTCCATTAAATGATAATACCTTTCTTCGTGGAATCTTCGTGCCTTTGTGTCTTCGTGGTTTGTTTTAATAATTCAGCGCGTCGTGAAACGCTCGCTTGAAAAGTGCCGTTTCTTCCAGCCAGGGAAAATGTCCGCAGCGGGCGAGCGGTAGCACCATTGCGTCGGGCAACATTTCGGCGTATTCGCCTACAACGGTGATGGGCAGCGGGTCGTCTTCACCATACAAAATGGCACACGGGCAATCGAGGCGTTCGAGGCCTTCTTCCCACGTTGCGTCTTCGTACCATTCTTCGGCGCTTTGCAGCAGATTTTCGTGCACACGCCATGTTAAATGCGCCAAACCGGGTTTGCCTTCGCGATGATGCGGCGAATAATATACGCGCATGCCAAGGTCCGAACGTCGAACGAGTAAAGCTTCGCGTTCTTCGGGGACGGAGGCGCGATGGGCCTCGGAATAAAGGCGATTGTATTCGGCGCGGTCGGTGGGCGTGAGGCGCAATTCGATGTTGCGCGTAAAATGGGTGCGCCAACCGGCTCGCGCGCCTGCCGGGCAAAGCAGGATGAGACGCTCAATGCGTTCGGGATGACGCGCTGCGTAAACGGAGGCGAGAAAACCGCCAAACGAATGACCGAGCAACGCAATTTTCTCCGTCCCCAAATGAGCGCGCACGGCTTCCAGATCGTTTACCATCGCGTCAATTGTGAAGGGGCCGTCGCTGGGCGAACCGGGGCTGCCGCGTTGAATAATACCGATCGACTGATAGCCCGCGTGGGCAATCGTGTGTGCGAACGGTTTGGTTAAGTAGTCTGTTCCACCAGGGCCGCCGTGGACAAGCAACATCGGCACACCATCGGTTTGCGCGGCGCGCACACGGAGCGTTGCGCCGTCGGTGGGGACGGAGAATGGAATGGTTTTCAACGCGTGGAGGCTCCGAGGTGTTCTTCGAGCAAGCGTCGCGTGGCGGCGCGAGCGCCTTTGCCCGCGGCAAGCGCCGGACCAACGCATGCGGGGCAACCCGACGCGCAGGGACACGTACGCGCGATGTCCAGGCACGCCTGCAGCACGCGCTTGTCCATGCTGAACAGGCGGCGGGACAAGCCGATTCCGCCCGCGAATCGGTCCCACACGTAAATGGCGGGACGTTGGTCGTGGGGCGCGCGCAACATGGCTGCCACGCCGATATCTTTCGGATCGCACATGACGTACACGGGGACGGTGTTGCGCAGCAGATTCGCGACGCCCTGCAAACCTTCTGCCAGTTCAAAACCGTCCGCTTTGTAACGCGCGAGCAAATCGTCGCGGAACGTCAACCACATGGCTTCGGTTTGCATTTCCAGTTGGGGGACGGAGACCTCGCCCATGCCGATGGATTCGTGGGTTTCAAATTTGACTTTCTTGAATTTTGCCACGACCGTGGTGACAGAGATGTCGCCGAAACGTTTCGATGCGATAACGCGATCGGCATCGGGTGTGGTGAGTTCCTGGTCGATTGCGAGGACCTGGATGTTTGAATTCGATTCGGCGTCGGTGTAATAATCGACGCGTTTTTGGCGCACGTAAGCGGTGCGGCGGTCCCAGTCGAGTTTTTCGACGTAGTACGTGACGGCGTTATGAATATAAATCGCGTGGTCGTGAATCAAAAACGGCGCGGCGCTGTAATCGACCTCGCCGAGCACCTTATTATTGTTGCCTGTGTCGAGAATAATGAAGTTCTGGCGCACGCCGGTGCGCAGGCTGACGTTTTCGGCAGGGTAAGAATCGGCGGCGTAAAACCAACGGCCTCCGCTGTAACGCACGATGCGTTCGTCTTCGAGCACTTGCAATATCGCGCGCGGATCGGTGGCGCCGAAACGCTCTGCGTCTTCAAATGGTAACTCGAATGCGCCGCATTTCAAATGCGTGGCGAGGATTGTCAGGTTGTCGGGATTCACAATGCCTTGTTCGGGGGTGCCTTTGAAGAAAAATTCCGGGTGCGCGAGAATAAATTGGTCGATGGGCGAATTGCCCGCGACGAGAATGGAAAGCGAGGCGCTGGCTTTGCGGCCCGCGCGGCCGGACTGCTGCCATGCGCTGGCGATGGTTCCGGGGTAACCGGCCATGATCGACACGTCGAGGCCGCCAATATCGATGCCGAGTTCAAGCGCGTTGGTCGAAACGACGCCCAGAATACGGCCGTTTTTGATGCCTTGTTCGATGGCGCGGCGTTCGGTGGGCAAATAACCGGAACGGTAACCGCAAATGCGCTCGGGGTCGCGATTCAAGCGCGTCATGAATCGTTTGAGGTACGTGGTCATGACTTCGACCTGAACGCGCGAGGGGCCAAAGACAATGGTCTGGTGCCCGCGTGCGATGAAACGCGCGGCGAGGCGGGTGGCTTCGGTGCGCACGGATTTGCGCACGTTCAGTTCGCGATTGATGATCGGCGGATTGTAGAAAACAAACGTGCGCGCGCCGGTCGGAGCGCCGCTTTGATCGACGAGTTCGAACGGACGCCCGGTCAGTTCGGTGGCAAGTTCGCGCGGATTGGCAATCGTGGCCGAGCAGCAAATAAACGTCGGTTTCGCGCCGTAAAAATCGCACACGCGATTGAATCGCCGGAAGAGGTTCGCCATGTGGCTGCCGAACACGCCGCGATATTGGTGCAGTTCATCGATGACGACGTAGCGCAAATTTTCGAACAGCTTGATCCATTGCGTGTGATGCGGCAAAATCCCGCAATGCATCATGTCGGGGTTGGTGACGACGATGTGGCCCGAATCCCGAAGCGCGCGCCGCGTGGCGGGGGGCGTATCGCCGTCGTACGTATAGACGCGGATTTCTTTGCCGCTGGCTTTGGTCAGCTCGTAAAGTTCGTTGTATTGATCGTGGCTGAGGGCTTTGGTCGGAAACAGATAAAGCGCTCGGGATTTGTCGTCGCGGTAAATGCTTTCGACGACGGGCACGTTATAGCACGTTGTTTTTCCCGAAGCAGTGGGGGTGACGACGACGACGTTCCGCCCCGCGAGTGCGTGGGAAATGGCGTCGGCCTGGTGCGTGTAAGGTCGCTCGATGCCGCGAGCAGCCAGCGCCCCGCGCACGTTGGGCGAGATGGCTACCGGCCAATCGCCATAACGCGGCGGACGAGCTTCAATGCGTTCGACGTGTTCGATGCAGCGGCCAAGCGCGGGGTGGTGGAGGAATTCGTCGATCAGCGCGTCGAGGGGACGGTGTTCGCGCGGACGTTGGGAGGGAACGGAGGACGAGGTCACGGGGTAGTGGCGCCTTGCGTTGAATCGATGAACTTCAATAGCGCGTGTAGCATTGGCGAGGGAAGCAGTTCAAGGCGAAGTTTCAGCGAAGATGCGGTTTTTTGCGCCGCGCACGAGCCCGAGGCCGCACCCTCTTCTGTCACGCGGCTTGCGGGGCAACCCGCGCGCCAGAAGCTGCGCCCACGCGCAGATACTCCCACGTTGTTTCGGAAAAACCAGGACGCACCGATCCGC
>CAZOKZ010000034.1:0-48205 GCA_964580585.1 uncultured Candidatus Sumerlaeota bacterium | reverse complement strand
GCCGAAACACCCGAGCTGATGTGAACAACAGTGCCGCCTGCGAAATCCAGCGCCTTGATCGATGAGCTCTCGGCAAAGGCATTCAGGAAACCTTCCGGACCCCAAACCATGTGGGCCAGCGGGAAGTAAATAAAGGTGGACCACAAAATCATGAAGGGAACCATTGCCTTGAAGCGGAAACGCTCGGCAAAGGCACCTGTCATCAATGCCGGGGTGATGATGGCGAACATCAATTGGAAGAACATGAACGTGATATGAGGAATCGTGCCGCTTGGTTCGACGCCAACGCCTTTGAGCATCACGAAGTCCAACCCACCAAAGAAGGGGTTTCCTTCCGAGAAGGCAACGCTGTAACCGAACAGCAGCCAGAGGATCGAAATAATCCCCATCAGGTAGAAGCTCTGCATGAAAACCGAGAGCACGTTCTTGGCGCGCACCAAACCGCCGTAGAACAGGATCAGGCCCGGGGCCGTCATCATCAGCACGATCGCCGATGAAATCATGATCCAGGCGTTATCCGCCTTATCGATTCCCCCCACCGCTTCGACGGCGCTCTCGGCCGTATCGACAGCGGTTTCCACCACCTCCGCAAGTCCATCCTGGGCATGACCGGACGCCGCCAGCGCCAGGAAAGACGCCATCGCCGCAAAACCAAGCAATCGTCTTCTTGTCATCATGTGCCTACAAGCCTTTCTGGCAAAAAGTATGACTGAGCGATTTGGAACATCATCGCCTCAGCGCTCGCGGCCTATTCTGCCAGTTCCATTCCCCCAAATGAGAATTTGAGCAGATTTATTTTAGATTTATAAATTACTGAAAACAAACGGGTTGATAGAGAACCGGTTTGTCAGGCCACTTTTATTGGCCCAAAAATAGAGTGGTCCTTTTTGGCCACACTGGTCCCACTCTGCACCAAAAAAGCGCGAACTGGCAAAATATCACCACACCTGCCCTTTTCACCCAAAAGACGAGTTGGAGCGGTTCGCGGAGAAAAACACCCTTGATAATTCAGATGTTGGAACTCCAATTTGTGGAGCGACAACCTAACCGCGGATGAGTAAAAAGACCCAACACACAAAAAGACGGCCCCATTCGGAGCCGTCTCGTTTTTGTACAATTCCTTGAAGTGAATCAGGCCGATTTGACCGCCACTCCTTTGTTGCGTTCCACAAAGGCGATGAATTGCTTCACCTGTTCGCGCAACAGATTCATCTCGAACTCATCGTTTAACGTGCCGTCCTCGTTGAACTTTTTGCCAATGCCTTTGATAAAAGTTCGGTGAGGCAACATGAACGCGTTCCGATAATTGAAGATCATCTGCAGTTGTTCAACGGGACGAATCGCGCCCCATACTCCCGCCGCTTCGCCCGTAAAACAAACACAACGATGCTCGAAGCTTTCGGGAAATTTCAGCATATCGATGAAGTACTTGAGCACGCCGGGAAACGATCCGTTGTACTCGGGAGTGACGATATGCAACCCATCGGCTTCTAATACCCGGTTGGCAAACGGGGCAAACGAGGCGGGTTTTTCGGCGTACGACGATGGATCGAAAATTTCGGCGGGCAGATGTTGCAAATTCAAAATGCGTGCTTCGACGCCTGCCTGTTTGTAGAGGGATTCGATCAATTGCGCCACACGCAAAGCGTTGCAATTAGGACGGTTGGTTCCAGAAATGATTTCGATCACGGGGAAATCTCCTCGATTGGGAGTGGAATTCAGCCATTGCGACTCTTGATAGCACATCGTTTGCCGATCTCCCCTGCTTGCGCAAAGAAAAATCCCCCCCGTCTGGGTAATCCTTTACAAGACGGGGGGAACGGCTCAGTCCGGTTTCAGCATCTGGCGCTTCAGATACTCGATCACGCTTTGTTTAAAGATGCGCAACCCCGAGGGACCAAGCCGAATCGCGCTCAGTTCGCCGCACGCAACCAGATGATAAACCGATTGGCGACAAATACCGAGTTTTTCGGCCACCAGAGAAGCTCTCAGCAATTCCGGTTCTTTGTCTAACCGCAACGCTTTCAGGTATTCGGCAGGTTCCGGCAATTCCGCCGTCATCGAATTGGCTGACTTGGCGGGCAAACATTCCGTAGAAGAACGATGTTTCATGAGTTTTTCCTTTCCTCGTTGATTGTGTCCAGATCCTACGAAATCACCGTCTCCGTGTCCGTTGAACCGAGATTGATTCGGCATTGAATTCACCGATGAATCTGAATTGAGGGGGGCGCGCGAACCAATCTCAGGGCGTAAATCTCGAAGACCGCCCCCCAAGTTTCGCCTTTGCAGGAAAAAGAATTTCATTGTGATCATTGCACCCTCCAGATACCTAACACCAACCTTGGCGTGTAAAGACCCCCGGACGGCTTAATGGCATCTTCTTCTTCCCAGCATCAATTCAACCAACAGCGCGAGAAGTTCCGCGCAGAGTTGACCCATTTGCTGGCCGAACACCATTGGCCGACCACGTCGCGCGGAGAAGCCCATTCGATTATTTTCGATTGGAGCGAAGACGAGTTGGTGTTGCAGGAAATCACCACGCTGGCACCTCAGCTCGTCCAGGCGATGATCGTTACCGCCGACCCCATCATGGCGTTACGCAACTGGGATCGCTATGCGCGGGTATCATTCAACCGGGCGAGCCTGCTGCGACTGCTGGTAACAAACCCCGGACATCTAGCGTTTCTGGCGCGCCTGTTTTCCTTCTCTCAATTTTTCTCCGACATCGTTATTCGTAACCCTGAATACCTGGAATGGTGTCTCGTCGAAGCGCAAATCGATCGGGAGAAACCCCTGGAGCGCTACGAAAAGCAATTGCGCCAGTTCGTTCGCCCTTTCAAGTCCCCCGACAGTCGGCGCCGTGCGCTTTGCCGGTTTAAACGCCGCGAGCTACTGCGTCTGGGTGTGCGCGAATTGCTCGGCCACGGGTCGATCCGCGAATATTGCCGCGAACTCACCAATCTGGCCGAAGCCGCCTGTCATCTGGCTTATGAAGATTCGCTTGGCCCACTGGTCGAACGATATGGACTGCCCTGTCCCGTGGACGAGGTCACCACCGAATGCGCGGTGAAGTTTGCCGTCATTGCGATGGGAAAATTCGGTGGGCAGGAATTGAATTTTTCCTCGGATATCGACCTGAACTTCATTTACGACCACGAAGGACGTACTCAGGGAGTAAAAGACGACAATCAAGGTTATACCCGGGGCAGCATCACCAGTCACGAATTTTACTGCAAGCTGGCCACGGCGATCAGCACGTACCTGATGGACCCGACGACCGAAGGGGTTCTTTACCGGGTGGATACGCGCCTACGTCCCGAAGGCAATGCCGGTTCCGTGGCACGGTCGATTGCCGCTTACGTGGCGTACTTCGCCGATCAGGCTCGCGCGTGGGAAAAAATCGCGTACCTGAAAGCGCGATGCGTGGCGGGCGATCCCGAGCTGGGTGAAATCTTTCACGAAATCGCCGCAAGTTTTGTTTTCTCCAGCAACCGCCCCGATGTGATTTTCCCCGAAGTGGCCCGCCTCAAACGTCGAATCGATTTCGAGGCTCTCGACCCCAAAGCGCGTAAACTCGACATCAAACGCGGTCCTGGCGGGATTCGCGAAATCGAGTTTATCGTCGCCGCCAATCAACTGTTGCATGGAATGCAGGACAAAAACATGCGGGTGCGCGCAACACTCGAAGGGTTGGCGCGCCTGGTGGAAGCAGGCCGTACTCCACCAGCAGATGCCATACAATTCACCGAGATTTACTGGTTTTTTCGCCGTGTCGAGCACGCGCTGCAAATGATGGAAGAACAACAAACGCACTCGCTGCCCGAATCGCCAGAGGAACGTCGCGCCCTTGCGATTCGATGTGGCGAACCGGATGCCGAGGCATTCGAACGTCGGTTGGAAAGCAGTCGGCGTTTTGTCCGCGAAAAATTCGAGGCCACTTTTCACGAGGACGGCGATCCCGAACGCCTCGATTTGGCCGACGTTCTCCAGAAACAGGAATCCCCTACTCCGGAAGTCCTGCATGAATTGGCCCCATACGGTATCGGCACCGTCGAAGGCTTTGTCGCCTTGCGCGAGCTGGCCATGGGAACACGCGATCTGGCCGTCAGCAGTGCCGAGCAGCGCAATTTTGAAAAATTACTTCCCCTGTTGCTCGACGAAGTGAAACACGCTGCCATGCCAATCAATGCCATCCATCACCTGGCACAGCTTTTTCGCGCCCATCACAGTATTTCCGTTCTGTATGAAATGATTCTGGCTCATCCGCCGGTGTTGCGCATGTTGCTGCGCGTGCTGGGCTTCAGCCCATTGACCGCGCGATTGATGATCAGCCACCCGGGACGACTCGACCGCATGATCGAAGGCGATGCGTTGCTGGCGAATCGCTCGATCACCCAAGTTTTTGAAGATTTCCTGGTTCCCCGTATCCATGCGAAACCCACCGAAGTTCAATTATCCGAGTTGCGCAAATTCAAGGACCGCGAGGCACTCTTTATATTCGCCCGCGAAATCCTCGGTATCTGCACGGCAACAGAATGCGCGCGCCAAACAACAGAGTTGGCCGAGGTCTGTCTGCACACCGTTTGCGAACTGACCGCTGCTGAAACTACGGCGGCAGGAAACTGGTGCTTGTTGGGTTTTGGCAGCTTTGGCGGCCTGCAGGTGCATATTTGCTCTGACCTGGACGTTGCTTTTTTTTGCAATATGGGGGACGGAGACGAACACGCGCGACTTCCGGCGGATTTGCATAAATTGGCGAGCGGTATTATTTCAACCATGTCGGCCATGTCGCCCGAAGGCCAGCTTTGGAAAATGGACGCGCGCCTGCGTCCCGACGGTGTAAACGCCCCCCTGATGGTGACGATTGAACGCGCGCGACGCTACTATCGCGAGGAAGCCGGTTTGTGGGAATTTCAGTCGGCCACACGCACGCGACACGTGGCAGGCAACCGAAAAATCAGCAGCCATGTGCTGGCCATGATTCGCGAAACATTCCGCGAACGTTCACCGTGGCCCAATTTAGGGACGGAGATCAAAACCATGCGTCGCCGCATGGAAAGTTCCACCAAATTGCCTTCGTCCGCCGCGATGGATTTGAAACGCTCGCCCGGCGGTTTGGTGGATATCGAATTCCTCGTGCAATACTTTCAACTGTCACATCCGGACAAACCAAACCTCTGGACGCCAAACACGGAAGAAGCGCTTGCTGCGTTGCGAGTCGAAGGACTATTCAACGAAACGGATGCCAGTTTCATCATCGAGCACTATCTCACGTTGCGCCTTATTCAGCGCGCCTTGAGATTACAATGGGAAACGTCACGTGACTTTCTGCCTGCAAAACGCGATCGTCTCGACATCCTCGTGCGTGGTCTTGCCCCTCAAATGCCAAACGCACAGGCAACGATCGACATGCTTCTACATCGCATGATAAAAATGAGAAATTTATTCGAGAAGCTGATTGGCGAATAATGATGCGAAACCGAAATCTTAATAAACAATTCAACAAACTCTTCAAACCCGTATTCAAAAGAAACGGGAAAGGCATTTACTACCTTCGATATGTCGATGATCATAAACTACTTTCGCGTTATTTGGAGCACGATCCTCGCGATGTTGCTCTGATTCAAAACGATAATAACCGCGAAGAAATAAACTTTCCTTTTGTGGAAAATCCTATCGAAAATTTCAATCTAAACAAAAAACTGGCGGAGTTTATGATAGAAGTCTGGCGTGTCAATTTATCTGCGATTTACCCAGACATTGAAGTTCAATTATTTTCAACGGATGATCTTCACGAAATCAGCGAACTCGACAGCGATGATGTCATCGAATATCAATTGTTCCCTACGATCCGACTCTGGAGGGCAAACACCGACAACGAATTCCTGCAGAATTATATAAAGGCAAAAGAAGAAGGCTTGGTTGTTTTACACTATGACCAGACCATCAAGCTGATTCAATGGCCTGAAGCAATTGATCTGATCCAAAAATATAAATAAGGCGAACATATATTGCTTCAATTAAATATATTACCGGCCGATACGCGCTTCGTCCTATCGGCCGGCAATAGAATGCAATCGGAAAGCCAACTCAGATCATATGACAAAACATTGCGTCGCGCAGCTTCGGTTCAAACCATGTCGATTTTGGTGGCATCAAACCATCTTCGTCGGCAATGGCGATCAACTCGCCAATCGACGTCGGAAACAGTGCAAACGCAATTGCCCATTCACCGCTATTAACGAGTTTACTCAACTCGCCGGTGCCGCGAATACCACCGACAAACGTGATGCGTTTATCCGTGCGTGGATTACCAATGTTCAAAACCGGTGTCAGAATTTTTTGCTGCAAAATAGAAACGTCGAGGCGATCGACAGAGTTTCCCGAATTCGCAATTTCAGATTTCCACGTCAGCAAATGCCACTTCCCATCGATGTACATCGTCACTTCCGACTTGCAACGCGGACGATGGTTTTCGGGTGCGGGAGTAATATCCGCAACCTTTGCGATTTCCTCTAAAACCGCCGCCGCATCCTTTCCGTTCAAATCCTTTACCGCGCGATTGTAACCAAGAATCTGCATCTGGTTATCGGGGAACGTGACCGTCAAAAAATAATTATACGCTTCGTCACCCGTGTGATCAGGATTCGCGGCTGCACGTTCTTTCGCCACCCGCGACGCCGCTGCGCTACGATGATGCCCATCGGCAACATACAACGCAGGGACGGAGACAAACGCGGCTTCGATCTGCGCAATCACTGTATCATCATTTATTACCCAAGCCGTGTGGCGAATTCCATCATCCGCCACATAATCATAATCGGGATCGCGTTCAGTTTGGGCAGCAAACAACGAATCGATATTTGGCTGCGCGCGATACGTCAAAAACACCGGTCCCGTTTGCGAACCGAGAATGTTAATATGCCGCATGCGATCGTCTTCTTTATCCGGACGCGTCAACTCGTGTTTCTTGATCACCCCAGTATCGTACTCGGCGCAACTCGCCGCTGCCACCAAACCTAATTGCGAGTGTTCGCCCATCACCAGACGATATAAATAATAACAGGGTTTTTCATCTTGAATCAAACTACCGCCACCAATCAAGCGACGTAAATTGGCGGCTCCATGCTCATACACCGCTTTGCTATAGGGATCCACGTCGGCGGCCAGTTCGATTTCCGGTTTCGACACGCGCAAAAAACTCAACGGGTTGCCATCAGCCATTGCGCGTGCTTCTTCAGTGTTCAGCACGTCATAGGGTGGAGCGCAAATCTGAGCAGCTTTGGCCGGATCTGGCCGCAACGCGGGGAAGGGTTTCAATATTGCCATGTTTTCAGACCTCGGGGGACGGAGAGGGTTTAGTCAGTTAAAACTTTTTTTGCTTTTTGCAATGCCGAACCAATAACGTGATGCATGTCATAATATTTGTATTCGGCTAAACGACCGCCGAACAAAACATCTGGTTCTTCGGCAGCCATCGTTTTATATTTTGCCAGTATTTCTTTATCCGCGTCGGCATTCACCGGATAATAAGGCCGGTCGTTATCGCGCAAACTATATTCGCGAATGATCACCGTCGTGTTTGGCGTGTGTGACTTTTCCAAATGCAAATGTTTGGGTTCGTGAATGCGTGTAAAGGGTACTTCCACATCTGCGTAATTCATCACACTCGTACCCTGGTAATCTTCCTCGTTCAATTTTTCGGTTTCAAAACGCACCGAACGCCAATTCAAGCGACCATGCTCGTAGCCAAAGTATTCATCTATCGCACCGGTATAAACCAACGTCTTGCAATGTCGTTTCCAATATTCGGGGTCGGCAAAAAAATCCACCCCGCGTTGTACTTCGATTCCTTCCAGCATTCGCTCGAAAATCGGCGTGTACCCGCCAATCGGAATTCCCTGATAACGATCATTGAAATAGGAATCGTGAAACGAAGAACGAACGGGCAACCGATTGAAAATGCTGGCGGGCAAATCCTTCGGATCGCAGCCCCATTGTTTCATCGTATAGCCCTTGAAAAAGGCTTCGTACAAATCACGTCCAACCTGGCTGATCGCTTTTTCTTCAAAGTTACGCGGGTTGTCCACCGCTCCTTCTGCTTTGGAAGCAATGAACGCTTCCACATCGTGCGGTTTTAAGTTCAACCCATAAAACTGATTAATCGTCCCGAGACAAATCGGCATCGCAAACACACGATCTTTGTGTGTCGTCAGCACGCGATGTTGATAACGGTTAAACTCGGTGAATCGGTTGATATAGTTCCAAATATCGTCGTTGTTCGTGTGGAAAATATGCGTTCCATACAGGTGCACATTAATATTCGTGTCCTGATAGTTTTCCGAATAACAATTCCCCCCGATGTGTTCTCGTTTTTCAATCACGAGCACACTCTTGCCGTTTTCACGCGCCTGTTGCGCAAAAACGGCGCCGAACAATCCGCTGCCGACAACGATGAAATCGTAATGCTTCATAAGGTCTTAATCTTTCCGTTTTGCGGAGGACTCTTTTTTCTCCCTCCCGATGTGCGGGAACCCTAGGAAACCACTCCGGTGGACGCGAGCAGTTTTTCCGCTTCCCCATGTTTTGGCAACCCCTCCGCATCATACAGATTATGCAGACCAAATCGCGTCAAAATAGATTCCATCGATGCGCGTTGCTCGGCGGTGATTTTCTCACGCCACTTGCCCGTCAACGGACCACCTTGATGCACCGCACTTTCAGGGCGAGTAACCGCCGATGGTTTACCGAATACACAAAACACCTCATCTGTCATCGGGCGCCCCAGAAAATCGAATGCCGCCCCAAGTGTCTCGCGCGGTTGCAAACAAACGTCCTCGTAAAACACCAGATGACAGTGCTCGCAATCAAGAGCACCCAATGCCACGTATTGTTCGGCACACCAATTGGCAATCATTCGATCGAATGTCGGCATCTCCGTGCGCAAGAAATCCGCAAACGGCGCAAGAGGTCCCTCCAGCAATTCCGACTGATCCAGATAGCCGGTTTCGTTCCATTCCCATGACTTCAACGCCATCATGGAAATCGCCACCGCCGCCGGATGACGAATCAAATAAACAAATGGCATCGTGGGAAATTGGCGCCGCAACCAACCGAGCATCATGTGGGCACGAATGGATTTCACAAGCCGTTGGTCGCAAACGACACGCCGATTGAATCGATCGCTCCACTGACACCGCAAACGCCCATCCATCGCGCGACGAATTATCTGTGTCACGATCGACTCTGGCGCGTCGAGCGGCACATACTGCCCCCACTTCAAGAGCTTCGAGTCGGGAACCTGATGCGGATGAAAGGGTTCAAAAATCAACCGGTACGCATGATCGTAATTGAGCAAATCCGCCAGCCAGGTGCTGCCCGAACGACCCGATGATACCAACAGCACCGTGCTGTTTGCCCCGCCGAGGTCGATAAACCATTTCGTGCGAAACCGCTGGGCAAGTTGATGGAGGATTTTAGGAGGCAAGGACCGGCAAACTCCTCGGACAAAATCAATCTTCGTCCAGGCGCAACACCGCCATAAAGGCTTCTTGTGGAATTTCCACGCTGCCGATTTGCTTCATGCGTTTTTTGCCTTCCTTCTGCTTATCGAGCAACTTGCGCTTACGGCTGATATCGCCGCCGTAACACTTCGCCGTCACGTCCTTGCGCATGGCCGACACCGTTTCTCGCGCCACGATTTTGCCGCCAATGGCCGCTTGAATGGCGACTTGATACATCTGCCGAGGAACGATTTTCCGCAGCTTGGCGCATAATTGACGACCGCGATACGCCGCGTCGCCCTGATGCACAATCGTCGAGAGAGCATCCACCGGATCGCCGTTGATCAAAATATTCATCTTCACCAGCTTGCCGGGCTTGTAGTCCGACAACTCGTAATCGAACGAGGCGTAACCTTGAGTAACCGCTTTCAGTTTGTCGTGGAAATCCGTCACGACCTCGCCGAGAGGAAACTCGTAGCACAACTTCACACGATCCTTGCTGACGTAGGACATCTCCTTCTGCAAACCCTTCTTATTCTGGCAAAGCGTCAGCACGTTCCCCATATACTCGGGCGGGAAATAAATATTCGCCTCGATATAGGGTTCTTCGATCATATCGATTTCTTGAACCGAAGGCAATTTTGCTGGATTTTCGATGAAGATCACATCGCCGTTGGTTTTCGTCACCCGATAATTCACCGACGGAGCGGTGAATACCAAATCCAGGTTATACTCGCGTTCGAGACGTTCCTGGATGATTTCCATGTGCAACAACCCAAGGAAACCGGCGCGGAAACCAAAGCCAAGAGCCTCGCTGACTTCCGGCTCCACGTGAATCGACGCATCGTTTAACTTCAACTTCTCGATCGCGTCCTTCAAATCGTTGTAATCGTCTGCCGCCGTCGGATACATACCCGCAAAAACCACGGGGCGCGCTTCTTTGTAACCCGGCAACGCCTTCTCCGCCGGCTTGCGCGCGTGCGTAATCGTATCGCCAACGCGCACGTCCTGAATCGTCTTGATACCCGAAACGATATAGCCCACCTCGCCGCATTCCAGCGATTCCATCTTCATTTGCGCGGGAGTCAACACACCGACTTCGAGCACTTCGTAGTCATACCCACCGCGCATGAAACGAATCTTCTCGCCCGTTTTCAACGACCCATCGACCACCCGCACGTAACAAATCACGCCGCGGAACGTGTCGTAGGCCGAATCGAAAATCAACGCGCGCAACGGAGCTTGCGGATCGCCGGCCGGGGGCGGAATATGTTCCACCACGGCATCGAGCAACGCCTTGCAGCCATCGCCCGTTTTTGCCGAAATCGGCAGAGCCATCTCGCCATCCAACCCAACGGCTTCGGTGATTTGCTGACGCGCCTCGGGAATATCCGCACTGGGCAGATCGATCTTGTTGATCACCGGAATGATCTCCAGGTCGTTTTCCAGTGCCAGGTACACGTTCGCCAGCGTTTGGGCCTCGACCCCCTGGGCCGCGTCCACCACCAGCACCGCGCCTTCGCAGGCAGCGAGCGAGCGGGAAACCTCGTACGTGAAATCCACGTGTCCGGGCGTATCGATCAGGTTAAGCTGGTAAATCTCGCCATCGGGCGCCTTGTGAAACAAACGCACCGCCTGAGCCTTGATCGTAATGCCGCGTTCACGCTCAAGGTCCATGGAATCAAGCACCTGCGCGCGCATTTCGCGCTGCGTCAACGTGCCGGTCATCTCGAGCAGCCGGTCGGCCAGCGTCGATTTGCCATGATCGATATGCGCAATAATGCTGAAGTTGCGAATCCGGTTGTAAGGCGTCGTATCGGACAAAGGGGTTCGTTCCTTCCAAATGATCCAACGGTGAAGATAAAAATCGCCAACGGCATTTCACCGCGCCGCAGGAGACAAGCGGGAATCCCCCCCAATGTCCAGCGGAAACACGAATTCCGGGTGATTCGGACGGTTTTATCCAGCGACTACAGTAGTGTTTGAAGTCCCTGGCTCGATGCGGATGATATGGGAACTTGGGTGGGCTGGTTCCACGATTTTGTACGGAGCACAACCGACGACGTCATTTCGAGTAACCACCGTCAGGTACCAATAAACCGATTTGAATTGCGAGGTATCCAGTTCAGAGATGCGGAATTTTCCAAGAAGAAGATTGCCACCACTCCAACATCCCGAAGCGATTTCATGACAATGGCTGAACAAGTCGACTGGACTCTTGATCGGGTGGGCACTCAGCAATAGGCATATATCCTCCTTTTGAGTTGCGAGAGCCTGAATATCGGGAGACATGAAGACTACTTCATCACCCGGCTTCACTGGGTAGCGAGAAACTTCCATCGAGACATCGTCTCTTTTCCCCCAATAGCAAAAATAGTTGATTAAGATAAGCGAAGCGAACGCCCAACATGGAATGGCAGTAAAAACAAACAAAAGCACTAATAGCAGGATCATAACCGGCCGACTTAATCCTTTGCCCCCCAAGTTATCCGCCTTCGTTCCTGGTCCGATTTCCCCTCTCCACAAACGATACGCGAGAACATAACCCGCTCTAGGAAGAGCTGGGTCGGAGGTATCGAAATTCCGGCTATTGAGTAACCGAAACGCCGTGCCCAACGCCTTCCAGAATGACTTTTCGTGACCGGGAATGGCAACATCTGAGGGACATGCCCACGATAGTTGTTTCAAAGCTGAGGATGTTGTATTCCACGCCCCGGCAAATAGCCCCACCATCAAAACGCAGAGTACCGATAGACCTATGCTATCGTCGTTATTGTTGTGGCTTTCGAAATCAGCGCGCCAGGGCATGATGGGATGAATGACAATCGGCACCGTTGAACCAACTGGGTACTTATCAAGAACTTCCTGGGCCTGCGATTTTCCAATAACGAAGTCTCCCTTTAATTCGGGCTCTACCTCGCATTCCCAAGTCCGTCCCCAAGCTTCATAGTTTACTTCAAAAATGGGTAAATCCCACCCATATTTCCTTCCGCCTTGCGAATGCTCATCTCGTCGTACCTGCGATACCACAACCGTTGCATCAATTTGTTCCCAACGATCTCCGAACAGAGCATCATCAAACGTGGTAGCTCCCATAAACATACACCACAAAACCATCACGAAAAGCCATAGCCCAATGCCAAACTGCTGAAGCCAAAACATTCCACCTCCCTCGGGGAGAGCCAACGAGCGTAACTCCCCCACCTTCATTTCCCGAAGTTTTGCCTCAATTTTTTCCCGATCACTTTTCCGCATTGGAAACCTTCCCGCTCAGATGGTGGGACAAGTCTAACAAAAAACTTTAAGTTCGACCTGGCGTATTATTCAATATCATCCAAATGGCTATTCTTATATTCCCCAGCAATGGCTTCCATTTGCTGCAAGTGTCGTTTCGCGTGCAGAGCCAGGAAATACATCCACTGGTACAAGTCGATTTTCCCAAGCTCATCGACACTCATGGTGATACGCCCAAGCGCGCCTTTGCCGTCGCCAATACGTTCAAGCAAGATCAAGCATTCGCCCAATTGACGATAAAGATATTTGCGCACTTGATCGGATGATGGTTCGCCTGTGGGTTCCATGTGTTCAGGACGAATCCATGCAAAACTGGCGCGTTGGCCAATATTTTCAAGCCGTTCCAAATCGCTTTCGCCTTCTTCGGGTATCAAATCGCCTCGAAGTGCACGACGCTCCACGATAACTACCCATTTGCGCAATGTCCGGATCAGATATTTGTTGGTAAGTGTGATGTGTTCAAGCACTTCATCGATATTCCACCCACCAGAAGCTGCCTTAAATTGGCGTGTCTCCTCAGATTTTTCAAACCAGAAATCGACCTGTGTCATCGTGGTACAAAGAGTCTGGCGCACTGTACAAATCGTCGTCTCGTAAGCCATTTTGAACATCCCCCATTTACTGATCTTGTCTTCTAATTGCGATATCCCTTACCCCCGCAGCGCTCGACACGCTGCCTTAAACACCCCGCCCGAGAGCATATACCCCGCCGGGAATTCGAGCAGGTCTCCATCCACCAGATACACGCGCAGCCAACGCACCGGGAAACCCACGATTTTCGCTTCCTCGACGCGCTCGGGCCTCAGCACAACAGAATCCGCCGTACCGGTTTTGGCGCGAAAAACCACTTCGCCGGTCGGCCGCACACCCAGAATACCGCCAATCATCCGCTCGCCCCGGCGCATCGAAGCCGGACCGCGCGGCCCCTCCCCCGGCAGCGAAAAATCGTCCTCGGACTCGCTCGCGCCGCCTTCCTCCCGGCGATGGCGCAACCACTCGCGCGAGGTCCACGTCACGCGGGTTTCGTCGTCCACGGGCTCGAGGCTTTTGGGAAAAATCCCCTCGGCCAGCAGCATTTCGCGCGCTTGATCTTCGTCTTCGGCACGCAACACATCGCGCACGATGCAGCCTTTCTGATCGACGGCTTGGAAGGCGTACTTCATGAAATCCTCAACGGTTCAGTAAATGAAAGTAACCGTTGCCACACGGCGCAGGGCGCGCAATTGCAATTCACCGCGCTTTGCCCGGGATTCGGGAGTCGGGGTTTGGTGTCTGCCCAGTTTTTTATTCTTTCAGTCCTGTTCGTCCTTTGTGTCCTATCCGTCCTATTTACCAAAAATGAAATGCGCACCCATGAACCTGATCGTTGACGAAAACATTCCCCTCGCGCGCGAAGCTTTCGCCTGTTTTGGCGACGTACAACTTGTCCACGGACGGAAAATCACACGCGAAACCGTCGCGGATGCCGATGTGCTGATCGTACGCTCGGTCACGGTAGTGGACGAAGAGCTGCTCGACGGCTCGCGCGTGAAATTCGTCGGAACTGCAACCATCGGAACCGACCATCTGGACCTCGGGTACCTGGATCACGCGGGCATCGGCGTCGCCAACGCGGCGGGCAGCAATGCGCAATCGGTGGTCGAATATGTCGTCGCGGCGATGTTGGAAATCTGCCACCGCAAGGATTTAACACTCCGCGGTCGCACGCTCGGAATCGTCGGGCACGGCAATATTGGCAGCCGCCTGGCAAAATTAGCCCCGGCACTGGGACTACGGGTGCTGATCAACGACCCTCCGCTTCAACGCCAAAAAACACCCGGGCATTGGGTTTCCCTGCAAGAAGTCCTGATGGAATCCAATTTCGTGTCGTTTCATGTGCCGATGATTCGCACAGGGCAGGACCGCACGCTTCATCTGATCACACACGATGAGTACGAGCTGATGCGTCCGAATGCCTACGTCATCAACACGTCTCGTGGCGGTGTGGTGGAAAACGGCGGCCTCTTCGATTCCATCGGAGAAATGTTGATCGCAGGCGCCGTGCTCGACGTATGGGAAAACGAACCGGAAATCGATCGGGGACTCCTGAATTTAACGACGCTGGGAACGCCCCATATCGCAGGCTACAGTTATGACGGAAAAATCAACGGCACACGCATAATGCACGAAGCCGTGGCCCGCTTTCTGGGACAAGAGCCTTCCTGGAAACCAAGTCTCCCTCTTCCCGAGGATCACCGAATCGAGCTGGACCTGAGCGAGTCTGCCACGAACGAGGACCTGTTGCGCCAAGCTGTCCGCCATGCGTACGACATCCGCCGCGACGATCGGCGGTTGCGCGATGGCGTCGAGCAAACGCACTGGGGAGGACATTTCGACGGTTTGCGAAAAAGCTACCCGGTTCGGCGCGAATTCACCAACTATACCATTACTACACCTGGATTGGCCCCCGAGTTGCAGGACACTTTACGCCACTTGGGCTTTCATTTAGACGAAACAGCCTGAAACTAACACGGATTTTCGCCCATGCCATCACTACGCTCCTTTGCTTCGTTCGCAATCGCCACTGTTCTAGCCGCTATGCCAGTGGCCTTCACTCAAGCAGCAGACACGAACTCCCCTCCCGTGGCGACAAAAGCCAACGACATCGTGACGCTCGACTCTGTGCTTGAAAAACTGGTCGATGAATATGGCGACCTGGACACCTACACCGCCAAATGTTTGTGGCGGATTGTCGATGCCGAAGGAAAGCCGATCCCGAACTACCCCGAACCGATGAACTTCGATTTCGCTTACCAGGCGCCCGGATTGATCAGCATTTCCACCGATCAGATTAAAATCGTCGTGGCAGAAAATGCCGTGTTGCTCGAGATGAAAGAGAGCCAGAATTATGCTCTCTTCGAGACGGAATCGCCCGCGACGTTTGACGAACTTTTTCAATTGAACCCGGCATTCGGGCTCTACTTGCGGAATTTGCATATTCTGGCCTTGCTCGAAGGCGACACCAGCTTGCTCGCCAACGCGTCGATCGAAGTCCAACACCTGCCCGGCATGCGCATCGTCCAGATCGATACCAAAGACCCGCTGCCGATTCGTTACGACGTAGATTACGAAGTGAATCTGATCACGAATTCCTGGCTGCAACTGTCGGAAGAGCCGAAGGTCTGGTCACGTCTGCAATTCATCGAACAAGAATTCAACGCCGAATTGCCCGAATCGACATTCGACCCAACCCCACCCGCTGAGTTTCAGAACGTGACAGACATCCTGACGGCGCCTTCAAATCAACACACAAGCCCCCTTCTTGGAAAAGCCGCCCCGGATTTTACGCTGAAAACGCTCGACGGCAAAGAAGTCACGCTCTCCAGCATGCGCGGAAAAGTCGTTGTGCTCGATTTTTGGGCACTCTGGTGCAAGTATTGCCTGGAAGGCATGCCTGCCCTGAACAGTGCAAATCAACAACTCGATAGCGACAAAGCTGTCCTGTGGAGTTTGAACGTCGATGAGGGAGAGGACACCCCGGAACGGGTGAGCCACTACTTTAATCGTAAACCAACATCGGTTACCCAAATTCTGGTTCCCGACGAACACCCGCTGAAAAACTTTTTTGAAGTCGAATATCTGCCCGTCACCTACTTCATCGACCCCGAAGGCAACATCGGCGCCGTTCATTACGGGCTCGTTGAATCACCCGAAGTCATTTTGTCTCAGGTGAATAAAATGCTGGAGAAAAAAGAAGAGTAGCAAACTGCGGGACCGCGCTCACTCGCCCCATTCGGGAATAAACCGCGCCCCCGGTTCCGTTGTGGAAGGTTGATTTCCATTCAAAACGAATGTCAGCAAAAACACGTTGTGCTCGAGTTGTTGGAAATAGTGATCACGTCCGACAAATCCTGTCTGCAACGTATCGAACGATACCATCCGCAGATTCCAATCGGACGCCCGTTCGGAAAGATAAGCCTTGGAAACCGGCGATGTGATCACACACACGGGGTTTTCCAGTGTTCCGATGATGCGCTCGAAACGGTCGAGGTCCTCTTGCGCGGGAGCGTCTTTCGCATCGAACGTCAACACCCCGGCGACTTGCAGACCGTAATGCTCCAACCAGGGTTTGAGCCGAATATCGTCCACCAAAACGCGTTGTCCGGAAAAATCGGTCAACGTGCTCAGAATCGACTTCTCTAACGCATCGAACCGGGCATCCAAGTCGCGGACACGCGCATCCAAACCGCTATCCTCGTCCACGATGCCTTCGGATATTAAGGCTTTCGCCAGCGTCGCGACCTGAACTTTGGCCTTTATTGGTTCGAGCCAATCGAAGTTGCTATCGGTCCGATTGGGAGCGACGTACAAAATTGCCTCGTCGGCCTTCGCGTGGTATTCACGGAAATCCTCGACAACCTGAGCGTCGATCTGCCCGTCGTAAGCAACGAGCAGGCGCGCGTTGGCGAGGCGAGCTTTCTCGATACTGGTCAGTTCATCATCGCTGCCCAGCACCGTTTCGCGCTGCATCAGGTCGGTATCGACAATGTCTTCAAGTAAAATCGCCGCCCAGGACTGGACGGCGGAAAGAGTCGTCAAAATATCCGTCTGGGTTTGGTCGCCCAATGGCGTCCCGCGCTCCTCGGAGGAACGACAGCCCCAGACCCCTGTCAATCCGACAGCCAAGGCCAGGATCATACTGAAAACGCGTGCAATCGGAAGACGTTTCACGAATTGCTCGCCCACTCCTTGGCCGGATGGATGGGGTTACTTGATTTCGCGATGAACCGTGTGGCGTTTCAGGAACTTGTTGTACTTTTTCAGTTCCAGACGCTGCGTCGTGTTCTTGCGATTTTTAACCGTAACGTAACGCGACACGCCCGGAACTTCCGAGCTACGCGATTCGGTGCATTCCAGAATAACCTGAACGCGGTTGCCTTTGCCCTTCTTAGCCATGGTAAAAACTCCTCGGGTATTCAAAATCGCCGGAGGCGAGAATATTCAATCGATTTGCACCGAAATCCACCTCGGCACAAGGGCCGGAAGTAAAGGACGTTGTCGGGGCGCTGACAAGAGGAAAATTCAGCTTTGCGCGGGAAGTTTATTTTTTTATGCCACCCAGGTGGTCCGCCCACGCTCGCAAGGCGTTAATTTGCGTCCCAGTTTCAATGCTGCCCGGACGCGCCTGACGCACTTGAGTGATCGCTTCTTCCACCGATAAGCCCTGGCTGATCAGGTAACTGGCCAACATCGTGCCGGTGCGCCCCATTCCCGCATGGCAATGCACCAGCACGGCACTGGGCTGGCGATTCATAAAGTCCTGAAACTGCTGGAATTGCTGAGGCGTGGGCGGTGTAAAATCCTGCACCGGAATATGCAGATAAACCAGCCCGGCATCGATGACCTCCCGGGCAGCCAACGGCGCTTCTGTCAACGAAACGACCGCGCCAATCCCCTGAGATTTCATGAATTCCAGGTCCTCATTCAACTCGCGATATAACCCTGGACGAGCCGAACCAGCCAATTTTTTCTCGATCACAAAGGAAAAGTTGCCCAATTTACTCATATCATATCCTTGAAAGAGGTGCCGATATTCGGAAACCGGCAGGGTGAGAATTCTGTAATCGCCAAGCCTTATCCGGGCAACGATTCATTTAACCACGACCACCAGCGCATTTTGGGCTTTCTGACACCAAACAAAACGGGTACAAAATTTTCTTTGAGTCTTCGAGGCAGCTTCACATACGTGACCTGATCGCCATGAGTGAGATAACTTGTTGAATTCCAATCGTCTGCTAGCCTTCATCCAGAATTTTTGGGACCGTGCCGATTGGTTCAAAACCAATCTGACTTCACCCACCACGCTGGCCAGCCACTCGCTTTTCGTGCGGGCGACGATGGGATTGCTCCGATTTTTACGGGTTTTATTTCTCGAAACGCGCGAAAACCTGATGTGGCAACGTGCCGCTTCGATGACTTACACAACGATTTTGGCGCTCTTTCCACTGCTCATCCTGATCACCTCGCTGGGATCGGTCTTTTACACTCCCCAACAGGAAGAAAAACTGATCGGCTTCATCGAGCAACGCCTCATGCCGCCAACCAGCGCCGGACTGCTCAATCCCTCGGAACAAGCGCGCAAAGACGAACGGCAGGTGCAGATCAAGAATCTGACCGGGCAAATCCGCAATATGTCCGACGCTTATCGCAAAAGCGCTGGCGGCGTGGGTTCGGTCGGGTTTGCGGGTTTGCTGCTGACAGCGTTTTTTATGTACAAATCCATCGAATCGGCATTCGAAGCTTCGTGGGAAACCGGTGACAGTAAGTCTTTTACGCGTTCTCTGGCGGGTTTTTCCATGTTGGTGCTGCTTGCGCCGGTAATTGTGGGACTTTCGATCACGATCTCTTCGATTTTCGTGGGGTTGGTGGGCGACGCAGAGCCCGATTCCTCCGATCCAAACGTCCCTTCCATGACGGAATCCATCAAGATGCTGGTCGCCCACCCAGAGCTGGAACCGGGGCAAGATCAAATCACCGCAACCGACACGTCCGTTTTGCTCAACGATGCAGCGACATCTCCCATGGCGACCGAAGAAGCCGCACCGGCTCCACCCAAACACCGTCACATTCCTGGGCTTCAAACCATCAGCCCATTAATCAAAATTTTCTTTTCCATCGTTCCGACGTTGTTCAACTGCATCATTCTGGCGCTGGCATACCTATTGATCCCCAAAGCGGACGTTAAAATGAGCTATGCGTTGTTGGGGGGCCTGGTGGCGGGAATTTTGTGGGAGTTGGCCAAGGTTGGTTTCTTCTTCTACATCTACCTCTCGACGGCAAAGCGCGAATTGCTGCAAGCTCTGGGCGCGATTCCGATTTTCCTGATCTGGATATATTTCACCTGGATCGTTTTCCTGCTGGGGAACGAAATCACGTATTCTTCCCAGAATTTCGCCCGTTTGATGCGCAAGCATTTCAAGGGAGAAAGTCCATCCTACCTCGATGGGCGACTTCATTTGGCAGTTGCCATGCTGGTGGCCGACGCCTTTGAAAAAGGCCAACACGGCATCCGCCGCGAGGAATTAGCCAAGCGCATTCGGCTTCCGATTGCTACGTTCGAGGAAATCGTCGATGCTCTGTTGGCTCATGAATTCCTGACGGTAACGGATAAAAACAAGCTCTCGCTTTCCATGCCGGCACGTAAAGTCCGTCTTGTTTCCTTATTGAAACTGGGTTGCGACCCAGGTTCGCTTTGTGAGACAAATTTGGGCACGGAAGAAAACGAAATTGCCGCTGCAATTAATGCGGTGCAAAAAAAAGTCATGGCAGTTGACGAAAATACGACGTTGGCCGATCTCTTGAAGCAGAGCCAGCCGTCGTCCGGCACGACTTGATTCTTTCCTCTCGGCGCCCCCCGGAGAGAACTGTTCAGAAAGGACACTGTCCGTATGGCAAGCGTTGAATTCCCCCGATCGCCCGACGAACGCGGTGGCGTCCCAGCCGACCGCCCGACCGGTGTAAAAAAATACGTCCCCCGCGATCGAAAAACCGGCGAGGTCCCATCCGACCGTCCCACCGGTGTGAATAAGTATGTTCCGCAGGATCGGAAAACCGGTTCGGTTCCCGCCGATCGAAAAACCGACGAATCACTCGCCGATCCCATCACCACGACGGAAAAAGTGGTTCAAGCCGCTCATGAGGCGACCGAAACGGCCAAAAAAACCGCTGGCGGATTGAAAACCATCCTCGTTTGGACGGTACCAGTATTGGCCCTGCTTTTCTCGGTCTTCATGATCTTTAAGGGTGAAAGCGTCTCGGGAAGCGAATCGCCTGAAAAATTGATGGATACCTACTCGCTATTCGTTCGTCCTTATCTCACCCCAAGCCAAGCGACTCCCGAAAATATTCATATCGATCAATGGCTCGATTATTTTGACGAAGCTTCACGCACCTGGTTCGAGCGAAACGTGGACAAACTTTCCTACTATCCGCTTCAGAACAACCCCGCGGAGTGGTACGATTACACTTCGGCTCAAAAACGTTCCCATGCGATGAAATACGTCCTGACCATTGGTCCACTGAAAGGTGGAACTGTTGAAACAGCCAATATGATGGAGGAAGGCTACGCAGCCAACGTGGTGGTGCGTTCCGGAGGCCTTTCGAGCCAATTTCGGATGCGCCGGACCCAGGAGGGTTGGAAAATCGAGGACTTGATGGGGCAGCGTTTGACGTTGGAGGAGCAGTTGAAGGACATCAGGATTCCCCGTTCGCGTCCCTGATGAACGAATTGCTCAACAAGCTTGTCGAATGTTGGGTCGCAAGAAACGCGATGGACACAAACTGATCGGACGTGGTAGAAGAGATACCGATACTCCTGAGGATGCTTTCCAAACATGCAAAGGCCACTCGTTGGGGTAGTGATTGGGGGACGTTCCGACTTTAATGTCATGCGTCGGGGACTCGAAACTCTGCGCGTGATGGGCGTTCCGTACATATTCGAAGTTATTTCGGCGCACCGTACGCCTCATAAGCTGACGGAATTCGCCCGCGAAGCTGGTGAACGCGGGATCGAGGTACTGATCGCCGCGGAAGGCGGCTCCGCCTTGCTGGCCAGCCATCTGGCCTCGCACACCAATTTGCCAGTGATCGGGGTGCCCATCGATGCCTCGCCTTTGCGCGGCCAGGACGCCTTGTTTTCCATGGTCATGTTACCCCCCGGCATGCCCGTCGCCACCGTTGGTATCAACAACTCGGAAAATGCCGCCCTGCTGGCAGCCCAGATTCTCGCCATCAAGCACGCAAGCTTCCGCACCGTGTTGGCACATCGCCGCATGTACGGCGCACAACGCACCGAGGGTGTTCAGAAGGAACTTTCCAACGAATATCCGGACCTTTGTCTGCCAGAGAAGACTTCACCCCTGACACGTCAGATTTCGGAAAATGAAACCGCCGACGATACGATGAACATGAGCGAATCGGTAACCCCCGATCCGCCCGAAGAATCCGACCGTATCCGACCGGGCGCCGTTTGGGTCGAGCGCCCAGCAGGCCCAGCCGTGGAATCGCTGGTTTCCACTCCCGTTCCCCAGGAGCCGGGAGTCGCACGGATTCAGACCCCACCCCCATCGCTGCACTCGCTGGTCAGCGACCCGCTTGGCCAACACAAAAACTCGACCCGCGGTATTCCGCTTGTGCCCCCGGTTTCATGGCAAAGCGGTTCCGATGACGAGACGCCTCTGCCTCTCTCGCATCCCTCCAATGGGTTGGCCGATTTGCCTACTCCCGCATCGGACCAAGAACAAGAAGGGTTGGCGACAGAATCGGAAGAATTGGCTCTCGAAGACTTCTCGCACCCCCTTGAAGGAATTGCAACCCCCTTACCGGTCAGCGACGAAATCACCCCGGCAATGCCACGCCCGGTGAACACAAAAATTTTCCAGGTCGATCGCGAAATTCCCAGCGAAGATTTAATCGACCACGCCATGATGGTGTTGCTCGAAGGCGGTGTCGTGGCAC
Source organism: uncultured Candidatus Sumerlaeota bacterium (assembly GCA_964580585.1). Classification (GTDB taxonomy): domain Bacteria; phylum Sumerlaeota; class Sumerlaeia; order SLMS01; family JAHLLQ01; genus CAZOKZ01. The sequence goes on along the minus strand of CAZOKZ010000034.1, from coordinate 25,913 downwards.
TTCCCACGGACACGGTTTACGGACTGGCCGTGGATGCCACGAATCTGATCGCAATCGATCGCCTGCAACAATTGAAAGGGGGCGAACATCAAAAAACCCTCGGCGTGCTGATTCATCACCCGGACATGCTCGACCAATTGGTCAGCGAGGTTCCGGTTGAATTGGAAAAGGTCATCGAGCAATGCTGGCCGGGCGCGCTGACGATTATTCTGCCCAAACACCCCGATGCGTTGAGCAATATCGTGCAAACCGACCGCATCGGCGTCCGAATTCCCAGCGACAATCTTTGCTTGTCGATCATCGAGCGTGTTGGACGTCCCATAGTGATGCGCAACGCCAGTTTGTCAAATGTCGAACCGATGAATTCCGCCGAACCGTTGATCGAACACTACACCGGATTGGTGGACTGTATTCTCGACGGCGGCACCTGCAACAGCGAAGCGGGCGCCTCGACGGTGCTCAATGCCCTTGGCGAGCAATTTGAAATCCTGCGTGAAGGCGACGTTTCGCGTAAAAAACTGAAAGAGCTGCTGGGGGCAAAACTCAGAGACTAGCCCCCCGCTGAATTCCACGAAATAACTTTACTATGATTCCCGCAAAATGGTTCAACCTGGGGCGGATGGAATATCAACGCGCCTGGGACACACAAAAATTTATTCAAGAACGCCAGCTTTCCGGCGCACAAGGCCCGGTTGTTCTGACCGTCGAGCACCCGCCAACCATTACCATTGGGCGACGTGGCCAGATGGAAGACCTCGTGGCGCCGCTTGCTGTGCTGGAGCGTCGCGGAATTGCCGTCATTGAAACCGACCGAGGCGGCCAGATCACTTACCATGGTCCCGGACAGTTGGTTGTCTATCCCCTGGTGAATATCCAGGAACTTGGATTGGATACGCACGGATACATGCGCGCGCTCGAAGAATCGGTCATCCAGTACCTTGCCTCCCTCGACTTGAAAGGCTATCGCGTGCAAGACCGCACCGGTGTATGGGTTGGCAAAGATAAAATCTGCGCCATGGGAATTCGAGTGCGCAAATGGTGGGCTCTGCACGGTTTGGCGCTGAACATCACGACGGATCTGAACCATTTCGGAATGATCATTCCGTGCGGGATTCGCGACCGTGGAGTCACCACGCTGGAAAAACTGCTCGGACCGCATTGCCCGGATTATGAAACCGTACAAACGGACTATCTGCGATGCCTGGGAGAGCAACTGGGTATCGAATTAACACAGGAACAAGATAACACCACAATCCTCCAATCGGAAAGTGAGCAATCTCATGGGAATTGATTACGGATACTTTGAACAGGATAGCGAAGAACTGATCATATCCGATCGCTTCGCCAATGTGGGCGATTTTTTCAACATGGCCCAGGTCGTCAGTTTCGTGCTGCCACACATTGACCCAGACAATATCGACCATGCGGAATATAAACAACAAATAACCCCGCATTGGAATTGGCTACAAGATTACATTGCCGAAGACCCCGATACCTTTATCGACTCGTTTCACGAATATATCGACTTTACCAATTCCGTCGGCGATACAATCCAGGACAAATTCAATCCCATCGATGGCGTTGGCGTCGGATTCTTCCAAGCAGACCCCGATCATTTCTCTCCCGAAACAAAAGCTTTGCTGGGACGAATGATATTTACCGACAAAAAAATCGGCGGCAACAATCTCCCGTCGTTCATCGTTATTTCGTCGCTTCTGATGCAGCGCTCGCGATACTTCGCCGAAAAACTCAACGAAGACAATCGCCAGGACGCCGTGAAATCCATGATTGGCGCGGCGGCCGTTCTCGAGCCGCTGGCCCTTTTCGCCGCCGAATGCCTCGACAATCAACGCACCGTTGGTTTCCATCCCTGACACTGAGATACAAAAAAAGGACCCCCAATGGGCATCGACTACGGCCTGTACAATTCGGAAACCGACGAAACGGAAATCGAAGAACACTTTGCCACGGTGGGCGGCTTTTATAACGTCGCCCAAGTGCTCAGTTTTCTCGTTCCCTATCTCGATCCCAAAAATGTGCCCGACGAAGAATTCAAAGAAGCCTTCGCTCCCGTTTGGGAATGGTTCCAAGGCTACATTGGCGAGGACCTGGAAACGGCGATGAGTTATTTTCAATCGTACTGTGTTTTCACCACCGGCATGGCGAAACAAATGTACGAAGACCCCGAGCGTAAACCTGAAGATCCTCATGCGCTGGATCATCTGATTGCCGATCCGGACGACTTCGCGCCGGAAACACAAGCCTTGCTCGGTCGATTATTTTTATCCGGCGATCCGCTGCTGCCCGACGACGCGTATCCGCTCACCAGCATGGGGTCCGCGCTGCTTGGCCTGATGGATCTCATGGTTGAACAAGCCGAAGCGGAAAACGACACCGACACCATCGCCGTCTTCAACGCCGCCGACGATTGCCTGCGCCCGTTTGTCGAATACTGCCGCGAAAAAGCGGAGTTGGGACGCGCCGTGGGGTTTACTTTTTAATTATTCAATTCATGCTGTATGTAAGAAGGGAAAAAAATGTCCCCGCGCTTCAAACATTCCTTTCCCATTTCCATATGTTGCCGAAGGTTCAATATGATTTCCCGTATCAAACCTATTATAATAACAAACTCTCCGACAAGCAACAATCCAATAGAATACACCACTTCTTTTTCACCGACAAGTGCTTCAACCCCAAACAATATTTCAATAAACAAAAATCCACCTGCCCCGAGAATAGTAAGAAAACAACCTTTTCCACGTTTTGACTTTGAAGAATTTATTTTTTTATTCCCCAAAAAACTAAATTCGGAATCGATCTCTTTCTGAGAACATACCATCCAAGAAAATAGCCTGCTTCCCATGGAAGAAAGCATACAATCTCGAAGATGCACAGAACGCATCCAAGCAAAAAACACTACAAAACAAAGAATCATTAATATAAATACCGGCACTGTAGCCAATCTCAGCTTCACAAATTCATATAACATTAAAAACTGAATTGCTGCAATAATCAAGGTGATTAATAGTGCGAATGATAGGTAGAGAAAGCGATTTGCTTTTCGATGTTCAGCGTACACTCCCAAAAGAATCTCATTCCCCTTAATGCCGGCGAGAAACAAATCCTGTGCACGTTGAGAATCAACGGTTCGTGACCCAAAAATATTCGACAAGCGCCTCCCATTGTCACTTGTATCCACTTGTGCATGAAGGAGCAACGATATCAACATCGGCACCTGAATAATGATAACGCAAAACAACAACCATTGAAAGGCAAGGAAACTGGACCACAACGCGATGAGAAAAACGCTTATTCCTAAAGCCGCTATTTCACCGTAAATCAGTTGTCGTGAATCCGGTAAAATTATTTTTGCTCGCCCTTTGGAGGCAAAATTATAAATAGCAAGTATCTTTTCACCTTCTTGCCTGAATGGCTCATTCTTCAAGGCGAACGCAACTTTAAGAAGCTCTCGTAGATTATCTTGCATCTCAAAACCAGCGTGAAAAATTGGGGACGGAGTATTCTCTACTCCGTCCCCAAGCGATGATTCAACAGGTAATATTTCTTACTCTTCCGGCGGCGGTTCATCGCCGATGGTGTGTTGGCGGCTTTCGCGCATGTCCGCTGAACCGTGGCAGTCTTTGTATTTCTTACCACTACCGCACGGACACGGTTCGTTGCGTCCGACTTTCGGAATGTCGCGCTTGTAAGGCGTCAGTCCCGATTGCGGTTTACGCGGTTTGCCTTCTTCTTCGGGAGGCGCCTCGCTCGGCGGCGCGGCGGGACCCGCTTCCGCTTTCTGATATACCATGCGCTGCTGCTGACGACGCTGCTGTTCTTCTTCGCTCACCACTTGCGCGCGGAAGAAGCGGTCGAAGATTTCTTTGTGAATCGTCAGCAGGAATTCGCTGAACATTTCGGTCGCATCGTGCGTGAATTCAACCAGCGGTTCCTTCTGTCCGTAACCGCGCAGGCCAACGCCTTCACGCAACGCGTCAATCGCCAGCAAGTGATCCTGCCACTCCATGTCGATCGTGCGAAGCGCCAGGTAACGCGACAATGCAGCGGTCATATCCGGACCGAGAGACTTGGCCTTTTCGTCGTACGCATCCACGACGACTTCCATGATTTTGTTCAGTAATTCCTCGAAGTCCTGATAACGGCGTTCGCGCAATTCCGACAAATCCGTCGTAAATAAGATGCGCGAGAGCCATTCAAAGAACCCATCGAGGTCCCAGGTGTTCGTATTGCCCGGGTCGCCGTGAGAGTTTTTGAACTCGCCTTCGATCGCGTCGGCGAACACGTCGAGCATTACGTCGCGCAGGTCTTCTTCGAGCAGCAATTCGCGGCGCAGTTTGTAAATCGTTTCGCGCTGCTTGTTCATCACGTCGTCGTATTCCAACGTGCGTTTGCGGCGTTCGTGGTTGATGCCTTCGACTTTCTTCTGCGCGTTGCCGATTGCTTTCGTCACCCAGGGGTGAGCAATCGGTTCGCCTTCTTCGAGGCCCAATTTGCCAAGCCAATGCGCGATACGATCACTGCCGAACCACTGCATCAGGTCGTCTTCGAGCGAGACGAAGAACCGGCTGGTTCCCGGGTCGCCCTGGCGCCCGGCGCGACCACGCAACTGGCGGTCGATACGGCGCGATTCGTGGCGTTCGGTGCCGATAATCTGAAGGCCGCCGGGCCATGCTTCGCCCTCCTCGGTCTTGCGTTCTTCTTTCACGCCCGAGCCAAGCTTGATATCCGTACCGCGACCAGCCATGTTCGTGGCGATGGTGATGGCACCGGGCAAACCTGCCTTCGAGACGATTTCAGCTTCGAGCGCGTGGTTTTTGGCGTTCAACACGGCATGGGGTAGTTTTTTCGAGCGCAACATGCGGGCGACCGTTTCCGAAACTGCCACCGATGTGGTACCAACAAGGATCGGCAACTGCAATGCGTGCAGGCGTTCGATTTCTTCCAGCACCGCCGCGTATTTTTCACGTTTCGTTTTGTAAATCACATCGTCCAAATCGTCGCGCATTGTCGCAACGTTTGTCGGAATCACCACCACATCCATATCGTACGTGTGGGCGAATTCCGCGGCTTCCGTCTCTGCCGTACCCGTCATACCCGAGAGTTTGTCATACAAGCGGAAGTAGTTCTGGATCGTGATCGTGGCGAGCGTCTGGGTTTCCTTCTCAATCTTCACGCCTTCCTTGGCTTCAACGGCGCCATGCAAGCCATCGCTCCAACGGCGACCCGGCATCTTACGTCCGGTATTTTCATCGACGATGACGATTTTTCCGTCCTCGACCACGTACTCGACATCGCGTTTTTTCAACGTGAACGCGTGCAGCAACTGGCTGATCGAGTGCAGTTCTTCGGCTTTGTTTTCGTAGCTCTCACGCGTGGCAAGCTTCAGCTTGTCGCCTTCTTCCTTCGAAATATCTTTGCGTTGTTCAATCTTGGCGAGTTCATCCACCAAGTCCGGCAACACGAAATAATTCGGATCGTTTGGCGAAAGCGAATGCCGCCCCTTGTCGGTCAGGTCGATCTGGCGATTACGTTCCTCGACCACGAAAAACAATTCTTCTTCGAGTTCCTTGATGCGTTTTTCGAGCATCAATTCACGTTCGACCTTGTCTTGCAGTTTTTGGTTCTTCGGATCCTCGCGCAGCTTCATGAACCGGTTGTGCTTCGGCATACCCTTGTAGCACTGAAGCAGCTTCGCGCCCGCTTCCCAACTATTCGGGTCTTTGTCCAGCAGATCCTGCGCTTCCTTGGTCAAGCGGCTGACGAGCATTTGCTGCTTGTTGACCAGTTCACGAATCAAAGGAACGAGTTTTTCGTATTGTTTGTTAGAACGATCGACGGGACCGGCGATAATCAACGGCGTACGCGCTTCGTCGATCAGCACCGAGTCCACTTCGTCGATAATGGCGAACGCGTGTTCGCGTTGAGCCAGTTGGCTGCGATCCTGCACCATGTTATCGCGCAAGTAATCGAAGCCGAATTCGTTGTTCGTTCCATAGGTGATGTCGCAGAAATACGCCGCACGGCGCTCCTGGGTCGATGGCTGCGATTTATCGATACAACCAACGGAAATACCCAGATAACGGAAGATCGGCGTCATCCATTCGCTGTCGCGACGTGCCAGGTAATCGTTGACCGTGACCAGGTGCGCGCCTTTCCCCGCAAGTGCGTTCAGGTAGAGCGGGAAAATAGCGACGAGGGTTTTACCTTCGCCCGTTGCCATTTCCGAAATGTTGCCCTGGTGCAGCGAAATACCACCGGCGAGCTGGACGTCGAACGGTATCATGTTCCATTCGATCTCGCCTCCGGCGGCTACCCATTTCTGACCCACGTGACGGCGACAGGTTTCCTTGATGGCCGCAAACGCTTCGGGAAGCAAATCGTCGAGCGAAACCGGCTCTTCGTTTTCGTACTTGAGCTTACCATCCAAGTCGTCCCAGGCGTGTTGGCTCCAGGCGGGCAACTCAACTTCTTCGATTACACGCATCAAACGATGGTAATCGACGTGTTTGCCGTCTTTCAACAGGGGCAGCTTATCGACAAAAATCACTTTTGAAGGCCGGTGTTCTTCACTGGCGCGTGTCATGCCTTCACGAACTTGATTGGCAAAGTCTTCGTTGGCTTTCGCGCCTTCTTTGGGAATGACAAAAACGATCAATTCCCCTGGGTGGAAATCGCGACGGCTGCCGAGGAACGCTGCCTGTTGGACATCGGGGTGGCGGCGCAGAAAAAGTTCCGCCTGCTCGTGGAAAAGGAAATTTTTGCCTTCGCCCGCGCGCGTGACGCGAGGAACGACTTTCAACAAGCGGCGGAATTCCGAGGTCTTTTGCTGTAAAACTTCGTCCGAGAGTCCCTCGAATTCTTTACAGATTTCGTTGATCTCATCGACAATGGGTGTAAGGCGTTTCATATCGCGGGCTTGTTTGTCGCCAAACAAGACCTTCATGAGTCGCTGAAACATCAGGCAATCTCCGAATTTTTCTAATTTTGGTCGGGGTTAAGAGGCACGGGAATCGCGCCGGGCCCATCAGACGAGCATACAGCCCAGGGCACCTTCGCGTTCCAGCAGCCACCGTTTCATTTCGGTCCCTCCGCCATAATGGCCCAGGGTTCCGTCCGAACGAACCACGCGGTGGCACGGAATGATCAACGGCAGCGGATTGGTGGCCATCACCGTTCCGGCGGCTCGCGCGCGTCCAGGATACCCGGAAGCTTCTGCCAATCGGGCATAGCTCCAGACGGTTCCGCGCGGGATACGCACACAGGCTTGCAGCACAGCCGACTGAAAGGACGTTCCCGAGGGCCAGGCCAAATTGGCCAGCAGCTCGCTTGAAACGTCGTGTCCGTCGAAGAGCGCTTCGATTTGACGGGCCGTCGATTCCCCCGGGCTTCCCTTGGTTTCTTTTGCGTCAGGAAAGTCGGCGTGAACGCAGGCCGCCAGATTCTCGCGCTCGAGGCTTGGCAACCAGATACGAACGATTGTCGCACTGCTGCAAGCCACCATACCCGCCCCGAAAGGCGTCGCAAATCGGCTCCACGTGATCATTCTATGCACCCTCCTGCGGGCGGACCGCGCGAATCGATGGTACTGAAATGAAAGCAATCGGGGGATTCGTTTGGGGCTTGCGGAAAATCGTTCCGCGTACCGAGCGCCGAGCCACCCGTCGGGCTCGCGAGTTTCGTAACATCGCCGCTCGAAGTTTTTTGAAGGGTTTTTTTCCACGGATGTACCCGAGCCGGAGGATCGTGGGTCGGGTCTTCGCCGATAAGCGACTCGCAGAATCGCCGCTGGCGTTCCTGGATCGTCAGCGCATAATCGGATCGCGTCGAATCGTTGCCCACTCGTTGGACAAGGGATTGTCCGCTGACCGGCATGACCAGCAGACACGACGCCGCGAGCGGCACCACCATCGCCAGCACAAGCGGGCGGGTGTGAACGGGTACGCGCAACAAGGCGCCGCTGGCAAAAATCCGATTCATGAGGCTAGAGCAATCGTCATTCAGAGGCGGGCTGTCAAGGGAAGGCGAGAGAACAAACGACGCTTTCGGTCTCTCGCAATGACTCCTTTTGCCACGATTAAGATACGGAAATCCTTCTCAAGGGCCTTTCCATGCAAAATTCGAGCAATAATGCAGGACGTTCTCAAAGTCGCAATCTCTGGGTTGTGTGCCCTTTTGGAGACCATTTCAGAAAAAGGGGGAAGATAGAGGAGGTGGATGTCCACCGAATTGTCTCCAATTCGAATAAAATCAGTCATGTTTTCGATGATGAGGCGTTTTTCTTCCGTGGTGAGATTGGGCCAATGAGAATACAAATCTTGGGCTTCGTTGATGATTTGGTCGCTGGAAAGGTAACGGATGCGGAGGTAGTCGGCTTCGGCTTGTAGGGTCGGTATCTGGTTATCAAGCTGGTCGAAGCGTTCTTGCAGCGGCTTGTAGCGCAGGCCGAAACCTTCTTTTGGAATCTCGTCGTCGATGTAGAGCCGGTAGATTTTGTCCATTTCTTTCTGGACGGCAGTGCGCTCGGTTTGCAGCTTGGCAATCATGCGCTCGCGGTCTTTGAGGTTGGATTCGGCGCTTTCCAGGTGTTTGGAAATTTCGTCTGGTGACAGGAAAAAGTTTTTCAGTTGTTCGTAGAAAATGGCTTCAAGGTCGTCCACCGGGATTTTGTTCCGGCATTGGGCGCACGTGTATTTCGGCGATTTGGACGGGACGTACATTTTGTTGCCGCAGTGGCATTCGACGATGCCCGCGAACAGGTGGACGGGTTTGGGGCCGGGGCGCTTGTGCGGGACATGGTTTTCGTCGAGGATTTGGTTGCAGATGTCCCAGGTTTCGGCATCCACGATGGGTTCGACTTCAACGTACACCCATTCGTCCTCCGGCTTGAGTTCCCACGATTTGTTTTTACCGAGACTTTTGGTGTAGTTGGCGCGGTGCAGCCCCTTGGCTTCCGAACCGCGAATCAGGCGTTCGATGGACGAGCCGCTGAACTTGGCTCCGGCGCGGGTGCGAAACCCGCCTTCGTTGAGCAGCCGCGCGACCGTTTTCTTGCGCCGGTGCTCTTTGAATAGTTCGTAAATCCGACGGCGCACGGGGGCTTCGTCGGGGTCGGGCACGAGTTTTTTGTCCACCCACTGGTAGCCAAACGGAGCTTTGCCGCCGATGGGTTTGCCCAGTTGCGCTCGAATTGGAATGGACGCGGCAACGCGCTCGGCGATTTCTTCGCGTTCCCATTGGCTGAGCGCGGCAAACAGCGTGAAAAAGAGGCGGCCCGACGGCGTGGACGTATCGATGGACTCTTGCAGCGAGATGAGGTCCGCGCCATGGTGCTCGAAAATATCGGATATGTCGAGCAGTTGCTTGGTGTTGCGAGCGAGGCGGGCCAGTTTGCTGAAAATCAGCCCGGAGATGTGGCCGCGTTTGACATCGGCGATCATGCGCACGGTTTCGGGGTGGTCCATCACGTCTTTGCCGGACGTGCCTTCGAGGTGATACACCTCGACGACGGTCCAGCCGCGCATGGCGGCGTATTGGCGGGCGCGGGCTTCGTGGTGTTGCGGGCTGTCGCCTCGCGCTTGATCTTCTGTGCTGACGCGCAGCCAAATGCCGACACGTTTGCCTTGGTCTTGCTGCTTTTTCATCGTGTTACCCACCCTGTTTGTCTGTTGGTTTGAGGGATTTTTTTACCCGATTCAGGAAGACATTTGCAATGGCTTCCTTGCGCGATTCTTTCATCGCGGCGTTGGTCGGCTGGTAGCTGACGTTGACCGTGTAGCCGCGCACGGTGACTTGCTTGTTTTCCATCTTGGCCTGCACGCCTTCGATGAAGGCAAACAAATCGTCGGGCGCGAAAAAATGCAGCTTGGCGCGGTCGGTTTTGTTGAACTTTTTGGTCGCCAGTTGTTCGATTTTGCGCAGGCGTTTCGGGTCGGACGCCACGGCGGCGACGTGCGTGAAGCCTGCCCGCAGGCATTTGCCCAGGTTTTCGATTTCGTGATCGGCGGTTGTGGTGACGGTTATCTCGCAGGCGATGCGCACGCCTTCGCGTTCGAGCGCGATGTCCACCATGCCGCTACCGCTACCATCCAGCACGGGCGCTTCGATGTCGGCTTTCCAGCCCATGCCGTGCGCCCAGCGGGTGATGAGGTTTTGGAGGTATTTGTGCTCCTGGCCGCCGCGACCGGGGAGAGTTGGCGGCGGAACGGGGCGGGGTTTGGGGGTTTCGGTTGGAGATTCGGACGCGGTCTTAGCGATATCTGGTTTGGAATGAGGCGGTTCTGGTTGGGCTGGCGGCGAGAATGTCTCTGGTTGGGATTCCGGAATGGGTTGCTTAAGCATGTCGTCTTTAACGGGGGCTTTGGCTTCGACGGTTGGAGGTGCAGGTTCGGGAGGCTTGTGAACGGGAGCCTCTTCCGGCAAGTGCGTGGATTCGCGCACTGCCTTGGGTGTTGGAGTTTGTTCTGCCTTTGGTTCTTTCGCCGCCTTGGTCTTTGCGACTGGCGGAGGGACGGTTTTCCAGGATTCGGCCAAGTGCTCTTCCACTTCCGCGAGCGGAGTGCCGTACTCGCGCCGCGAAAGGGCCAAGACGGCAAGGCGGCGGGCTTCGGCCTCGTCTTCGTCCACGTCGGGCAGCGGCGGCGTGGCGAGGTTGAAATCGTAGTCGGCTCGCTCGACCCGCGCGATGGCTTGGCCGATGCTCAAGGACTGCAAATCGGCGGCTTCAAAATGCGCGAACCCGCTGGCGAGCTTGGCGGCGTCGGCGTCGCCCAGGCGAAAGCAAATGCGCGTGAACGGGTTGGACAGCACGGATGCGGCGACTTCGGAATCGCGGCCCAACTGGCGAAGCTCCTGGTGCGCGAGCACGAGCCCGAGGTGGAATTTGCGCACGCCGGACAAAATCTGCGCCATGGACGGCGTGACGAAGTTGTGGAATTCGTCGATGTAGAGGTAGAAATGGCGACGGCGATGAGCGCTGGTTTGCTGGCGCGAAAGCGCGGCTTGATGGATTTTTGCCACCAGCATCGTGCCGAGCAGGTAGCTGTTTTCTTCGCCGATGGCTCCTTGCGCGAGTTTGCCGAGGAAGATTTTGCCGCTGTCCATGATGCGCGCAAAATCGAGCCGGTTGCCGGGTTGGCAAACCAAGTGGCGAACGAGTTTGGGTCGCAGGAACGTATCGAGGCGTGTCAGCAGCGGGGCTTGCGGGTTGCCGCGCAGCAGCGGAAACTCGCGTTGCCAGAAGTAATGAATCTCGGGATCGCTCACGGTCGAAAGAAACTGTGCGCGAAAACTCGGTTCGACGAGAAAGCGGCGCATGTCGGAAAGCGTGCCGCCTTTGGTGCTTTCAAGAAACGCAAGAATGGCATTCGCAAGTACGGAGTTCATCTGGTCACCCCATGCACTTGAGAGTCTGCGGAAGACGGCAACCAAATCGGACGAGAGCAGCGTTTTTTCGAGTTCGGAGTTGGCTTGGAGTATATTAAACGCGACAGGAAATTGTTCGTCCGCCGGGTCGAAATACACTACATCATGCAGACGATGTTCGGGAACATATTCGAGCAGGCGGTCCACCAAATCTCCGTGCGGATCAAGCACGGCGAAGCCGTTTCCCGCGTGCATGTCCTGAATCATCATGTTTAATAGCAGCGTGCTTTTGCCGGTGCCCGACCCGCCTAATATGTAACAGTGCCGGGTGCGGTGATCGGCGGAAAGCGAGACTTTGGTCGATTGCCCGCGATGGATATTCACGCCTAATGTTAGTTCGTGGCCGTGGCAGATGGGCGGGGCTGGACGCGACGCGGTGCGCGTGCGATGCAATGCGTCGAGTTGCACGCTGTCGTCGGGCAGATGCACCAGAGAGCAGAGTTCCAGACTGTTAATTAACATTCCGGTGCGGCACGATTTTCGGTCGAGTATGTCTATCCAATGTTGATGCGTATCATAGTTTGTATCTTCGAGCGGGATGAATTCGTTACCCAGCGGATAACTGAATTGGTCAAGCGCTCCGGTCATGCCGCGCAGCAGTTGAAACAAACGTTCTTGGTTCTGCGTGGCGGCACCGAGGCGCACGCACGCGGCAAACAAGGGACGACTGATTTTTTTGCGCGTGAGCGAGATGAAATCCGGTTCGTTACCAATCACCGGCGTGCCGTCGTCAAACGTCACTGCGTGCGCGAGACTTTCCGCCCAAGGATTTTCAACGGGTTGAAACAAGACCTGCACGAAGGCGAATTCTTCGCTTCCCAACGCGCTCATTGGACCAAGCAATCCCATCATCGGATCGGACGCGAGGTCTTTGTACATCCGAAGCGGCAGCATGCATTCGTGCGATAAACCAATGTCCACCATGTAGCTGACTTCGTTGCCGTAGCGTTCAAGAAAGTTAATAAAGGTGGGCTGGTCGCGCATGATGCCAACCGACGGAAAAAACGTGGCAAGTTGTTGCGTCACCAAATGTTCGTCATCCGCGCGGCAAGCGATTTGCAGACGAATATGCCCGGAAATAGTGAGGATTTCAAAACTCAAGGCGTATCGTGCGCCGCTCAGCGCGAGTAAAAACTGTTCGGTCAAATCGTGTTTGAGATTCAATTCGCTCGGTAAATTGAGCACCAACTCGACGCAATCGCGCGGCGCGTTGTCCGGCATCGGCTCCGGATTTTCGGTCAAATACCGAACCAACTCCGGGTCGAGGGACGGAGTCGATGGCGGCGCGGGTTTTGATGGCAGTAGGCGCTCAAGTAGCGACGGTCTGCGCCCGTCATCCTGAATGGGGACGGAGTCAATTAGCGGCAAAAAAACAAACGGACGAAACGGTGGTTCAAGTGCAACCGGTCGCGCGTACACCTGCCAACCGCGCCCGCGCTGCTCCCAATTATAGAATTGCTCGGTGAGCGTTTGCACCAACGGTTGCGACATCGCTCACGTCACCGCTTGAACAAATCGCGCATGATCGGCTTACGCGCGTCGTCGGTGATGCGCTCCAGATTTTGCGCCTTGGTCATCGAATCGATGACTTCCATTACCGCCGCATGCACCGCCGTTTGATACATGATTTGCGTGTCGATACGGTAGTACGTATCGATGAGGAAAAGCTTTTTCCAAAGCCACCCGAGGATGGGAATAGCAAGGAAATATGGGGCGGCGGTAAAGCCTCCACGCTCCAGCCAAAGGCCGAGTAATACAAACAAGATAATGTGAGGAATCGGCCAAAGTGTGAATGCCAAAAAACTAATACCCAACGCTGCTTCATGTCCACTTTTTGAAGCGATAAGGGCGCACGCCCACAACCAAAGATAGCCGATGACGCCCATGATTACCAACGCGACGATGGTGGGGATAATAAATAGCGGGCGCGGCGTGCCCAGCCACCAGGAAAAGAAAAATCCTTTCCCAAACGGCGCGCCGCAAATATCCATCATTAGCGGTCCGCGCGTGACACGCAGGTATTGGCGATAGGCGGAAAGTTTGCCGCCTTCCTGCCAATAGTGGAAGTTCGTTTGGGCATCGGGGATTTCGCGGCGTTTGAGGGCTTCCACTACTTGATCGTAAAATTTTTGTGGGGAGGCTTCCATGCCCTCGACAAGATAATGCCAATTCCCAAGCGGTTCGATACGCGCCATGGCTCGCCTCCAGAAGTATCGATGTTAAATCAGTTTTGTTATGATTGAAGACATACACGTCTTTGCATATCGGGCAAGGAAAAAGTAGTGGGCAAAACCGATTTAAAAAAAGACGGATACAAGTGGGTTGCCAAAGAGAACGGGCTGTGCTACTTTCGCAAATCACAAGGTGCGAGTGGCATGACCGCTTCGCGCCAACCGACAACAGTAAGGAAAGCAGCTTTCGCAAACAAACACACTCCCCAAATCGCGGACATCGATTCGCTACCGACGGGCGACATCAACGCTCACCTCGAATATCTCGGCAGTGAGTATGACATTCTGGAATTTTTCCTGGTTTTACCCGTCGAGCATCCGCTTGTCGAAAGCGGAGTCAGAGAAATTTCCGGCATTCAAATTTTGGCGGCGGCAGGTTTGAAGATGCGGCCCGGCGTCTCGGCATTGTTTGAAGGCCCGGCGTGCGATTGGCAAATCGCGTTTCGATGCAAACAGCCGTAATATCCTGAAAATCCTGTCATCCTGTCATTTACTAACAATCGTCTGTGCGCTGAACGGCTTGGACACCACGCCGTCGATCATCAGCTTCAAGTACATGTTGTAGTTGGGCAAACTAACCAAATCTGACATCATAATCTCGGGATAGAATTCCTTTGCCAGGAGTTCCGCGTCGGAGAGTCCCAACCGAAACGAAATGATGGTGCCGACGTTGCCCAGGATGGCGTCGCGGAGTTCCACCGACAGTTGCGTCATGAATTGATGCGCCAATATCAGCGCGAAACGAAACTTGCGCAGTTCGGAAAGCATCATCGCCAGTTCGAGCGTCGTGTAGCCGGGAAATTCGTCCAGATAGCAGGCAAAATCGCGGCGATCCGCTTCCGGCTGATCCGCGCGGCTCAGCGCTGCCATGGCGAGACGGGACAAAATCAATGCCCCCAGCAGCCGCGAGGAATCGTAGCCCAGCTTGCCTTTCGACAGATTGAACAGCAGGATTTTGTTGCCGTCCATGGACGCGCGAAACGGCAGGCTGGACTTGGGCTGGTTAAGAATGCGGTTCAAAATCGGATCGGCCACAAACGCACCAACCTTGTTTTGAATCGGCGCGATGGCTTCGCCGCGAAGCCGCGCCGGATAGCTGGCGAACTCTTTCATCCAAAACGTTTTCACCGCTTCGTTTTGTAGCTTGGCGGCCACTTGCACGCGGTAGCGATCATCAAGCAGCAGCTTCAAAATGTCCGCCAACGTCGCGCCGTCAATTTCGAGCAATGCGAGAATGCACATGCGCAAAATGTGCTCCAGGCGCGGCCCCCAGGAGTCCGCCCAAATGGTGCGAAACGCCCCGAGCAAGGCCGATGCGGCCAGCGATTGTTTGGACGGCGGCACACGCTCCAGCGGATTGAACGATAAATCGCGGGACGGAGACCCCGCGTCGAAATAGAGGAGGTCGTTTTGCCGCGCGGCGGGAATTAGATCGCGGATGCTTTCCGCCAGATCGCCGTGCGGGTCAATCAACGCGAAACCGCGCCCTTGCGCGGCGTCTTGCAAACACATCGTTTTAAGCAGCGTCGATTTTCCAACGCCAGTTTTCCCGATGACATAACAATGAGCGCGGCGGTCGGCCTGCTTGATGCCAAATGTTTGCCGTTGGTTGCGGAAATTCGTTTCGGCAAAAATCGTGATCGGATTGTTGGGCGTGGGAATCATGCTATTCAGCATAGCAGGGACGGAGCAACCCACAAGGGGGACGGAGACGACAATCACGGCCATTTTCGCGGCCTTTGCGAAGAGGAAAACGTGCGCGATGATGACGATGAAGACTTGTTCTTTTTATCATCACATCGTCACATGGAGGCCTATCATGGCAACCGCCACGCAATCCAACGGAAATGGAAGCAAAGCCGACGTACTCGTCGGGCAGAAAACCGAGCACGGCATTGTGGTTCACTCGCCGTCGAATCCTGCTGTCACGTATTTGGTGACCGGCACGAAAGAGCGCCCGCATTGCACCTGTGGAGCTTTCCAAGCCCTCAAGCATCAGCCGCAATTCCGGTGCGACCACATCAAAGCCGTCGAAACCCAATTGCCGCTCGAAGCGGACTTGGAGGCCGAGCATTTCAACGCGGACGAGTACCAGGAAGAACCGGAACCGGCTCCACAGGCTACGCCGCCGATGCTCACGCTCAAGCGCAGCATCAGCCCCGACGGGCGGATCGATTCGCTCTCCGTCGAGATTGCTTATCCCTTGGCGAGCAAAAACACGGAAACGATTCTGAGCGATGCAAAGCATGTGCTCTCACTGCAAAACGCCATCGCGGACGATTTCCGCCGCGAGAATCCCGCCCCGCAACGTGGCAACGGCCATCAGCAAAACGGTAATGGGCAGTATTCAAATGGGAACGACCACAACAACTATCATCCAAACGGCAACAGCCACAACGGCAGCGGTGCTCACCATTCCGCGCCGGACGCCTCGGTTCCGGCCCACCTGCTAGACGTGGGCGGCATGAATACCCGATACGGATTCAAGCATTTCATCACCGTTCAAGTCGGAGACCAACGCCTGAAAATGTTCGGGGCGAAAGCCAAGCTCGGCGAATACATCTCCGCCGCAGGCTATCCCGAACGCGGGCAATACCTCGAAAACGGCACCCGGCTCGACTTGCCTTGCCGCGTTGTGCTTCAGCAAGCGGGCGGCAACAAGTACCCAACCATCACGCAGGTGCTTCCTGCCAGCGGCAACGGAGCGCACCGATGAACGAGCGCTACATTATCGTCGAGGAAACCCACTCCCGTAACGGTCTCTCGCCACTTTCGCATTCGCGGATAAACCGCTACGAGACGTGCCCGGAAAGCTATCGCCTCTATTACGTCGAGCGCATCCGGGTCAAAACGCCGTCGGCCAGCTTGGTATTCGGTTCTTTCGCCCACCAAGCCCTGGCCGCACTCTTCACCCAAGCTGCCAACCCGTCCGAACTGTTTGCCGAACTTTGGCAACAAATCGAGCACGCTGAAATCCAGTACAACTGCCGCGAGAACTGGGAAAGTCTACTGGAGCGCGGCAAGGCGCTGCTCGACCAATTTGTCACCGAAGAACTACCCAAAATCGGCGACATCCAGGCCGTCGAGCAGCCCTTCGAGCTTGCCGTCAGCCACCTCGACGTGCCGCTCATTGGCGTCGTGGACCTTGTCGCCACCGTGAACGGCGAACCCACCGTGGTCGATTTCAAGACCAGCAGCAGCCGGTACGACGACCACGAAATTGCTCTTTCCGATCAACTGACCGCCTACGCCCTGGCGCAACCCGCCACCCGGCAGAGCGCCTATTGCGTGCTGGTCAAAACCAAACAGCCGCGCATCCAATGGCACTTTGCGCGGCGCACGCCCGAGCAAACCACCGCCTACCTGGGCAAAATCGCTCACGTCGGGCAAGACATCCGGGCCGAAAAATTCCACAAACGGCCCGGAAAACACTGCTCCTGGTGCGATTATCTGCCCGTATGTATGGTAGGCAAAAAATGCATCACATCAAACTAACGGAAACAACGGTTTGATTCTTCCCACAAATAGCTGACGATTCTACAACCGAATCGTCAGCCCATTTATTCGCTTGATATTGGAAGTTCGCGTCTCTGATCGCTTGACCGAATTTGACAGAAAAGATAACATACATTACGATGTTAATCCTAACTTTCGATTGGATTCTCGGCACTATCTTTTAGATTGGAGGCAAGTATGTCATGTATACAACAGAAATATACAAAGCATTTCAGTATCTCAATCACTTGCCATGGATGCCTACATCAAATTAAGTCTAGATGAACCTGAAATACCGCAAGGTTAATTTCTAATCGCTTTTTCTTTGGAAAGGCCAATAGCGCAGAGACGGGTACCTCAGAATATTGGGCTCAGTGAAAATTTCTGTTGGCAAGCCAATATGATTTAGTTGTAATCGATGAAATTACGGCTATAAGCAAGAGGCGTTCCCGCTTGAAGCAGAAACTCAGGCAGTGCCGAATGTAGGATTCGACAAATTGTTGAGCATATTGAGATTAGGATGTGTTCATGTTCACTGTTTTGCTATCCGGCTTAAGGAGTCTGCGCGTTTCTTTGGTGACAGGCGCTTTGATTGTTGCTTCAGTGTACGTTTTTTTATATGATACCTTTATCAGCACAATTGAACTAAGAACCGCCGCTCTTAATCTTCTTGAGTATTCTCCGCTTGTCCCACTTATTTTATTCGTGTCCTTCTGTCTTACCGTGGGCTCTCTCTATACAACATTATTGGAAGGAATCATTGACTCGCTACACAGGAAGAACGTCTTGAGGGAGATCGGTCCGGAAAGCTCGAAATGGGAACGATGGATTATCGCTGCTTTTCTACCTTATAGTAACTCTGCAAAAAAACGTCTTGTTGCTGAACTTGCCAGACATCACCGCGAGTATCTGCATGGTGATAACATATCCGCTGAAGGTGAACAGATATTTGTTGAAAAAGTTTTAGTAGAAGTTTTGTGGATGGAGGGCAAACTCGCTGGAACTGTTTTGGAGTCACCTTACGACACGATAAGATCAGAAGGTGAAATGAGGATTGCTGGGGGGCTTCTTTTTCCACTTGCAAGCACTACGGTGGCTTACTCCATTAAACTCGACACAACGCATGTTTTCGGTTCGTTTCTCCTCGGCGTGGCCATAGCTATCCCGACACTTAACTACGGGTTATATTATTTCAGAAAGGCCAACAGCTTCCTTGCACATCATATTGCAGATGGAACAATTCTTTCTCCTTCTATGGAATCGCTTAGAAGAACCGCGTATCCGGTTCTCAAGAGTAATTATTCTTCTAACAAGGAACAATTATGATGGATCCGAATTTAGTTGAAATTAGTAACGGAACCGATAATCTCTATGGTTCATGGGGAATACCACGCGACGCAAAAAACTATCCATTGGTTGTATTGGCAACGGGAGATGGACCGAATGGAAGCAAAGGACAGACTTGGCAACAACTTGTACCCATGCTACTTTCACGAGGAATTGGAACATTCCTCTTTGATTTTTCTGGTTTGGGGAATTCTCCTGGTGTTTATAGAAACCTCACGCTTTCGATTGGGTGCAGGAATTTTCGAAGCGTGATGGATTTTGTATCAAATTCTGGGCAGCATAATAGAAACAGAATAGGTGTTATTGGTGCTAGCTTTGGTGGGAATGTTGCGCTATTAGAATCGGCTGAATTTTCTAACATTCGGGCAATTGGCCTCAAGTCTCCGAGCACCTTTTTACCTGAAGGTTATCAAATCCAGTATGGGGCTGAGTTAATGGCGGTGTGGGGTAAAGAAGGTTTTTCAGATACAGTTGGTTTAAATTACTCCGCCGTTATCGATTCACTTTTTCATAATACTTACCTGGAGGCGAGTAAAATTAAGATTCCAGTTCGTATTGTGCATGGGACTTGTGATAGTGCTGTTCCCATAAGGCATGCCCGCGATCTACTCAAAGTGCTTCCGAATGGCTCCTTGTATGAAATAGAGGGAGCTGATCATTGGTATTCACAAGGCAATGAATGGCAACAAATGGCTAGCAATCTTGTTGAATTTATGGCCGAGTTTTTATGAGCGAGAAACCGACATCAGAGGCAAGTCAGCACGAAACGGATTACATACATGCTCTTTCTAGAGAATCTGTCGTAGCTGCCTATGCAAACTGGAAAGAATTGTCAGAAATTGAGCGTCATTGTCTTGATCTTTTCTTGAAGGATGGTGATGCAGTTCTGGATTTAGGCTGCGGCGTCGGACGCATTCCCAGATTGCTCGGATCACGCATGGGTCGATATCTCGGAATAGATTGTTCACCCCAAATGGTTCGAGAGGCCAAGAGGTTAAATCCTCGGTATGAGTTTTGGTGCGAAGATTTTCTTAATGTGTGCATGAAGGGTATGCTATTCAATGTAATTTTACTTATGAATAACGTCTTAGACATGCTTCATCCAATAGAGCGCAGAATGCAAACATTTGAGTTAGCCAAGGAATTGCTTGTGTCTCCAGGGGTGCTGATTTATTCCTCTCATTTGTTACATAACAATCAAGTTCCTGGATACTATTCTGAAGAATATCACAGTGCCGTAGTGAATACGTATAGGTCATCCATGGGGTATCTTTGTAATGAAGCTGAGAGTCATGGTTTCAATATTTTATTAGTTGCACGAGATTATCGTTCCCAAATAAGAATAGCGGACTGGGTATATATTGTGGCATCCAAAGAAAGTCTTCTTACTTGCATAAGGGAGTAGCAAGAAATTGGACACAATTATTACATGTTGTACGTGTAGGTATCTCCCAAACCTACGATACATTGCCAGACTTCACGAAGTTGACTGTGCAATAATGCTAGACCTTGCACCATTATCTCATCAAAATAAAAACTCCTTTGTTTCACGCAACAGGATTTGCGACAAATCGGGTAGATTATTATGGTTGTCGGTACCTGTACTCCGTAAAGGTATTAAATTCATATCTGAAGCTACGGTAGATTCGACCAATTACAATTGGGTTGAAAAACACATTGATAGTATTGCGTATACATATCGACATCATGAAAAAATTGCTGACGGGTTCTTGGATCGCCTTTCCCAAGTTCTTAAGACCAACAATGGTAGTTTAGTAGATTTGAATATGCAGTCGTTGCAACTCATATTGCAGGTGCTAGAACTGGATGACGCAAAACTGATAATGCAAAGTGAAATCATGGAGCAGCACAGTAAAGAGCACAGGTTGGATGCTGCAATGTTGTTGGATGCAACCGGATATGTAGCAGGAAGAGTTGAGATAGAAGTAATGAATAAAACCGGGTGCATAGAAAAAATGGAACATTCAGGAATTCAAGTTTACACAAGCCCAGAGCTAGATCAGGCACTATTACCAGTTGAAGAGATTGAAAAGTATTCTTGCATCCACTCTATTTGTACCGTTGGCCCTGAAAAAACACGTGATATAATATGTAGGATGCAACAATTTCTCCGGAATCATAGATTAAAATAAACATCAGAGCAATATCGAAACTCACAACGACAAACGGAGTAAATAGATTCGTTTATTTCAGCAAACATCTCCTCCTGCTCCTGAGAAAGGCTACAATACTTGTCGTTTTGGTTTATTCCAGAAGCTTGATAAAATATTCTGTCCATGCTATAGTCTCAATGATTTTGAATGGCTTTGCTGGTATCGGTGCTTTCTTTTCAAGGTCACAACATCTTCAAATTCACCCAAGGCGGCCAACAGACGAATCTCTTTTTCTATCTGATTCCAATCACACGTCCGTCGATGGGTACCATAGTTTCCGTTCACGGAAACTATCAAAAGCAGCTAAAATGCTGTTTTTTTTGTTACTAAGCACTATTTTCGACAAAGTTATCAACAGCCCCTTCCAAGAAGGTGTCAGAATAGACGATATTTTATCTTAATTTAGATAAATAATAAATATTTGACCGAACAATAACCGAACGGTATCCTAAATAGTAAGGCTAATCTTAGCCTAAAAACAAAAACGGCATTTAAGCCGCTTTTGTAGACAAAATACTGTGACAATGCCAGTGAGCTCTCGCTAAAGGTCGCACTGGAAGAAGTCACGCCCTCTTATGGGGCACAAAAATATTCTACCCCATAAGGCGTGGTAAAGGCAATACTTGTAAGATATGATAAATATTTGTGACCTTAGTTTTGATGGACCATTTCTTCTGAGCGGTGAGTATGTCTTAGATAGATCAGGAGTGTATGTTATCCTTAAAAAAGTAAATACCAATTTGAAAAATGGTGTTTATTCTCCTGTATATGTCGGGGAGTCCTCACAAATTCAAACTCGACTTGCAAATCATGAAAGAAAAATTTGCTGGTTAAGGCATTCTCCTGAAGATCAATTATATGTTGCGGTTTTCTATACTCCAGGAAATTATTATTCTGAACAAGATCGATTGAAAATTGAGTCCAGGATCATAGAGCATCACAACCCTCCTTGTAATCGGATGTAGGTGCGGCTCAAAAAGGGTCAGGCTAATACGTCTGACCCTTTGAGTTTATTTGAGGAAACAAATCTTTTAACCTTACATCAAATAAATCTTCGTAAACCATCAGGGTTTTGAGATTTGGCACGCGCAGCCCTCGCTCATATCGAGAAACTTTGGCAGCAGTTTTGCAACCAAGTAGCTGGGCTAATTCTTTTTGAGTCAAGCCCGCTTTCTGTCGCAAGCGAGCTAAGTTGGTTGGATTGGTTCTAACGTTTTGCATAAGCGTGGAGAGTTATTTTTCTTTAGCATACGTTTCGCTGTGCTCCTGAGAAAGGCTACAATACTTGTCGTTTTAGATTAGTTAATAGTGTTGATAATTTATTCCATTCGTGTTAAATTTGCTTTAAATTACAAGTCGATATACTATGAAGAAAATTTTTTTATTACTACTAATTTTGGGGGCATTAACTGGTTGTGTTGTTAAGTCAAAAGGTGATTTTGAGAATCAGGAGAAAATGCGTGAATATATTAATGGAGATGTAGGGTTTGCCCTTAACTACCCTGATAAATTTCAGATAATTGAACTTGATAAGGAGTACTATTTCATTCCAAATACTGTCGATCTGACGACTTATCCATTAAAAGGTGGGGCTCGAGTTCTTCCTTTAGAAATTAATGATGAAAATATCAGGCTTGCCATTGGCAAATACCAATACCCCAGACTAAGCATAAGAATGAGCTCCCAAGGAAACGTATCAATGAATAGAGCCTTGATTAATGGTTTTGATACATATGAATTCAACGTTTCACATTACCCGTATTTATTACTTTTTGACTGCGGGGAGACCAATAATACACGAGAGTTCAGTATGACATTTGATGAATGTGTAGGTATTTTTAGGTCGATAAATTTTTAAGCTACCGAAAAGCTTCAATGTGTTTTTCCTTAGCAGGTTACTGAGACTTAATAAGATATTTATCTATACTATAGTCTCAATGATTTTGAATGGCCTTGCTGGTATCGGCGCTTTCTTTTCAAGGCTATAATATCTTCAAATTCATCCAAGGCGGCCAGCAGACGAATTTCTTTTTCTATCTGATTCCAATCACGTCCGTCGATGGGTACCACTCCGGACTTTGAGCCGCCGCAAGGCGGTTTTTTGTCTAAAATGAGCGGCATATTGACGGTTCCAAACTTTGTTTTTCTGTCGTAAGAAATTCCGTCTGGAAAGAAGAATTGTTGGAACCGGCGTTGAAGTTGAAATTCCATCTCTTTCCAGGCAATACCGAATGATAGCAGGTTGTTTTGCGCCGTATCCAGGTATTTTAGCCATTGTTCACTCGTTGAACTCATCGCATCTAAGCGAGATTTTTCCTTTTGAATCTCGATTTCCACGGCAGTTTTTCGCTCCTGGAATTCTTCCTGAGAGTACGCACCGTCTTCTCGCATTTGAAAGACTTTTTGACGCCGTTTTTCCAACGCTTCCAGGTTTCTTTTGATGACAACGATTCTTTGCCCACGATTAGCATTTCGGCGGATGAATTCAGCTTTGAAGGATGAAAAAAGTTCCTCAATATAGCTGGCAGTCAGTCGCTTTGAAAGTTTCTTCATAATGACACCGGCAAAATCGCTCTCTAACGTATCTTTAGGAATACTTTTGCCATACAGTGGGCAGTTTCCTACTCTGCAATGATAGTAACTGTAATAGTTACTTCTTCCCTTTGAATTACTGGCGGTCAAATATTCATTGCAACTTGAACAGCGAACGGTTCTGCGGAGTGGAAATTGCGGGTTCAAATAGACTTTCTTTGTTCGCGCATGAGCATCATTGCCATCACGAATCGCAACAATAGCATGATATTCATCCTGGGTAATCATGGGGACGTGCTGGCCGACATAACGTTTTTTAGCGCTTTTGTGGACCAGTACTCCGGCGTAAAAATCCAAATAATCAAAAAGTAAGCGATGAACGAATTGCTTGCGGGTTTTCTTTTGGCGCGCCTTGGCCAAACCATGCTTGTCCAGCAAAACAATCAACTCGCTTCGCGCATACATACCGGTAGCATATTCTTTCAGTGGCATTTGAATAATGGGGAAAAATACCGGATCAGGCGAATCGGCGGCGTTTTTCTTTTCGCCACGACGTTTCCAGTTTTGTGTTACATACCCAATTGGCGGTTTCCACGGGGCAATGCCTTGCTCCAGTTTGGCCTGCATTCCGCGCCGAGTGCGTTGGCTACGAACCGTATTATCGAGTTGAGCAGTCATTGAAGTGACTGACTCGAAAATGAAATTTGACAGTTCGTCACCGTTTGTCATGCTTAGTTCGGTCGCCGAGTGCAGTATGATATTACATTCAATGAGTCGCTCCTTGGCTTTGAAATGATCGGCTTGCATGCGTGCAAAGCGGTCGAGCTTCCAAACGATGAAATGGTCGATTTCACGTTTGTGCTTTTGACAATATTCCAATGCACGAAGTAGTTGCGGGCGGTCAAAAAATTTAGCCGACTCACCCCGTTCCTCGAAAATCTCCACCACTTCAAAACCGCGCTGGCGAGCGTATTCCAGGCAGTCTTTTTTTTGAAACTCCAAGCTCATTCCTTTGATTTGCTCATCGGAAGAAACTCGGGTGTAAATGACGGCTTTTGCCATAGCGCGGGGCTAAATTTATTGCTTTTCCCCCAACTGTGATTCGATGCAATCCATCAACAGCACCGCCAACTTTTGCGCGTCGGCACGCTGCTCATCGGTAAGCGGACAGTCATGGGGGTTTTGTGGTTTTAAAACATACTCCATGCTGTCATTAAAAGCAAATTTTACAAGGGACTGTAGGCGGCGAGATTTGCCGAATTGGCCTACCGTGAAAATAATCGGTGTCAATATGTCGAGTATTTTCAACGTGCTGAATATTAGCCATAACCGCAAAAAAGTAGTGACGGCAACAATAGACGAGAGTATATTCCAAGGAACTAGACTTAGTTGTGTCAGTGCGAGGCATAAATTGTGTTGCGCTGCCAAATCAACATACGGCAGTTAAATAACGTTATCGTGTTTTGAGCATTGCATGTATTGGATGACCTCAAATAGTCCTGATTTAGGAAGAGGATAGAAGGGTATGGTAATTTAAGTTTAGGATACTAAGAATGAGTATTTTGAACCATGTGAAATTCGATGCGATGCAGGAATTTTTTCCAGATGGAATGGCACCGAGTTTACGGTATGATCTTCATTTCTCATCTCAATTGCTCCATAAACGTCGAATCAAATCGACGATTCGCTTTGTTGTAACAGCGCCTCCTCCTAAGCGTCCTGGGAAATCTATTGTTTTTCATGCTTTCGCAACGAATCGCACTGCATTTGGAGTAATTCAAGATTTGGAGTCGATATTTACCGTCTGGTTTCTGGAAACAAAAATTCTGCCTATCATCAACCCGATCCCGATGAAATACTTTGAAGAGCCAGAATTGCTTCCTAAAGTCTGGCGTACATCAATTTCACAACGCGGAGTAAGATTATACAGTTATGCCACTCCAGAATGATTACCAAAGGGTTGCGAAGCGCAGTCTAGACGCCTCAAGCGCAACTTTGAATGCAGGCGTTCACGAAAAATCTGCATTTCTTTCTTACCATGCATTTGAGTCAACTGGTTGTGCTCTGTCCATTATTGAGGGGTTGCCAGTAGGGTCTAGGGTGAGACACAATGACAAAATCAGGAACTTCACCTTAGCCGCACAAAGGCGTGGAAATGGTCACACTGTTGCGGGCGTTGCGGTTTCTATAGCAGGTATAAGGAATAGTTTGCTTTATCCAGTTCAAGATGCGACAACAGGTCTTGTCACTAAGCCTGAAGCGGCAATAACCGAAGTCCAGGCTCGCAGGCTACACGCAAGGGTTCGCGGAATTGTAAACTGGATCGATACGCAGATATAATCACGGAGTGAACAACGCCTATTGAAATCTATAGCACGGTTTGCAACACAATGCTCGTATCCATCAGACTTGCCCTTCTCTAACGGAATGTATGGCGGTCGAAAACTGCACCACATCGGCTAAATTCAGACGGGCAAATTTTTCAATTTGAAACAAATCAAAAAACAGCCCAAACGGACTGTTTCGGAGAATTGAGAGCACGGGCGATTCTACATCGGAAAATCCGCCAACCGATACTTCGTCCCAAGCGCGGCATTCACGGCATCCAGAAATTCCTGCGTTTCAGGAACCTGAACCTCACCCCATTCTTCCTCGGTGGGTGGGATGGGGTTTTCCTCGGAATGGTTTGCAT
>CAZOKZ010000033.1:0-49464 GCA_964580585.1 uncultured Candidatus Sumerlaeota bacterium | reverse complement strand
CCTCCCTCCCCCCGGGGTAGTGAACATCCGTCCAAAATCTCAAGTCCAACAAACGCAACAAGGTAAATCGATTGATCAAACCGACCCTCAAAACCAAATTATCAGTTTTTCAAAAATATGACATAAAATATACCAGTGCGTTATTACAGGGCAACTTAGCGATTTTCAAAAATACACCCCGATCAGCCAAAGCCCATATTCAGCACTTAAGTCATTTATTATCAATACTGTATTTGGCAAAATACCCCGTCAATACTACGTGGCATATGGCCATAAATTTTTTATTCATATTTTCACTTTTTTCAATTGGAGGCCAAAAAATGTTTTGACTTTTGCACCCGATTCGATCTATCCATCAGCCATTCCCCACGGCGGCAGTGAGTTTTCCGCCACTTTATTTCCCGACACAAAAGTCGGGGCTTCCGGTGACACAGAAAAGGTATCATAGCCAGGTACCCCGTGAAGCAGAAGGCTAGGTGACACATGAAGGACGCATTGAAGAAGTACGGATGGATGATGCTCGGTGCTGGAATGGCCTTTTTGGCCCCCAAGACGGCGGACGCCGGCGTCATGATGCAAGGGTTCTACTGGGACGTTCCCAGCGGTTGGTACACGACACTCAGCGGCAAAGCGACCGAACTGAGCAATATCGCGGGCGGACAGAAGATCGACCGCATGTATTTCCCGCCTCCGTCCAAGGGCCAGGGTGGCGGCTATTCGATGGGTTATGACGTGGCGGACTACAAAGACGTCGGCAACTACAACCAACACGGCAGCACCAATACACGTTTCGGCAGCAAAGCAAATCTGACCTCGGCGACCAGCGCTTACCGTGGCAAAAGCATCGTCACGATGGCCGACATCGTACTCAACCACCGCTCGGGCGGCCAAAGCGAATCGAACCCGAACACCGGCGGCAGCACCTGGACGAACTTTGCAACCCAGGCTTCCGGCTTCGCCAAATGGCACTACAATCAATTCCATCCGTCCACGACGGAAGGCTATGACGAAGGCGCGTTCGGTGGTTACCCCGACGTTTGCCACACAACGGGCAACTCGGTAGGCCAACCCTACAAGGATCAATACGACTGGTGTAACTGGCTGGAAGTCACCACAAACGCGGGTTTCAACGGCGGTTGGCGTTATGACTACGTGAAGGGTTTCCATGCCTGGTATTGTAAAGACCACAAGGCGAACACCGGCGGTTTGACGATCGGCGAATACTGGGATTCCAACACCAGCACGCTCGATTGGTGGGTGAACGCGGCCAATGCGTCGGCTTTCGACTTCGCGTCGTACTACACGCTGCAAAGCATCTGCACCAACACGGGCGGCGGCGGTTATCTGCCCGACCTGGTGAACAACAACAAGTCGTTCGCAGCCAAATACCCGACCCGTGCGGTCCCCTTCTGCGGCAACCATGACACCGACGTGATTTCAACCGACAAGATGATCGGCTACGCCTACATCATGAGCTTCAAGGGCTACCCCTGCATCTGGTACAAAGACTATTTCAACTACGGCCTGAAGAGCCTTGGCGGCCAGTGGGGCAATGGCATCAAGCAACTCGTCTGGACGCACGGCAAGCTGGGCGCGGGCAGCATTTCGACCCAGTACAACAAGACTAACGACGGCGACTTGTTGATTTTCTCGGACAGCTCCGGCAGCTCGACAAGCCCCGGCTTCGTGATCGCGATCAACGACAACGCCAGCAACTGGCGCGGCGCTTGGGTCAACGTTTCCAACAGCTACCTGCGCAACAAGACCTTGAAGTGCTACGCTTGGTATTCGCCCAAGAGCGGCCAGAACTACCAGCCAGCCGACAAGTTCTGCGCGGCTGACGGCCAGGTCGAACCCTGGGCTGCTCCTCGCGGCTACGCGCTCTACGCACCGACGGGCTTCTGATTCATTCAACGAACCACCACATTTCACACGCACTTGCCAGCCGTCACGCGACGGCTGGCAAGTCGTTTTTAGCCCAATCGGCACGAAACGCACAATTTGAATAGAAAATAAATATTTTATCGAAATATTGCAACACGCAGAGCGAGGTCGGAATACATCGGCAAATTACGGCTCAAAATGGGTCGATTTGGTTGATTTGCGAATTGAAATTACAACAGCCAACCGTAATTATTCATTCTATTCTAAAAATCATAATAATTCGATAAATTATCCTTGCGCGAACCAACGACTTCTGCTCTCTTGTCGTCAGTTTCAACAACAAGGCCCGTTCCGGTAATCGCCGGAACGGGTCCTTCTAAATCCCCAAAAATGATTCGGACCGCGCACAACGGTAAACCTCCGAATCGGAAAGTCAGGTGAGACCATGGGTCTTGCGAATTCCCTCACAAAGTATGGTTGGATGGCAGCAATCGGCGCAGCCGCGTTGCTGGCTCCAAAGTCGGCAAACGCCGGCGTCATGATGCAAGGGTTCTATTGGGACGTACCCAGTGGATGGTACACGACGTTGCAAGGCAAAGCGAACGAACTGGGCAATATCAAGAACGGAACGAAGCTCAATCGCCAGTATTTCCCGCCTCCGTCCAAGGCTCAGGGTGGCGGTTATTCGATGGGGTACGACGTGGCGGACTATCAGGACGTCGGCAACTACAATCAACACGGCGGCACGAACACTCGTTTCGGCAGCAAATCCCAACTGACCTCGTGCACAACGGCATATCGTAACAAAGGGATCGTGACGATGGCCGACATCGTGTTGAACCACCGCTCTGGCGGCGGCAGCGAATATAACCCGAATACCGGTGGGAATACCTGGACGAACTTCGGCTCGCAAGCTTCAGGGTTCGCCAAGTGGCACTATAACCAGTTCCACCCGTCCACCACCGAGGCGTGGGACGAAGGCGCATTCGGCGGTTTCCCCGACGTTTGCCATACGACGGGTAATTCCGTTGGCCAGCCCTATAAGGATCAAATCGACTGGTGTAACTGGTTGATCAACAACTCGAATGCAGGCTTCAACGGTGGCTGGCGTTACGACTACGTGAAGGGCTTCCACACGTGGTATGCCAGCCAGCATCGTTCGGCGGCGGGTAATAACTGGGCGGTTGGCGAATACTGGGACGCAAACACCAACACGTTGAACTGGTGGGTGAACGCGACGGGATGTTCGGCGTTCGACTTTGCATCGTACTACACGATGCGCGACATTATGAACAACACGGGTGGCGGCGGCTGGCTGCCGAACCTGTTCAACCACGGGATGTCGTTTGCCGCCAAGTACCCGACGCGCGCGGTAACGTTTGCGGGCAACCACGACACGGACGAAATCTGGAACGACAAAATGATGTCGTACGCCTATATGCTGTCTTACCAGGGCTACCCCTGCCTGTGGTACAAAGACTACTACAACTACGGTCTGGCGACTCTTGGCGGTCAGTCGGGTAACGGTATCAAGCAATTGGTTTGGGTGCGCGAAAAACTCGGCCAGGGCTCGCCGACAATGCAGATCAACAAGAGCGATGATGGCGACTGCATCATTTTCAGCGATAACGCGGGCACCACGTCTGGGCCGGGCTACGTGACGGTCATCAACGACAACGCCAATAACTGGCGCGGCGCGTGGGTCAATGTCAGCAATACGTATTTGCGTAACAAGAACCTGCAATGTTATGCGTGGTATTCGTCCAAGGGTGGCCAGAACTATCAGCCGAATACGAAGTTCTGCGACGGCAACGGCTGGGTCGAGCCATGGGCGGCACCGCGCGGTTACGCGGTTTACGCGCCGACGGGCTACTGATCGGATCAGGGTACTCCCTCCTCTATCCCTCAACGCGAGGCCAGCGGAAAACCCGCTGGCCTCGCGTTATTTAATCGACCCGAAAATGCTTTCGTTTTTTCCTCTGGCATTCCGCGCACGAAATGTGCTTTCTGGCGGGTAGGAGTTGAAAAATGATCGTATCGTTCGCCGCAGATTTAATCGTCCAGTCGCGTATCGATGTGGCTGGCCGTCATTACGAAGTCCCCATTTACCACGTCTCGACGCGAAAGGCTTTCTTCGAAGCGCTCGCAGCTACCGATTCCCCGCTGCTCGTGCTGATTGACCTGGACGTGCCGGAAATCGATACACTGGAATTGGTGGAAGCCGCCAGAGCGCAGACCGATGCGCGTGTGGTGGGATTTTGCTCGCACGTGATGGGCGACCTGATCCGCGCGGCGCGCGAACGGGGCGCGCACACGGTGATGGCCAATTCAATGTTCGCCACAGCGGTACCGGGCCTCGTAGCCGAAGTCGCCGCGAAACTATCGCCTTCGATTGTGAAAGAATCAGACTAAAAATAAGGACACCCGACCCGCCATGGGCCTTTTGGACAAGCTCTTCGGTAAAAAATCCGACCCGCAACCCGCCAAACCAGCCGCAACCGCTCCCCCGCCCGCCGAAAAAGAAGATTGGGAAGACCAAGGCACGCCTCAGGAAATGCAACCCGCCGAGGTGCAAAAACTGCTGGCAGGCGACAACCCGCCGGTGCTGCTCGATGTGCGTGAAGCCCCCGAACTTGACGCTGACGGCTTCATCCCCGGTTCGGTGCACATTCCGATGAGCCAGATCGAGGACCGTATCGGGGAATTGGATCTATCGCGCCCGCACGTGGTGTATTGCGCCAGCGGCATGCGGAGCTTTGACGTGGGATTTAAACTGATCGAACACGGATGCAAGGACGTGTCGAACCTGAACGGGGGCATCCACGCCTGGACGGGCGAGATCGCGAGAAAGTAGGGAATTGGACGGGATAAAAGGGATGAACAGGATGGGGGAAAGATTGAAGCCCCATGAAGGCTAAAGGTTTGAAATGATACCAGCGGTTCGGAAACTTGTATTTCCCTGTTAAAAAATCCCTCTTATCCCGTTCATCCCGTCCAAAATACACCCCTCTTTTTGCCGCTTGGCACACCTATATCCGCCGCCTACCGTCCTCTCATGACCACGTTCTACATTTTTGACATTATTGGAACATTCGTCTTCGGGTTGTCTGGCGCTTTCCGCGCGGTCAAGCACGAGATGGACGTGCTCGGGGTGTTGCTTCTGGCGGCGATTACGGGCACGGGCGGCGGGATTATTCGCGATCTGATTCTGGGCGAGACTCCCCCGGCGGCGTTTCGCAACGACGAGTATATCTGGGTGTGTTTTCTGGCGGCAGGCCTGGCGTTTTTTTTCGCGCCGCGTATTGCCAAGCACTGGCCCATCGTCAAGACACTCGATGCCATCGGTCTTGGCGTGTTTGCAGCCATCGGCAGCACCAAGGCGCTCGACCACGAGATGGGATTCCTCGGCGTGGTTTTCTGCGGAACGATCACCGCGGTGGGTGGCGGCGTGATTCGCGACGTTCTGACCGAAGAAATCCCGGCGATCCTGAAAACAGGGTTCTACGCCACAAGCGCCATCACCGGTTCGATGGCGATGTTTTTCCTGCACCGCGTTCTCGACCACACGGTGGCAATTTATGCCACGGCGGCCATCACGACCACGGTCCGGTTGCTGACGTGGCGGTATAATGTGAACCTGCCGCGCATTAAAAAGCTCAAGGAGCCCCCGCCCCAAGAGCCCCCGTCCTTGACGCGCATCAAGAAACTTTCCCGTACAGACAATCCCAAGCTCTGATTTATCTGTGGTTTCCTCTTTTTTCGCCTGGGATTTTCGCTCCAAATCGAGACGGATTCCCGTGATTGGGCGCACGTTTAATCGTGGTCCATATTATCCACCAAACGCAATTGCGTGAGAAATCTTCACATGGATAAAATTTTCTTTGCAAACGTCTTGACCACGGAGGCATATAAAAAAGAGCATTACGTGTTTTATAAACTTTGGAAAAAACCACCCCAGTTGCGGAAAACTCACATCTATGGCGGGAACAACCACGAAATCGAGCAAGCGACGCGTCACGATCATGGACGTAGCCAAGGAGGCAGGCGTCAGTATCGCAGCGGTGTCGCGTATTTTGAACAACAGCTACGACGGTTTTTCCGCCCGCGAAGAAACCAAGAAGCGCGTTTTCGATGCGGTCAAAAAGTTGAATTACAAAGCCAGCCGCGCCGCCGTGCGCCTTGCCACGGGCCGCCATCAGGCCATCGCGCTTTGTTATCCGGACACGGGGTTGAAAAACGAACCATTGGACACATCGTCCATTGCGACGATTTTCGGCCAACTGGGCCAGATGTTGCAAATTCGCGGTGTGTCACGCGCCGCATCGGTGAACAACCTGGACTTGGTGCTGATGATGCGCGGGTCGGGGCGTTCGCTCGATGATATTTTACACCAAGCCAGCGAATCGGTGGACGGCATCATTTACGTTCATCCCGAAGACGACCCCAAACTGATTCGCAAAATGGACCAGTGCGAACTTCCCATCGCGATTGTCGGCCCGTCGGCGTTGCCCGAAGGCCGGTTTTGTTCGGTTCGCGTGGACGAATACACCGCCGGACGTATGGCCATGGGTCACTTGATCGTGGCGGGGTCGCGCCGCATTGTGGTCGCCGTGCCGGAAAACCAGGCAGGCGAATCCGCTATCGTTCGCCGTCTGGAAGGCGTGCGCAACGTGGTCGAATCGTACAGCGATCCGGGTCTTTCCTACGACGTGTTGCATCTGCCGTACGACATGAACCTGGCAAAAGCCACGTTCCTGAACCATATGGGTCGTTGGGGCACGCCGGACGGAGTGCTGACGCTGGGCGGGATTTTACCGTTCGCGGTGATGAAAGCCCTGCACGAAAAACAGCTTCTGGTGCCGAAAGAAGTCAAGCTGGTGGGCTTTGACGAAAACCCCATGTATCAGCTCAACGATCCGCCTATCACGGGCATTCGTTACCCGATCGAGGAAATGTGTTTCAAGGCCACGCAACTGCTCCTCGACCGATTGCGGACGAACGAAACACCGAGCCCCGTGCTGCTGGCGCCGAAAATGATCGCGCGCAAGAGCTCGGAAGCCCCGTTCTCGCCGTTGTACTAAGGGGAGTTCTCCAGGGGTTTGTCATCGTCCCAAATATCGCGGGCGTAGAATTGTCGTCGCTCCTCGCGCGCGTTCACGCCACACAAGCCATTCTTCTGCGAGGCTGAATCCGGCAATCAGAAAAAAACCCAAGGCAAACAACGACGCAAATGGCAGCGCCCGCCCCACGGAGTAAAGCGCTGCCGTGGCAATCATCGTCACAAAGTACGCGCCAAACACCAACTCGACACACGGTAAAAGCCACCGCTTTCCGATGCTGGCGGCTGAGAGGTGCCCTCCCGGCACGAAAGCTTTTGCACCGATCTGCCCCGACTTGGGCGTGCGCACAAATGGCGACTCGCGCCCAAGCAGACCTTGAACCACGGCGCGGGCGTTGTTGACGCTCATGCCAATGCCAACCGCAAGTCCGCACGGTATCAACACCATCAAGGCAGGCCACCGTACACCACGAGCGCGCGCGGCAACGCCGAAAAAGACGGCGAACACCGCTGTGGCAGGAATCAGCGCGGCAGCGTCAAAAACCACAAGCCACGCAAGGTTGAATTTTTCACGGGCCAGAAACGCGGGAAACGACATCATAACCAACAGCAACATCAGCAAGTACGCCACATTGCCCAGTAACGCGCCTGCCGTATCGATCTTGGTCGCCAGGGGCACGCGGCTGCGCCAGAGCGGCACAAGCAGTTTGCGCGTGGTTTCCATCGCGCCCTTGGCCCAACGATGCTGCTGGCTGCGGTAAGCCGACATGATCGCGGGCAACTCGGCAGGCGCGACAATATCGTCGCGATACACAAATCGCCAACCTGCAAGTTGAGCTCGGATCGATAAATCGAGGTCTTCGGTCAGCGTATCGTGCTGCCAGCCACCTGCCTCATCAATGGCAGCGCGGCGCCAAACCCCCGCAGTACCGTTGAAGTTAAAAAACCGCCCGGACGCATGACGCACGGCGTGTTCGATGCGAAAATGCGCGTCGAGAAACAACGATTGCACGCGCGTCAGCAGCGAAGCCTCGCGATTCAAATGTCCCCAGCGCGTTTGAATCATGCCGACTTGCGGATCGGCAAAAAACGGAACCGTGCGCCGTAGAAAATCCGCCCCGGGAACAAAGTCGGCGTCGAAAATCGCCACGAGTTCCGCGTTCGATTGCTTCAAGCCAAACGCCAATGCCCCCGCTTTGAATCCCACGCGATCGATGCGACGAATGTGCTCGATCCGCACATCCGCAAGACGAGCACGCTCGACGGCACGCGCTACCCGCGACGGCGTTTCATCGGTCGAATCGTCGAGTACCTGAATCTCGAATCGGTCGCGTGGATAATCGAACTTCGCCACGGCGTCGATCAGGCGCTCGGAGACTTCGGGCTCGTTGTAGAGTGGCAATTGAACGGTAACTGTGGGGAGTTTTTCCTCGGGCAACGGCTCGGGCGGTGACGCATCGATCCGGTGGCGCCAGTACCCAATCAATAACCACGCGCGGTGAAGGCTGAACACCACCAACACCCCAAGCACGAAATAGTAAAGCACGAGGCAAAGGTATTCAATGTCATTGCTGGCAAAGTATTCGTTCATGGTGCGTGGAGAAATGCCCTTTCCAGGCGAACGTGCGCAAGACGCGTTTGCGCAATTCCCGGGCCGAAAGAGCGAATGTGCGCGGGATTACAGGGGGTTAAAAATTCTCTACGTCACCGCGCGGGACGTACAGCCCCAGCCGCGTGTTGCGCGAGTGGAACTCAGCCGGGTCGAGCGGCTCGTAGTAGTTTTCGATGGCGCTCGCAATAAACGGCACGCGGCCGGTTTGATTCAGGTCGAGCAACACGAGGGGCACCTCGCGGCGGCGCAACATCGCGGCGACTTCGCGCATTTTCAGCACCCCTTCACCTTCTACCCCGTCGAACGACTCGTTCACGAACTTGATTTGCCAAAGGTAATTCTCTGCCAACTCGCCCGCGACGGTACGATCGGTTACGTAGGCGTAAAAAGGCGGTGCGAGTATCGAATCGCCGGGCTTTGAGTGACGTTCGATCAGGCTGGACAGGTAATTCACGCCGCGCACCGGCAGTTCTACCTGCGTAAAATTCAACGTATAACGTAAATTATTCACGGCAGGCGGCCAGAGAATCACGCCACCCAGAAGCACCGGCACGCCAACCGCATGGGCGATAGCGAGGGCTTTCTTTCTCTCGAAATCCACCCGCGCGGGCATCATCCAACGCGCAAATCGCACAATGCCGTCGGCGGCAAAAATCGCCACGGCGGGCTCGCCGAGCACAAAAATGTAGTTCACGGTGCCGCCCTTTGCCGTGAAGCAAATCGAGAGCATCATGCCGATGGCGTACCACGCGGCGTATTCCCATTGGCGGTATTCGTCGCTGTTGCGTTCGTGGTCGCGCAGCTTTTCGCGCCACCGCACGGCAATCGATGCCAGCGCGACGACGATCAAGGGGCCTTCGAGCACGAGGACTTTCCAGCCCTCGCCCGTAATTTTGTCGTACGCGTATTTAGCAAGCGAGTAGCCGAGAATTTCCGAACGGGGGAAACTGCCGACTTGGTTCAACACGACGTTTGAAACATAATCCGGCCCGGCCCACGCATACGCCCCGGCCGCGCCTATCCCCCAAACGCCAAGCGTCGTGCCCGCGTACCAACCAAAGAGTTTCGGACGTCGCGCGGCCAGAAACAGCGCGTTGCACAGGAAATACGGCACACCGGTCATGTTGCAGTGCATTGCCAACGCGGACCCGACGCCTGCCCAAATGGCCCATCGGCGGTCGAGTTTCAGGATCGCCCAAAATGCGAGCATCAAAAAGACGATCTCGAGATTTTCCGACTGAAGACAAAGGCTCCACCAGAAACCAATCGGCAGAATCAGGTAAATTGCTGTCGCCGTCATTGCGCGAAACATACATCCAAACAATCGCCGCGTGGCGAGATAGATCATCAGCGCGCCAAGCATCCGCACAACGAGACAATACACCCGCGCGCCAAACATTGGAGAGCCGAACCACCCACCAACGCGTTGCGAGACGGCGCTCATGATGAGATGCAGTGGCGGTTGAGGTGCCAGAATATCGCGATACGGCACAAGGCCGTCGTTAATGCGCTGGCCCACGTACAAATAATTGCCGTCTCCAAAATCCCAATACGTCAGCCCCCACGTCGGAATCACAAACAACGCCAGCACCACTCCCATCGCGGCGAGCAAGATGATCTGAATCCGGAGAGAGTGGATGGTGGATGGGTTCACAGGAAACACTCGGATCGATTATAAGGATGAAGGCGAAAGGATAAAGGCTAAGAAAACGCAGAACTTCAACACACGAATCCCTATTTCCAAAATCTACATCCTTTCTCGATTATCCCTCATCCTTTTTAGAATTTCCAGCCCGCTTGTTGCGTCCATTCTTCCATCATGGCGCGGTGGCGTTTGCCATTTGAGACGTATTTCGAGGTGTTGAAATACGAGCCCTTCACGTCTTCATCGGTCAACGTCCGCACGGCTTTCGCTGGCACGCCGATGATTAGACTACGCTCGGGATAAGTCTTTCCTTCGGGCACCAACGCGCTGGCGCCGACGATGCTCTCGCGCGCGATGATCGAGCGGTTCAACACCGTCGCCATCATGCCGATCAGGCAACCGGGCTCGATCATGCAGCCATGAATACACGCCATGTGACCGACAGTGATGTCTTCTTTGATAATGCACGGCTCGTCTTTGCCCGTGTGGAGCACCGAGTTGTCCTGAACGTTCGAGCGCTTGCCGACGTAGATCGGATCCAAGTCGCCTCGCAACACGCAACCGTACCAGATGGAGGCTTCTTCCTCAATCGTCACATCTCCAATGATGATGGCGGTCGGCGCAATGAAGGCGGACGGGTGGATTTTCGGCACGCGGCCTTCAAACGGAATGATTGGCATGATGGGTTCTCCCGGATAAACTGCGGGGGCAAATTGAGCGGGTTCTTGAGTGGCGTTCGAGTGTCGGCTGGCGCAAGACGAATGACGGTCAGTTGGACTCTTCGTGATATTTGTTATCCAATTCGCGAATTTTCTCCAATTCCTGGCGGGCGTCTTCGGGCAATTCGAGCGCGGGCTCCTCGCGGTGTTTTTCCGCTTCCCTGGCGGTTTTCACGGCGTCGATTTCCGCCTGGAGCTCGCGTTCAAGCGCGGACTTTTCCCACGAAGGACGACGCGCCTCGGCCACGCGGCGCTTGCCTTTGCTCGATTTGCGGCTCCATGCCCAAACAATGTAGCCGATGGTCAGCACCAACCCCAGGATAACGAACGGCAAGATCACGTTTCCCCCAAACTCGGTTGTTGGCATAATGACCTCCTGCTACTCTCCCATGTTCCAATACTGCCGCCGCTCGATCGTGATTAACTCGTAGTGTCGGCCATCGTTGAAGTCCATTTTGACCAATGCGTTGGGGGTATCTTCGACCACGGAAAACTCGATAAATCGACCATCCTGGACATCGACCGATACGATCCAGGACCGGCGAACGGGGAATTCGCCGATAGGCACTTTGATCGGCTCGCTGGGACGCTTCACGGTCAAACGCGCCTGGCTGGGTTTGGGTATCGGAGTCTTATTCGTCACCTGAATCGGTTCGAGAAAAAAATCGGCCTCAAGACCATCTTTGAACTTCAGCGCTCGGACTAAAAGCGGCAACTCTTCCTCGAAGAACACGTTCTCGTCCACGTCTTTCAGCATGGCCGACCCGCTCCCCTGACCATCCCAATACGAATTGAATTCCATGACGGGAGGGTTTCGGTAGAGCTGGAACTCTCGATACGTCACACCGCACCAATCCTGCGAATTCGTGGCTATTTTGACCGCGTTATCAAGTTGCCCCCGGTCGAAAAACACCGAGGTCATGTAGTGGTACGGGTAATTGGGTGTTGGAATGGTTGCGAGCTGGTTTTGTTTGATAACTGGCAGCAATGGTTTTTGACCAAATGGCCAGTCGGCTTTCGTCCAGAATTCTTTGTTGAACTCTTCGTAAACCGTAATCAGCGTCATCTCGTGCGCACGCGCTTCGCCATAAATGACACGCTCGCCTGAATAAGTAGCGACTTCGGCTTTTCCATCGTTCCACAGCTCGTCTTGCGCCCAGGATTGGTCCACAATATCGACAAGCCTGAAAGCTTGACTCTTGTTGGCACATAAACCTTCTGATGTCAGCATTAGAGAAGAAATAAGCAGACAAAAAATGAAGGCATTTTGAACAAACTTCATCGCAGGTGTTCTCTTCCGGTCAGGAGATGCTACTAAATCGGAGCACATCCTGTGCCGAGGGCGATTTGCGGAGGTTATCCACCGAGAAGCGAACCGGGGTTTTTGGCAAAATCTCCGGGGCGATCCATCAATTGAGGCAACTGCGTTTGCAAACGCGAGATGGTCAAAACCTCGCCGGTATGAGTTAGCGCGAGGATCAGGTCGAACCGGCGCGTTTGATGAGCCAGAAATTCGGTTGTCTCTAATCGCGGCAACAGCAACGCGTGTCCACCGGTTCGCAGCTTGTAAATGCGACCGTTCGGCGGATGGGAAAGGGGAACCTGGCCTTCCAGGTCGGCGAGTACAGTAAGTTTCACCAGCCGTGAAGCGAGGTCGTCCAAATCACTCGGTGGATTATTGAACCGGGCATCGACCGAACCGGACGTTGCAGCGGTAACAGGCGCGGGAGCAACGGCAACCGGCGGCGCGAGGGCTGGAGCAGCTTGATCAGCGAGCGGTAACGCAGCGGATGAAGTGGGATCGAGAACGTTAGGCGCGGACTGGGAAGGCGACGGCGGTGATTGCGACACCAAGGATGGTTGAGCGGACAAGGATGCAGGCGTTACGCCAAATTCCGCCAACAAATCGCTTTCGAACTTCAATTCGGCGGCATCCATTTCGTCGAAGAGCGACGCACTTTGCCATTTTCTCCAACCGAAAAATATAATGGGTCCAAACAGGATGATGAATAGCCCGATCAGATATGGAATATCCGACAGGTAAAATTCGGGTTCCATAACGCCGCTCTTTGCTTCCGGTTCGGGTTCCGAGTAACTCACCTCGGTGTAGCTCGTCCCGCGTTGAACGGCGACGGGTGGCGTAGCTTCGGGTTTTGTGTTGGATTGCCCCGGCGAATTCGACGGTATGAGACCCAGGAAAACGACGATCGGCAGAGCAAGAAACAAAGGAGTTCGCAAGGGGGTGCTCCCAATTTGACTCGGTTTGAATCGTAAATTCGCGTCAATCTTTCCCGCTCCCAAGCAAGATTGACAAGCCGCAACCGCGGGTAACTGCAACTTTTCGTGCAACTTTTATCGGCACTTCCAATGAAAGTAGCACTTAAGCCTCCTGTTTTCAAGCCTACACATTGTTGGAAAAATTACAGTTAGCGTTTTTTCTCGCGTTTCGAATCATTTCGGGACAAGATTTGCTTAGTGGGTTAACAATTGAGTAGAGCAATGGATTCATTCGCCCCTATCAATGGAATGATCCGAAGAAAGAAAACTCTCGCAGGAGAACAATGATGAAAACGAATATCAAGTTGATGGCTTTTGCATTAGGTATTTCCATGTGTGTGGCTCCGGCTGCCTGGGCAGGCGAAACTTGCACGATGGGAGAAAAAGTAGGCGCCGAAAAAATGGTGTGCCCCGTAACGGGTGCCAGCGCTGACGGTGCCAAGGCTTGCTGTGCAAAAGACAAGGATGCAGAAGCAGCGGCAGCTTGCGCGGCGAAATGCGAAGGAAAAGATAAAGATATTAAGAACGTTAGCTATGAAGGCAGTGGCATTTACGAACTGGGCAGCAAGGTGGAAGATTTCAAGCTGACCCAGGCTCAAACCGGCGAAATGAAAAGCCTCGGCGACCTGGCGGGTGAAAAAGCCACGGTGATCGTGTTCTGGAACAAAGACTGCCCGTATGTGGAAGGCCCCAAAGGTGCCGCCGACCGCATTGAAGCTCTCTCGAAAACCTACGCCAACAAAGGCGTTTCGGTGATCGGCATCGACGCAGGCGTGAATAATTCGCCGGAAGCGATTTCGGAGTATTCCAAGTCGCGCAGCTTCCCGATCCTGATCAACCAGGACAGCTCGGTCGCCGCGAAGTTCGCCGCAGAGTACACTCCTCACACTTTTGTGCTGAATGGAAATCACGAACTGGTTTACCATGGCGCGTTCGACACCCGTTCGGGCGATGAGCTCAACTCCTTTACGGAAAACGCCGTGAAAGACTTGCTGGAAGGCAAGGAAGTCGCGGTTCCTTCGGCCAAGGGCACGGGCTGCT
Source organism: uncultured Candidatus Sumerlaeota bacterium (assembly GCA_964580585.1). Lineage (GTDB taxonomy): Bacteria > Sumerlaeota > Sumerlaeia > SLMS01 > JAHLLQ01 > CAZOKZ01. The sequence goes on along the minus strand of CAZOKZ010000033.1, from coordinate 35,227 downwards.
CGCTGAAATACGCGGAAGGCATGAAACCGCAGGTCAAACAGCCTACGAGCTGATTGCACGCGGTGGAATTGTCCACTTGATTGATGTCAGCCCTCGGACTCCACGTCCGGGGGCTGTTTGTTTTCCTCCAACCAGGGCCAAACCGCAACCAAAGCCAATAACGGCATGACGGGCAGGCGAAATCGCGAGTAGGATTCGGGCCCGGAAGCGGCCAGAACAAGCAGCAATGCCGTTCCCAAACAAGCAAACATTGCTGGCGATGGCAGATGGCGCTGTCGAACGGCACGCCAGCAAACCCAGACAATCAGCAAATAAATACCTGCCAGGTGCAGCGTCCCCCAACCAACGAATCCATATCCCAAAACGCCCGGCGAATCGGGCAAGGTGGAGCCATCTCCTCCATTGAGAGCAGCAACCCAGGTATAGACTTGGCTTTTTCCCGGATCGAACATCGCACGGAGAAAACCGTTAACGGTTTGTCGCAGTACCAACGCTTTGTGCTCGCGCAAAATATCACGCGCCTGGGCCGAGCGACGCGTGGCGGCTTCCCAGGGACGAAGCGTTTGTTCGCGAATGATTGCGGAATCGGCGTGTTGAAGTTCCGCCTGGATCGCGGCGAAATCGGCGCCTTGCGAATCGGCCAAAACCCCGGCGGCGCGGTAAAAAAGCAGGCTTCGCGAACCGGTGAGGGAAATCACGGGGCGACCGGCATAACTGGCGTTACGCGCCATCCAAGCGCCAGGAAACAGGAGAGCTCCCAGGAGAAAACCAGCGATCAGCACGCGCGGTCGGCGAAGCGTGTAAACTTCCCACGCCACGGCACCGGTAAGAATCACGGGTAAAAACAGGTTGATTGGTCGGCAAAGAACGGAAATTCCCGCGACAATTCCTGCAAATATCAGCACGGACACGCACGCACATTGTCGCCATCGAAAATACAGCCATACGGTTAGCATCACCAAAAACGTCGAAAGGGTTTCGGTCAGTAACTTGCCCACCAGCAACGTCGAGGGAATGTCGAGCACCACGAATGCCGCTGCTAAAATTCGTCCATCGAATTTCCGGTCGGTGCCTCGCAACGGTAGTGTCAAAATCAAGACAACCGTCAATAGACGGAACAGGAGTTGTAATGCCAGCATCCCGGTAACCCAACTCGTTCCGGTTCCTTCACGGTAAAAAAATCCCACCAGAATCGCATAGGCGGGCGTGCGGTCCATTTCGGGTTCAAGACGGTCGAAGTAAGGGGAAAAATAACGACCCGATTGCCAGAACTCCGCGCCCGGCCGGACGTAGCTCATGGTATCGTTGGCCAGATAGTATGCTGGATTATTTACCAAGAGCATGGCGCCCAACGGCAAGAGTACGGCGAACGCCAATAGTCCAAAGCGCAATAGTTGGGCACGAGAATTCGGATTCAACGACGGCGTTTTCCTTGGAGAGGTACCGGATGGTGGAATCGAGTTCTTAGAATGTCAAAAGGCATCCGCACTTGCGTACCATGGCCTGGGTCGAGTTGAACAATAGTGGACTGGCAAGTAAATCTGCGCGGATCGAGAGAGTCTTCATGATCGCAACATTGCTTGGCACGGGAACATCGACGGGCGTGCCGCCGATTGGCTGCAAAGACCCCATTGCGTTTTCCCCGGACCCAAAAAACCGTCGCTTGCGTGCGGGGCTGTTGCTGCGCGAAGGCCCCGATGTCCCGATCGAGAAAGCCAAAGCGTTGATCGTGGATTGCGGACCGGATTTCCGCCAGCAGGCATTGACGCATCACATCGACCGACTGGACGGCGTCCTCCTGACCCACGCGCACTTTGATCATATTTCGGGCATTGACGATTTGCGGATTTACAATTTCCGTCAAGGCCATGATTTGCCGATGTACGGACTGCCGGAAACGCTGGACGATATTCGGCGGCGGTTCGATTACATTTTCATCCCGCAAACCCAGGGCGGAGGTGTTGCATCCCTGGATTTGAGGCCTGTCGATGGGCCGTTCGAGTTCCTCGGCATGCGCATCGTTCCAATTCCCGCTAAACATGGGTACCTGGATATTCTCGGGTATCGGTTCGGGGATTTTTCCTATGTCACGGACGCGAATTATCTTTCGCCCGAATCGATGGATTTACTGCGCGGCAGCCGAACGCTCGTGTTAAATATGCTGCGACACGAAAAACACTCGACCCACTATAGCGTTGGCGAAGCAATCGAAGTGGCGCAGGAAATCGCCGCCGAACAAACGTATTTCGTACACATGACCCACTATCTGGAACACAACGAGACGAACGCTTTGTTGCCAAACGGAATGCAACTGGGCTGGGATGGCCTGGAATTCAGCTTCGCCCCCGAGTGGATTGAATAGAATTGACAATGCCTTCCGAGAAATAAACGATGTGCATTATCAGTACGCAAACGGTGACGCTTTCGACATGAACGAAACCCATTCTCCCACCGATTCTCCGGTAAATCTCAGCCGCTTGCATGAAATCTGCGACGGCGACCGTGAAATGCAAAGTGAGTTATTTGGCGAATATCTGCTGGAGCTGCGCCGACAACTTTCGGCTGCGGAAAAAGCGCTGGCCGCGAAAGCAAACGAGGACGCTGGACGGATATTTCACCAGTTGAAGGGTATGTCCTACAACGTCGGTGCTAACGAAATGGGTCGGTTGGCCAGCGAAGCTAACGACGCCGCAAACAATGACCAAACGATGGAGATGGATCGCCTCCTGACGGAATTCGAACGGGTCAGCAGGTTCTTACGCCGAGAATTTGACCTGGACTAGGTCACCCCTCCTCCCGCAAACGTCCATCTTCCAGTATCAACCGTCGGCTGGCTCGCCAATCGCCTGGCTGGGACTCGTGGTTGACCACCAACAAGGTGGCACCCGATTCGGCTATGTACCCACACACCGCATCGAGCACCAGGTTGGCCGTTTCATGGTCGAGTTGAGCCGTGGGCTCATCGGCCAACAGGACGCGTGGGGACGCTGCCAGAGCTCGGGCCACAGCCACACGCTGGCGCTGGCCACCCGAGAGCGTATCGACGGACTGATCAATGGCGTCGAATAAACCAACGGCCTCCAGAGAGGCTTTCGCGCGGGTGCGGGCTTCGCCGGGCGACAGTCCCAGCGTCCACAGCAACGGCGCGGCCACCGCGTCGCTGGCTTTCCACCCGGCTGGCAGGTAATGATGTTGAAAAATGAATGCCACATGACGAGATCGCCAACGAGCGCGGCGCGATTCGCCCAAGGCGGCGATGTCCTCGCCCCAAACGACAATGCGACCCGAGGAAGGTCGGTCAATCCCTCCAACCAGATTGAGCAACGTGGATTTGCCCGAACCGGAAGGCCCGGCAATCAGAACCGTTTGCCCGGATTCGATTCGGAAGGAGAGTTTTTGCAAAGCAAAAGAAGTATCGAAGCGCGAAAAACGCTTCGATACTTCCTGAAATTCAACGACGGATTGCGGTGCAGGCACGAAAAACCGCCCGGGCCGAGAATTACTTCACCATGCCCTGGTTGATTTTGACCTTTTTCGCGCGTTCGACCTTGATAGAGGGCTCATAATCGCCATGAAGCCATTCATCATAGGTGCCGTCATCGCTCAAATTGGAATCGTGGCCGAACCAGATATCCACGTCATCGCCCGAAACAAAAGCATGCACGGGGCGCATAATCACGTATTCCAAGGCAATTCCAACAGGATGCAAGGCATAGGCTACCAAACGCATCGGATGGCCATCGTTGGTACGATTGTATCGATGGGCCGAAGCCGGCGCCGCCATCAACGCGACGAAAGCCAGCGCAAGCAGTGCTGCGGTGAGTTTACGTTTCATCATCCATGTCTCCAGTGGACAAGTTTCTATGCAATCAAGATGCGGGAGAGGGTTTAGGGCGTCAAGTAGGAAAAATCACCCGCTGACCGACTCTCCGATTACTTCAATCTACCCACATAGGAACGCCAAGTACCCTCGGGGTTGCTGCGGAAGCCCACAGCGCCGAGTTTTGCGGGTGGCGAGATGAGTTCTGTACCCGTCGAGGCAGCGAACCAGACCTCACCGTATTCGCTCAGTTGAACCAAGTCGTCGATTCCATCACCATTCACATCACCGACAAAAATATCCCAACCATTATTTAAACGTGGGGCATATTTGAACCCCAGCCACCCCCAACGTGTAGGCGCGTCAAATCCGGTTCCATTTGAAGGCGCCACCCACGCATCGGTGTATGGAGTTAATGTGAGCAAATCGTCACGACCATCATCATTGAAGTCGCCGATAACAATGCCATAACCAGGATTCGAAGCGTCGCCCCGATTGTACTGAAAACCAAACGCTCCCCATCCGGCAGGCGCGTCAAAACCCGAGCCATTCGCTGCATGCACGACAACCTGGCCGTCGGGATGCAACTCGACGATGTCGTCGAGACCGTCGCCATTCATATCTCCCGCTCCCATCCAGAAACCATTATCCGGGTCGTAAATTGCGCCCGCGTTTGAAGCAATTGACGGCGAAGGAATCGCTCCACCCGAGTTGAACCCAACCCAGATGTCGCCGTATTCGGTCACCTGGGCCAGGTCCGTCAGCGCGTCGCCATCGAAATCGCCCGCGACGGCTGCCCAGCCATTATTTTCGTCGAACAAGTACCCCGGCGCAGAATTAAACGTGCTATCGAAGGTCTCGTTTCCTGAGTTGAACGTCAGCCATGCTTCCCCGTATTCGGTCACTGTGAGAAGCTCCATCAACCCGTCGCCGTCAAAGTCGCCCGGCAGCGTCTGCCACCCCGTCGAAGCATCGTGCTTGAACCCAAGCTGGTTCCACTTTGTTGGCTCGGCCAATGCTGCTCCGTCATTGAGCGATCCCCAGGCTTCGCCAAACTCGGTGAGGCAAAGCGGGCTGTCATACGAAATATTAAATTGTGCAAAGTAAGGTTGGGAAAGATTATTACAAGTTGTAAATTCACCACCAACATAAACTTTATTTCCAGTAAAGTATAAAGCATTGACCGGAAAATTTAATTGAGGCGACCAACTCAGAACGTGCCCAGAAGTTTGATGCAAGGCAACAGTCGCACCTGCATTTGATGAAAAGGGATTTTGGAGGTTAAGCCCTCCCGCAAATATCATTGAATTATATAAAGAAATACTATTGGTGGTTCTAGTGAATTCCGGATTCCAGGAAGTAGCCATGCCCGTGATTGCATCCAACGCGGCTACGTTTTTCCTCGGTTGCCCCCCACATGTTGAAAAACCACCGCCCGCATAAATAATTCCATCCGAAACCAAGATATCTCGAACATAGGGATCAACGAGCGGAAATGGGAACGAAAAATCACCTGCTTTGCCTGACGCACCGGGATTCCACGACATAACATTTCCGGTAATAACATCGATAGAGGCGAGATTCGCACGCGATTCTCCGCCAAATGAAGTGAATTCTCCACCGACATAAAGAATGGACCCCGATTTTGCGAATGTATTTACCGGGCCATCCGCGTCAATACCCCATAGGATATTGTAATTGTCCGAAATATCCAGAGCAATTACACCAGTTCCTCCGACATAAATCGTTGAGCCAGATACAGCGAGGGTGTTGCCCGACATATTTGACTGTGGTGCCCAATTTAGTATTTCACCTGAATTCAGATCAAATGCAACCAGGCTACTATCCGTGGATTGTCCGGCGATTTTCTCGAAATCCCCTATAGCGTATAAGACCGAATCCGAAATTGCGAAATCCCGTATTTCGTGTGGAACAGGAGGAAAAGGGCCGTACTTTTCATTCTCCACTGTATATCCAGTAGGGCCCCATTCAATAGCCTGGCCCGTTTGCGAATCTATAACGGCAAGCATGTCAGATAATTGTCCGTTGATCGAAATAAAGTTTCCTCCCACATAAAGCTGCGATCCCGAGACAGCCATGGCACGAACTTCATGAGTTGCATGAATCGGCCTTTCCAACAATTGACCCGTTAGTGTATCAAACGCGGCAATATTTTTACGCGACGACCCATTGATAATCGAAAATCCCCCGCCAATATACAATATTGAATCTACCACCTTGACGGTTGAAACATAATTTTGACATAGATAAAAATCCGTGCAGTCAAAGCTGGTATTCCAATTACTCACAATTCCAGATGTCGCATCGATTGCCGCGATACCGTTTTGGTTTATTCCCCCAATTTCCCCAAAATATCCTCCCGCATAAACGGTAGAACCATCGACATCTAATGAAAGGACATCGGAATTGGGATTGGGCGCCCAATCCGTGACAACTCCAGTACTGGCATTAAAAGCGACTAAGTTACTGCGAACCCTTCCATCGACATTGGAGAAAAAACCACCAGCATACAACGTTGAATCTGAATAAGCAAAACAGAGAATTCCACTATCTCCATATTCTTCGCTTATAATGTCCGGATTCCAATCGGTTGCCAGGCCGGTAGCGCGATCCAATTCAGCAATCCAAGTATGCGCATGTCCTCCGATCATTGTAAAAGTGCCGCCAACGTAAACTGAATCATCCACCACCAGCAGGGCCCGAACGATGTCATTAGCATCCGGATTCCACGGCGTTAGCGTACCGGTCGTGGTTTCCAACGCCGCAAGGTTATGACGTTCAACCCCTTCCACTTGGTTGAAATATCCCCCGACGTAAACGGTAGTTCCCGAAACGGCGAGGGCATATACGATGCCGTTTACTTCGGGTGCCCAGTTGGACTCCAAAGAACCATCGGGCTGGATATGCACGATTCTCGTCTTTGCAGCATCTCCCAAAGGAGTGGTTCGTTCACCAATATACCAACCTCCCGAACCATCGGAAACGCACGCCTGGATTCTTCCACCTAATCTTGGGTAATCGTTTAGAACTTCACCGGTTTGGGTGTCGTAAACCGCACCGTGCCCTGTGTTTGGGCCAATATACGTAAATTCTCCTCCGAGATATAAACGCCCCTGATCTTCAATGATCGCGTTGACAGGACCATTGGTGATCCAGATATCGTGATTTGGCACTGAGCTGATTTCAGCAATACAGTACCTGAAAAAAAGCAAAGAACAAAAAATCCAAATCAGTAGCGATTTGGGGAAAAACACCTTACTGATTCTCGACATGGCTCCCCATCCTCCCAATGGAATCAAAGTGTTGATATGAGTGTATAACACAGATCGATAAATGGCTATCGCAATTTTGTCGTGCTCTATCAATTTACGGTAAATTCGTTCAAGCATGCGACTCCAGCAGTATCGTATTCTCAAAAATTTTCCCACTTCCTGCTAAATGGCCTTGTTCTGGCAATCGGGGCTTACTAATATTTTGCTGCCGTAAAGCCAGCAAGGCTTCGGCATTGGAGGATGCGAAAGACTTTTGATGGAAACACGCTTGGATTTTCGGGTGGAACGCCAACCCGATGATGTCACGTGCGGGCCAACGTGTCTGCATGCCGTTTACCGGTTTTATGGCGAGGACCTGCCCCTGGACCGGGTAATCGCAGAGACGCAGTCTCTGAAGGAAGGCGGTACGCTGTCGGTTTTTCTTGGCAGCCACGCCCTGCGCCAAGGTTACAAAGCCACCATTTATACTTATAATCTTCAGATTTTCGATCCCACGTGGTTCGAACGAACACCGGTTGATATTCGCGAGCGTTTGCTGACGCAGGCCAAGTTGAAACGTAATCGCAAGCTGCGAGCCGCAACGAAAGGCTATGTCGAGTTTCTGGACCTGGGTGGGAAGTTCCGGATGCAGGATTTACGTCCCAAGTTAATTCGCGAGTACCTGAAAAAAGACATTCCCATTTTGACGGGTTTGAGTTCAACTTACCTGTATCGTGCAATTCGCGAGTTTGGCCCCAAAAACACGGACGATGATGTTCGCGGCGAACCGCAGGGACATTTCGTGGTGTTGTGCGGGTACGATCCGACAACGCGCGAGGTCCTGGTGGCCGATCCGCTGCATCCGAACCCGGCGTTCGAGATCCGTCACTACACCGTACCGATCGAACGCGTTATTACCGCCATTTTGCTGGGCATCGTGACATACGATGCAAATTTACTGATCATCGAAAAACCGCCGTCGCTTCAATGACGCGCGAGGTTGCTATTCAAACGGAGCCCCATCGTTCCATGAAAACATATATTGTGGTAGAAGACGAGCAAGATTGGCCGCATGAAACGTACGGAGCCGAGGTGGTGCTCGCGAACAAGTTTCTGACCGATCCCGCTTTTGCGCGTGAAAAAACGGCCAAGGTTTTTAACCTGTGTCGGTCCTATCATTACCAAAGTCTGGGATATTACGTGTCTCTGCTGGCGGCGGCGCGCGGTCAAAAACCCCTGCCAAGCGTTTCAACGCTCGTGGACTTCACACTCGTGTCGCTCGTTCGACTGGCGAGCGATGAAATGCAGGAGTTGATCGACAAGAGCCTGGCGCCGCTGCATTCGGATGATTTCACGCTGAGTATTTATTTCGGACGCAACGTGGCCAAGCGTTACGATCGGTTGAGCCAGCAGATTTTCCGTCTGTTTCCCGCGCCGTTGGTGAAATGCACGTTCAAGAAAGACGAAGAGGGTTGGCATCTGCGCAGCATCAAACCGATGGCGATGAGCGACGTGCCCGACAGCCACCATGATTTGTTGCTGGAATATGCCGCAGAGTTTTTCGAAAAACGCTCCGTCCCACAAGCCAGTGCCTTGTCCAACAGCCGGTTTCATCTGGCGATTCTTTACGACGAGCAAGGATTGGAAGGCCCTTCGGATAACAAGGCCATCGCAAGGCTGTGCAAAATCGCGGATAAAATGGACATCAGCACGGAACTCATCACGCGCGAGGACTACGGGCGGTTGGCGGAGTTCGACGCGCTGTTCATTCGCGAAACGACCAACGTGAACCATTACACGTTTCGTTTTGCGCGGCGGGCTCAGGCGGAAGGGTTGATCGTGATCGACGATCCGGATTCGATTCTGCGTTGTTCGAATAAAGTCTTCCTGGCCGAGTTACTCATTCGCGGTAAGGTGCCGATTCCAAAGTCGGTGACGTTGTACAAAAAAAACCTCGCCGAAGTCGCCGAAACGATTGAATTTCCCTGCGTGTTGAAACAGCCGGACAGCGCGTTTTCCAAAGGTGTTCTGAAAGCGGAAACGAAGGAACAATTCCTGAGCGAAGGCAAACGACTTCTGGAAAAATCCGGCTTGATTATCGCCCAGGAATTTTTGCCGACGGATTACGATTGGCGTGTGGGAATTATCGACGGCGAACCGCTTTTCGTCTGCCGCTATCATATGGCAAAAAAACATTGGCAAATTGTAAAACACGATACGACGTCGGGTAAATCCGATTGGGGACGGACAGAAACGATCCCATTGTGGGAAGCCCCACGCCATGTGATTCAAACCGCATTGCAAGCGGCGAATCTGGTCGGCGATGGACTGTACGGCGTGGATTTGAAGGAAAAAGACGGCAAATGTTATATCATGGAAGTAAACGACAACCCCGATATTGTTGCCGGATACGAAGACGCCGTGGCGAAAGACGAATTGTACCAGAAAATTCTCGAAGTGTTTTTGCGCCGCGTGGAAAAACGCCGCGAACGAAAGTGACCGCTTGAAATGACCTCTCCCCTGCATTTGTTCGACGCGTACGGCGTGGAACTGGAATATATGATTGTGCGCCGCGATACGCTCGATGTGTTTCCCGTGTGCGATGAAGTGTTGAAAGCCGTTGCGGGTGAATACGCATCGGAAATCGAATCGGGTCCCACGGCGTGGTCGAACGAACTGACGCTGCATGTGGTTGAAATGAAAACCAACGGCCCGGCTCCGTCCCTCGATGGTCTTGGCGCAATTTTCCAACGCGATGTGGAGACGCTGAACGAGTTGCTCGAACCGTTGGGCGGGATGCTGCTGCCAACGTCCATGCATCCGTGGATGGAACCGGGGACGGAGACACGTTTGTGGCCTCACGATTACAGCCCGATTTACGAAGCCTACAATCGCATTTTCGATTGCCGAGGCCATGGGTGGGCCAATGTGCAAAGCACGCACATCAACCTGCCATTTTGCGGGGACGGAGAATTCGCTCGCCTGCACGCGGCAATTCGACTGGTCCTGCCCCTGTTGCCTTCATTAGCGGCCAGTTCTCCCATCGTGGAACTGAAACCCACGGGGATCGCGGACACACGGCTCGATTACTATAAAAACAATCAGCGTCGCATTCCCATCGTCACGGGCAAGGTTATCCCCGAACCGGTGTTCACACACGCCGATTACGAAGACCAGATTTTCCGTGCCATCGACAACGCCATCGCGCCGCTCGATCCCGACAAACTACTCGTGCATCATTTTCTCAACAGTCGCGGGGCGATTGCCCGTTTCGACCGCGGGGCGATTGAAATCCGCCTGCTCGATATTCAAGAATGCCCGCTCGCCGATCTCGCCGTCGTCGCCTTGGTGACGGAGACAGTGAAAGCGCTGGCGAACGAAGAATTCGCGCCGCTCGATGCACAGAAGCAAGCCTCCACCGACGCGTTGCGCCTCATTCTCGACGAGACAATTGGCGATGGAGAATCAGCGACGCTTCACGATGCGGCCTACTTGGAACTATTGGGAATAAACAACTCCGTCCCCATGCGTGCAGGCGATGTCTGGCAGCATCTGCTCGATCGACTGAGAACTCGCCTCGGCGAATATGAAAACGCGGCGGCGCATTTAATCGGGCATGGCACCCTCAGCCGCCGCATTCTCCGCGCGTTGTCCACCGAACCCACCCAACACGACATCGAACGCGTTTACCGCACGTTGGGCGATTGCCTGGCGGAAGGAAAAATGTTCGAGGCGCCAGTGTAACCCGGCGCCTCGCGATTTTAAGTGAGGCCATTAAGTCGAAGACGAAGATACCAATCGTTCAACGCTGCCTTACCATTAGGTTTGTCGGGTAGTCCCGATTCGTCCGATTCGCGCAGCATACGCTTCTCGAGTTCGAGAAGTTGACGTTCATGAAACTCCACATCAACGGCATCGTTCGTGCCTTGCTCCGTCCCCGTTCGCTTTTCCTCGATCCACGCGAGCAAATATTCGTAGCCATAAATTTGCGCAAGTGTTTCGAGGTTGGCTTCCACTTCTCCCGTACGCATTAAGTGAACACCTGTCAGCAACGTTCGATATGCGTAAAGCAACGGTTTGATTCGCACGGGCGATTCTTTCGTCAGCAACTTCCACTGCGTTAGAAAAAATCCACGATAGTGCTGGACGTGATGCCGCGTCACACAATCGCGTGCAATTTCGCGCAGTTCTTCGTGCGCCGAACTGGTTTTGATTACCAGGGGCGAAAAAATCTGCTCGAGCACATTGCCGTTTTTCTTAAGCAAAAGCTCGCACATTTTTTGCAATTCCCAAAGCACCAAATCCAATTCCGGCGGCTCTTTGTCCAATCGGTTGATTTCGTCATCCGGCTTGTACAAGCTGATGGCTTCTTCCAACGTCAGCAAAAATGTGCCGCGAATATCCCAATCGGAATCGGGCGACGCAAAGCCGAAACGATGCGAGCCGCTAAGGGCAAGAAACACCACCGGCCGCTGGATTCCATCGATTTCTTTCCGGATTTTCTCCGGTAATTGAGTGGTCATCATCCTTTCACCTCCGCCATTTTTCTCCGTCCCCACACAAGGATTTTATTTACGGTTTCCACATCCGGCTGGTCCGGCAACGACGTTCGCGAAAATTCGTGTTCAAACTCTTTCTGCAGACGGATACGCCATTCATTAACTTGATCGAACGACCATTCGCCTCGTTTGATTTCGAGCAATGGTTTGCGGATTTCGTCCACGTTAACATGCACAATTCCGTCTTTGAGCAACTCCGTCCCCGAATACAATAATCGAATCAGGTGCATGGCGTGCTTCCAATTCGGATCACCGTGTTTTTCCATGCGTTTCTTCATTCGGTGAAACTGCGACATGACATAATGACTGTACGTTTGAAATACCATTTTAGATAAAAATGCCGGGCGATTTTCCATCACGCGTGCGGCCACCGGCCCGCATTGCAGCACCATCGGCGAATTCAAACATTCGAGCACGTTCGGATTAGCCTTGAGCGCGAGTTCGAGGAACTTCTGAAACTCCCAGAAACATTCCTGCCGCTCGTCATCGACCAGTTGGTCCGGCACGCCGCCAAGCGACCAATGTCGATCAGCAGGCGGCAAATAAAACCCACGCACGTCGGTATCCGATCCCTCCATCTCGAGACCATAGGCGCGCGATCCTACCACGCATCGAAACTCGATAAAGGGTTCCCATTCGGAAAACTCGTACGAACGTTCGCCCGTACCAATCGTTGCACGTTGAAACTCAGCGAGTACCTTAAATTCGTTCAGATGCAGGTCGAGCTCGGCATCGTTGCTCAAACACACACGATACACGTCCTCGGCAGCCCGTTCATCCGAGGTAATTTTCCCAATCAAACCGGGTTCGAGCGCCTGGCCATCGAGAACAACTGGCGCAATGAGTATTACTTTCGTCCCAATCGGATAGCTGAACATTATCCGCTCCTCCCTTCGACAGGTAAGTTTTGTAGCCTATCGAACCATCCGTGCTTTGCAAGCAGAATTGCGCAGCATCTCCAATAATCTTCGACGTCTCTTCAATCACACCTTGCCAATGATCGCCAAATTCATTATAAAGCACCAGAGTTCATCGGAGGAGACTTCACACATCGCATGCCTGCCGATTCGCTGAACATGGTAACGCTACTTACCGGCCTGCTGGGCGGACTCGCATTGTTTTTACTCGGCATGCAGCAGTTGACCGGCGCGATGAAAGCCGTGGCAGGGCGCGGGATGAAGAAGTTGCTCTCGCGCGTGACAGGCACACCGATTCGCGGCGCCTTGACAGGCATTGTCGTGACAGGCGCGGTGCAATCGTCGTCGGTCACCACCGTGCTGATCGTCGGGTTTATCTCGGCGGGATTGATGACACTTCACCAATCGATCGGCATTATTCTCGGCGCGAACATCGGCTCGACATTTACAGCGCAAATCATCGCGTTCAAAGTCACCGACTGGGCGCTCGGGATGATCGCGGCGGGATTTGCGCTGCATTCGCTGGCACGGCGCAATTGGCTCAGCCAATACGGGCTGCTCGTGCTTGGGCTGGGGATGTTATTTTTAGGCATGGGCGCCATGAGCGATGCGACGCGCCCGTTACGCACCTACGAACCGTTTCTCAACACGATGGCGAGCATGGCGAATCCGGTGTGGGGCATTGCAGTGGGTGCAATTTTCACGGCGATTGTGCAAAGTTCCGGCGCGACGACGGGCATTGTAATTGTGCTGGCCGGGCAAGGCGTCGTCTCGCTCGACGCAGGCATCGCTCTCATTCTCGGTGCAAACATCGGCACGTGCGCGACCGCAATGCTGGCGACAATCGGCAAATCGCGCGCGGCCCTTCAAGCCGCCGTGGCGCATGTGTTATTTAACTTGATTGGCGCAATCGCCTGGGTGGCGTTCATTCCGTCTTTGGGCGAGATTGCCACCGCGGTTTCCCCCGCCGCGCCTCACCTGGAAGGCATGGACCGCCTTGCCGCCGAAGCCCCACGCCAACTGGCTAACGCGCACACCATTTTCAACGTAATTAACATGCTGGTGGTGCTGCCCTTCACGCACCCGTACGCGCGATTGGTCGAACGCCTGGTGCCCGAACGCGCGCCCGCCGCCAATGGTATCGTACGCCCGAAGTACCTGGGCGAAGAATTCCTGCACGCGCCCGACGTGGCCCTTGAAAACGTGCGGCGCGAGTTGGCCCACATGGGCGAGTACGCATTGCGCATGATTCACGAAGCGCCAAGGGCAGTGCTCTCCGCCAAAGAGCAACCGCTCGAATCATTGGAAGCCCTGGACGATAACGTGGATACGCTGCACGGCGCGATCCTCCCCTACCTGAGTCGTCTGGCACAGCAATCACTCACGACGACGCAGAGTTTAGAACTGCAACGATTAGTCGGCATGGCAAACGAATTGGAAACACTTGGCGATTTGATCGAAACGAACCTCGTCACCATCGGACGAGAAATTATCCAGGAAGAAATCACCGTCAGCCCGGGGACGCAGGAAGTGCTGGCGCCGTTGATTGACCGCGTTCTGTGGGCGACGGAAGAAACCGTCGCGGCGCTTGAGGCAGGCGACGCTAAACGTGCCGCGCAAGTGATCGAGGCCAAAGAGGACGTTCGCATACTGGTCAACCAGGCACGCGGACGGATATTAAAACGCCTCGGCGCGCGTGAACCCAACCGCGTACCGACCTACCGCGTGGAAACCGAGTTGATCGAAACGTACCGGCGTTTATTTCAATCCGCCCGCCGTATCGCAAAAGGGGTAAACCGGCTGCATACGAACGGTAAGACGATTGGGTCGGATTGACAGGATATGGGACCAAGGTTATTATTCATCGATGGAAACATCGATTCCATGAGCAGAGAATAATATCTCCAGAAACTTGAGATATTTCTTGAGCAACGGTGCATTCTCGCGACTTAATTCAATAAACCTATAATTCATGGGAACGCATACTTGAGTGGAAGAAACTGAACACCAGGGGTACTCGGGATTTGGCATAGTGGCGGAACTTTCTGGCGCCCATTTTTCAATGTTCGCAATAAAACCACCCAATCCATCTATGTTAGCATAGAATGCTTTTTCCCCTCCAGGCCATCTGTGTCGCATCCGTAGATTTTGTTTGGCTCTTTTGATAAAAATAGTCATCGCCTGATGCACTGGGCGTGGTTGCTCTACTCCCAAAGTCATTAAGCTTTTTGCTGTTTTTTCACTCGCCATTTGCAAATAGTGTGCAGCATGACAACTTTCAATAGTAGGTATTTTTCGACATCGCTTGAACATCCTATAGTCAGAAGCGGCCTGATGTAAAAATGCAGTACGCCAATTGTGCATCACGTCGCTTCCCTTTCCAGATTCAATGGGATAAGTTGATCCCAGTCCCCCCACCCATTTGGAAGTTTGATCCTGTTTTCTTTCTCCTCAGGAGTAACCATGACAATTCCAGAATAAAAATGGTAACCTGCTTCTGGTTCAGGATCGAAATACATCGGTATTGCTCCCAATTCATCATTTGGGATTGCGGTTGGATCGACTTCTACCAATAAGACCTTATCATCAGAGGGTGCCAAATAGATTTCCGTTATTTGCGCTTCGGCTTGAACATTTGCTTTTGCCAAAGATTGAGCTTCCCTTAAAATATCGTTGGGAATGTTTTGATTATTTGCTTGCATGTCGTCCTCATTTACTCTCAGTTTCCACAGACTTAATTACGAGGAGAAATTTACTTAGCTTGATCTCTAAAAGACAATCAGATTTCCCAGTACAGACTACCCGTAGCCATATATTTAATAGTATTGTATGCGCTGGGGTGCACTTTTGCAATCGCATTTCATCTCTTCGCTTGACCAAAAACCGTTTCTCTTTCCACACTCCCGACGCTCGACAAAGTATCCTGGATGATCTCAATGCCCGTTGTTCGTCTTGCTCCCCCGTTGCGGCGGTTGGTAGCCGCCGAAGAGTTCTCCGTCCCCGGCACAACGGTGCGCGAAGCGCTCGACGCCGCCTTTGACGCGTGTCCGACGTTGCGTGGTTATGTGCTCGACGACCAGGGCGCGGTGCGAAAACACGTCACGATTTTCGCCAACAACGAAGCCATCGAAGACCGCGACACTCAACGCGATCCGGTTTCACCCACATCTGAAATCTACATCATGCAAGCATTGTCTGGCGGTTAACCGCCCAAATCCCCCAAGGAGTTCCCCCGATGACTCTTTCCGCTCATATCGCCACGCGCAAAGGTTTGCTGGTGGCGCGCAAAACGAACGCCGGTTGGCGGCTGGACGAAGTGTTGCATTTCAAAGGCGCGCCGATTTCAATGACGCTGCACGATCCACGGAGCGATTATCATTACGCGGCCATCAACCACGGGCACTGGGGGCAGAAGCTGCATCGCTCGAAGGACGGTGGCGCGACATGGGAGGAAATCGCCGTTCCCGCGTATCCCCCCAAACCCGACGACGTGCCGGATATTATCGATCCCAATCGCAAGGTGCCGATTCCGTGGTCGTTACAACTGATCTGGTCGTTGGAAACGGGTGAAAAAGAAGGCCAGCTTTGGTGCGGCACGGCGCCAGGCGGGTTATTCGTTTCATACGATCAGGGCGATTCGTGGCAATTGATCGAATCGCTGTGGAATCGCCCCGAACGCGCCAAGTGGGCGGGCGGCGGATACGATTGGCCGGGCATTCATTCCATTTGCGTGGACCCGCGCGACCGGCGTCGGCTGGCAGTGGCGCTCTCTTGCGGCGGCGCGTGGTTCAGCGACGATAACGGCGCGACGTGGGAAAATCGCTCGGCTGGTATGCGTTACAAAGACTTTCCACCGGAAATGGCCAACGACCCCGACACCCAGGACCCGCATCGCATGGTGCGTTGCCCGGCGGCGCCGGACGTGCTGTGGATTCAACATCACGCGGGAATTTTTCGCTCAACGAATAACGGCGGCCACTGGGAACAGATCGAAAACGCCGTGCCGTCCGACTTTGGTTTCGCCGTCGTCGTACATCCGAAAAATCCCGACGTGGCATGGTTCGCCCCGGGCATCAAAGACGAATTCCGTATGCCAGTCGATAACCGATTTGTGGTCTCGCGCACGATGGACGGCGGGCAAACGTTCGAAGTGCTTTCTTCCGGCCTGCCCGATCCGCCCGCGTTCCACCTGGTTTACCGCCACGGGCTCGACATCGACTCGACAGGTGAAACGCTCATCATGGCAAGCACCACGGGTTCGTGCTGGGTAAGCGACAATGGCGGCGACGATTGGACGCGCCTGAGCGCGGAACTGCCGCCGATTTATTCGGTGAGATTGATTGAAAGCTAAGTGGTGCGGCGGATCGGACACCACCGGGAGGACTCAACTGGAGATATGCGAAGTTCGTCATCCTGAATGCTTGGGGGTGTCCGCAGATTTCTTTCTCTCTTCCCGAATTAGTCGATTCATTTTACGGTAAAAGTCAGAATCAAATTGATGCCCGATCTTCCTCCACTCACGAAGAAAAGAAGGACGCAAACAATAGCTGCGCATGCACTCAACCCATCCCTGATACTGCCGTTTCCTGATCTCTTCTGTTCCCGGTCGAGAAAACATCAAATGGGCACGCTCGAAAATGGAGATCAACACCGCATATAATGCTCTCTCCGCCCTGATATCGTCCTCGGTAATATCTCTGTTGGGAGGTGCGGGATCCGAGAAGAGATCAAGGTGAGGATAATCGGCACATCGATACATGAATTCCACATATTTATCGTCAAGCTCATCAAAAGTACCGTACTCGCGGTCCAACCGGTCACGTTCACGCTCAGCTCGGTAGGCCTTCACACCGATGTAAACCCCGAAAACTGCCGCTATGATACCAAGAATATTGAAAAGGTTTGAGACTACTTCCAACACCTGAACCGGGGACATTGTTAGCCCTCAACCGAGTAAATTTACACTTATCGGATAAGCATACACAAACAGGCCAAAGGCAAGAGAGTTTTCCACCCCGCGCTGCAAGCGGCATCGTTTTATCAAGTATGAGGGGTATTATGTTCTGAAAAGCATGGTGCTCGGGACGGGAATCGAACCCGTACGACCGTAAGGCCATTGGATTTTAAGTCCAACGCGTCTGCCAGTTCCGCCACCCGAGCACAGGGTGGCGAAGTGTAGGCAGGTGTTTGTCTCGACGCCAAGCAAAAACGGCAGGGCGCAACATCACGTTTTTATTCCTGGAACCCATGCAGGAGGAGTCGGAAACCAAATAAGGATAATCCCGATAACGATTGACGTATAATCACCGCTGAAATACGATCATTTGAGTTAGTTGTAGGTTATACGAAGAAAGTTGCTGTCAGTCCGCTTCGAGGAAAAAATGGGAAAGGAAACCATACGTCGTTTCACCCTCGGGATGTTGATCACACTCATCGCGGTGGTTTCCGCTATTTTAATCGCTGGCGGGTGGTATGTTTATTTACTTCAGTACCATGGGATTCGCGAGGAAAGAATCGACGATTTACATACCATCGGCGAACTGAAATCGCTTCAGATTTATGAATGGCGACAGGAACGGGAAGACGATGCTCGGGTCATCGCAACGGGATTGGTCCGTAAAACTTTTCTCGAATGGCGCGACACCCACGATGACGATTTACTGAAAGTCATCGAGCAGCGCTTCCAGGAATACAGCGCCAATTACGACTACTACGATATCGACTTACGAACGCCCGATGGAACGTTGATCCTCGGGACCAATCAGGAATTCGGGGACGAGCAATCGGAGATCAAAGTGCTGCTCGCTCAGTCGTTGGCAGAAAAAGCCGTCGTCTTTGGAGACCTGATGCGATGCACGATCTCCGATCGCATTCATTTGGATCTGGCGGTTCCAGTTTTGGACAACCAGGATGATCCCGTGGCGGTTATCGTTATTCGCACGGATCCCGAAATCGAACTGTATCCGTTAATTGAATCCTGGCCCACTTCAAATGAAACTGCCGAAACCTTGCTGGCCCGGCGCGATGGCGACAATGCCCTGCTCCTGAATGTTTTGCGCCACAGCGCGGCGCCCCCACTCACCACGAGTATCCCATTAACGAAAATCGATGTCCCCTCAGTGCAGGCAATATCAGGAACCGTGGGCATATTCGACGGGCTGGATTATCGAAACGTCCCGGTAATGGCGGATATACGACCCGTTCCCGATTCTCCCTGGTTCATGATCACAAAAATCGATCGAGACGAACTTCTGGCAGAAGCCCGATTCCGAGGGGGTTTAATCCTGATCCTGGTAGCTTTGGGTATCGGGCTTACTTCCATTTTAGCCGTGTATTTGAGAAGCCGAGAAAACGAGCGGATGAAACAAGCCGTTATCGAAGCGGAACGCGGAAAACGTCAGGTCCAGGAAGAAGCCCGAGCAACGCTGTACAGCATCGGGGACGGAGTCATCGCGACAGATAAACAAGGAATCGTCACGCGGATGAATCCCGTAGCGGAACAGTTGACCGGATGGAAGGAATCGGAAGCTCGGGGAAAATTACTGAACGAAGTTTTCCAAATCAGGCATGAAACCACCGGTGCCATTGTCAAAAGTCCTGTCGAGCGTGTTTTGAAGGAAGGGCACATCGTCGGTCTGGCCAACCATACCCTTTTAGTGGCTAAAGATGGTAAGCAAATCCCCATCGCCGACAGCGGCGCGCCGATTCATGACGATAACGGCGCAATCGCAGGGGTGGTTCTGGTCTTTCGCGATCAAACCGCCGAGCGGGCTGCGGAAGCGGAACTCCAAGCCAGTCGGGAACAGTTCCGCCGAGCCGTTTTGAACTCGCCTTATCCCATTATGATCCACGACGAGGACGGTGCGATTGTTCAGTTGAGTCATTCATGGTGCGAAATTTCGGGATACTCGGAGGAGGAACTGCGCACGATCGGCGATTGGACCGAACGCGCCTTTGGCGAGCGGAATCAACATGACAAGGAAGTGATCGATCAGCTATACGATGCCGATGGGAGCATCTATGGCGGCCATTACCCCATTCGTACCAAATCGGGTGAACTGCGTATCTGGGAATTCAGTTCCTCGGCCCTGGGTGAAATGCCCGATGAGCGTCGCCTGGTTATCAGCATGGCGAAAGACGTGACCGAGAGACGAAAGTTTGAACAGGAAAATAAAATCCTGTTCGAGAAAATGCTGGATGGATTTGCTCTCCACGAAATTATTCGTAACGAAAGCGGCGCACCCATCGATTACCGCTTTTTGCGAGTCAACCCGGCATTCGAAAGCATCACGGGGTTGAATGCCGAAGAGATCATGGGCAAAACCGTTTTGGAAGTACTCCCGCAAACGGAGAAGTTTTGGATCGAAATCTACGGCCAATTGGTTGACGATGGTGAACCGATTCACTTCCAACATTTCTCTCAAACATTCGACCGCTATTTTGAAGTCACCGCATTGCGCATTGGAAGCAATCAATTCGCCTGCTTTTTCACCGACGTCACCGAACGCCATCGTTTCGAGAAAGAGCGCGAAGTTCTTCAGGCGCAATTACTTCAAGCGCACAAGATGGAATCCGTGGGGCGTTTGGCCGGAGGCGTCGCGCATAATTTCAATAATATGCTCAATGTGATTCTCGGATACACGGAATTGTCGCTTGAAGAACTCGACGGTTCGCATCCTGTAAAAAATAATCTGGAAGAAATTCAAAATGCTGCCAAACGATCCGCTGCGCTGACACGCCAATTGCTCGCCTTTGCCCGCAAACAAACGATCAGTCCCGTTGTGATCGATTTGAATGAAACGATCGACGGCATGCTGAATATGCTGGAACGATTGATCGGCGAAAACATCGAACTGGTTTGGAAACCAGGCGAGGACTTGTGGCAAATCGAAATCGATCCGTCGCAAATCGACCAGATTCTGGCAAATCTGGCCGTGAACGCGCGCGATGCGATCAAGGAAACCGGGAACCTGACCATCGAGACGGGGAATGTGACTCTGGACGACGATTATTGCGCCGAAAATTTGGGTTTCATTCCGGGCGATTTCGTAACCCTGTCGGTCAGCGACACAGGATGCGGGATCAAAAAAAAGAACCTCGAACATATTTTCGAGCCCTTCTTCACCACCAAAGAATTAGGCAAGGGTACGGGTTTGGGACTCGCGACTGTTTACGGCATTGTGAAACAAAATAATGGTTTCGTAAATATCTACAGCGAAGAGGGTGAAGGCACGACCGTGAGGATCTATCTGCCCCGCACAAAAGCGGAACTCACCACCGTGCAGACATCAGCCCAAGAAGAGATTTCATTTGGAAACGAAACCATTTTGTTGGTGGAGGACGAGTTGGGGATTTTGGGGATCGCTTCCAGTATTCTGGAAAGTCACGGGTATCAGGTGTTGACCGCCAACACGCCGATGCAGGCGTTGCAATTGGTAGAAAACTTTGACGGAAAACTCGACCTGTTGATCACCGATGTGGTCATGCCCGAAATGAACGGCAAACAACTGAAAGACCAACTGATTAAAACCAACCCGAACATGAAGGTTATCTACATGTCGGGCTATACCGCCAACGTGATTGCTCACCACGGGGTACTGGACGCGGAAATCGAATTTTTGCAAAAACCGTTCTCGAACAAGATGTTGGCAAGCAAAGTTCGCGAAGTGCTGGATCGTCCCGAGAAGGGCTGTAGCGCCTGCTCGCCATGATCTGGGCTTGACGCGAGGGCCAGACCGTGGCGTTTCTGCCCAGAATTTTTCATCGCCAAGAGGACCACTCCACCATGTTCGCCTTCACCAAGCAGAAAGCCCCAACTTCCGGAACCGTTTACAAACTCGTTGCCACGGGCGGCATGAACCACTTGGCGCTGCTGGTCGGCGTCGATAGCTCGGACCCGCAAAAAACCATCGAAGATTTCCTGCGCCACGCAGCAGTCACCGTGAACGAAGCGCCCACCGAAGTACCAACGCTGGCAATCGACAGCCCAAAGCTGGACCTCATCATCCGCGCCATCGACCGTGCACCGGGTTATGAAGTGCTCAATCGGTTGAAACAATCGCCGCTCGAAGGCCTTCTGAAAGACTAACTTTGTCC
Organism: uncultured Candidatus Sumerlaeota bacterium; assembly: GCA_964580585.1. Lineage (GTDB taxonomy): Bacteria > Sumerlaeota > Sumerlaeia > SLMS01 > JAHLLQ01 > CAZOKZ01. Next base: position 13,563 of record CAZOKZ010000033.1, on the reverse strand, counting down.
ATTCCCCGGATTACGGCGCGGCAGACTTCGGGTTGCCCGGTTTAAGTGCAGGCGTGTTCGTCAATGGAGCGCTCGCTCCGGTTTCCTGGCCCGTCTGCGCAGAAGCCGGTTTTTTGTTTCCCAGTTCCAACCCCATTTCCAACAGCTTGTTCCGTCCCGCTTCGTCGAACGAGCTTTCGACCAAATGAATGATGCGTTGGCGAACGGCTGACGAACGCGTGCGTTTCAAATAATCGTTCAATTCCAACACCGCAGAGGTCATCTGGCTGTCGCTGGCTTCACGACCCGGACGGAACTGGCTCTTAATCAATGTTTCCGTCCGATCGAGGTCGCGCAGCAACTCGGTGTGGCGACGCACCTCGGCCAGCATTTCACGCAGTTGAGTCGCCTGGATCAGCACCGCTTCGCTGATACGCAAATTCGGAACCGGTTCGCTCTTCATATCGCCATTGCGATCAATCCAAAGGCGCAAGTCGGTGATCAGCCCGTTCACCCATTTGTCGTGATATTCCAGAAAAATCGGATCATCGACTTTTTGGGGTTCTCGGTAAATCGCGCTGGCAACTTCCAGAGCGTTCGCCCGCAACGTCAGCGAGGATTCCGTTTCCGCTTCCATCTTCATGAAAACGTCCTCGGGCGAAACGGTTTTGCCGAAATCGAGCAGTGCCAGCACTTCAAACGCGCGCCACGTTGCCAGTGGATTCGTCACCGTGGAAATACGCTGCTGGCAAATGGTACGGATGGCTCGATCAACGCCGCGCCCCCGGTCGCCGTCTTCCAGAACCGCGTTCACCAGTAAATCCTCGAAGCGCAAACATACCTGAGCCTGTCGAACGGCGGGAGCCACCGATAAACCGGCCTCGATGATTTCCGATACCGACGGGTCCACCGGCGTATTGGCCGGAGCAGGACTTGTGATAATCGCCAACGCTTTGTACGAACGCCACGAGGCGTCGGAATCCGACAAATCGTCGGCGCGATGAGCTGCCAGCATTCGCACGGACTTGATCAAACCCGGACCCCGGTCGGAATTGGAAATCGCGGTATCGATTAACGACTCCTCGAACAGCACACAAACGCGCAACTTATCCGTATCCGGACAAACCGCAAACACCGCATCCATCACTTCGGACTTGGTCAGTTCATTCACGAGGCGCGCGTCGAATTTATTCCGACGCAACTGGGCCAGCGCCTCGAACGCATTCCACTTCGTTTCGGGCGTTGACGTGTCCAGACAACGTTTCGTGGCGATGACCGACACCGCTTCCAGAAGCCCGTCGCCTTTCTCACCTTCACGCGCGGCTTTGATCAGCCGGTCCTCGTATTGCATACAGATTTTTTCTTTCTCGAAATTCGATGCCACGGAAAAGGAAGCTTCGAGAATCTGAGAAAGCGAGGGATTGCCTGCGGAAAACGAATTCGCTTTCTGTCCGACAATCGCCAGCGACTTGAACGCGTCCCAACTTTTCACTTTATTGAACTCGGTCCCACACCGACGTTTGGCAATCAGGCCCAGCGCGCGTTTGAGTCCTTCGCCCGTATCGCGACCCGAGAGGCCTTCGGTCACAAGCAAGTCTTCGTAGCTCATCGCCAAATCCATGTGTTGCTTTTCGGGCGTATAGGCAAACACCTCGTTCATAATATCGGAAACGCGCGGCGGAGCGCTTTGCGTGATGATGGCCAGGTCACGCGCAGAAGCCCAAAGCTTCTCGCGCGGCAGCGGAGAGACACCGCTGATCGCGTAAATATAAATGCCGCGCGCTTCCCGCATCGGTTCGTTCAGGAGTGGACTGCCAGCATCGGCGGCCAGAATCTCGGGTTCCTTCAAAATGGCGAAATACCGGAAAATCGGGATCAACTCGGTGCGAGCATGCGAGGCTTGCGAGAAAATCAGCAGCGTGTACTCCGACGGCATTTCACGCATGGCGTAATCCCAGTCGTCGGTCGTCGTGAGGTCGGAAAAAATCTGCTCGACCGTAATGCGGTCGGCGGATTCCTGATCGCGCAATTCGGGCAAGTTCAACAAAATGCCGCGCACAATCAACAGGATGTAAATTTCCGAATCGGCTCGGGTAGGACGTTCTGGATCCCACAACGTAATCATGCGATCTTCGATGGCACTGAGCAAATAAACCTGGGCCACACGCGCGTCTTCGGCTGTCGAATACATCAGCAACCGGTACGTATCCATGATCAGAAATTGCGAATCGCGACGGGTGTTTTTCAACGCCTCGAGCATCGACGCGAAAAACTCCACGTCGGGCTTCTGACGCTTGAGCATTTCGCGACCATAATTGATTGCCCGATCCCATTGCACCTTATCGAGCGCGCCACGAAATCCCTTGTGGAGTTCGTCGAGCGACATCAGCTCGAGTCGTTCTTCGACCCACTTGGGGCTCGTTTCGTCGAATTCGAGGCGATCCTGCAGTTCGAGCGCTTTGTCGCGAACGGCTGATTCCTCATGACGGCTCATGTAATTGAGCAATCGCTTCAAGCGAACTTGATCGTCGGCATCGAAAGCCTGCTGAAATTCCTCGACGTAGTACATCAACGCCGCTCGGTCGATGGAATCGATGTCCCTTTTGTTCAGGGCAATATCCTGACCGTGCCGATTGAGCGTTACGATATCGTCGGTCTCCATGCGAATGGTGCCGCTGATGTGGCTTCCGTTTTTGAGGACAATTTCCTCGCCCCGCGCCTGCTGGACCACGCCGCCCGCCGCCAAAATCGCCCCCGCTAAACAACCGGATAAAAGCTGTCGTTTCATGCTTGCACGCATCTCTCTGAAATTTGCTTCGCACCAAAAAGGAATCTCTGTCCCAGCGGGGGCAACACCTTGATAGCCGAAATCTCAGCCCAAACGATATCAAGAAAACCGGAAATAGGCCCCTCGCTCCACATTTAGGATGGAACGGGAGAAAAATATCGTCAACCAGGGAGAGCATATGGGATGAATTTCAGGACAAACGCAATCGAGACACTGCTATTCGCTCAATCGTTCCCGACGCCGTTTCAAAACGGCTTCATGGATGAGATAAATCGCCACGCCGGTGACAATTCCGCCCCAGCCGGCGAACAGGTCGCTCCAATCTGCCGACCGATCGGGTAATTTAACCTGAGCCCATTCCTCCAGAATCGTCCACCCCAGCGCGAATCCTATCATCCCCGCAAAGACGATACGATGAGCCATCGCCCCCCGCCATTGACGAGCCAACGACGCCAAGACGCCCGCAAACATCCCGAATGGAATGTAAAAAAAATAATGTTGGTACAAATCGAGATGCGGTAATTGATACAGACGCCACGCCCGCGGGACATTCTGAACGACCCAGGGATTTTGGCGAATGGCGTGGGAAGCGCTGGTCAGCGAAGTCTTTTGCGCAATACTCAGTCGATGCGCGATGTACAGATACAGCACCAACAACGCCATCAGCACGATGAATCCCCAAAGCAACCGGCGCGTGGAAACAGGCTGCGGCAATGCGGTGGATGGCAAATTGGCTGGCATCATCCCACGGTTCTCCTCCTGCGCCGGAATCATCGTTCCTTTGTCCCGAAAACAACATCTTCTGGCAAGGACGATTCCCCTACCGGCGCGGGAAAACGACTCCCCCAATATCAGATTCGTTTGGCCTTGGACGTGCGAAAAATCGACCGGGCGAGTGCCCGAACCAAACCTGGAATCGAACTTGCTCGTCTGATGAATGCATTCTCCTTCCCGCCGGGAGCGACGTTCACCGTATTCCACCCCAAAATACCTCCAGCGTCGCTCTCGGCATCTTGACCCAAAACCTTTCCACGAGTTTCTTCATGCGTCTTGCCAACCGCCTGCCTCTCCTCCTCTCAACCCTTCTCCCGATCGTTTCTGTCCTGCTGACGAATACGTCCTTCGCAGCAAACGTCCATGCAAGCGACGACGTTTCAACTCGCACAGTCTTAGTCCGTGCTCTTGAAGGCGAAATTCCCCTGATCGGGCACGAAGAGGTGCTGGAAATCACCAAAGAACACGGTTATCCTCTGCTCGTGGTGAATTTTTGGGCTACGTGGTGCGCCCCCTGTGTAAAGGAACTCCCCTATTTCGAAGAAGCCTGGCAGGAATTCCAAAACGATGGTCTGATCGTGGTGGGCTATTGCATGGATTACGAAGCGTACGATGAATGGGAAGCCGCCGCCCGTTCTACCATCAAACGCAAGCATATCACGTTTCCCAACGTGGCGTTGGATATCGATACCAACCAGACATATCCGGAAATTTCCCAAGCCTGGGCAGGCGACTTGCCTGCGACATTTCTGTACGACGAGGCGGGGAACAAGGTGGCGGAAATTCCCAACGAAGTCACCCGCGACGAACTTTTCGACGTCATCCGCAAGCACTTGCCACAAAAGTAACCCAGCTTACATATTCGGTTTACTCCAAGTCTTCACCTTCATCGGCGTGCAAGGCGCAGTTTGTCCTTTTCCCGCTCGACCATTTGCGGTAGGAAACAAACATTGATCCAGTTGAGCCTTATCTCGCAATGCGACCGGCCCAAACCGCACGGGTTTCACGGGGCTATCGCATGGAGGCATTGCCATGAACCGAGTTTCTCTTCTTTCCGCCCTTGCTCTCACCCACTTTATTCTGACGGGATGCGCGCAACACGACGACGCGACATACGAGCACACCTCCTACACGCCCACCAGTTATTCCGGCGCCATTCCCAATTATCCCGAATATACTGGGACGCCCTATTCCGGAGCGCCGATCACCATTCCCGGGCGCATTGAATGCGAAGATTACGACCTGGGCGGCGAAGGTGTCGCTTACCATGATAACGAGGAAGAAAATCTCGGCGTGGAAGCCAGCAACAGCATCTGGCGCACGACGGAAGGCCCCGACACCGACTTCATCCGCGAAACGTCGAAGGGCCTGGAAACATCACTGAGACTGGGCGAATATTACATCGGATGGTGTTTTCCGGGCGAATGGTTGAACTATACCCTGGATGTAAAAATTCCCGGCACCTACCGCATGATCGCGTATTATTCCGCCTCGAATGAAAATACCCAGATTCAATTCCGGCTGAACGGCGAACCCGCCACCGAACCCATCGCGCTCTACTCGACCCGCCATGTGCTGACCTTCACCGAACGCGAAATTGGCCAGATTGACTTCAAGAGCGGCCTTCAAGTCCTGACCCTGGAATTCCTCAAGCAGGACATGCACAACTGGAACACCATCGAATTCGAACTGGTCAAAGGCAACTACTGAGCGCCTTGGGACCGGTACAAATCCGGGATTTCCTGCAGAGATTGGGCAGCTTTTGCCGTTCCTATGCTTGACCTCGCCTCACGGAAGGTGGTTGGGTAGTTTCCGGCTTTGCGCGCCCCCGGCGAACAAAGCCCCCACATTGTCTTCGTCTTTCTAAGGAACCCACCACTCATGTCCATTCTTGTTGATGCGAACACACGCCTTGTCATCCAGGGAATCACGGGCCGCGAAGGCCAATTTCACGGCCAACAAATGCTCGATTACGGCACCAACGTCGTCGCGGGCGTCACGCCCGGCAAAGGCGGCCAGAAAACCCTCGGCGATAAAGTCCCCGTTTTCAACACCGTCCACGCCGCCGTAAACGAACAAGGCGCCAACACCAGCATCATCTATGTACCGCCCAAGTATGCCGCCGACGCCGCTCTCGAAGCCATCGAAGCCGGCATCGAACTCGTCGTCATCATCACCGAAGGCATCCCGACCAGCCACATGATGACCGTGTACCACGAAGCCCGCCGCGTTGGAACGCGCGTGCTCGGCCCCAACTGCCCTGGCCTCATCAGTCCCGGCCTTGCCAAAGTCGGCATCATGCCCGGCCACATTCACAAAAAAGGCCGCGTCGGCCTCGTTTCGCGCTCCGGCACGCTCACGTACGAAGTCGTTTGGGAACTGACCAGCTCCGGCCTCGGTGAAACCACCTGCGTCGGCATTGGCGGCGACCCCATCATCGGCATGACGTTCACCGATTTGCTGGCGCTGTTTGAAAAAGACAACGAAACCGAAGCCGTCGTCGTCATTGGTGAAATCGGTGGCAACGACGAACAAGACGCCGCGCGTTACGTCAAAGAACACATGACTAAGCCCGTCATCGGGTTCGTCGCGGGCCTGACCGCGCCTCCCGGAAAACGCATGGGACACGCGGGCGCTATCATCAGCGGCGGCGAAGGCACCGCGCAGGAAAAACTCGAAGTCTTCCGCTCGTGCGGCGTCACCGTCTGCGAACTGCCGAACCAGATTCCCACCGCCGTCAAACAACTCATCGGCGACACCGCAGGTGTGGTGTAAGCCGGGCCTGAAAATTCACAAATCCCAACGAGCCATTCGACACTCTTCGGTTGAATGGCTCGTTTTTTGTTTTATCATTCGGGCAATGAACCGAGGAGGGCGGCGATGGAACCTGTTTACGCGGAAATTGAATTGATCAACCCGAACGACGCGTCCGTGCCGCCCGTCAAACAACGCGCGCGCGTGGCCGATTGCATAATGACGCTTTGCATTCCCAAACACATTGCCGAGCAATTGGGATTGAAAGAAATCGAAAAACGCGAATTCGTCAAAACCGATGGGTTGAAAATGCTCGTGCCCTACGTCGGGCCGGTGCAGGTGCAGATAGAAAATCGGAAATACTATACGGGTGCGCTCGTCTTGGGAATTTTTGTGATCGTCGGGAAAGAGCCATCAGAAGATAGTAATCACGTCATTCCTCCACGACTTACAACCGTGCCCGTGAAAGGGCAAACTGAATGACACAGGTGAGGATAGCATGAAGTCCCGGAGGAACGATTGAACGTAGCCCAGCAGTTGACTGCTGGGGACGGAGTAAAAGAAGAGCGAGTCCCGGAGGGACGGGTGGAATGAGGCGGTTAATCATCCGCTAAAAATCTAAAGTGCAAAAGTACTACCAAAAGTATTTATCTCAATTATAATAATGTTTGACAAGTTGCTAATCGACAAGTAGCTTTTCTCCATTCCCTCGCATAAGGAGACGTAGATGCGACACTTTATCTTTACCGTACTTTTACTGATGACATGTTGGGGGTGCGCTAGTAGTGGACACCAAATGTCTCAAACTCAGGTTTCCAATATTGTCATCGGACAAACCACAAAGGAGGATATGATGCGCGCTTTTGGAGCGCCTATCTCACAAAGTTATGATTCAGATGGAAAACTGATTATGTTGTGGCAGTACATGCACGTTGGACCATTTGGAACTGGAATAAAACAACAAACGATGTCGGTTTTATTCGACGAGAACGAAGTAGTTGAAAAATACAATTTCATTAATGCAGGTGGCGATAACGGTATTCGGATCGGACACTAGCAGATTTCATTTTTTACTAAGGAGAAATAACATGGGTTTCCCAGACTATAAACGCGACTTACTCAGTGAAGATTTTGATGCCAATTATGTATTGGATCGATACTTCCATTCTGGACAATCGGCAGTATTCAATGGAGCCCCTCCAGACGAAGAAGCGAATTTCAAATACTCGGTCGCAAGAGATATCTATTCATCATTTTCTATTCGAGTTCATCCGTTTCAGCTCATCATAACAGGAAGTGCACATCTCGGTTTCTCACCCGTTCCAGGAAAACTTGGAAAGCCATTCAATTCAGCGAACAGTGACATCGACATTGCTGTCGTTTCACCCGAACTATTTGATATCTGGTGGACAGAATTGCAATCTGGAGGTTTAGAGCCAGCAGTTCGAGAAGATGTATCAAGAGATTTATTTTGGGGCTTTATAAATCCTGCAATTGTGAGAGACTTGACTACTTGTGGAAATAATTGGTGGACATTATTTGGTGGTTTAAATACTGATCGAGCCGCAGGAGTGCGCGGTAGGTTATATCGAACTTTTTGGTCTATGCAAAGTTACCACAAATTGGCAATATATCGAGGAAGACAAGAATTACAAAGCATGCCAACTTGTTCCGTCTCATCATCCCCGACAAGGTAACATTGTTGCCGCCAGCTGTATTCAAAACGTCGACTGCCGCGAATGCCCGAGCAACCGATCTTCACACCATCACTCGGCCCAACGGGCCGATATTCCATAGCCCAGCCCGCAGGGCTGGGTCAGGTTGACAACATTATTGCGCGGCCTGAAAGGTCGCGATCCTGAAAATTGTCGCCATCCTCCAATTGCAATCGAATGGTATTGGAATAATACAATATCGCTTTCGACGAAAATATGATTGAAAATAAAATTTGAATCGCAGCCCTTCAGGCCGCACTATCTTAATATTCCATGTTCCCAGCCCATTGGGCTGGGTTAGGGTGATAATATTTTTCGCGGCCTGAAAGGCTGCGATTCCAGAAATAGTTCACCATGCCTAAATTACAATCACATCGGTGTTGAAAAAACACGATATTTAATTCGACGAAAAATATTTTTGGGATTGAAAATCGAATCGCGGCCCTTCAGGCCTCTCCCTATAAAACTTTCCGTTTTCCCAGCCCTGCGGACTGGGTCAGAATCGCGCTATCCTTCAGCGGCCTGAAAGGTCGCGATTTCGGAGCACTCTGCCATGCCCCAATCGTTATCGTGTATTTTGATTCACCTGGTGTTCAGCACAAAGAACCGCGTCCCCTTTTTATCGCGCGACATTCAAGATGAATTGCATGCGTATTTAGTAGGGATACTCAATGGCATCGATTGTCCTTCCTATCGCGTAGGTGGAGCCGAAGATCATGTTCATCTTTTCTTTGCTCTTTCGCGTACACGAACAATTGCCCAGGTGGTAGAAACGCTAAAAACAAGTTCATCCAAATGGATCAAAACTAAAGGCGCGGAATTCCAGGAGTTCCATTGGCAATCGGGTTATGGTGCGTTTTCCGTCAGCGCATCGCACGCAGACGCTGTGGTTGAATATATTCGCGATCAAGAAGCTCACCACCAGAAGACCACTTTCCAGGATGAGTACCGAAAGTTATTGGAAAAATATGATGTCGCGTTTGACGAAAAATATGTTTGGGACTGAGATTGGAATCGCGGCCCTTCAGGCCGCACCATCTTAACATTCCACGTTCCCAGCCCGTTGGGCTGGGCTAGAGAATGTCGGCCCGTTGGGCCGAGCGAAATGCAAAAAAAGACAGTATCGGAAAATTAAACTTTTGATAGAAAGCCTCGCTGGTTATGTCTTCCACCACCCTCCTCTTCCGCCCGGTTGGGCCTGCCGAGTTGGAACTCCTTCGCGCGGCGGAATTTAAACGCTGGCCGCCGCGATTGCCCGGTCAGCCGATTTTCTATCCCGTCACCAACATTGAATACGCGCGCGAGATCGCCGAAAAATGGAACGTGAAAGAAAAACGGCGGCGGGTGGGTAACGCAGTTTCGCGTGCGGTCGGATTTCATGGACCGCTATCCCATCCAGCGCGTCGGCGCGCGCCATCATACCGAATGGTGGGTGCCCGCCGAGGAGTTGGAAGCGCTGAACGATAACATCGTCGGCGTGATCGAAGTGCTGGAGGAATATCTGTAATTTGGACAGGATAAACGGAATCGACGGGATGGCCCTCCTCGATAAAAACCCCGTTTTCTTTTGATTAGACCGTGTCCACTTCCGCTTGCCCACGGCCGGGCGTTCGCGTCCACTCGACCGGCTAAATGCAAGGCCCAAGGTGTTTTTGATCGGGGGCGGGTTCCTCACCTCTCCCCTGCCAGCGCGGGCTTTGGCTGGATTTGGCGCAATCCATCAATCGAATCGAGGAAGCAATGGCATCCGTCACAATCGGAAATGTGGACAAAGTTTATCCCGGCAATGTGAAAGCCGTGGACAACGTTTCGTTGGAAATCAAAGACAAAGAATTCATGGTTCTCGTCGGCCCGTCGGGCTGCGGAAAATCGACCACCCTGCGCATGGTCGCCGGGCTCGAGGAAATCAGCGCCGGAACGATCAAAATCGGCGACCGCGTGGTGAACGACGTGGCTCCGAAGGATCGCGACATCGCGATGGTGTTCCAGAATTACGCTCTCTATCCGCACATGACGGTTTACAAGAACATGGCGTTCGGGTTGAAGCTGCGCAAGTACCCGGCGGCGGAAATCGACAAACGCGTGCGCGAAGCGGCGAAAATTCTCGGCATTGAGAACCTGCTCGATCGCAAGCCGAAGGCGCTTTCCGGCGGTCAACGTCAGCGCGTGGCCGTGGGCCGCGCCATCGTTCGCAAGCCCCAGGTGTTCCTGTTCGACGAACCGCTGTCGAACCTCGACGCAAAGCTCCGCGTTCAAATGCGCGTGGAAATCAGCAAGCTGCACGCTCGTTTGCAATCGACCATGATTTACGTGACGCACGACCAGGTCGAAGCCATGACGATGGGCGACCGCATCTGCGTGATGAAAGACGGCATCATCCAGCAGGTGGCCGACCCGATTACGCTCTACGATCATCCGGCCAACCGTTTTGTGGCGGGCTTCATCGGCATGCCGCCGATGAACTTCCTGGACGGTGAATTGGCGGAGGAAGACGGCGTGCTCAAATTCAACGAAGGCACGTTCAAGCTCGACGTTCCCGCCGATATGGCCGCCAAGTTGAAGGAATCGGGCGCCGACAAAGGCACGATCACCTTGGGGATTCGCCCCGAAGACCTGCACGACGTCTCGGAAACCCCGGCAGAAGGCGATTTCGTGGAAATCAAATCCCGCGTGGAAATTATCGAGCCGATGGGTTCGGAACTTTACCTTTATCTGACGACGGGCAAGAACCCTTTCGTGGCGCGCGTCGGACCGCACGTGAACGCGGAAATCGATGAAATGCGTCCGTTGAGCGTTAACATGCGCAAAGCGCACTTCTTCGATCCGAAGACGGAAAAAACACTGACCTGATCAGCCGCGCAAGCGATGAAAAAAACTGCCCCGGACGCATTTTATCGTGTCCGGGGCAGTGATTTTTTAGCTAAACGTCAAACCAGGAAGCTTGCGCGCTACGTCCTCAGACTTCTTCCTTCAGGCTTTTTTCCAGGTAATGAATCACCGATTGGAAACGCAGTTCGTTTTCGTCATCGACGCGAACCAGCGTCTTGTGCGCTTCCAGAGTGTGACTGATTTGCTGAATGTGGCTGACGGGTTTAGCGGCGGCAGGCTCAAGCTGGTTTTCGGCTCGGTCGAGCGCTTCGCGTCCGATTTTTTCGGAGCTCTCCTGCACATCGAGCAGGTTGATCAACCCCAGCGTTTTCAGCAGCTTGACCACATGGGCGTTGGCGTTGACGACGATCAATTGATGGCGGTTGTGGCGGGTCTGGTTGAGACTGATCGAGGCGAGAACTCCCATGAAGGTCGAGTCCATGGTTTCGCAACGACCCAGATCGACGATAAATTGCTCGGGTTTGCTTTTTTTATCAAGTTGGTCGGCGAATTCTTTGAACGGCACGCTGTTCATGAAATTTCCACGCCCCACGACGCGCACAACGGCCTGCTTGCAGTCGTCGAGCACGGCGCACAGAACACTCATATCCGCTTTTTCAGACGATACCGAGGGTTTGTTCATCGAAAAAAGAACCGTCTCAACCATAAAACTGCCTCTAACCCCTGAGTTTTCAGTGATCGAGGCGGGTGATTTTCATCTAGTGTGAACGAAGGCCCTTGTGTTTGCTCTCACGCATCGTGGGCCATCGCTTGACCTGCCAAATCATCAATCCTTAAGTTCCAGGTGAAGTCAAAACCTTTCTTCCCCCGGCTATCCAATTTGACTGAAATGCCTATAAAATAAGTCGCTCAAAGCTTCAGACTTTGATAAACTTCGTCCAAAACTTCGGCGCTCTTCAGCAGTTCCTGGCGTTCGAGATCCGACAATTCAATGGCCAGATGGCTGACGGCTCCCTCGCGGCTGAGAAGCGTAGGAATCGACAGGCAAACGTCATACAATCCATACAGTCCCTCGAAACGGCGGCTCAGGGTGTAAAGCGCGTGCTGATGTCGGGTCAGCGATTGCGCCATTCGCATGCACGCTACGCCGATGGCAAAGTGCGTGGCTCCTTTGCGTTCGATGATTTCATAAGCAGCGCGACGCACCTCGTGACCAATGGCGGCTTTTTCAATGCTGGTCAACGCAATACCGTTGCTGGCGGCGTATTCGTCCACATGAAATGGTCCCACCATCACGCGGCTCCAAACCATCACTTCGCTATCGCCATGTTCGCCAATCACAAACGCGTGGACATTCGAGGCGGATATTCCCAGGCGACGGCTGATCAAATGACAGAATCGTGCCGTGTCCAGCACCGTGCCCGAACCAAACAATTGCCGCGAAGGCAGCCCGGAAAGCTTTAGCGCCACGCGGGTCATCACATCGACGGGGTTGGTGACGATCAGGAAAAGGGATTCGGGATTTTTCTTACAGATCGCCGGAAAAATCGTGGAAAAAATTTCGGCATTGCGTTGAACGAGGTTCAAACGGGTTTCGCCCGGACGTTGCGCCGCCCCCGCCGTGACAATCACGAGGTCGCAATCCTCGACTTCGCCGATATCTACCACAGCCATTTTTACCGGGCTGGCGAACGGGATACAGTGTTCGAGGTCCATCAGCTCGCCTTCGGCGCGGCGATGGTCCAAATCCACCAGCAGGATTTCCTTCGCCACGCCAGCTTGCACCATCGAGTAAGCTGTCGTTGAACCCACGGCGCCGACACCCACAATGGCGATGCGGCCAACTCCCAAGCGCGGAACAGCGATAGATTGCGTCATGAAGAAGCTCCCTCGGACTAAGCGCGCTCACGAGATAAACCGTCTTGGTTCTCGGTACAAAAAAAGCAGGCTTGGCGCGTTTGATCACACACCAAGCCTGCCGTTATTTGCGAGGTAGCGCAAGCGTAACGCGACTTTGAGAGGATTAGCTGTTTTCAAAGTCCGTGTGCAGCCCGCCAGCGCCGCGCGTCAGGCCAACAACGCCGGTACGCGCCAGTTCCAAGATGCCAAACGGCATGATCATTTCCAGGAACGTACCCAGCTTGTCCTGACCACCGCTGATTTCCACCGTCAACGATTCGGTCGTGATATCGGTAGTCTTGGCTTTGAAGATCGTAATCAGTTCAAGCAATTCCGTCCGGCGACCCTGCGGGATGGTGACCTTGACCAGCATCAGTTCGCGCTCGATATGAAGGCCCGTCGCCGTCAGGTTCTTGACCGTGATGACCTCGACCATCTTATTAAGCTGCTTCTCGATCTGATCGACGATGGCGCCATCGCCCGTCACCGCAACGGTCATACGGCTGATCGAGGGGTCCTGGGTTGTGCCAACCGTGAGCGAATCAATATTGAACCCGCGCATGGCAAAAAGGCCAGAAACGCGAGAAAGCACGCCGTGGTGATTTTCCACCAACACCGACAGGACATGCGTTTGAGGTTTTGTTTTAATCATCGTTCCATTTCCATTTGTGGAAGACATGTGAGTTGCTCCGAATCGCAATGTGTCAAAGGGTGCAAGTTGCGTTCAAAATAATGGGGCGAAACATCTCTCAGAAGAGGTCGGCTTGTGTTTTGCCGTCCATCTTCGGCGTAACCATTTCACTCGCATCGCGCGGTTTGATGTGA
>CAZOKZ010000032.1:31598-49767 GCA_964580585.1 uncultured Candidatus Sumerlaeota bacterium | reverse complement strand
CCACCGCTCGATCCCCTGATGCTGGGGTTGTTTCAAGGCATTCCGTTGCCCGAGCGCAGCACGTTCGATGTGGTGGAATCCATTAACCAGATTTACATATTCACGCAGAACATTGCCTTGATTGCCAGTAACGAAGATAAGCTGCGCGAAGAATTGGCGATTACGCTCAAACACGAACTGGGACATTTCCTGGGCTTGGACGAAGACGATCTGGCGGCGCGTGGTCTGGATTGAGCGGACATCTCTCAACCTTCCATTGACGTAGGCGCGTTGCCTTTTACCATGCGCCCAGTTTGAACGTGCGTTCGCACGTCGATTTGTTGGTATTTTTCACAGGAAAGCGTCCCCCCTATGCGCATCGGAATGGTCACCCTTGGGTGCGATAAAAACACTGTCGATAACGAGTACCTGTCCGGGTTGTTGCACGACAAAGGTCACTCGATCGAAATCGCCGACCCGGACAATCCGCCTGACGTGGTGGTAATCACGACGTGCGGGTTTATTCAGTCGGCGCGCGATCAATCCATGCAGCAAATCCGCCAATGGGCAAAAATCCGCACCAAAGCGGGTACGCGACTCGGCGTGATTGGGTGCCTGGCGCAACGGGCCGGGGAGGAAATTTTGCGCGAAGTTCCCCAGGTGGATTTCCTTGCCGGGGTGGGGGATTTCGAGCGCGTTGCCAAGCTCGTCGCGGGTGAAACGAAAAGTCAATTCGTCGAAAACACGGACGAGGATGCGCCGTCCTGGGATCTTGCACGGCAAAGCCCGGCTTCTTCGGTGAACGCGCCCGCCATCGAATTCGATGACCGCGCGTTCGAGGCCAACGCGCCGCGTGTACTTGTGCCGCGTACATTGCCGCGCCAACGCACGGATCGCCGTCCGCATGGGTTTTTGAAAATTTCCGACGGATGCAATCACACATGCACGTTTTGCAGCATCCCGTTGATGAAAGGTGTGTACACCTCCGTCCCCAAGGACGTGTTGCGCGACGAAGCGCGGCGGATGCTCGATGATGGCGTGCGTGAAATCAACATCGTGGCGCAGGACATTACCAAGTATGGCCTCGATTTAGAAAAGCGCCTGATGCTGCCGGAATTGTTGCACGAATTGGCGAGCCTCGACGGGCAATTCTGGATTCGGTTGTTCTACCTGTATCCCTCGACGGTGACACGCGACATGATCGCGGTGCTTAAAGAACAGCCGAAAATTGCACGTTATTTGGACATCCCGTTGCAACATCTCGACCACGAAGTTTTAAAGCGCATGCGTCGTCCTCACGACCGTGAACGCACGATGGATATGCTTCGGATGATTCGCAGCGAACTGCCCGACGTAACGTTGCGCACAACGTTCATCGTTGGTTTTCCCGGCGAAACGCCTGCGGAATTCAAGACGTTGACCGAAGGCGTGAAGGAAATCGGCTTCGAGCGCATGGGCGTATTTGCGTATTCGCGCGAACCGGGAACGCCCGCCGCCGAATTGCCGAATCAAGTAACGGAGAAGGTCAAATTACGTCGCAAAGATAAGTTGATGAAATTGCAATCGCGCATCAGCGCCGAATGGGCAGATCGTCAATTGGGGACGGAGCGCGAAGTGTTGATCGAGGGTCGTGTGCCGAACTCGGGTTGGTATGTGGGGCGCAGCCACAGCGAAGCCGCCGATATCGATGGCGTGGTCCGCGTGATGAGCGAAACGCCGCTTAAACCGGGCGATTTCGTGCGCACGCGCATTGTCGAAGCGGACGTGTACGATTTGACGGCAGAAGCGATTGAAGACTAAGCCCGCCGCACGATTTTTTCCGGGATGATCTTACCGTCGATCACGCGATAATAGAAGTAATCCTGTCCCCACCACCCATTGGATTCATACATTTTAATTTCAATCGACCCGTCCGCTGCTTTGTGGAATTTGGGATAAACGCCATAGATTTTGGATTCTCTCCATGTGGCGATTTCCTTGTTCAGTCCGTCGATCAACTTGTCCAAATCAACGTCCGTTCGATAGGGAACCAACCGGTTGAGATCCACGGGGATTTCCTCGTCATTCCACCACACGCCCATTTGCCCTTTTTGATATTCATCATACGAGCATAGCACCGCGCGATCGAGCATCTTCGTTGCGCCCGACTGCGACGTCAGTTGCACGTGATCGTCGGCGGGAAAAAGCATTACCATGAAAGCCGAAGGGACAGGTTGGCCAGACGTGTTACTCCAACTGACGCGATCCCTAATCATTAATTTGCACGTTCCCAACAAAGCCAGCCAAAGCACGATAATGGAGGCGATGAGGATGAAAAGGACTTTGAGGACTTTTTTGCCCATTGTTTCCTACCCCGACGGCAATCGTTTCAACCAATCGTAAAAATCGGCAAGATCGTTCATGCGTTCGATGCCTTCGCGTGGGGGAGGAGCCCCTTTGCCGCCGATGGCGAGGCGGATGGCGTTGGGAAGGTCGAGGCGTAACTGGCCGAGGGCTTGGGTTACTTGGTTGAGATCCATCGTGATCGAGATACTGAGACAAACTGCCGTTGCCTTGCATTGTTTGGCGATTTCGACGATTTCGCGCGGGGGAGTTTGTGGGCCGATATAGACGACTTTTTTTCCCGCCAAGGTTAATACCACGGATACCATTTGAAGTCCGAGACGATGCTGGTCGCCGGGCAAACTGGCAACCAGGACATTCGCGCCTTCGATGCGTTCGTTCATTCGGCGCCATTGGGCGGCGAGGAAATCGCTCACCTGCTCGGAGGCGAAATGTTCCTGGCTGATGGTGAGTTCACCATTAGCCCATTCCTGTCCAAGTCGATAAATGAGCGGGACGACGCGTTCGCTCAGGAATCGTGCGGCGCCGAGTTGCGTCCAGTCGTGGTGAAAATCGTGCGCCAACGTGCGGTCGTCGAGTTTAGCGGTGGCAGCGATCCAGCGCTCGATGCGGGCTTCGATCTCGGGGCGGTGGGGCGAGTCTTCGAGAAGACACGCGCATTGGCGCAGCATGCCTTTGAGTTCGCCGAGCGTGGCGGGGGCAACCTGGCGGGCGCGATAGCCTTGCTCCAGTGCCAATGCCGCATAGCGTAGCCGTTCGATTTCCTGCTCCGGGTAACGTCGATGTCCCGAAGGCAAGCGGATGGATTCGGGCGCGCCGTAACGTCGCTCCCACATGCGCAGGCACTCGACGCTGAGGCCCGTTTTGTGTGCAAGCGTGCCGATGGAGATTAAGTCTTTGGGGGTCATCGAATTTTCCTGCCCAGCAAATGGCAAAAAGCGTCTTGGATCTTTGGAAACAGGAACCGGTAATGGGTTTCGAGCAGTCGCGCGGGGCGAACGCGGACACTTTGGAATAACAGTTCGTCCGCCATTTCGCCCAATGCCAGGCGCAAGATGGATTTGGGGGCGGGCGGTCCGACGGGGCGTCTCAATGTGGCGGCGAGCGCCTGGGTGAGTTGTCGATTGGAGACTGGGTTGGGGGTCGAAAGATTCACAGGGCCTTCGAGGGTCGGAGTCGCGAGGATGTGCAAAATCGCGCCGAGCACGTCGTCGATGGTGATCCAGCTCATTTGAGTCTTGCCGTTGCCTATGCGCCCACCGAGTCCGAGCCGGAAAAGCGGCAGCATTTCGGCCAGACCGCCGCCCGCCGGGCTCAGGATCATTGTTGTACGCAGGTGCGCCACACGAATGCCAGCTTCCTCGGCTTGAAGGGTGGCTTTTTCCCAATCGTTTCCCACATCGGCTAGAAACCCCGTGCCGTGCAGGCTGGATTCGTCCACCCACGCACCGTCCACATTGCCGTAAATGCCCATGGCAGAGGCGCTGACCAACACGCGAGGAGGACGTTCGAGGCGTGCCAGCCCTGCGCAAAGGTTGTGGGTTCCATTGACGCGGCTATCGCGGATGCGACGTTTTTTTTCATCGTCCCATCGGCCCGCGATGTTTTCGCCCGCCAAGTGTATCACCGCGTCAAAGCCTTCGAGCGAGGCTGGGGGGGTGTCCCAGCCTTCGTCGGGATTCCACGCAATGGCATCGGGGCCGGATTCCGCATGGCTGCGCACTAAACGGGTTACTTCATGCCCGCCCGTTTGTAAAAAAGGGACAAGTGCCGATCCGACCAGCCCGGTCGAGCCGCTGACCAAAATTCGCATGGGGGCCAAATGATATCGCGTGTGCAAAGCCAGATCGTTCGCCAACACGCGATGGCGGTAATCGAAAAGCGCCTCGATTTTCCGTTGCACATAACCACCGGCAACCGCTTTGCCGAACGATTTCGCCGGTAATTCGTATTGAATGTGGTCGCTCATGCGGCAGGCATCGTCGCCGTCGGGCTCGAACCGGTGTTCGTGCACCCATTTGGAAAAAGGACCTTGTACCATCCGGTCGCAAAACCGACGGCCTTTTTCGATACCGTACAATCGGGCGATCCAACGTTGTTTGATCGGACCGGTTTTGATTTCCACAATTGCCTGCTCGTTTTCCTCCAACGTGGGAGGATAATGTATCAGTTCGACCGATTCCCACGGCGGGATCAAACGCAGGAACATGCCCGGTCGTTCGTGCCAGGCAAAGACTTGATCGGCGGGAAATTCCAGACGGGATTGCTTGATGAATTCCATGGGCGTCCTCTGGGTTTTGAATGAGCCAGAATTACGCCAATTGTACAGAATTTATCTGTCGCATCAAGGGGAAGTCTGGCGATTGACCGATGATTTCTGGACAACTTGAGCGTCGGCACCTAAAATTTGTGCGGATACAGGGTCCTGGACGAACACCACGAGCGAGAGGTTTTCGACCTTCCAATCCGTTTGCATGGGGATAGCGATTTCCAGTTCCATCGTGTCCCAAGTCGTTGGGTCGAAGGTGCTTTCTTGCCGAATTGCGCGAACGACATGATCGTGGTGCAACGTCAGTCCCCGGTTTTCACCACGCGGAATATCAACATCGAGGTCGTTTTCCGTCACGGCCACCATTACGCGTTGAGGCGTATTCGATACCGTTTGGGAGTCCAGGCGAACGTTGCTTCGCAGCGTGAGGACGCCTTCTGGATCGGTCGCGATTGATGTGTCGGAAATTTCAATATTGAATCGAGGCGATTGAGCAGCGGCACTTGAAATCGAAGTGCGAGCTTTGTGGGCATTGTTGCCAATAAAGGATTCGGTACCGTTGACCACCATTTGCGGAGTGTAAACGCGGTCGGAGCGGGTGACTTCGGCGTAAGCGTATTGGCGCGCGGTTGCTTCTTTGCTCGAGAACGGGTCGCGCCAGCCAAGGCGATCCCAATAATCTACGTGGAATGAAAGCGGAATGACACGCGCGCCGTTGATTGGTTGAGTTGCACCAATTTTCGAGAGCAGTTGATCGGCGGGCGGGCAACTGGAGCAGCCTTCCGACGTGAAGAGTTCTACCACCACCGGTGTGGCGTTTGCATCCGGTTGCGAGGTGGCGGGCTCTTTGGCGTTGAGGGGAAAAAATGCCGCCGAGACAGCGAACGCTGCGGTTATTGTAAAGGTGAATTTAGAGAGGGGTCGCATAATGGGGGCCTCATGAATGAACTGACAATCATGCAGCAATCCACGCGCCGTTATGGGGGAATGCGTCGAAATGTTTGACGGCCTACAATCGTTATTTTTCATTCACTGCCCGGTAATAGGCGCGTTCCAACCGTGTGATCATGCGTTGGCGAGCGAATCGTTTTTGAGCGCGTTCACGGCGTTTTGTTCGGTCGGGCGAATCGATTAACTGACAAATGGCACTGGCCCAACCCTTGTAATCTTGAGCAGGCAATAGCACGCCATCGCCGCGCCGCACGACTTCCGGGTGCGCGCCGTTGGGAGTGGTAATGACGGGAGTTCCACAAAGAAGCGCTTCGGCGTTGGCGAGACCAAAGGCGGGATGCGCCTGGTCGGGATTTAGAAACACGTCGGCGGACGCGTACCAGTCAGCGAGTTCTTCGGCGGGGATTTTCCCTGTAAAAAAAACGCGCTTCGGGGGACGGAGTCCTTTGGCGAGTTTTTCCAGGTCGCTGCGAGCGGGGCCGTCGCCTCCGATGACGAGATTACAGGCGAAATTGGCGGGTAATTCGTCCAGTACACGAATTAAATGTTCAAATCCTTTGATCGGTTCGAGGCGCCCGGTAGCGAAAAGCAACGGTGGGGACGGAGATGTCTTTTCGCCGTCGAGACAACCGTGATTGGCATCGAATGTACGTGCTTTTGCAGCGATAAAACGACGCGTATCGATACCGAGCGGTGCGACATGGGGACGGAGTTGCGGGTGTGAGCGACGTAATTCGAGCGCGGTGAATTGGCTATCGACAATCAACCGGGGACGGAGACCGAGGAACCAGTTCCACACGGGCCAGAACGCAAGGCGATGTTTGAATTTCCACAGGTCGCGCAAACGTTCGCGGGACGTCCGCATCGGTCGGATGCGCCGATCGAGTGGCGTTTCGCTCCACAGCGTTCCGTGGATTGTTGTGAGTACCGGCGGCAGTCCGTGGGCCGAAGCGAGCGTGATGCCTGCGAAGCCTTGCGCATGAATCACGTCGATGTGATGCTTACGTGCCAGAATGCGCATCGCTGTGCGTAGCTCGCGAAAAAACGAGACGTTGTATTCGCCGCATTTCGATCCCAGTGTTGTAATCGTTCCGTTGGTTTTTAGAGGGACGGAGCTCTTTTTGCGCGGCAGACACGTTGTCGCAAGGTGCACCGTGTGCCCCGCTTCGATTAAGCCGTCGAGCACGTCTTGGGCATGTTGCTCCATGCCACCGAGCCGGTGTGCGGGAAAGCTGCGCGAGACAAGCAGGATGTTAAGCGGGCGAGTCATTAGTAGCGACGGATCACGCCCCGCGTATCTGCGGGCTTCTCCGTCCCCATCGGCGTGGGAGCGACGCGATTGTCCTGGCGCACGCGTAAAATAAGGCGAATACGGCCCGTGCGTTCGTCGGGGACGATTTCCATCGTGTAGTGATCCAGGTTCAGAGTTTCGATATCGGCACTGGTTGATGGTTGACGACGTGCGGTATTTTTACCGCCACCGACCAACGCATTGAATACCGGCGTTTGACGAGCGCGTGTGGGTTGTTGTGCTTCGTAACGGGGAGCAGTCGTTGATGTCGAACGATCCACGCGAATAGGCACGACCTTGAGGCGCCACAGGAACGAATCGAGGGCTTGTTGGTTGGCAAATTCCACAACGAATTCATCGGCTGTGGAAGCTTGCGCGATCTGTCGAGATGAGTCCGAGGCGAGATCGCTGTAGTTTACAATGTCTCCACGGCTGATCGTGCCGTTTGTGGGATCGTATGTCTGGCCCTTGTCCTTGGTACGCCCACCGGAAGCAGTCGATTGCACGCCTCCGACGGATTGCGCCTGTTGCTGCATGAACGCGTATTCGTCGTTGGGAATGGGGAGCGATGCCATGACGATGTCCGCCGCAGGTGCAGGACTCTCGTAATAGAGCGTGCGCTTCTCGAAGGCTTCGGCTGCTTCGCTCAGTTCGTTCTTGGCTTTCTCCAGAGCGTCATTACTCGATTTGGCCATGGCGAGCGCATTTTCGCGTGCATCGTCGCGCAATTCGGACACGCGATTATCCGCCGTCCCGGGCGCGGTCAGAGGGGTGTCGGTAAAACCGTGCACGCGTGGGGATGTTTTTTTCGCCTCGTCTCCATCGGTGTACCATTCGGGGACCGAGCGATTCCATTCGGGTTGCGTTTGCCTGTTCGGTCGGTTGCGCATCGCCAGTTCGGCGTCCTTGCGTTCTTCGCGGACTGTGTCGATGAGGCCCGAATTGTTGGCGTCTAAGCTGTCTGCTGCCGATAGCGACGGCGCATCGAAGTTCCAGTTCGTTTTATCGGCTGGAGCTTCGGCCAGGGTGGCGGCGAAAGGCTCGGAGGCGCTGCTCGAAGAAGGGTCTTCGGCATTCTGTGAAGGATTATGATCATCCGGTTGCGGAGGCATGGACATAAACGCGTTACTGGTGTCATCGCTTTCCCCGGCAAAAGGCGAGTCGCCGGAAGCGAACGGATTTTTCATGGTATAGGAGGTACCGGAAGCCGTTTGGGAAGCGGGTTTGGGTGCGGCTTCCGCTTTTGGGCGCGACGGGGCGGGCGTAGGAGCCGGTTGAATTGCCGCCGCCAACGTCATTGTTTCTTCAGCGGGGCTCTCGGCTTCAACGTCTGCGATGAATAAATCTTCGGTGCCTTCGCCGGTTTCTTTCAGCGGTTCCGCAGCGACTCGCGCTAATTTTTCCGGTGTATTCGTCGCGAGCATTTCCATTTCCGGAGGAGATGCAAGCGCGTCGATTTCGCTTTCTGTGGCAAGTACTTGTTTTTGATCCGACTTGGCCGGGGCATGAATATTTTGTTCGGCCAAGGCGATATCCTGGCCTGCCAGTTGGCTTTTGGGCGGGTGGAATTCTTCTTTATTTTGCAAAGTCATGTACGTACCCGTTGCGACGACAACCGCGACGGTGGCGGCGACCGCCATCCAACGCATTGGGAACACGAGCCCTCGTTTGGTGGCGCGCCGTTCAGACGGTGGGGGGGTGGCCACTTCGATGACCTTTGCGGGAGGCGCGGCAGCGGGTTCTTCGCCGGGTAGCGGTTCGGAATCGGGGGCGAAACCTTGCGCGCGAGCCTTGGCGAGCGCCCCAGCCAGCAATCCGGCAGGCGCTTTGGGCGCGGGAGCGCTCTGGATCAGCTCGAGCATTTCGCGATGGGTGTCGGCTTCCTCGCGCCATTCGGGATGACGTTCAAGGAGGGCGTCAAACTCGACGGCCTCGGCGGCGTCGAGCTCGTTGCGTGCCCATGGATCGAGCAGTTCTTCAAAGCGTTCGGTGCTCATAATCCCCTCTCCGTCATCAGATCGCCGAGTAGTTCGCGCAACGCGCGGCGGGCGCGGTTGATGCGCGATTTTACCGTTCCGATGGGGATGTCCAGGACGTTGGAAATTTCATCGTAACTCATGTTCTCGAAAAACCTCAAAACCACCACTTCGCGCCATTCGGGTTCCAGTTGTTCGAGCCGTTCGTGCAGGATTTCGATGCCTTCGCGGCCTTCGGCGAGCGCACGGGGATCGGGATCGGAGCCCGCCCAATCGCGCGGACGTCGATTGTCATCATCGCTCGCAGTCGAATCCATGCTGGTAAAGCGTGCGCGTTCGCGGTTTTCCACCACGAAACGATTTTTGGCCAGATTGGCCGTAATCCGGTAAAGCCACGTGCTGAAGCGGCTTTCGGCGCGGAATTTTTTAATATGGCGAAAAGCACTGATCAGCACCTCCTGAGCGAGTTCACAGGCGGCTTCTTCGCGTCCCGACAGGTAACGCAACGCGGTACGGAAAACCATGTCCTGGTGGGCTTCGAGCAGGCATTCAAGGGCCTGTTCGTCGCCATCCTGGGCACGGCGGACCAGCTCGCGTTCTTCTTCGCGGGTTAGCTCTCCGCCTGTATTCGTCTCATTCGACATCGTGTGGGTGCCGTTTGTTCCCCGATTTCGAGGATTTTTATCGCTGGGGGAATAAATCCTCCTGGCGATTCGCGTGCCAGCTTACCGGCACCGTTTTCCTACACAATCCGCAGAAAGGCAAGCGGGTCAAGAGGTTGCCCCGCTGTGAATTGTGTCCAGGTGAAATTTCGCGTTCTGTGGAAGCGTTCGGGCAGAATCGTCGTATCTTGGCGCGATGATCCCCATGAACTTTGAATATTTGGTGAGGGACTAACAAACGCGAAAGATTGTTAAGACGTTATGTTAGGTCGCATCAGCCGGGTAAAAAAGCCTCAGAAACTCCCGTTTGTCGCGAAAAATCGCCCCGTTTGTCGCTTTTGGCGGGTGGGCTGAATGTGCCCTTAAGGGGTTTATCGTTCAGGCGGCATTAGCGGATTGTTAGATTTTCTTTAGCATGTTTATTTTGTATTGATATCCCATGCATCCTCTTTCGGACTCATGCGCGAGACGAGCGCAATTTCCGCTCTGTTCGGTCAAAACGGAAAATTGGCCTGAACTGAAAACCGGAAAAGTTGCCGCTCTGTTACAGGAAATCCAACGCCGAATTTTTCTAGCGTCGGTGTCCTGGACTAACGGAAAGAGTTTGTATCGATGAACAACTCGGCAAGAACCAGCCCTCCGTCTGATGGCTTCCGTTGCGAATGCCATGTGAAGCGGTTTGCGGTTATTGTCTCCAGCCGTGCCACCCAAGAGGCGGGATGTCGCCCCGTGAGTTCAGGCACGAAATCCTCCCCATCAAACTTCAAGGTCTGAGAAGAACACCGGGTTGTTTTCCAAGGGCAATTTGCCTGGAGCAAAATGGAGCTGCTGAATTTGGTCATTTCGTTTTCTTCTGTAATTTCCTTCCTGGGGGAATTTTCCCGACGGAAGGATGCATCCGAAAGGAGTTCACTCAAAATGAGTGCAAAGTTGTCGAAAAGCTCAGGACAAAGCCGCCGCGCTGTCCAGGCATTGGCTTGTCTTGTCGTGGCGGGGTTGGCGTCGTCGTGCAGCATGTTCGATCGGACGCCGCATTATGAGGATGTGTTGGAACTGGAGTTGGTTCCTTCGCAGACGGAATGGCAACCGGGCGAAGCACTTGTGGTGACTGCTCAACTGAAAAACGTAGGTGAAAACGAGTTGGTTGTGCGCCAACTGAATGCCGATTCGCTGATGTTCTGGTGGTGGTCGGAAGCCAATGCCAGCCCGTTGATCCGGCAGAGCGTCTTCAGCCCCGAGGAAAATCTGGCGCTGACTTCGACGATGCCCAAAGACGGGTTGCTCAAGCGCAACTTCGCTTTCACCGATGTGACCGAGGAAGCGGGCAATTACTACATTCAGGCCATTTATCGCACGCCGGTCGAGGGCAAGGAAGACTCGCCCATGGTGGTTTCCGAGCCCGTGGCGTTTAAAGTCGGCGGCGAGCGACTCTTCAGCCGGGGCGAGGACGGTCTGATCGAAAAGGCCTCCGCCATTACCTTGGCGGAGGAATACCTGGGCCGTCCGGTGGTCGCCGAACGGGCAAAATTGATTAAAAACGAAGCGGGCGTTTATGACTGGTGGGTAACGGTCGAAGTGGCGCCCGAAGCGCTGGCCAAGGGCGAGCGCGCCGCGAAAGGTTTTTTCGTAAATCCGTATATTGGTTTCATTCGAAAGGAGGCCAAGCCGTACGACGCAGCCGTGAACGAATCGGCTGATGAAGTGATTAGTCAAAATGCTAAGCGGATGCCCCTGCGCGCATCCGACAGCACATTCCAGAATAGTGAAAAGGAGTAATGGCATGCGAAGAGTACGTAACCTCTTCATGGTCACGCCGCTTCTGTTGATGTCGCTGACCAGCACGGGCAGAAGCCAATCGGTGGAGAAATATTTCCCCGATACCAAGGACAATATGTTCCAATCGTTCGACGAAAAGGCCGACGAACGGATGCGTCGCGTGGTGAAAATCCTGCGCACGACCGACAAGGCTCAAGTCAACCAGTTCGTCCCCGTGGCGATCGAAATGAAAAACGTCAACCCGTATGCGGTGTTGCGTTTCCTGCGCCGTCCGGTGGAAGCGGAAGAAGGCAACCTTTGGACGTTTGTGAATCCCTCGGGTGAAAGCGGTGTGGTGTTGGTGAACGTGCCGATCTGGCTCGTTGACCCCATCCGCGAACTGGCGTCGGTCGTCGATCGTCCTGGTTTGACCTCCTCCAGCGGTTCGGAACGTGCCTATATTACACTCAACCACCGTGACCCCGAAGACATCGCCGACCTGGTTGCCGCTTACCTGACGGGTTCGGGCAAAGTCGTCGCCGATCCGGCTACGGGTTCGGTGTTTATCGAAGACGCGCCTTCGGGGATCAAGTACGCCCAAGATACCATCCCGGTGGACCTGGATCATCCGACCCAGCAGATCGTTTTGCGGGCCAAGATTTATGAAATCGATCTGAACAACGACGGCACCATCGGTCTGGACTTCCACGCGTGGAAGAACGGCCCGGGCCGCAACTTGTTCTCGGCGGGCGCTTATGGCGAACGCTTTCACAGCAATATTTCCAGCGATATCGACCGCGTGACAAACCCAGGTGTGGACGTGAACAGCCTTCCGGGCAATCGTTTCCACAATTCGGGCTTTAACGGCGCGTATTTCTACGATGTGCCGTCGGCTTACTTCGATTATTTGGTTTCCAAGGGTCGCGCGCGCGTCCTGACGGCTCCGAGCGCCACGGTGCTCAACACGGAAACCGCCAGCTTCTCGACAGGCGAGGAAATCCTGTACTACAAAGTTCAGTCGGTCAATAACCCGGGTGTGCGCGACGAACCGTTGGACCCTTACGGCGAAGACGGCAGCTTTCCGGACAACCGCACGTTGGTAGGCTCGACAATCGAACGCGCCGACGCTGGGGTTTCGTTGGAAGTAACGCCGGTTATTGGCGAAGAGTCCATCAACATGGACCTGGAAATCTCGATCGTCAGCCAGCTTGGTTTCGACGACACGGGCGTTCCGATGCTGTCGGAGCGTGAAGTGTGCACGGAAATCCGCGCGACGCCGGGATCCGAGTACATCATCGGCGGCATGAACCGCACGCGTTCGATCCAGACGACCCGCAAGGTGCCGATCCTGGGTTCGATTCCGGTTCTCGGTTGGTTGTTCGGCGGTGAAATCACGACCGCCAAGCAAACGATGCTGACCATGGTTGTCACGGCCGAAGTGGTCGATGACTTCAGCGGCTTGAATTACGACGAAGACAACACCATCGACGCGGTGGAAACCGTGGGCATGAACGCGGTTGCGTTGCCGTCGGAGATTTATGGTTTCGACATGATGCTGATGGGCAACATGGCGCGCCGTTGATTGTGAAACACCAACCACTTGCCAACCTGACACACTTTGAATTTATAGGAAAGGATTTCCAATGGCTCGCAATATGAGAAACGCCAGCTTATTTACGCTGACGCTCGCGTTGGGTCTTCTGTGCGGTCAAGCTGCCGCGATTGATGAATCGGGCGGCATCCAGAGCCGTCGTGGCAACGCCAGCCCCTCTGTCGCTGAATCCAATGTGAACGAATATACGTTCCAGGACGACCAGGTGAACCTGGGTCCGGACGACCAGGACGTTCTCGTTCTGCGCACGGACGAAAAAGTTCTGATGAACCGTTTCGTCACGAAAACGTTCCCGATTAAGAACGTGACACCGCGCGAAATTCGCAACGTGTTCCGTGAACTGACCGCCAAGGAAGGCGGCCGCGCGGAAGTTATCCGCGACAAAAAGACCAAAGACAACTTCCTTCAGGTGATTGCCCCGAAATGGCAAATGCCCTTTATCGAGGAAACCATCTCGGTGCTCGATAAGGACTGGTTGGAAGAATACAACGATGGTGGCGGCACGGTTTATTATAAAGCCAAGTACCGCGACGCCGACGTGATCGACGGTTTGGCGGAAAACTGGGGCGGTGAAGGTTTTTCGACTGTTGATTCGAGCAACAACTCGGTTCTTCGTTTCGACGAACCCTATCGCCTGGAGTCCTACCTGAAGGGCGCTAAGACGGTTGACCTTCCCGAGCACCAGGGGCGTTTCAGTGTCAAAGTTTACGAACTGAACACGAACAACGACACCCGTTTGGGCCTCGATTACGTAGCCTGGAAAAATGGCCCGGGCCGCAACCTGTTCGGTTTCGGATCCGCTGGATATTACTTGGATCAGCACGGCAGCTCTATCGGCAGTTTACTTACGTCGTTTCCGAGCAGCCAAAATAAGAATAGAGACTATTGGGGATATTATAACTTCCTCGTGACGGCTTCCTACGTGGATTTCCTGGCGAGCAAAGGCAAAGCCAAGACGCTTGCTTCGGGTACCGTTCAGGTCAAGAGCGGCGCCACGGGTACGTTCAATGCCGCAGATCAAGTCGTCAGTTTTGTTGCTGAACCCAACAATCCGGGTTCGCATGGCGATCATGGCGACCCGCTTTACAACGAAGCCGAGCATCTTTCGATCTACGATCGCACGTTGAATCGTCGTAACACGGGCGAAGTGGGCGTGTTCGTTGAACTCAAGCCGGTTATCCTGAAAGAATCGGTCGAGATGGAAGTCGTTGCGGAAGTCAGCAGTGTTGCGGGTTATACGCCCCAGGGCTTGCCGATTATCAACTCGACGGAAACGGTGACCAAAGCGCGTTTGCAAGATGGCAGCGTGCTGGTTCTTTCGGGCCTGTCGCGCGACGAGCAGGTTGAAAGCAAAGCGGGCATGCCGTTGCTTGGCGATTTGCCGGTGCTGGGTTACCTGTTCGGCGGCGAAAACAACATCAACCGCCAGAAGCAAATCGTCATCGTCATCGAGAGCGAAACGGAAACGGGCGGCTCTTCGATTCTGGAAAACCCCGCGGAAATCGATACGATCGCTTCGCAAGTCGAAGGCGAATCGCTTCCTCAGGTTCCACGTAACCCCTTTGGTTTCGACATGTGGCTTCTGGGCGAATCCAGCGGTGGTCAGATCTAACCGAATCCTAAGAAACCGACACCTGACTCCGGTTGTCTAGTGAGGGGGTGGCGATAGAACGCTTCGCCACTCCCCTCGAACCGGGAAAACTAGCAAATTCCTCAAGAACCTCACATCAAGCCTTAATAAATAAAGCGTAAAGTTTTTGGGGAGTTGTTTCCCAACCATTTCGAAGGAATTCGATAAGGAGAGTTTTGAATGATTAAGCGAAGTGCAAAAGTGATGATCGCCCTGGCCGCCGTGGTGCTTGCCGTATTTACAACGCCCGTCAGCGCCCAGGTGCAAGTGGACCCGAATCTTCCGTCTTACACGCCGGTCGAAGGTGTTTCCGGCACCATCAAAAGCGTTGGATCGGACACGATGAACAACATGATGGCGCTTTGGGGCGAAGGCTTCAAAAAGCACTATCCGAATGTTCAGATTGAAATCGAAGGCAAAGGCTCTTCGACAGCTCCTCCGGCGCTGATCAGCGGCAGCTCGACGTTCGGACCGATGAGCCGCGGCATGAAAGGCAAGGAAATCGATGAGTTTGAAGCTAAGTTTGGTTATAAACCGACTCAGTTGGGAACCAGCATTGACATGTTGGCAGTGTATGTGAACAAGGACAACCCGATTGAGGGGCTGAGCCTTCAGGAAGTGGATGCGATTTTCTCGAAGACACGCACTGGCGGTCATGCAGGCGACATTCGCACCTGGGGAGAAGCCGGTTTGAAAGACGCTGCCTGGGCAAGCCAGCCGATCAGCCTTTATGGCCGTAACGCTGCTTCCGGCACGTATGGTTATTTCAAGGAACACGCTCTGTTCAAAGGCGACTACAAAGACGAAGTCAAAGAGCAACCGGGCAGTTCTTCGGTGGTTCAAGGCGTTGCCAGCGACAAGTTCGGCATTGGCTACAGCGGTATTGGCTACAAAACGGCGGATGTCATTGCGATTCCGTTGTCCGGAGAAGAAGGCGGCGAGCTGATTGCTGCTGAACCCGAAAATGCTTATTCGGGCGAATATCCGATGGCGCGTTTCCTGTACCTGTATGTGAACTATAAGCCGGGCAGCGAACTCGATCCGCTTCGCCGCGAATTCCTGCGCTATGTTTACAGCAAAGAAGGCCAGGAAGACGTTGTGCGCGATGGTTATCTGCCGGTTCCCGCCGAAGTCGCCACGCAGTATTTGAAGTCTGTCGGTATCGAATAAGCACCGAACCGCGTTCGATCGATTTGCCAAAGCGGAAACGGGATATTCCCATCGTCCGCAGACGAATCATGAAGCATGGGTGAGCGACAGGGGACTGCCCTCACCCATGCTCTTTTGACAAACAGGTGGATATTTTGAGTCCGAGAGAAAAGTCTTTCAAGCGCGGGCATCAAACCCGGTGGACGGTCAAGGCAGCCGACCATGTTGCGAAAAGCCTGATCACCGTTGGCGGCATTGGAACAATCATCGCCGTTTCAACGGTGTGTTTGTTTTTGTTTTACGTCGCATTGCCCCTGATTTTGCCTGCTTCGATGGAAGAAACCTCCACATACCAAGTGGAAGGCGCCGATGTTTCGCCTCTCCATGTGGGAATCGACGACTACCAAACGATGGGTTGGAGTTTGTTATCGAACGGCAAGTTGGATGTGTTTCGCTTGGATGACGGCTCGCTTCTATCTGAGAAGCGCCTGTTTGAAGATGGCAAAGATTTGCGCTCTGCATCGTTCGCCATCGAAAGCGGCGATATGGCGTTGGGATTTGCCGACGGTTCGTACCGACTGGCGTCGATCGAATTTCGTACCCAGTTTCTGGATATGGACGCGGTGGATGAAAGCCATGCCGGGATGGAAATCGGGGAGGTCGCTCCCTCGGGAGAAGGCTTGATTACGCGCGTTTCCGACGAACAATATCGTTTACTGACCGTAGTTACCAAGCTGGATGATCCAATTGAAAAAGACGATCCTTCGCCCATTGTTCTGATCGATTACGCGATCAGCTCTTCGGGTTCGACCGTTTGCATGTTGCGCGAAGACGGCAAGATGTTGATCGACTCGGTCAAAGAACGCAAAAACCTTATGACCGGTAAGGTCACGTATAAGATCAAAGAAGCCGAACTGCCTTACGAAGCGCATGAAGGCCAGGTTCCACGATTCCTGAAGCTGTCAGGATTGGGCGACACTGTCTATGCGATCTGGCCCGATGGCCACACGATTCGATACGACACCGGGGATTTCAATGAAATCACGGTGGCGGAGAATTTGGACCTGCTGACGAAACCGGGTGTCGAAGTAACCGCAGTGCATTATCTGATCGGTAAATCGACGTTGATCGTGGGCGATTCCGAAGGCGATTTGACCGCATGGTTTCTGACGAAACCGGACGAAGCGACAACCATCGATGGAGCGTTGTTTACGCGTGCGCACGAGTTGCCTTCCGGCTCGAGCGCGGTGACCGCGATGGCGGCGTCGGCGCGTATGCGTTCGCTGGCTGCCGGTTTTGCCGATGGCACGGTGCGCCTTTATCATGTGACGACAAATCAATTACTGGTCGAAGCCGAATTTGAACATGGGCAGCCCGTCGAAGCGATTGCCCTCGCCCCGAAGGACGATGGCTTGGTCGGGTGGAGCGCTCACGGAACGGCGCATTGGAACGTGGATTTGAAGTACCCCGAGGCTCGGTTGGCGTCGTTGTTCTTGCCTGTCTGGTATGAACATTATGAATCGCCGGAGCACGTTTGGCAGTCATCGAGCGGTACGGACGATTTCGAGCCGAAGCTTGGATTGTGGCCGCTGATTTTCGGTACGTTGAAGGCCACGATTTACTCGATGCTATTTGGCGCGCCGCTGGCGCTGTTGGCGGCAATCTACACGAGTGAATTTTTGCGCCCCGAATTTAAAGCCAAGATCAAACCGACCATCGAATTGATGGCGAGTTTGCCGAGCGTGGTGCTCGGGTTCCTGGCCGCGTTGGTTTTTGCGCCGTTCATCGAGGACTATGTGGGCGAAACGCTTGCCGTGATCCTGATGGTTCCCTTTACCTTTTTGTTATTTGCGTACTTGTGGCAATTGCTGCCCTACCAATGGCTTCTTCGCTTAGAGAACTTGCGCTTTCCCGTGATTTGCGGGTTGTTTCCGCTGGGACTTTACGCGTCGTTCAAAATCGGCCCGTTCGTCGAGCACCTGTTGTTTGAAGGCAACATCAAGTCGTGGCTCGATGGCCAGGTGGGCGGCCCCATGGCGGGGTGGTTATTGTTGTTTTTCCCACTCAGCGCGGTCATGGTGATTTTGGGGTCTGTTCAATACGTCGATCCCTGGGTGATGCGAAAGGCTATTTCCATGTCGCGTCGTCGTGCGGCATTGATCGATTTCGGAAAGTTCCTTTGCGGGATTGTTGCCACATTCGGCCTGGCGTTTGTGTTCTCCGGTATCATGGCGATGCTTGGATTCGATGCGCGCGGCAACGTGTTTGGTACTTATGTTCAGCGGAATGCACTGATCGTTGGTTTTGTGATGGGATTCGCGATCATTCCGATTATTTACACCATCGCCGAAGATGCCCTTTCGACCGTTCCAAAACATTTGCGCGCGGGTTCGCTCGGCGCGGGCGCCACCCAATGGCAAACGGCGACGCGTATTATCATTCCGACGGCGATGAGCGGTTTGTTTTCCGCACTGATGATTGGTCTTGGACGCGCGGTGGGCGAGACGATGATCGTGCTGATGGCGGCGGGGAACACACCCGTGATGGATTGG
>CAZOKZ010000032.1:5198-31588 GCA_964580585.1 uncultured Candidatus Sumerlaeota bacterium | reverse complement strand
TGGATTGGAATATTTTCAACGGTTTTCGTACGTTGTCGGCGAACATCGCCGTCGAATTGCCCGAAGCCGTGCGAAACAGCACGCACTATCGTACGTTGTTTCTGGCGGCGCTGACATTGTTTATCATGACGTTTATTGTTAACACGGTGGCCGAGATGATTCGGCTGAGATTCCGCAAGCGAGCATACGAATTATGACGACGTTGATGACGGCTCCCGAAGAAGAGCGTTCTTCCGCCAGCCAATTGTCCGTTCGCAAACGCGGCAAGACTCGGTCGCTCGGTGCGGGCAGTTCTTTGCTGGCGCGCGGAGAACCCATGATCTGGTTTTGCGGCGGCGCGCTGGCCATCAGCGCCTTCATGGTGCTTGGATTATTGGCGCTCGTATTCTACCAAGGCCTGATTACGTTCTGGCCTTCGCAATTATTGGAAATTACATCCGAGAATGGCGAGACGATCCTCGGGGAGATTTCCCGCGACGATTTGTTCGAGCCCGGCGATGCGATGTTTGCATCGATGCCCGAGGAGAAAGCCACGGAATTACGTACGTTGGCGGCTGCGAACGATGGGATGTTGAAACGCCGATTAATGCGGACGGGAAACTTCGATCTCGATGGGACGCACTTTCATTGGGTGAACGAATTCGAGGTCGTCGAGCAGAATGCGCCCGATTGGGCGATGTTGGTCGAGCGCATGGCGTGGGGACGTTTCTATGGTTATCCCAAGGCATTCATGCTCGATGGTGAAATAGCCGCTTCCGAGCCACAGGCCATCTGGGATTTGTACAATCTATATCATGACGAAGTGCGCGAGCGTTTCGAAGTACGTCGAGGATTGGAAACACACGAAATTGGCGATGTGAACCGTGCGCTCGAAGAAGCGCGCCTCGAACAACTCACCACAAAAATCGAACATGGTCTTCAATCGCCCGAATACGCCGAAGCAACTGCCGAGTATCAAAAAACAGAATCGTGGGTGAACGAGGAATTCGATCGCATTCGTCAGGAAATCAAGGAACTGAACGATACGAACGATCGTTTCAAGATTGTGCTGACCACGGCGAGCGGCAAGGAAGCGACGATCGGCCTTGCCGACATCGTGCGTGCATTTCCGTCGAACCGTCTTTCCACTTGGGAGAAGGTGAAAATTTACGCCTCTCGCTGGTGGGAGTTTCTCGTTGCAGAACCGCGCGAAGCGAACAGCGAAGGCGGCGTTTTTCCGGCTATTTTCGGAACGGTGACCATGACGATATTGATGTCACTGGCTGTGGTGCCGTTTGGGGTGCTCGCGGCGCTTTATTTGCGCGAATACGCAAAAGCGGGCTGGATCGTCAGTGCCGTTCGTATTGCGATCAATAACCTGGCTGGTGTGCCGAGTATCGTGTTCGGTGTGTTTGGCCTTGGATTTTTCTGTTACGTGGTTGGCGCGTCGATGGACGAGATGTTTTTCGCGGCCAAGCTGCCAAATCCAACGTATGGTAAAGGCGGTGTGCTTTGGGCATCGTTGACGCTCGCGTTGCTCACATTACCCGTGGTGATTGTTGCGACCGAAGAAGCGCTTTCGGCGGTGCCGAACTCGATGCGCGAAGGTTCGTATGCGTGTGGTGCAAGCAAGTGGCAAACGATTCGGCGGATTGTGCTGCCGCGCGCGATGCCGGGCATTATGACAGGTATGATCCTCGCAATGGCTCGCGGAGCGGGCGAGGTCGCTCCGTTGATGCTTGTCGGCGCGGTGAAGTTGGCGCCCGAGTTGCCGCTCGACGGACTGTTTCCGTACCTTCACCCCGAACGCAGTTTCATGCACCTCGGGTTTCAT
Organism: uncultured Candidatus Sumerlaeota bacterium; assembly: GCA_964580585.1. Classification (GTDB taxonomy): domain Bacteria; phylum Sumerlaeota; class Sumerlaeia; order SLMS01; family JAHLLQ01; genus CAZOKZ01. The sequence continues at coordinate 29,775 of CAZOKZ010000032.1, read as the reverse complement.
ATTTACGATCTGGGCTTTCAAAGCCAGAACAGCGAAGCCGCCAAACCGATGGTGTTTACGACGACGATGTTGCTGATCACGATCATCACGGTATTGAATTTAGCCGCGATTATGTTGCGCACGCGATTGAGCAAGAAATTCGTGGGCAACCAGTTCTGACGAATCTGGACGGGACGTTGCCGTTCGCGTTGACGGGCGTCTCGATGCAGTGTGAAAACGCACCAAGCCTTTGCAAGAAGGCCAACCGATTTAGGAGATTTCGGGCATGAATTTCATCCAAACACTGGGGAATGTTGCTCCCGGATTTTTGAAACGTAAACCGCGCGAGCTCTACACCGTGCAGTCGGAAACGGAAGACCCGTCCGAAGCGCCCGCAAAGGAAAAGGGGCTTGCCGAGAACAAAACGGACGAGGTCAAGGCGCGCGTGACGCTGGACGAAACTTCGGAAGCGCATATCCACAAGCAGGTTCTCTCCGAAGAAACGGTGCTTGAAATCCAGGACTTCTCGCTTTGGTATGGTGAAAAACGTGCGCTTTACAACATCACCATGCCGATCGCGCGTGGAAAAGTCACCGCGTTGATCGGGCCGTCCGGTTGCGGTAAATCGACGTTGCTACGTTCGGTCAACCGGCTGAACGATTTGAACGACAACGTGCATTATGAAGGCGAAATGCTCCTGAATGGCGATTCGATTTACGACAAAAGCGTCGATGTGATCGAGCTGCGCAAGCGCATGGGCATGGTGTTCCAGAAATCGAATCCCTTCCCGATGAGCATTTATGAAAACGTCGTGTATCCGCTTCGTATCGACGGTATTCGCGACCGCGGTGTGCTCGACGAAGTGTGCGAACGCAGTTTACGCGGCGCGGCGTTGTGGGACGAAGTGAAGGATCGTTTGAATGAAAGCGCGCTCGGTATGTCGGGCGGCCAGCAACAGCGTTTGTGCATCGCGCGCGCGATTGCGGCCGAGCCCGAAGTGCTTCTGATGGACGAACCGTGCTCGGCGCTCGATCCGATTGCCACGCTGAAGATCGAGGAGTTGATCGACGAACTGCGCGGCGAATACACGATCCTGATCGTGACGCACAACATGCAGCAAGCCTCGCGCACGAGCGATTACACGGCGTTTATGTATCTTGGTAAATTGATCGAATACGGTCCGACCAGCGACATGTTCCTGAACCCGCACCTGCAAAAAACCCAGGATTATATCACGGGTCGCTTTGGGTAATAAGTGTAACGCAAAGACGCCCGGTCGCGAAGTCGCAAAGGTATCTCTGCGCGATTTATTTTCGCGTTTTTGCGCCTTTGCGTTAAAAACTTACGGTAACCGCACTATCGTTCGGGCGCTTTCGTTGCCGCATTTATCCAGCGCGGAAATCGCAATGAGGGACGGAGGCGTGGCGCTCTGCCATTCGACCGATCGTTGCGCGCCGGGAAGCACTTCGACCCACCAGTTGCCGTTCGTGTTCGTCGTTACTACCCATTGAAACGGCGCTTCGCCGCGCGATTGCCATGCGAGGCGTTTCCCATCGTACGTGGCGAGCGGCGCTTCCGGGGGGACGGAGTCGATCCAGGGGTATTTTGGGGGCAACGCCGTGTTCGCGTATGGGCCAGCCAGCAGCATTTGACGCAGTTGCGGCTGATCGCGCAACGCCTTGGCGCTGAAATGAATGTGCCCGGTTGCAGCGGGGCGTTGTTGCTCGAGTTGCACCTGCCGCACAAGTTCCGTGGGCGTGTAAGCTTTGCCCGTACCGTCGTTCACGCGGCTGGTGAATAGCCCCGCCCACACGTGACGGCGTTGCGAGTTTTGCGCCGTCCACCAATCGAGCAATTTGGGGTAACTTTGTTTCGGCGAATCGATTGGCCAGTAAAGTTGCGGCGCCATGTAATCGACCCAACCTTGTTGAAGCCACAACCGCGCGTCTGCGTACAGAATTTCGTACGTGTCCATGCCCTCGATGCCAGCCGGATGACCCGGGCGCCAGATGCCGAATGGGCTGATGCCGAATTTCAGTTCCGGTTTGAGGTTTTTGGAATCGCGCGCAATACGCTGGATGAATTGGTTGACGTTTTGGCGGCGCCAATCGCCGCGCGAGAGCTTGCCACCCGACGCGCGGTAACGATTCCAACTGGCGTCGTCGGGAAACGGAATATCTTTTCCTTTTTTGTCCTTCTTTGGGTACGGATAAAAGTAGTCGTCAAAATGAAGCCCATCGATATCGTAGCGCGAAACGATGTCCCTAATCACGCGGGCGGAATAATCCTGCACGGCGGGTTCGCCGGGATCGAGCCACAACAAATCGCCGTATTTTTTCACAAGGTTTGGTTGTTTGCGGCTCACATGCGCGGCGCTCGGTGATGTTTCGCCCATGGACGCGCGATACGGGTTGATCCACACGTGAAATTCCATTCCTCGCGCGTGAGCTTGCTCGATCGCGAACGCCAGCGGGTCGTAAAACGGCGCGGGAGGCTGGCCTTGAGTGCCGGTCAGGTACTCCGACCACGGCTCGTACGGCGACGGATAAAACGCATCGCATGCGGGGCGGGCTTGAAACAGCACTGCGTTGAGGTGCAGGTCGCGCGCCATGTCGAGCAGCGCGATCAGCTCGCGTTGTTGCTCGGCGGTCGAAAGCCCCGGACGCGACGGCCAATCGATGTTCTTCACCGTGGCGATCCACATGCCGCGAAACTCGCGCGGGGGATCGGGAATTGCAGCGGGGTCTTGCGCGCGCGCAATGCCCAGGTTGAAAATCAGTATTAAGAACAGAAGAACATAATCTCGCGCAGAGGCGCAGAGGCGCAGAGGAAAAACAAAGTTAATTAGCTTATACATGTCTATTCGCTTCATTCGCTTGTAAAGTATGGGTCTCTGCGACTCTGCCGTCTTTGCGCGAAAATTATTTTTCCTTTCCGCCTTCGTAGTGAGTCTTTTCACTTCCTCTAGTTGTCTCCCCGGATGAAAAGCAAGATCGAAAATGCGAAACACGCCCAGGCGGGCGTATCTCAACTTTGTTGCCAAAGATTAAAAGATTCACCGCGAAGCCACCCGCCTGCGCCAAGGCTCTGGCGGGTGCCTTCGCGGTTTGATTTTTCCTTCGTTTTGGGTACAAACTCAAGATACGCCGCGCCGAGGCGTTCGGCCTCGGCGAGTTGGACACCTGGTATTATTGTTTTGTTTCAATCAACGTGGATGCTTGCTTACCTTGTACGTGACACGCGTACTGGCCGCCGGGGTGCTGAACGTCATTTTGCGTGTAATCAGATCGATGTCTTCAGGCGTGAAGCCGTCGAGCGCCGCGCGTGTTTCCGGGGTAGTTGTCCATCCGTCGAGCTTTCCACGCGCGTTGCCGTTTTCGATTTTCATGCTGATTTTACCCAGGTCGCTGCTTTTGCCTTTGTCGTTTGTAGCCCATTTGGCTTTCATGTCGAATGCGCCGCCCTGCAACCAAATGCGCTCGCCTTGCGCATTTTCATAAAACGGAGATGAGAGCAACCCGTCGCCTTCCCATCGTGTCAGGTCGTCTTTGGTTGGATGGAACGAGGTGGGCGATGTGGCGAATCGTCCCGTTTCCGTCTGCCAATCGGTTTCGACGACCGTGGTTTTCGCTTTGGCGAGTTTGCCGACCTTTGCTTTGATGTCGAGCACGAAACCTTGAACGTGCGGTTTGCGGCCTTTTGATTCGACACCAGAATAAACCGACTGATCGTTGCCTTTGAGTTTGAACGCCCATTTATCGCCTGTTTCTGGATCGACGCCTTTGCCTTTCAGCATAATTTTGCTGTTCAAACGTGTTTCAATAGATTCGGCATCGATGCCTTTCACGTCTCCGTCCCCCACGAATTCCACCACCGTGCGTTCGTCGTATCGAATGCGGCCTTCGGCCAGGATTTCCAACTGGTCGATGATGGTCATGTTTGAGTTGCGTAAAATCATCACCGCTGGACCCGACAACGAACCGTTTTCATCCGGCTCGACAAGTGACACGATTTGAATCCAGTTGCCCGTTTTTTCGTCCTGGGCCAGGAATCCGTCGGACGGCGAAACGACCTTATTCACATCGGGCGACAAACTCGTGTAACCTGCCACCCCCATGATATCGAGCAGCGCGGGCAATCCGCCGATTGGATCGCGGAAACACAGCAACGTGCCGCTTTGCGAATTCGTGTAAACCGTGCCGTCCGCGCCGATGGCAGGTGTGCCCGTGGCGCGTTGCGAATCGACGGTCGGCGTGGACATGTCCGTGCCCGTTGCGGCATCGAGGATATGCAGTCCTTCGCCACCGGTGCCTTCGGTCACATAAATCAAATCGTTCGTTCCGACCGCCGAGATGTTCCACATCGTTGAGCTGGCGGCCAGTTGGCGTCCCCATTGAAGCTGTCCCGTGGCGATGTTGAAGGCGCCCAGGAAGCTCGGGTTTCCGAAACCGCTTTCGCCTGCGATGAATACGCTTTGCCCGATGACAAGCGGCGTGCTGCTGCCGTTGTAAGGATTTGCCGCCATCCAAAGCAGTTCGCCCGTCGCCGCGTGCACACAGGCCAGTTGCGAATCGACGGCGAAAAAATCATACGTGGGGAAAAACAACGCGCCGTCTGCATAAGACAGCCCACCGAACGCGCCTAACAAGGTGCTCCACGGTGTGGCGCCGCCCAGCGGAGCATTGTTCGTCCAGATTTCCGCTCCCGTGTTCGCGTCGTAGGCGGCGATACCCAGGTCGAGCAGGTTGAACACCCATTCTTGTGTGCCGTCGTTCACATAAACGGGCGCGTCGGAGCCTGGACCGCCACTTTGCACGCTCCAAAGCACCGATCCGTTGTTCGCATCGAGCGCATAGAGGCGTTTGCCCGCGGGCGCGAAACCGCCGTAGCTGGCGATGAAAACTTTGCCTCCGCCGATGTGGCACGAGCCGTTCACGATGTCCATCGAACCGCCCGCGTTGAGCGGCGTCGCCCATTCGATGGCGCCCGTGTCGGCGTCGAAACGGTAAACGCTCTGACCCACGCCAAGGAACACGGCGTTCAGTTCGCTGCTGGCCGAAGGCGAGGAGAACGACTGAAACAATACGGAGAAGCCCGGATCGAGCGCCGGGCTGGTCCACAGCGGTGCACCCGTGTCGGTGCGAAACGCATGCACGTAAGCCGCATCGCCCGCCGCGTTGCCGCCCCACGTGAAAACGCGCGGCGGATTGCCCGGCAGCAGGCAAACACTGCCTTCGGTCGAAAGGAAACCATTGCCCGCTTCCCATTCGAGTGAATCGAGCGACCGCAAGGCGCCGTTGAAATACTGGCGTCCGCCGCCTTGCGCGCCGCTGCCGAATTGTTCCCATTCGTGTGGCGTATTTTCGTGGTAGTTGATCACGCTGACCGCATCGATATCGGCGGATTCCACGCCTTGCGTGCCGGTCGGGTCATAAATCGGGTTGTTGAAAATGTCGAGTTGGCTGCCGTCGCCGTACACATCGACGACGCGAACGAAATGGACATTGTCGAGGTCCAGCGTGCCATCGAGCACCGCCGGATGCGTTGCCAAATCGGCGAGGTCGAACGGCGTACCGCCCGCTGCCGTGGGGTCTGTCGTCGGCAGCGCGGGATTGAACGGATTCGGGTTCACCGGATTCGTTTTCACGTTCGCGTACGTGGGCCAATTGCCCGCCAGGTTATCTGTCCCGAGCGGATCCACCGGGTCGAACGCGCCAATGGGTCCCGGGTTGGTGGACATCACCGGAAAGCGGACGAAATCCGCGCCGTTGGTGCTGACTTCGACATAGGCCAGTTCGCCGAAATAGTTACCGTCGAACTCGAAGCTGTTTTCAAAGACAATGAAATCCGGTCCCGGGCCGTCTGTGATCACACAGTTGAATCCCAGTGTGACGAACGATTCCGTTGTGGGCGAAGTCCCCAGCGACCACACGAGCGCGGGAAATTCCCCGCCGCGCGGACCGCCCAGCAGATTGCTCAACTCTCCGTAAGACTGCCCCCCCGCGTGATGCGAATCCACCACTTGCGTGGCGAACCGCGACGGTTGGCCGTGGGCCGTGGTGGCGATCAAACACCCCGCCAGGAGTGCTCCCCCCCATTTTGTTGCATGTTTCTTCGTTCCTGCGTTCATTCGATCCATTCCTTTCCCTCGAAGGAGTGTGAAGTGTGGGCCGGAGGAATGTCGCCACGCGTCAAGATACGCGTTCGCGCTTCCTCGGGCGATGAACGGCTTGCGAATGGGAAATAATTGGAAGGAGGAAAAACGCCGGGCGCGGTTTTGCCCGGAAAATTGGCGTAAGACACCCGTTTGCCTGCCGACCGCTCTCCCGCGAAAGCCGTTGGTCGTTCACAATCGGCAGGTCTTCGGACTGACGGGCTTGGCTCGGACACGTGCCGAGCGTTCCTACCGGCCACTGCTTCCCAGTTCCAGGGTGGAACCAGTGCTTGATCGTGGCTTTCGTTCCCGTTCACCGCTGCGGGGCAGTCCCGGAATTACACCGGGTTCCCTTTTACGCCGCCGCCAGCCCAGCACTTTGGGGCCAGCCGCAGACCGATTGCATGGGCGAGGTTGTGGGGGGCGCGGGGGGAATTGCGCAAGGATATTCTTGCCCGAACAAGGAGGAGAATTATTTTTGTCCGCGCAATGCCGCGATTAAATCTCGCGTATGTTTTTCGCGCCCGAAGTTGGTAAGGTGGTATGGCGAATCGAGGAATTCGTCCGCCGGGTGGATGGCTTCCTGCGGTGTGTTTAAAACGGGAAAGGTGGCTTTGTCCAAAATTCGCGCGCCGATTTTATCGATTTGAACTTGATGCAAATTATACGTGTAATCGGAAATCGCCGGAAACAGAAAATAAACCTCATCGCCTCGGGCTTCCATTTCATCGGCAAAATCGTTCATTCGTTCGATTGCATCGTCGATGGAGTAGCGCGTTGCATGAAGTTGAAACTCTTTATAGGCGCCTCCCACCGATTGGGTCATGTATTGATGTTTAATATCGCCGTAATAATTAAATGCGTCGCGCGAATACGGTGGAATGGGAGGCGTCTCTTTGGCTGATTTGCTGAGCGAAAATCTTAATGTCTCACCAACCATGTTCCATCCGTTGTCCAGGATACTCTTCACGTCGCGTTTGCCTGTGTGACGTATCAGATGAGGATCGATGGTGACGATGTCGCGGAAGATACTCCCCAAGCCAACGAATTTCTCGAAGTGCTGATATTCAAACGACAGGATGATGATATCGCCTTGGGCGTTAGGGGTTTCTTCCGACAGATTGCGAACCTGGTTCAACATGTAGTCCATGCAGAACGTTCCGTTCAAACCAAGGTTCACCGGGTTGGCGCCGAGTTCGTCGTTTAGAATTTGGCTGTCGATGCCGAATGCCACGTTTGATCCTCCCACGGTAACAATGCGTGGGGGTTTTTGCGTGATGAAAAGTCTTTCTTTGTCGAGAGCGGCGGAAAGGAAACCTGTCTTGTGCCATGGGGCGTACAGGAAGAACGCCGCGATGACAATCGCGTGCACGGCGATGAAAACGCCTGCTCGTTTGACGAACAGTCGTAACTCAGAATTGGAAGTAGATGAATTGTCCATTCAAGTACGTTCCATAGTAGAATATCAGCCAAACTATGGCCGAGTACGTCATCCAACGCATCAAGCGCGGCAAACGATCGAGCGCCAGCGCATGCGCATGTCGCCGCATCATCCATTCGGCAGCGATCATGCCGATCAGCAGCGAAACCATCTGGTATTTGGTCAGAAAACCGACTAACTGTAATTGCGTTTTTCCCGCATCGACACTGCTCCAGGTGAAGATTTTTTTCAAAATCAACAAGGCGTTGTCGAAACCCTGGGCGCGGAAAAATACCCAACCCACGCACGCGACGAAAAAAGTCACGCCTATTTTGACGGTAGTTTTGATCGAAGGAATCAACCGCTCGCCGCCGGGCGTTCCGCGAGACGCCGCCTTGGCTTGATCGGTTGAAAGGAAATGCGTGGGCAACACCGCCATGCCGTGAATTGCGCCCCAAATGACAAAGTTCCACGAGGCTCCGTGCCAGAAACCGCTGACCACAAACGTGACGAGCACGTTGCGGATATGGCGGAATTTCGACACGCGGCTGCCACCCAGCGGAATGTACAAATAGTCCCGAAACCACGTTGAAAGCGAGATGTGCCACCGGCGCCAGAATTCGTCGATGGATTGCGAAAAGTATGGATGAGCGAAGTTGCGCATCAGCCTGAAACCGAACAGTTTTGCCGTGCCGATGGCGATGTCTGTGTAGCCGGAAAAGTCACAGTAAATCTGCCACGCAAAAAACACCGTCGCGATGGCCAGTTGCTTGCCCGAATACATGGTCGGGTCGGCAAATGCGGGATCGACAAAACGCGCCAGATTGTCGGCCACCACCATTTTTTTGAACGCCCCCCAAAGGATCTGACGACAGCCATCGACTGCTTCCGCATATTGGAATGTTCGGGGATTGGAAAACTGAGGGAGTAAATTGCCTGCGCGTTCGATGGGACCGGCTACCAATTGCGGGAAAAACGATACATAGGCCAGGTAATCGATCAACTTGTGACTCGGCTTCACGTGTCGGCGATACACATCGATCGTGTAGCCCATCGTTTGGAATGTGTAGAAGCTGATCCCGACGGGCAGGATAATATCGAGGGTGAGCGGGTTGATTTGAAATCCCGCCGAAGCCAGAAACGACGCCGTGGAATCGACAAAGAAGTTATAGTACTTGAAGAAACCGAGCAGTCCGAGGTTGGTGAAGATACTCGCAAGCAAATAGGCTCGTCGTTTTCCGGACGAGAGGTCGTCGCGCCCCAGGTTATAGCTCGCTCCATAGTCCACGAGACTGGAAATCAACATCAGGGCGCAGAATTTGTAATCCCACCACCCGTAGAAGATATAGCTGGATACGACGAGCAGCAGATTTTGGCGCGTGCGTGATCTCATCGCCCAGTAGGCGGTGAACACGATCACCAGAAACAGCGCGAATGTAAACGTCGTAAAAGTCAACGATGGCTCCCCGAACGCCCGAAGCGGGACGTTCCTCCGGCTCTAATTCTGGATACCTTTGACAGGATCGTCAACTTGTCGCGCCGGAGAAAGCGGTCGGTAGTTGGCCCGACAGGGGCGCAGAAAGGCAACCGAATCCCGTCGTGTTAAGAACAAGAGGGGAACGGATTGATGTCCGTTCCCCTCTGGAGTTTCGCGATGATCGGGAAAAAACCCGGTTATTCTGCCAGAATGGTCCAATCGTACGGCGCCAAGGTGATTTCCGATTCGGAAGCTAACGGGTGGCTGAGGTGTGCAATCAGCGTTTCGTTGGACAAATTCACCACAACGAGCACGGTGTCCGAACCTTTGGTGCGGGTGAATGCAAAGAGCTTGTCGCTCGGTTCGACGGGGACAATATCGAAGTCGCCCGATTGCAATGCCGGGTGCGCCGCGCGGGTGGCAAGCAACGATGTCCAGAATTCACGCATACCGTGGGGGTCGGTGCTGAAGTCCACGGGCGTTTTGGTGAAGAAGGTTTCGTCGCGGTCGGGAGTCGCGCCCACTTCCGTGCCCGTGTAAAGCAGTGGCACGCCAGGAAGCGTTGCCGTCAGCACCGCAGCGACCTTGGTTTTTTCCGGTCCCCCAAAGAAATTGATCGCGCGCGGTTTATCGTGATTTTCCACGAACATCATCTGCGTCGCGCCTTCCGGGAAGCTGTAAACGCGGCTCATCATTTCGTCGCTGATTGCCGTGGCGGGTGCCTCGCCTTTCAACACTTGTTCGATCTTGTCCCGCAGTCCTTCGTTGTACGTCATGTCGAATCCGTCGAGATGACGATCGGGGGTTTGGCTTTCAGCCAGCATGAAAACCGGTTTGATGGCCATCAGACGTTCGCGTGTTTGCCCCCACCATTCGCCCGGTGCCAGGTCGGCCACGTCGCAACGATAACCGTCGATGTCGAACTCGCGCACCCAGTATTCCAGCGCCTGGGTTGCGGGTTCCCAAAGGTCTTTGTTGTCCCAGTCGAAATCCACGATGTCTTCCCAGCCGTCGTTGTCGGGGCGGGGAACGCCGTTTTCATCGCGCAGGAACCACTCGGGGTGCTCCTTGGCCCAAACGCTGTCGGGAGACATGTGATTCATCACGGAATCGATGATCACACGAATGCCAAGAGCGTGGGCCGCATCGACGAATTCGCGGAAATCTTCCTTCGTTCCCAGGTTCGGATCGAGGCTCCGGTAATCGCGGATCGCGTAGGGGCTGCCATCGGGACCTTTGCGTTTTTCGACGCCGATTTCGTGAATGGGAAGGCACCAGATCATATTGATGCCCAGGTCTTTTAGCTCGGGTAAACGCTCCGTTGCTGCATCAAAGGTGCCCTCTGGTGTGAAATTGCGAACATACATCGAGTACAACACGATCGAACCGTTTTGTTCCAGTGTTGTATTGGGGGTTTGCGCATAGCGATCGCTGATGAACAGGTCCCTCAAATTCGAGACGGTCTTAATTTCCACACCTTGCAGAAGTCCGCCGTTGCCGCCAACATCATTGACGCGCACGGCTATCTGAAGAAGCCCGTCGGGCGCGGGAAAATCTTTCAAATCCACCCAAAACGGGGTGTTCCAGGAATGATGCTCCACGGCCAGTTGGCCGTTCAGATAAACTTGAGTGGAATCGTCCGATTGATGAAAGATCAGCTTGGCTTCGTTGCTGTTGACCAGCTCGGGGGGCAAAATCACCAATTTGCGGTACCAGCCGATGCCGTCTTCATCGCCCCAATCGCCAGGAACTTCGATGTTCCCCCAGTCGTAGTCGCCATACCCTTTGTTTTGCCAACCTTTTTCCAGGCCAATGTCACCCGGGTCGAATTTGAATTTCCACTCTCCGTTCAGGTTCATCTTCGGGTCCTCGTCTGGGACGTAAACGGCGGTGTCTTTTGTGGCGCAGGCGCTGGTTACCAGCAGCGCTACCCCCGCCAGTGTTGCGGCAATCAATTGACGCAAACGGGGATATTGGGACGTTTGGGTGGATTGGACGTGGTCCATAAGACTCCCTTCTCTCACATGATTTGGTGTGCGGTGCGAACCGGTCGCTCCCACTCGGCCAGGTCGCCCATTTCGGATATAAGTGAGCTGTTTCTCTCATCGGAAACGGGTTTGTCAAGCATTGCCGAACACGGCTGCCGGACTAGGTAGTAGCGCTTTTACAAATTGGCGCTTTGGCCAAATAGCCGATCGGCGCCAGAAGTTTATTTGGACGTCAGGATTTCCCACCCATAAGCGGGAAGGACGATTCCCGATTTCGGTTTCAGCGGGTGATCGAGTTTGACATTCACCGAATCGCCCGAAAGATTCACGATGACCAGAACTCGATCGCGGCCCTTGGCGCGCTCGAAGGCAAAAACCTTGTCGGCGGGTTCCACATCCACCAGGATGAAGTCACCGGTTTGAAGCGCCGGATGAGCGGCGCGAATAGTAAAGAGCGACGTCCAGAATTCTCGCATGTCGTGGGGGTCGGTGCTGAAATCCACCGGTACCCGGGTGAAGAACGTTTCGTTGCGATCGTAATTCGCTCCGACTTCTGTACCGGTGTAGAGCAGAGGCACGCCGGGCAACGTGGCGATCAATACCCCGGCAACTTTTGTTTTTTCCGGGGTTTCGTAATAATTGATCGCGCGCGGTTTATCGTGATTTTCCAGGAAAATCATCTGCGTGGCGCCCTTTGGATTACTGTAAATATAGCGAATTACTGTCTCGCCCATCGCCGAGACAGGCGTTTCGTCGCACAAAATATCGTGCAGGCCGTTACGAACGTCTTCACAATACGTCAGGTCGAAACCATTCAGATGGTATTCCAAATCGCTGCTTTCGGCTAACATGAAAACCGGTTTAATCGCTTCTAAGCGGTCGATCGACGATTTCCACCACTCCATGGGCATGCCCTGGGGATGATCGCATCGGAAACCATCGATGTCGAATTCGCGCACCCAGTACTCCATCATCTCGGTGACGGCTTCTTGGACTTCCGCGTTTTCCCAGTCCAGATCGACCACGTCTTCCCACCATGGATTTTCCGGTTTTGGTTTGCCGTTTTCGTCCAACTCATACCAATCGACGTGTTCTTTTGTCCAGGTGGCATCGGGCGAGGTGTGGTTGACCACAAGGTCGATGATGACGCGCATGTCCTGGCGGTGAGCGGCTTCGACCAGTTCATGGAAATCTTCGTCCGTGCCGATGCTCGGTTCGATTTTGTAGTAATCCTTGAGTGCGTAAGGGCTTCCATCGGGGCCCTTGCGTTTCTCAATGCCGAGTTCCTGAATGGGCAACAGCCACAGCATGTTGACGCCGAGGTTTTTGAGTTCGGGTAAACGCGCGGTCAGTGCATCGAGGGTGCCTTCTTCCGAAAAATTGCGCACAAAGACGGAGTACATCACGGTGGAACCGTTTTCTTCGAGTGTCGAATGCGGGGTCAGTTCGTACTCGTCGGAAAGGTACAGGTCGAGAAGGCTATCGATCCGGCGAATTTCCACTTTTCGGAGTATTCCGCCGTTTCCACCGTGATCATCGACGCGAACGGCAATCTGCAGATCCCCGTTGGGGTCGATGTAATCTTTGATCGCGACGTTGAAGGGGGTGTTCCAGGAGTCGTTTTCGATTGCCAGTTGACCGTTGAGATAAACCTGAGCCGCGTCATCCACTTGGCGGAACATCAGTTGATAACGATCATCGTTTAAAAATTCGGTGGGGAGATCGATGCGTTTGCGATACCAACCTATCCCATCCACGTCTCCCCAATCGCCGGGGACTTCCATCGTGTTCCAGGCGGAATCGTCAAATTCCTGTGATTGCCACCCCGCTTCGATACCTTTTTCGTCTGGATCGAATTGAAATTTCCACGAGCCGTCGAGGCTGATAACGACCGGTTGGGAATCGGTCTGGGAGAGCGTGAATTTTGAACATCCTCCCAGCAAACAAACCAAAACCGCCCACACGGCAATGGTGGACAAGTGCCTCGTAAACCTTACTTTGCATTCAGAATCGAACATCGACTACCCCTCTCTCGATTAGCGTGTTGACCCCCTGGGAAAAGAGGGCAAACTTATGCCTTCTTCGACCCAGGTGGCGAATGGAGAACATCGACACCTGTAAAGTCGTTGCTAGGGTTGTCAAGCAGGCTCGATCAGGGTTGTCCAATTTTGGATGGCAATTATCGAATACTGGATATTCTTTGGGCTTTCAGCACCGATTTCCTGGAGGAACGCAATCAGATGGCAAACTATCCGGCATGGTGGAAGTGCATGTTGTGTTTCATGGTGGTGGTGATTTCGACGGGTTGTTCGACCTATCAACTCAATACCACCGGCAAAGCGATTCTGACCCCGTTGACGGTTGTGCGCGATGTGGTGGATGCCCCGGTGGTTTCATTAACCAACGGCTGCGAATACATTGCCGACCAATCTCACGCGGCGAAAGCGCCCAACGCGAACGTCGGGTGGAATCTGAAGAGCGGATTTAATTTCAATATTGGCTACGATGTCAGTTGGTTGCTGTTCAAGAGCCTGTCGGGAGTGTGCGGCGCGGTGGATTACATCGTGTGCCGATCGATCTGGCCGAATTTTGCGTATGGCGTCAGTCCGTGGCTGAAGGAAGACATGGCGTGGGGAGACTTATACTTTCCCAGTACGCGAGTTTTGTGGGACGACTACGCACCGTTGGGCCCGGATTACGAATCCGAGGAAACCTACGACTATCCGCCCCCGGGCGAATACGATTACGGCGATCCGCAGTATTGATTTTGAAATATTTCGCGCAGAGACGCAAAGGCGCAGAGAGTAAAAGATTAAGGTAGGGACGGAGATGAACTACTCTCTGTCCTTAGTTTTTTACTCTGAAGATTTGCTTCTATCTTTGCAAGTTGTTTTCTCTGCGTCTCTGCGCCTCTGCGCGAGATTTAATCTTGTTTCTCTGATAACCCTTTCAATTCCGCCAGTACGGCCAACGCTTCCAACGGAGTCAGGCGATTGGGATCGAGGCGTTTGAGGCGTTCGACGGCCGGATGCGGTGGGGGAGCGTCGAAGAGCGAGAGCTGGCGATCTTGCCACGGGTCGGCTTTCGGCAGCACGGTGGCTTTTTTGCGCGCTTTGGGTCCGCGTCCGGCGGCAACTTCTTCTTCACCTGCGACTTGTGGCGCGACGGCTTCGCCTTTTTCGAGCCCCGCGAGAATTTCGCGCGCGCGTTCGACCACGCCGCGCGGCACGCCCGCGAATTCCGCCGCGTGCACGCCGTAACTCTGGTCTGTCGCGCCGGGCACGACCTTGAACAGAAACACGATGCGCTCTTTTTGTTCGAGCACCGCGACGTGGAAATTGCGCAGGCGCGGCAACGGGCCTTCGAGGCTGGTCAACTCATGATAATGCGTCGCGAACAGCGTCTTGGGTGTTTGACCCGACGTGTTGTGCAGCCACTCGCACACGGCCCATGCAATCGAAAGACCGTCGTAGGTGCTCGTGCCGCGTCCGATTTCGTCGAGAATCACCAGCGAGCGACTCGTTGCGTGCCGCAGGATATTCGCCGTTTCCGTCATCTCGACCAGGAACGTCGATTGACCGCGTGCCAAGTGATCCATCGCGCCGACGCGTGTGAAAATGCGATCGACGATGGAAATGCGGGCTTCGCGCGCGGGAACGAAACATCCCATGTGCGCCATCAGAGTCAGCAGCGCGACCTGGCGAATGTACGTCGATTTGCCCGCCATGTTTGGCCCCGTGATCAGCGCCAGTTGGCAGTCCTCGGGCGAGAGCATCACGTCGTTGGCGACGAACGGGGGGTCGGTCTGGATGGCTTCGAGTACCGGGTGGCGGCCGTCGATGATTTGCAGCGAATCGTCGTCCGTGAATTGCGGACGGACGTACTGGCGGCGCATTGCCACATCAGCGAACGACCGCAGGCAATCGATCTGCGCGACAATTTCCGCGTCGGCCAAAATGCCGACGGCTTGATGCGCGACGAATTGCCGCAATTCGTCGAAGAGCTTCGATTCGAGCGCCAACAAACGTTCCTCGGCGTGAAGGATAATGTCTTCTTTTTCCTTCAACTCTTCCGTGATGTAGCGCTCGGCGTTGGCGAGCGTTTGCTTGCGAATGTAATTGTCGGGCGGCGCGCCATTGGGCAGTTGTCGGATTTGCGCGTGCGAAAGTTCAATGTAATAACCGAAAACTTTGTTATAGCCGATCTTGAGTTTATCGATGCCGGTGCGTTCGGCTTCGCGCGCGCGAAATTGCGCGATCCAATCCTTGGAATTGCGCGTCACGTCCTTCAGTTCATCGAGGTCTGCCGCGTAACCGTCGCGAATAATGCCGCCATCGCTGGCTTTCGCGGGCGGTTCATCGACGAGCGCCTGGGCGAGGCGTAGTTGCAGCTCTTCGAGCAAATCGATCTCGTCGCCCAGCGCGCGCAAGAGCCCCGCTTCGGCGTTCATCAGCGTGTTTTTCAGTGCGGGCAACCGGCGAAGACCTTCGCGCAGCGCGGCCAGGTCGCGTGGTCCTGCGCCGCCGGTGCTGGCCCGCCCCACGATGCGCTCCAGGTCACGCACGCCTTTGAGCGCTTCGGTCACGGCGCTGCGAATAGTCGTTTGGCGCACGAAATTTTCCACCGCATCGAGTCGCGCGCCGATGGCGTCTTGTTCGCAGAGCGGTTGGAGCACCCACGACCGCAACATGCGAGCCCCCATGGGTGTCATCGTGTGGTCGAGCACCGAAAGCAGCGTGCCCTCGCGGCTGCCGCCGTGCAGGCTGCTGACCAGTTCGAGCGATCGCTGCGTCACCGCGTCGATGACCATGTTCTGGCGACCGTAATGCACGCGCAGATTCGCGATGTGTGCGACCGTGGATTTTTGTGTTTCGCGCAGGTATTGCAGTAACGCTCCGGCGGCGCGAATTCCAGCTTCGAGCTGTTCCGCGCCGAAACCTTCGAGGCTTTGCACGCGGAAATGATCGAGCAGCAACCGACGTGCGGCGGCGAGGCGGAAATCGCTTGGCGGAACGCGTGTGATGGCAATGGCGCGTTCTGCCAAAAGGGGACGGAGAATGGACGCATCGAGTTGTTCGGGCAACACGACCTCGCGCGCTTCGAGTCCGGCGAGTTCGTTCAGCAAACGCGACTGCGCGTCGTCGAGCGCCACTTCGGTGAGAGCGAAAAAACCGGTCGAAACGTCTGCCATCGCCACGCCCCATGCGCCACCATCCGCTTCGCACAGCGCCACGATGTAATTGTTGGCCGTGTCTTCGAGAATCGATTCCTCGACCGCCGTACCCGGTGTGACAACGCGCACGATTTCGCGTCGAACAAGTCCCTTGGCGTCCTTTGGGTTTTCCATCTGTTCGGCGATGGCAACGCGTTTGCCCAGGCGTACCAGTTTGGCCAGATACGTATCGCGGGCATGATACGGCACGCCTGCCATGGCGACTTCGCTGTCGGAACCCGCGCCTTTTTTCGTCACCACAATGTTTAAGAGGCGCCCGGCTTCCTCGGCGTCGTCGGCGTACGTTTCGTAAAAGTCGCCGCAACGGAAAAACAAGATGGCATCGGGTTGCTCGCGCTTGAGCGCCGCGAACTGACGCATCATCGGCGTGGTGTACTGGTCGAGGTCGGTGGGTTCTTGAGCGGTGGCAGACATCGTGCAGGGGCCGTCCGGAGAATTTACGAATTGAGGGGACGTTTTGCGGGAGCACCCGGCGGAAGTCAATGACGCTTGTCATCTTCCCGTTTCGGGTACTTTTTTCATACTCTCCGATTGCGAGACGGTAGGTTGATCTGCTTCTTGACGGGAACAAATACTTGGATAGAGGGAGTGGATAATGGCTTTGACGGATGCACCCGAACCCAAATTCGAGGAAAAAGAGGGTTACATTGACGGAACGAGCAAGGATAGTCAAAGCATCACGGCGGATTGGATGCCGTTGCAACAATCCATCGACGGAGTAAAGCTGCGGGAAGTCAAAAACGTGCTCAAAAACCGTGGCGGACTCCTGACCGAGGTCTTCCGCCGCGATTGGCTGCTGGACGAAGGCACGGTGGACCAGGTTTTCCAGAACATTTTGAACCCCGGCCAGATTTCCGGCTGGCATGTACACGCTCGTACAACCGACCGGATTTTCGTGAATATTGGCGTGATGAAAATTGTGCTCTACGACGCGCGAACGGACTCGCCCACATTCGAGCGGGTAAACGAATTCATGCTCGGCGACATACGCCCCGGGCTGCTGATCGTTCCACCGGGGGTTTGGCACGCGGTGCAAAACATCGCCAACCAACCCAGCGCACTGCTCAATCTTGTGGATTGCGCTTACCAATACGACGACCCGGATCACTGGCGTTTGCCATTGGATACACCAAAAATTCCGTACCGCTTTGGGTAAATAAGTTACGATATCGAGAATAGGGTTTTTCGCCCGTTTGGGATCAAAACCTGAAACGGACAGGGCGGTACCTTTCTGTTGACTCGGAAGATCCGACATTCTAACGTTTATTGGAATATTTGATCGACGGAGTTCCTATGTCGGGCACTGAATTTCAAAACGACCTCCTTGGAGAAATCGCTGATCGTTTGAAGGCGATGGGAAATCCCACGCGTCTGATGATAATTTGCGCGGTAAAAGAAGAAGGTCGAAGTGTCAGCGACATTGCCGAACTGCTCGATATGGAAATCGGAACCGTTTCGCATCATTTGAAAGCGTTGGAACGGGTCGGTCTCCTCTCGGGACAGCGCCACGGACGCCAAGTGATTTACTCGATTTCAGCCCCCCTTGTTCTTGAGGTCTGCCAAGCGCTTTGCAGGCAGGTCGAATCCGATCTCCAGCAATCGGAGAAACAACGCGACGCTTTCGTTGCGTTGCGCGCAAAACTCGGGGGCTAAAAGCCCACCACCATATTGTCCCAAACCCACGGAGGGTTCAGGGACGCCATTTATCTATCGGAGGTTCTTCCCAACAACCCCTATGATCCCGAATACATGAACGATCAAGATCCGACAACGGTGACGGGATCGTTTATCACCTTGAGCCACGCTGTAACACGCGAAGGTGCGCTATCGTGTACGGATTGCCATGTTCCCGGGGGCGGGCGGCTTGATTTCACCCTTCTGGGCTACAATCCCCAGGAAGCGCGGGCGCTTGAGAACTTATTACAAAGCAGCCAATTGTGGACGATCTTTTGATCGAGGTTGTTTCGGTTGGAGGTCGCGTGTTGAACGCGGAAAGCTACTCGCGTTACTTCTGTTGCTTTTCCAACAACTCGCGAATCGCGGCGAGTTCGGATTTTAGTTCGTCGATTTCTTTCTGTTGCTGGTCGAGTTGCACGTTTTTTTCTTCGATCAATTGGTAAAGACCTTGAATCGCAGAGAGCGCCACGCCGTCGGCATCCACCGTGGAAATATATTTCGAGCTGTCGCCGAGACCAAACGTTGCGTGGAAATCTTCGGCAACGGGACCCAGGTGTTCGCCTTCATCGCTTTGTTTATATTGCCAGCGGGTGATCGGTAACGTGACGAGTTCTTGCAGCACGGCTTGTGGATCGACCGGGGTGAAGTCTTCCTTGAACGCGCGGCTTGAACCGTTTACCCACGTGCCACCTGCCGTCACGTGCGCACCATTGCCGTTCGTGCCGTCGGTGCCGACATCGAGCGGATAGTCCGGGCTGGAGTCGTTAATGCCGACTTTGCCGGACCCCGGCAGCATCACGATATCCGTGGTCGCACCGCTCTTGGTTTGGAGGTAAAAGTCGTTCGTCCCGTTTGCAAAACCGGCTTCGAACTCGATGGCGTTGCCATCCTGCTGGAACAGAATCGTTGGATGCTCCGATTCGTTTACGTTATCATAGTCAGCAGACAGCGTTAGAGACACAGGACCATTGTCGTGCACGGTGACGCTTTGCCCATCAACCCAGACTGGTCCTTGTACATTAAGGTTCGATTCGATGGTGACGCTTTTTTGAAACCTGCTTTTACCCGTGACGGTCAGGAATTCGTTATCGCCATTATTGCCTGTGAGTGTGATCGAATCCCCGATGAGTCTAATGCCGCCACGAACAAGGCCAAATGAAGTGTTCGAAATAATGATGTCTGGATCTGGGGGAACCATACCTATCCATCCCTGGAATAATCCGGGAATACTGGGGGTGAAGTTGATGATCGAACCGCCCGAGTACCCGAATTCGGAGGAATTCTGTTCCCCATTCAGATTCAGTTGAGCGATCGATGGAGAATTGACGTTGAGGGTCGGTCCCGTTGAGACGGTGCCGTCAACATTCAAATCGCTGGAAACCGCCAGCGAACCGTCGACCTGAATTGCGGTTTGGGGGGAGGCATCCGGACCTGCGAACTTCAATTCAAAGGACGAATAGGCAACAAAGTCATCGTGGTAACCTTGAACGGCGATTGGATCGGAAATTGATTTTAATGTGCGAACGAGCACAGGATTTGCGGGATTGGAAATATCAACCTGGGTTACGCGGTGGTCGATGTCACTCAGCAGCCAGGCGTTGTTGCCTTCGACCGAAAAATCCCTCAGCCCAGCCAGGCGGTCGAAACTACCGACGCCGTCTTGAAGCCTTGCGAGCAAAACCGGGTTCGAGGGATCGGAAACGTCGATGATGGAAAACGAACTTTCGTCGTAATTTGCCATGGTGACAATTCCGTTGCGCAAAATGACCTTGGGATAATTGCCCAATACATTGGGAAAACCATTCTGGCCATTCGTGACGGTATTGAGAAGTTGGGGATTCTGAGGGTCGCCGATATCGTAGATCTCAAACGCGTTGGTTCCCGATACGGTATTCTTTCCTGTCAAGATCGCCATGTTTTGATCGAGTGCAATCGTAAGACAGGAGCTATATTCCAGAGAACTCGTAGCGTTGGTTGGGTTCAACCAAACGGGAGAGGCTGGGTTTGAAATATCGTATAAAGAAATTTCCACGGAAGCATCTGAATCGATGAATGTGGCGACACCCAGAATGTTGTTTTCGATATCAACACCGCCAACTCTGTTTGGGTTGTTTTTGTCGAGCGTATGGACATAAACAGGGCTTTTAGGATTCGAAACATCGATCAGCGCAACGAAGGCTGCGATGTATTCGGGGATCGCAACGATATTGTTTCCGAATGCGGGTGTCCTCATGTCGAGCAAATGGATTCCATTCGCAGGGTCGTCTTCCATCTGAGCCCTTCGAACCGGCTGGGTGGGATTGGATACATCGTAAATCGAGAAATAGGGGGGATTCACGCCGAAAATATAGTTTCCGGCTTTGCTCATGTATTCCGGCGGCACAAAATCGGCGATTGTCGTATTGTCTGGGAGTACCAAATTGAACCCACGATTGGGTCCGAACGTGAAAACAGTCTTGAATTCCGGATCGGCGGGTGGACGAGAAACATGCAACGGTGCCGACGGCGACATGGTCCCGATGCCCACGTTGCCTTCGTTGTCCACCACAAGCGCATCCACTGGGTCGCCGTCCGCCGCGTCGAGCGAATGCCCGTCGCCGAACGTATTACCTGCCAACGTGCTCAGGTCCACACTGACCGCGCTATCCGTCAGACTCAAAGTCGCCCCTGCCAGTTGTAGGTGCTGCAGTTCGTTGGACGAGTTTCGGTCGTCATCGTCGAGCGCTGTCCTGGCCGCCATGGCGTAGGGAACCGGCAGCAATTCGATACGCCCATTCAGCAAAACGAACGAATCTGCACCGCCATCCATATCAACCTCGATCGATAGCCAACGAGCGCTGCCGTTAAAGACATTGCCGAAATCGAGTTCCTGAACGACAACGCCGCGCGTCACTGCCACTGGATCGAACGTCAGCGGCGATCCCACGGAGTTGCCTGCGTCGGCAACGTCGAAGAGTGTAAAGCGCAAACTGACGGTGCTCGTGATCGGTACGCCTCCGTCTTCCAGAAAACCTTGATAGGTGAATGCCGTTCCAGGATCGGCAGGAAGATTGGAGGACAGTAAAAATGAAAATCCAAGTGCGCAGAGTCCCGTTCGGACCGGTTTCATCGAGCGAAGCATGGCAAGAGGGCTCCAAACTAAAGTTGTTTTCTATCCACCGCGGATAAAAAAACTGTCAACGAGATTTGATGATTCTCATTCGCAGGTTTTTGCGAGAAAAAGAAAACCCCCGAGGATCGAAATCCTCGGGGGAGAATACGCAGACTCGGTTTGAGCCCTTGAATGGTCGGGGCGACAGGATTTGAACCTGCGACCTCTCGCACCCCAAGCGAGAAAGGATCAGCCTGTAACTTGTGTGCGTTCAACGCTTTGCGTCGAGTCTTGAGATACCTCGTTGCCATCTCGTAACACATCTTGAACGGCGATCACTTTTGCTGGCAGTGCAACACCTAGCCGCTCGACGGCTGAACGTAAACTTTCATCCATTGCGTGTGCATAGGTTTTCAGCGTCGTGACGGGTGTTCGGTGACGGAGCAATTTCGCGGTATCGGCGATGCTGGTGCCATTGGCGAGAAGCCACGTTGCCGCGTAGTGGCGAAGGTCGTGTGGGCGCAAGGCGTCCGCCCATTCGATTTTAGCCGCACGGGCGGCGGCTTTGAGTTTGTGACGGAAGCGGTGTTGCTCCAGCCGCACAACGCCTTCGACGGTGCCCTTGGCCCCCTTACGTCGATAGGCAAGCCGGTCGTCTCGCGATTCAGGAGAGACGCCAAACACTAAAGCCTCGGGGTCGGGTTCGCCGTTGTGTAAACGCTCCGCTCGTTTTGCGAACACATCAGCGGCGGCGGGGGAGAGTGGGATCGTTTCGCGCCGCATCGTACCGGCACCGCCACGCTTGCGGGATTCCACCCAAAGCGAGTTGGTATCAAGGTCAACGTCCGCCCATTTCAGCCGAAACAACTCGCCACGGCGAAGGGCACAGTTGGCCAGGATGGCTACCTCGTCGCCAATGCCGCGCGCTTCGGCTTCGAGCAGCAACCTTTCAACTTCCGAGCGGGACAATGCGCGGCGGTCGGTGTGGGGTTCGGGAACTTTCTCGATCTGGAAAGGAACACGCGACAGCATACGGTTTTTTGCCGCGCGTTTGAATGCCCCTGCCAGAAGTTGAAGTTCCATGTTAACGGTTCTTGGTTTTTTGCCTTCGATGTCGAGTCGTTGTTTGATATAATTCTGAACGTCGGCGGGTCCAATGCTCCACACGGGTCGGTTCTCGTTGAAGAATTTCAACAGTGGTCGCGCGTTGGCTTCTTCCATGCGCCGCGTTGCGGGCGCGATGTTCGCCCTGTTGCGGTCCCATTGAAGTAAAGCGCCAAGCGTGACGGTTTTCTCCGCAACAGAGACGGGTGAAAGCACGCCACAGATTTCCTGGTGTTTCTCATTGGCGAACAATGATTCCGCCACCAGTCGCGCCTCTTTGAGCGTTTTGACGCCGGGGATAACGCGCTGCTTGCGCCGCCCGGCGACCCGATAGTCCACGACAAATCGAAAGCTCCCGTCCGGGTATTTTCGCTTTCTGATTTTCAATGTTCAAGCCTCCTTTGTTGAATGTCGAACGTCCCGAAATGGGTTCGTTTGTCGCATATCGGAACACGAATCGCCTTGATTTTCAAGGCTAATAAGCACTTGAGGGTGTGTTATTAACACTATAAAAATCTTGGCTCGTCTTGTCTCGATTCATGTTCTTCCGAGAGCATGAATTCAAACTCCTTCCAATCCATTACGCCACCCGGCACAGTGATTGATGCCCTGCGATGGAACGCGGAAAAGTATGGCGTGGAGCTGATTCGCCCCAATCCCGCCTACACGTCGCAACGCTGTTCAAAATGCGGATTCATCTCGCGGGAAAACCGACCCAAGAAAAAAAAGGGGCAGGCACATTTTCAATGTGTCCATTGTGGGCACCATGAAAATGCCGATAAAAACGCGGCGAGAAATATGTCAATTTTCGGAATAGAAGACTTGATACGGGAAGCCATGCAGGCTAAGGAAAACGATTAAGGCTCCGAATGGAGCAGTTCGCCCGTGGTTCTCGGGCACCTCGTGACCGATGACCCCGGACGTGTGGCCTTCTCGCAGGCCAATCGAACCTGACCATCCTTGGGGTGACTCAGGATTCAGAAGCCCCTCGAAAGAGGGGTGGCTGTCCCGACAAACGGGACATGATCCATATTTTCAGCGCGAACCATAGATGACCAGTATTTCCCTGGAAGGTTCGCGGGTGCTGAAATTGAAGTGTTTACACAATAGTTGCGACAGAATCCGCGTTGCATGAACACTAAAGGTTGGGAGGTTCGCGTTTTTTGCTCGGTCAACCGGTGCGATAATTGATCCTTCGGGCTACATGTTGCAACTCACGTGTAGGCGCGGATCAGAGGTGTTTAGGCATGTCAGGTTTCAGAAAAATCATTTGGTTGCAACTCACGTGTAGGCGCGGATCAGAGGAGCGAGGAAAATGCTCGAGTATTTCGCCGGTATTGTTGCAACTCACGTGTAGGCGCGGATCAGAGGGGCATCTTCGCGACGTGGTATCCCTCGCCGATAAGTTGCAACTCACGTGTAGGCGCGGATCAGAGGGGATGCCTTGGCGCGACATGGCGGTGGGGGCGGTTGTTGCAACTCACGTGTAGGCGCGGATCAGAGGGTCAACCTTGGGCGTGGCTGATACTACACGCTGGCAGTTGCAACTCACGTGTAGGCGCGGATCAGAGGACATACAACTCGCGCACAACCGCCGCGCGTTGCCGTTGCAACTCACGTGTAGGCGCGGATCAGAGGTTTATAGCTTATACATTCAAGGGGCGGAAAAGCCGTTGCAACTCACGTGTAGGCGCGGATCAGAGGATGCGGAAACCCTTTCTCGCGCCGGCGTCTTTTTGTTGCAACTCACGTGTAGGCGCGGATCAGAGGTCCGGACCAGGCGAAGGCGTTGACCACGCTGGCGGGTTGCAACTCACGTGTAGGCGCGGATCAGAGGATAATAAAACCGAAGCGTTTGTTGGCTGCATGGGGTTGCAACTCACGTGTAGGCGCGGATCAGAGGCGCTCAATCAACCAACGCGGGACGCAGCGCACCAGTTGCAACTCACGTGTAGGCGCGGATCAGAGGGTTTTTGAAAGATACGAAGCCGAGCAGCAGTTTGGTTGCAACTCACGTGTAGGCGCGGATCAGAGGTCCATGAACAACGTGGCCGTCGCCGCCTCCTCCAGTTGCAACTCACGTGTAGGCGCGGATCAGAGGCTAAAGCTACTCAAGCTGGTGTTTGTGACGGAAAGTTGCAACTCACGTGTAGGCGCGGATCAGAGGGCCGAAATCGGCGATAGTGAGTTGATTCATGTCGTTGCAACTCACGTGTAGGCGCGGATCAGAGGTCTCCAAATATTGTCCATAAGTAGGAGTAAATCGGGTTGCAACTCACGTGTAGGCGCGGATCAGAGGACTGTTTAGTTATGGTGTATCATCGGCAGTTTTGGGTTGCAACTCACGTGTAGGCGCGGATCAGAGGTCCGGACCCGTCTCCTACACCTTCCCCGGACCCGGTTGCAACTCACGTGTAGGCGCGGATCAGAGGACTGTTTAGTTATGGTGTATCA
>CAZOKZ010000032.1:0-5098 GCA_964580585.1 uncultured Candidatus Sumerlaeota bacterium | reverse complement strand
TGGTGTATCATCGGCAGTTTTGGGTTGCAACTCACGTGTAGGCGCGGATCAGAGGCCTGAATTGCATAATTTACAACGAACATAAATATGTTGCAACTCACGTGTAGGCGCGGATCAGAGGCCGCTAAATCTCCCTGCTCGGTCGCCCGCGCCTTAGTTGCAACTCACGTGTAGGCGCGGATCAGAGGTTCGATGAGCGACATCGATTGGCCGGGGGACGTCGTTGCAACTCACGTGTAGGCGCGGATCAGAGGAATAATGGATAATCCGTCACAATTGCCTCCCGATGTTGCAACTCACGTGTAGGCGCGGATCAGAGGATTTCTATCATTTTTCGTGCAAACCGAAAAAGGAGTTGCAACTCACGTGTAGGCGCGGATCAGAGGACTTGATGATCCGTCCCAATTGCCTCCCGATTTGGTTGCAACTCACGTGTAGGCGCGGATCAGAGGCGTCCGGCACGACAGTCACAAAACCCTTACGATCGTTGCAACTCACGTGTAGGCGCGGATCAGAGGTTTCACGATCAATCGCACCGATCATCTGAACCATGTTGCAACTCACGTGTAGGCGCGGATCAGAGGCGATTTATCGCGGCGGCGAATCATGCGCCAGTGAGTTGCAACTCACGTGTAGGCGCGGATCAGAGGCAAAAAATCAGCGAACTTTGCTTTCGCTTTTGAGTTGCAACTCACGTGTAGGCGCGGATCAGAGGTCCTCCGGCACCACACCAGCCGCGAAAAAATCGCGGTTGCAACTCACGTGTAGGCGCGGATCAGAGGACATTCCAACCTGTGTTTGTCATACTACCGTTTTGTTGCAACTCACGTGTAGGCGCGGATCAGAGGTGGGGAATTGAAAGTAAAGCTGAACCCGTTGGTAGTTGCAACTCACGTGTAGGCGCGGATCAGAGGTGGGCGATTACCCGGCGGCGGGCACCGCGATGGGTTGCAACTCACGTGTAGGCGCGGATCAGAGGCCCGTCATTAACAAACAGGTGCATAAACCACGAGCGTTGCAACTCACGTGTAGGCGCGGATCAGAGGGCGAGCATGCGAAAAAGAAAGTGAAAGTTGATCGGTTGCAACTCACGTGTAGGCGCGGATCAGAGGGTTTGTGGGAAGGAGATCCAAATTTTGATAGTGGGTTGCAACTCACGTGTAGGCGCGGATCAGAGGCCCTGAATGGATGTTGTACAATCCAAAAAATGAAGTTGCAACTCACGTGTAGGCGCGGATCAGAGGCTCCTCAAAAGCATGAGGACGAATCGGGTGTGTAGTTGCAACTCACGTGTAGGCGCGGATCAGAGGTTCCGGACCCGCCAACCGCAAACCCGTCGTGCTGGTTGCAACTCACGTGTAGGCGCGGATCAGAGGCTCGAAGGCCATGCAAACCAGCAATCAGACCTATTGTTGCAACTCACGTGTAGGCGCGGATCAGAGGCAAAATTTCCCGCACGACTTGAAGACGTTTGAACGTTGCAACTCACGTGTAGGCGCGGATCAGAGGCTCATGACGTAACGAAGCTCTTCAATCGTCTGGAGTTGCAACTCACGTGTAGGCGCGGATCAGAGGCCTCTTGTACTTGAAGTAGTCCATGCAAGACGCCGTTGCAACTCACGTGTAGGCGCGGATCAGAGGAAAATGTCAGCCTTTTGAATTGCATAAGAATCGTGTTGCAACTCACGTGTAGGCGCGGATCAGAGGCATCTCATACCCCGTGGTCGCATCGGGTCATAGCGGTTGCAACTCACGTGTAGGCGCGGATCAGAGGATCTAAGCCCTTGCCACTTGCTAGTGAAGCTGAAGGTTGCAACTCACGTGTAGGCGCGGATCAGAGGGCGCGCAAATCACCGTGGCGCTTGGTGAGATTGGGTTGCAACTCACGTGTAGGCGCGGATCAGAGGCCAAAAGACTTGCAAACCAAATAGGATCAACATGTTGCAACTCACGTGTAGGCGCGGATCAGAGGATCATCTTTGCATGTCCTTCTCAAATGGCGAGCGAGTTGCAACTCACGTGTAGGCGCGGATCAGAGGCCAAACATTGCGACCGAAACGCGCACCCGAGTTGTTGCAACTCACGTGTAGGCGCGGATCAGAGGAAAATTTTGGAGTTGATGCACAAAAAGCGCTGGATGTTGCAACTCACGTGTAGGCGCGGATCAGAGGAAACATGGGAATCATTACGTGGTCCACGTTTGGGTTGCAACTCACGTGTAGGCGCGGATCAGAGGGAGTGTCACGCCGCCCCGGTAAGGCAGGATGGGGAGTTGCAACTCACGTGTAGGCGCGGATCAGAGGGCCATCGCATCGGCGTTGCCAGCCGCGATTGATGGTTGCAACTCACGTGTAGGCGCGGATCAGAGGGGCTAGGATCCAGGTGGCGCGAAATTCAGCGACAGTTGCAACTCACGTGTAGGCGCGGATCAGAGGAACTTTTCTAGGTCGAGGCCAGACAATGACACGGTTGCAACTCACGTGTAGGCGCGGATCAGAGGTGTTTCACAGCCGCCATACAGATTTCAAGTGTTGTTGCAACTCACGTGTAGGCGCGGATCAGAGGTCCACCAGAACTTTTTTGTTGAATCCATCTTCTAGTTGCAACTCACGTGTAGGCGCGGATCAGAGGAGGCGCGCGAATTGGAAAAACAACCGGCTCGCTAGTTGCAACTCACGTGTAGGCGCGGATCAGAGGACCTCCTCGGGAATGGTGTCCCGACGGCAATGGGTGTTGCAACTCACGTGTAGGCGCGGATCAGAGGAAAGGGGATTTTGATTTATCACAAAGATAAACACCAGTTGCAACTCACGTGTAGGCGCGGATCAGAGGGACGACCCGAAAGTGGCGACGAATGGGCATTACGAGTTGCAACTCACGTGTAGGCGCGGATCAGAGGGAATCCGCCAGCTCGCCGACGAAACGCCCGTCTGGGTTGCAACTCACGTGTAGGCGCGGATCAGAGGTCGCCTAGATTTTGACTGAACCGGGCGAGAGCCTAACACTCGACCAAATGATAAGGAGAAATCAATATGAGCAAACTCCCGCAATGGGCTTTATGCCTAATCATCGGTGGAGCTTGGTTCGGGATCGCCATTATCATCGAACTTTTGACGTGAGAAAAAGGAGAATTAGCATGGAACAAGCCACACCAAACCCGCTTAACGACCTGAGTTTCCCCCGCGCCGCCAAGATCGCCGGGGTAACTACCCAAACCATTCACAACTGATAAGACCGGGGATGGCTCAGAGGCGCGTACAAATGCGGGCCAATCTAGCATGTCAGCCGAGAAAACCTGGAGGCGGCATTAGCGCATGTGAAGCCGTAGGGAGGCCACGAATCAAAACTAATGACGAGGTATCTTCTATCAATTATCTTCACAATAAGCTCAATATCAATTCATCGTTGTGTACATAATACAGGTACTTCGCCAGACGAGACCTGTCGGGTGGGCAATCCGGGTTCTCCCATTTGAACCCCACCCCTGATAGCTCAAGGGTCCTGTTTGTCATCGAGTGTTTACATTGATTGCGCAATTCTAAATGTGAGTAAGATTGAGCGAAACGAAATCCCGAATAGGATTCTTGGCGTTCTCAAATCCCTTGCCTCGTTTCCCCGTTGCCATCTCGTAACAACTTTATGTGCCAAACTGTCTTTTTTTGTCTCGTTTGATCCGGGGAAATGAAAAGCCCCCAGGACCGAAATCCCGGGGGTGATGGTTGATTTTGTTGGGTTTAGACCCTTTCTTGAATGGTCGGGGCGACAGGATTTGAACCTGCGACCTCTCGCACCCCAAGCGAACGCGCTACCAGGCTGCGCCACGCCCCGACTTGCACAAGGGTCTTGGATACAGCACCACCACTCGCCGGGAGTCAAGCGCATATTCTTAGGGTTTTTGGTGTTCGGATTTTCGTTGAGCGCTCTGCCCCATTTCAGCGCACGATGGGGAATCTTGTGGAAGGGGATCGGCTTCCAAAATGGCGTTATCCAAGGAAATCCTGCTTCTGGGTCATGCCGCGTGCGGCGCGCTGGGCACCTTGGCGGCGGGCTGGGTGCTGGTGGAATCGTTCGTCACGCGTCGCGCCACCCAGCGGATGGCTGTGTTTGCCGCGCTTTCGGCGGCGTTGATCGTTTTGGCCACGGCAATGGGCGGTTGGTGGTATGTGGTGGAATATGCCGAGGTGAAGGCCCTTGTGAAAGCCGGTCCGTGGCCGTGGGCGCACGCGTGGGTAATGGAAACCAAAGAACATGTGTTTCTGATGTTGCCGTTGTTGGCGATATTGCTACCTCTGACGGTTCGAGCGGCTATGGGCACCGATGCCGATACGGGTGGGCGGCTGATTCGGGCCGTGGCGGGAAGCATTGTGCTGCTTGGTCTTGCGATGGAAGGCATGGGCGCCATTGTCAGCATGAGCGTGCGGTTGGGAATGGCGGCTCAGGGAGGAGGCAACTGATGACTGAACAATGTTCCATTTCCGATAGAGGGTCGTGCGCGTGTACGTCGGGCGCGCCGATGGCGAACGCCGCCGTGGCGTACGGTGTGGCGTGCGTCGCAAACGCTCTGCTGACGATTTTCAAAGAATCCATTCCAGCAATTAAAAGCGCATTGGCTCAGGTCGGCCATCATTGGATTGGGCACGGTGTCGTGGTGCTGGCGTTATTTTTCGTTGTTTGGTTGATCGCGGCGCGGATGAACCTGGCCGAAAAACAGTCCATCGGCGAGGCATGCGCCGCGCGGTTGGTGTGGCGCGGGACGCTGATCGGCATGGCGATGATTGGGGTGTTTTATTTGGTGCATTGAGTAACAGGGAACTCCGTCCCCGGGACCGCCGAGCCCCAGTTCGGCTCAAGGCAATTCGCAAACAAATATTGTTCGCAAGAAAATTGGGAAACGTTCATCGATCGGTTTTTACGTTTGTTTTTTTCGAGAGGTTGGTGGTACCGAACTGGGGCTCGGCGATTCCAGGGACGTGGTTCATTCGCCGAGCGATTCCCGATCCGAATCACCGTTTCATCAAATCCTTCATCTCGCGCCAACTTGCCCGCAGCATTTTTCCTCGGTCGCGTTCGACGAGGTTATGGCAATTCGCGCACGGTC
>CAZOKZ010000031.1:0-50111 GCA_964580585.1 uncultured Candidatus Sumerlaeota bacterium | reverse complement strand
TCTGGCTTTTTCAATGTCAAAAGGCCACGGCGTTATCGAATGATCATAATAAAGGCTGTGCGGAACGAAATTTCCCGTAGTCTGCAGGCCGCTGTTGAAAAAAACTTCGTTGATAATACGCTTACGGTCAACGCAGTGGGTTAATGCCATTCTTACGTTTTTGTCTGCAAACAACGGGCGGCGCATGTTCCAGGCGATGAAGTTGTAGGAAAACCTGCGGTACATGAATTTTTCAAACTTGTGCAGGCCGAAGGGATCGCCGCTTCTGAATGCCGCCACCTTTTTTCTGTCATGCGCGAGGGTTAGCTCGGTTCCCTTTTCAACATCATCGCACACGGTAAGATAATCGGCGCTGTTTGTCTGTTCAACCCACTGCACCGAAGTAAGCCCCATTGCGTCGAGACTGCCCTTGCCGAATTCTATCAGCTGTTTTTCCGTGTCCTTTATCTGGCGCAATACGAGGCGCTTTATATTCGGCAGCGGGCCGTAATAGGCGGGATTGCGCTCCATTATTATGCGGTCGCCTTTTATGTATTTTTTAAATACATACGCCCCGCACCCGACGACAATCTGGTTGCGCGCGGCCATGTTCTTCAGCATATTTTCGGCAAATATTTCATCGCTGATCCCCTCTTCCGGACGGTAAAGATGTTTCGGCAGCGGGCTCATGCCAAGCGTGAAATCAAGCGCGCGGAAATACACATTTTTCCAGATGAATTTCATCCGTAAATCATCTACCACCTCAACCCTGTCCAGATCGTTGTAATAATTCCGGATTGGGTCACACGGCAGTTGTTCGTTTCTGATAGTGTCAATGTAAAAGGCAAAATCATTTGAAGTGACAGGGACATCCTTCCATTCCCTGCCTGTTACCGGATCGGTGAAATCGTGCCAATATATGCCTTTTTTCAATTCGACTTCTATTATCTTGCCATCATCGGAAATCTTCCAGGATTTTGCCATTCTTGGTTCAAACCTGTCCGGCTGCGCAAGATTGCGCGCGCCAAGAGAATCGTTACATGTTCCCCAGACATCGCCTACGGTTCCCTCGTTATTAATGATGTAATTGAAATTGCCGGAGAAGGAAGTGACGGCCGTCACTCGCTCACCGCCCGAATCCGCATCTCTGGCATAAAGGTCTGAATTGTTGAACTGCCAGTTGCCATTGTCCTTTGCCGGATGTGAAACGCTGCCGGCTTGTGTGCCAGAGTTGCTGCCGGATTCATGGTTATTGCTGCTACCTGTTTCCGTGTTGGTTTCGATATTGTTTATTTTATTAGATACTTTTTCAAACCCGCTGTTCTGCAGCAGCATGCGTATGCGGCGTAGTTCCGACGTGGTTTCCTTCAGTGCCTGCGCCGTGTCGTATTGCGACTTGCGCACCATGTCAAGCTGGTCAATTATCAGATAAATTCCGATACATAAAACCGCCGCCAGAACAATGCTGAAAAAACCTCCCTGACTTTTTCCTCTCATCAGAAACCTTTCATGTAAATTTGTGGAACCTTATTTTCCGGTGCCGACATCGCCTTTCAGCTCCGGCTGTGCGGTTGTGTCTATGGATATTTTTTTGTCTTCGCGCGCGGAGTCATCTTTATCCTCTTTTACTTCCGCCTTGTCCGTGCCTGTGTGTTTCTTGACTATCTCAAGCGCGTCCTTGGGCCCTGTAGCGGCAACAACCCTGTGCGTAAGGTATTTATTAGCCACCCTCTTCACCTCGGAGGCCGTAACCGCCCTTATTTTCTGTGCAATTCCTTCATGGTATTTGTAACCAAGACCATAAAGCTCGTTGTAGGAAATTTCCATGCAGCGTTCACGCACCTTTTCGCGGCTCAGGGCGTCATTGATTATTATGCTTTCCTTTGCCAGATCAAGCTCGGAAGGAGACACTTCCGTGTCGTGAATGCGTTTCATGACTTTGTCAATTTCAGTCATTACCGCTTCGACCTTTTCCGCGCTGGTCTGGGTTATTACCTTGAACACGCCAATGTCAAGCCCCGCCCAGTTGTAGGCATGGACAAGATAGACAAGGTCGGCCTTGCCCCGCAACGCCTCATGTAGCCAGCCAGAAGGATAGCCGTAGGTCGGCTCGCCACTGACGTTGCTGTAGGCCGCCGTGCTGTTGGCGCTCGAAGCCAGGAATTCGTCCTGGTAAATCGGGAGCCGTTCGCCCCAGACACTGGGCATCACGAACTCGGGATACATGATGGGTTGATAATCGCGTGGTATGGGGAAGGGAAACGAGATCACTTCGTAGAATCCAGCGATGGTGCGGGCGATGCCCCAGCCAAAGCCTTTGATCACGCCGACGATGGTGCCCGTGAAGGGTTCGGTACGGTGCCATTCGCGAGCGACGTTTTTCGGAATTTCCACCCAGCCGAGCAGGACGTTGGAAACACCGCGACCCAGTTTGTGGAACATCTTCGAGATGTCCGAGTTGTCGCGATAGGCATCTTCGTCACCCTGGGCCGCAGCCGTCGAAGGGATCATCAGGGCTGCAACGGCAAGAATACCGCACAGGCAGAAAATTCGGGATAAACGAGAAAACGAGAACATGGATTGGGTGCCCTCCTTGAGGCCGCAAGTTCGTGCGTGGCTCATTTCCGACGCGCTGGATCGACTGCTTTGGTTTTATTCAACTTCATCGATGAACGGAAAGTCGGTCCGTTGAATCGATTGGTAGTTATTATCGTACACATCGATGGGAAAGGTGACCACATCGACAGCGCCCAATACAAACCGACGCCCGGTGTGGTAGATTCCCTGACCAAGTCCCACCACGGTTCCCGTGAAGGGGTCGGTATTCTGGATTTCCCGATTCACTTCAATCGGGACTTCACACCAGCAAAACAACACATTGGCGACACCACCCCACATTTTGCCCGTGATTTTGGACGGGTAGGTGGTGCGATACAACGGCCCCCGGGCGTCCGCCGTTTTCGGCGCCGCCGCCAGTAGAAGAGCGCAGACGGCTCCCGCCAAGGCCAGGCGTACTCGAATTTTGCGAGTCATAACAGGTAAACTCCCCTGGGATTCCTGCTTGGTTATCCGGCTGAAACTTTCAATTTCAACCCTAGACGTAAGAACAGGTTGGCATAGGCGCAACCCTAAAATCTTAACCAAAGAAGGGGAATTTACTCCCCTCTGCCAACGAGACGGAGCGCTCCAGGCGCTTTTTCGCAGGCAAGGCCTGAACAGCCAACGACACGCTTATTTCAGGACAATTTGTTTCAGCACTTGTAAGAAAACATCCATCTCCTGGTCCGTGCCAATCGAAATCCGCAACCCATCGCGAAGTTCTGGCGTGTCGAAATAGCGAACCAGAACGTTGTTCTCGCGAAGTTTGGCGAAAATTTCCGGCACTTCCGGATGCCGCGCGAAGAGAAAATTCCCCCGACTGGGCGGTACATTGAATCCCAGAGCGGTCAATTCGACGGCCACCCGTTCGCGCGTGGCACAAATTTTCGCCACAATCGTCTCGGTATATGACGCGTCCTCCCACGAGGCGAGAGTTGCCGCCTGGGTCGCTGCGTTCAGGTTGTAGGAGTCTTTGACACGGTAAAACATCTCGATAACCGATTTGGGACCCACGGCAAACCCGGCCCGCATGCCCGCCAGGCTGTGCGATTTGGAAAAGGAGCGCGTCACAATAACGTTTGGATAATCCTCGCGCACCAACGCGATCGCCGACTCGCCCCCATAGGCAATATAAGCCTCGTCCACGACAACTAACGTGGAAAGGCGCGTTTCCGCAAATCGCCGAATGGCTTCCAGGGTTACCTC
The DNA here is from genome assembly GCA_964580585.1 of uncultured Candidatus Sumerlaeota bacterium. Lineage (GTDB taxonomy): Bacteria > Sumerlaeota > Sumerlaeia > SLMS01 > JAHLLQ01 > CAZOKZ01. The sequence goes on along the minus strand of CAZOKZ010000031.1, from coordinate 46,328 downwards.
CAAACCGAACGGCGGATTCGGATTGGTGATGAAGACAAGCTTAAGGTCCTCGGGTGCCTGGGCGAGGGCGTATTCCTGCGAATCTCTGTCTGGCGACCACGGAAAGCGCACTTCGTGTGCGCCGATTTTGTCCAGAAAGACCGGGTAGAGCGAATACGTTGGCCACAAATAACCCACGCTGTCCTCGGGATCGACATAGGCCTCGATCGCCATCTTGAGCACTTCGTCCGATCCGTTGCCCATGATGATCTGGTCCGCCTCGACACCAAGTGACCCCGCGATGGATTCACGCAATCGCGTACACATGGGATCCGGATAACGACCCACCGCATGATCGCCGAGTGCATGCAAGGCTTCGAGCACGCGCGGCGAAGGAGGATAGCTGTTTTCGTTCGTGTTCAGCTTCACCAGCTTCGGATTCTTCGGCTGCTCTCCCGGAATATAGGCGTGCATGCGCAACACCTCGGGGCGCGGCAAAGGCCGCCCAAGCTTGCCAAGCGGCGGATTTTCCGTCGATTGAGTCATGTATGATTCTCCGAGCGATTACTTACCAAGACGAAGGCGAATGGAACGGGCGTGGGCGTCGAGTCCTTCGGCATCGGCGATGATTGCCGCCGCCGGACCCACCATCCGAAGCGATTTGGACGTACATTCGATGAGCTGTGTCATCTTGAGGAAATCCTGAACGGAAAGCGGCGAGAAAAACCGCGCCGTTCCACCCGTCGGCAATACGTGGTTGGGTCCCGCGATGTAATCGCCGATGGCTTCGGCGGCGTGACGACCCACGAAAATCGACCCGGCGTTGCGCACGCGACGAGCTGCCTTGCGCGGATCGGCGGTCATCATTTCCAAGTGCTCGGGCGCTTTCAAATTGGCAAGTTCAATGGCGGTGTCGAGGTCGGCGACCTGAATAATCGCGCCGAAATCGGCCAAGGATTTTTCCAGAATCTCGCGCCGGGGCGCTTGCGCCACTTGATTTTTGATTTCTTTCAGCAGCAACCGTCCGTCCTTGCGTCCCACAAGCACCGCGACGGCCTGCGCCACGACGTCGTGTTCTGCCTGGGCGAGCATATCCGCCGCGATCCATTCGAGCGATGCGGTTTCGTCCGCAATAATCATCACCTCGCTCGGGCCCGCAATCATGTCGATGCTGATCGTGCCGTAGAGCATACGCTTGGCTTCGGCCACGAAACGGTTACCCGGACCGACCACTTTATCGACGCGTGGGATGGTTTCCGTGCCATAGGCCAGCGCGGCCACGGCCTGGGCACCACCGACTTGATAAACCTCGTCCACACCAGCCAAGTAAAGCGCGCCAAGTGTCGCTGCCGTGTAGCGCCCTTCGCGAGCGGGCGGCGTCACCGCCACAATACGATCGACTCCGGCCACGCGAGCGGGAATCGCGTCCATCAGCACGGAACTCGGGTAAGACGCCGCGCCGCCGGGTACGTAAAGCCCCACCGCGCCGAGCGCCATCCAACGCTGTTCGAGACGAAAACCGTCCTTGTCCTTCAGTACCCAGGATTCACGGAGTTGGTGTTTGTGGAAGGCTTCAATGCGCTTGGCGGCCAGCTTCAGCGCCGAACGAAGCGGCTTGTCGAGGGATTTCCATGCAGCTTTGAGCGTTTCTTTGGGCAAACGAATCGTTTCCGACGTCAGCGTCACGCCGTCGAATTTCTTAGTTAGATCGATCAGGGCTTTATCGCCCTGGGCGCGTACCTGTTCGATAATACCAAAAACGGTTTCGCGCGTTTTCGGGTCCTCGGTTGGCGCATGGGCAAGGCGTTCCCAGACCTTGGATTTCTGGCGCGCATACGTCATGATGGGAATCATCGAATCGGTTCCTTCGCTGGTCGGAATGAAACGGGGGCAGCGGGCGGTTGCGATCCTTCGAGACCGGCAATCCCACTGAGGCGCCATTCAGCCCCGAGCGGCTTTCCACGGCAAGAGAAACGTTAGAACGGCGTTCATTCCTAACGTGGATGTTTTATAGGGTGAGATTTCGTGATCGATTTTGACAAAAATCGAACGATCGTTTTGAATCATCGAATCTGGATCACGTAGGTACATAAGGAAAGATCGATAGAGAGCGTATTCAAAATGTAATCGCAGATAAAATAAAGACCTCGTGTATTCGTCCAAAGACTCGGAGAAAACAAATTGGCACCTTGCAGGGAAATGCCCAACAAAATCCGGTGCGCCTGTGACCCAAAGGTCGATGGCGATCATGGGAACCGTGTGTTCTGGATGGTGCTGATACTTGGACCGCTGGCATTGTTTCTAACGTTAGGCTATCAAAGCCGGACGGATGATGAGTTCAGACTTCGCTCGGGGGCAGAGACGACGGGAACGGTGGTCAATTCAAGCTGGTATATTCCCAAGTATGGTGCCCTCGACTATTGGGTTCGGTATCGGTTTCAGAGCAACGAACGACCGGTGACGGGCAGAAGTTGGATTACGAAATCGGAATATTTGACGCTCAAGCCCGGCGACCCAATCCAGGTGATTTACCTGAAAGAGCAACCAAGCATCAATTCCGCGAAAATCAGTCTGAAAACTCCCAGGGAACTCTGGATCATTTGGATGTTATGGGGTGTTTGGGGTGGCGGGTTATCGTGGATTGTTCTAACGAGTGTCACACAAGCGATGAAACAGCGTCTATCAAGAGAAATTCCCATTCAAATTGATTAGGTCACAGTGCGAACGATAGATAACCACGTTCTCCAAAAAAGATCAGAACGACTTGCGATTGGTACGAATGTCGTCCAGGGTGTTTAGCTTCCGGTCCGGGCCAGCGGATTGGACGCACACTTGATTATCGATTTCTTTGAATTCGTATGGAACACCCCAAGGATCATCGAATTGCTCTGAATCGGGCCTAGCCACGATCGCAACATAAGGGCCTAGCCAGTTTTCCAAATTGGCGGGGTTAACAAGCAATGCCTGGAGTCCTTCCTCCTGCGTGGGCAATCTGCCACAATCATTCCAGAAATATTCTAACGCTTTGCGCAGTTGCTGTGTTTCGCCAACAGCTGCTTTCATCCGGTTTCTTTCAAAGTAAGAAGGCAGATGGAATGCGCCGAAAAGTAAAACAAGCACAAATACTCCAAACAGAAATTCAGGGATTCGTTTTTTGCCACGACTCATTAGGACTAAGGGCACATTTTTCAGGATGGTATCAGATACATTATTTTCGGACCAAATAAAGCAGCCGTCAACTATACCTAGCTAAATACTTTTCCCCAGGTTCTCCTCATTTTTTCTAAAATTTTCCAAAACTAGTTCTTGACACTGTTCGGCGTAGTCTGGGTTGCTCACGATAAAGGTGGGACTGGTTAGTTGCCAGCCTGGATTACATCTCCCAAGGAGACTTGTCAGAAAAACTCGAAATCACAACGCACGAGACTTGTCTCTCTCCGCTTAGGGTGTTCCTGCTGCTGTTCCTGTTCCCGGACCCTGTGATCAATTTCCCGTTCCCGAGAGGTAGTGCCCATGCCTGAATTTGTTCTCGAAGATGAACCCGCTGGGTTCGCACGCATTAAAGTGGTTGGTGTCGGCGGTGGCGGTTGCAACGCTGTCGATTCCATGTTCGACCTGGGTATCCAGAATGTCGAATTCTACGTTGTCAACTCCGACCTTCAAGCTCTGAAACGCAGCAAATGCCCGAATCGCATTCAGATCGGCGCCGACCTTACGTTGGGCCGCGGTTGCGGTGCGGACCCACGTTTGGGTGAAAAATGCATGCTGGACGCGCGCGAGCTGATGATCGATACGCTGCAAGGCGCCGACATTGTGTTCGTCACGTCGGGCCTGGGCGGCGGCACCGGCACGGGCGCTTCGCCTGTGGTTGCTCAAATCGCCAAAGAAATGGGCATTCTGACCGTTTCCATCGTTACGAAACCATTCAAGTTTGAAGGCCCGCGCCGCATGAAGTCCGCCGACAGCGGTCTGGAACGCATCCGCGAAGGCAGCGACACCGTCATCGTCATCAACAACGAACGGCTGCTCGATGTCGTTGGCCCGAAGGTTCCCATGCGCGAAGCCTTCCAGGCGGCGGATAAGGTCCTGAGCCAGGCGGTTTCCTCGATCAGCGACCTGGTGGCGACGCCGGGCTTGATCAACGTGGATTTCAACGACATTCATACGATTATGGGCGGTCGTGGCGGCGCCGTGATGGGCGTCGGCCTTGGCAAGGGCGAATCCCGCGCCAGCGAAGCCGTCAAGAAAGCCACCAGCAGCCCGCTGCTGGACAAGGTTGTCATCGACGGCGCAACCGGCCTGCTGATCTGCATCACCGGTGGCCCCGACATGACGTTGGCCGAGGTGAGCGAAGCGACCGAACTCGTCGCGCAAGCCGCCGACCCGGATGCCGAAATCATTTTCGGCGCGGTGATTGATGAAAGCATGACCGACACGATGCGCGTGACGATTATCGCCACGGGTTTCAGCGACGAATTGCACCGCAAACGCGAACTCCAGAAGGCGTTTGAATCCGCGCCGGTCGCTCCGGCTCGCGCGCGTTCAGCAACCCCAGCGCCGGAACTTTCCGACTCTGGCCTCGGCATTCTGGACGAAATCAAGTCCTCGCCGCTGTTCCAGGACGAAGCACCGAAGGCCAAAGCGGCTCCGGCTCCGGAAGCGCCCCGCAAATCGTTGACGCTTCGCGATTCGCTGGACCGCCTGATGGACGACGAGAAGGCTCCGACAGAAAACGCTGGCGGTACCAATGGCGGTGGCGCCCGTCGCCTGTCGAGCGGCCCTCAACCGACGATCCGCGTAGCGCCTTCTTCCTCGGCGCCCACTGAACGCTCGGCGGTTCGCCCGGCTTCGAGCGCGTCGCTGTTCGATTCGGGCACGTCGGACACCCGCGCACCGAAAGCAGCCGAAGCACCGTCCAAGGCCCAGGTGCCGCAGTTCTCGCCCGCCGCAACGGAACAAGCCGAACCGAAAGAAGATTACGACACCCCCGCTTTCCTCCGCCGTCGTCGCAGCTTGTTCGACTAAGCAGTTTATCCAATGGCCAACCCTGAGCGGAGAAGTTTCCCCGGCGAGCAATCGCTGGGGAAACTCCCATTTTTACGGAGCAGGCAAATCGCGCATTCGGCTTTCGGCTTGTGCCCACCCAGCGATCACGAATGATTGTCGGACGCTGTTTTCCAACAAGCTTTCCGAATACATGCTTGGATTTTCATGGACTCCCAAAATAATTCCGCCCCTCCCCCCCACGCATCCGCGATGGCTCTCTCAATCGCCCGCCGTTGGCCGATGGTTTTCGGACGACGGCGAGGTTACCGATTACTGGACCGGATTTTGTCGGTCGCGTTCGGAAAATCTATGCGCGGGACGCGGTTGGTTGCTCATGGGGATATCACGATCGAATATGATTTCGACAATTATCACGAGCGGCTGATGGCGTACGAGCTTCAGGGCGAGGAGGGCTTTGCGTTTCTGGCTCCGTTGCTGCGCCCGGGCGATACGTTTGTGGACGCGGGAACAAACGCGGGTCTGTATTCTGCCGCGGCGGCGAACAAGGTTGGATCGCAAGGTCATGTGTGGTCCATCGAGGCCAACCCCGCCTTGAACGTGCGCTTGAAACGCAATGTCATGCGTAACGAAGCGCATTTTCCCAATTGGCACCTGGTCGAACACGCACTGGCGGATCGGCTGGGCGCGAAAATCGAGTTCCATCTGAGCGAATTTCCAACTTGGTCATCGGTTCAACCGTTGGATGCCAGCGAGAAACCGACGGAAACGATTCTTGTCGAAGCAACGACCCTGGATGAGTTGGGCAAGACATTCGGCAAGGTTCGACTGCTTAAGATCGATATCGAGGGAAGCGAAATTCTGGCGTTTCGAGGAGCCAAAAACTGGCTGGCTTCCGCCGATGGGCCGGATTTTATCCTGACCGAATGCAACGATCCAGTGCTGAAACGATTCGGTTCGTCGGCGAGTGAGTTGCTCGCATTGCTCGAATCGAACGGATATGCCCCCTATACGATGCGGTGGGCATCGTGGAATCGCCCAACGGCTGTTGCGCTTGCCCGGGAATTGCCCGGCACGGACGTCAATTTCGACCTGTTGATGGTGCATCAACGAGCCGCCAAAGAATTCCATCATCTCCTGAACCAGCGATAAAACCTATCTCGATTGGCTTGCTTCCCCAAGAGACGGAGAGCTAAATCGCCTTCCCAGTTTGTGAAAGGGGGGTAGAACATGGACCCAACCAATTGCGGTAAATTCGAGCCAGGGCATGAGGGTACGTTTTGTGGCCGTCCTTTGCGGTTGGAAAAACTTCTTGGCAAGGGCAAGTCGGGCTACTCGTGGCTGGCCACGCATTGCAAATCGAACGACAAGTACGTGCTGAAACAAATTCACCAGGAACCATGTCCGTACTACCAGTTCAGCGGCGATAAACTGGCGGTGGAAATCGACGCCTACGAACGATTGTGCGCGCTCCAGGTACCGGTCCCGCGTCTTCTGGGATACGATTCCGAGGCGCAGATCTTGCTGAAAGAATACATCGATGGCCCAGTTGCTTCAAAAGTGATCGCCCAAGGCAACGTTACCCTTGAGATGGTTCGCGAGCTGGCATCGATGGCGGAGCATTTGGCCACCAATGGCTTGAACGCGGATTTTTTTCCGGCCAATTTCGTCGTTTCCCGCGATGGACGGCTCTTTTACATCGATTACGAGATAAACCCGTTCATGGAAGAATGGAGCCTGGAAAATTGGGGCATCTTTTATTGGGCGAATTTCGAGGGAATGGCACAGTTTTGCGAGACGGGAGATAGCGCGGTGTTGAACCGCGATCCCAGCAAAGGGTATCCTCATCGCGATGGAGAAATCGCCGTGCGAGTGGCTCGTTGGTTTGAGAATTTAGCGGACTCGCGCCAGGGTTGTGGAGGAAACCATTGACACTGTCACCTTCGGGCGTCTGGATCAATGCCGCAACGATTGATGGGTGTCAACCATCTGGATTTTCGGCCAACTGCGGCATGGTTTGGAAGTCCTTTGAGTACGAGGCGAAGCGATGCTGGGACTGGTGATTCTATTTGCGATGGCGTTTATTCAGGGGCAGGTCGAGAAACCGTTTCTCTTTGCAGGAATTTATGCCGCCCTCATTTTGTGCATTCAGTTGATGTTTGGCAGTGGGGTAGTAGGAGGATTGATAGCCGCCGTGCTAGCGTTCGTGTTTGCCGCCGGTTATTTTTACATGCTGAACATGGTTCGCGACAAGTTGGTTTTGTGGATTGTCGTATTGATCGCCGGGCCGGTTATTTGGATGGTTATCACCGTGGTCGTGCTCGCAGCAATTATGGTAGCAACCGGAGCAGTGCCCACGTCATAGTCTTGCAGGAAGTTGATGCTGCTCATGAATAATCGGGCGGATCGAAGACACAGAATTTCGAGCGTCGCATTTGTAAATCGCTCAAAATCAAGGACTTACCGCTTGAAGTTTATTTCCATAATCGACAATTGGACTCCCGCTTATCTGCATGCCCTCGTCGATCAACATACAGCCCCTCGCTATTCCGATCCTTGTTTTTCAACTATGGTGGAGAGAGATAGATGACTGACCCGGTAATCATTCAAGGGGGAATGGGAGCCGCTGTTTCAAATTGGCGGTTGGCGCGTACCGTTTCCCAACAAGGGCAACTGGGCGTGGTCTCGGGCACAGCGCTGGATTCGATTCAAGTGCGCATCCTGCAGGCAGGAGATCCCGGCGATCACGTTCGTCGGGCGCTGGCGCATTTCCCTTTTCCCGAAATCGCTCAAAAGTTTGAAAACAAATTTTACATCCCCGGTGGCAAGCCGAAGGACCAACCATTTACCCGGCTGCCTTTTTATGGACTGAACCCGACGATCCAGCAGCAACAGTATGCGGTGCTGGCGAATTTCGTCGAGGTCTGGCTGGCCAAAGAAGGCCACGACGGTTTGGTGGGGATTAACCTGCTGGAGAAAATCCAGGTTCCAAATCTGGCCTCGCTTTACGGAGCGGTCCTGGCTGGAGTCGATTACGTTTTAATGGGTGCGGGCATCCCGTGGGAAATTCCCGGGATTCTTGACAATTTGAGCCAGCACAAACCCGCCAGTATGGCGATTGCCGTCGAGGAAACGAAGTCCGGCGAGCAGCACCGCATGGTGATCAAGCCAAACGAGCTGTTCGGCGAGGACTTGCCGTCGGTGGGACGTCCGAAATTTTTGGCCATTATTTCTTCCGCAACACTGGCGCAGGCCTTGTTGAAACGTGCGACCGGAAAAATCGACGGCTTTGTGGTGGAAGCCCCGACAGCGGGCGGCCACAACGCGCCTCCACGCGGACCGATGAAGCTGACCGATCGCGGCGAACCGGCATACGGTCCGCGCGACGAGGTGGATTTTGGGCAAATTGCCAAGTTGGGCCTTCCGTTTTGGCTCGCTGGCTCGTGCGGCAGCCCCGAGCGGCTGAAATACGCTCTGGAAGTCGGCGGTACCGGAATCCAAGTGGGAACGTTGTTTGCCTTCTGCCAGGAATCGGGACTCGATCCCAATTTACGTCAGCAGGTGATCGAGGCGTGCAGCAAAAACGAAATCGCCGTCTTCACCGATCCATTGGGTTCCCCCACAGGGTTCCCATTCAAGGTTGTCGAATTGCCCGGCACGTTGTCGGAAAACGACGCCTATCTGGAACGCCCACGAATTTGCGACTTGGGTTATTTGCGCAAAGCCTATCAGAAAGAAGATGGGTCCATTGGCTATCGTTGTCCTTCCGAACCGGTTGAAGAGTTCGTGAAAAAAGGCGGCGAACTGGAAGAAACGGTCGGGCGCAAGTGTCTGTGCAACGCCCTGGTCGCCAACATCGGGCTGGAGCAGCAACAAAAGTCCGGCTACCGAGAATTGCCGTTGCTGACGGCGGGGAACGATCTGGCAATTTTGAAGCCGTTCCTGGATTTGAAGGGTCAAACGTATTCGAGCAAGGATGTGCTGGATTACCTTCTGGAACGTGACGCCTGAATTTCCCCTCGCCCCGGCGGGCCAAAGACAACCTGATGACTCCCCCGCCCGCCGATTTCGCGCGGGCGGGGATTATTTTTACTTATAAGGACCACGACATTGGAAGTCTCACGCGAAATTCAAATCGATGCAGGACACCGGATTCCCCTGCACAAGGCCAAGTGCTGCAACGTGCATGGTCACCGTTACCGGATTATCGCCACGCTGGAGGGTACGGTGGTCGAAAAAGAAGACGTCAGCGATTTGGGCATGGTGATGGACTTCGGCGATCTGAAACACATCCTGACCGAGCGCGTGCACGATCCGCTCGACCATGGCTTCATGGTGTGGAAAGAAGACACAAAGCTTATGGAGTTTTTGTTGGAAAATAATTTCAAGGTGATTGTGTTCGATTGCGTTCCAACGGCGGAAAATTTGGCGCGGTGGTGTTACGAGCAAATGGTGGAGGACTGCAAATCGCGGTTCGGCAACCAGGTGCGGCTGAAATCCATCGTGGTGTGGGAAACTCCCAACAGCAGCGCGACGTACGCTCCATAAAATCGGGTTTCGGCTGTCCCTGTGTTTTTCCTTGGCGTTCGGCACTTTTTTTGTTTCAATGCAAGGGTGATGAAATTGACATCCATTGGGAGGCATTCTCATGACCGATAAGCCCGAAGAAATGAAAGACGAACAACAGGCGGCTCCGGAACAGGAACCGGTGGAAACGTTCTACGATGAAGAAGACGAGGCACCGAAAGGCGGCTGGCATCCCGGCGCGGCGTTTTGCGAAATGAAAGACAAAGCGCGCGAGAAGGTGATGGAGTGCGTGCCGCTCGAAGTGACCGAACACCTCGCCAACAGCCGCAAGGAATTCATCCTGGCGGGCATTGCATTCGCCGAATCCCGCATCCGTAAAATCGACGAGCATCTGGCAAAAGCGCGCGAGATGCATAGTACGTGAGAAATAGTTTTTAGTTCACAGTTTTTAGTTTTTAGTTTGCTCGCCAGGGAGAATGCTTCCTGGCGAGCTTGTTACGGGGTGGTATGATGGAAGAATCAAAATGGTCGTGGCGGGATTTTATCGTTCCATTTGGAATCATTCTATTGATAATTCTGACTCACTTTACGTTGAGTAACCTTGCAAGGAAAAAACAATCTCAAATTATTAACAACAATATCATCATTTCGGACGAACACATTGGTCTTGTACCCGATTTATATTTGTCTCGTGAAACAGAACGCCGGACAGAGGATACTTCGGTGCGCGTTGAGTCAAACGAACCCAAAACGATCGAGGAGTTGGAACAAGTCATTTTCGATGTCGATGGTAGGCTCTATAATAATTACTTTTTGTACAAACCAGAAGGTGACAACCTTTTGTCCCATCAAAGCCCAACAATAATCCCTCTTTCGGAAGGCGATTCATGGATTGTGTATTCTTTAGCTGAGCTACCGGAAGCGCGTCGGATTCGGATTGAATGGGTAAAAAAAAGAGAACGGTTATCCCACTGGCCTTACTATCAATTGTTCCTTGAGCCACAACCGGATAGAGTTACGGCTCCAATAAAACGTCGGATATATTACGAGAAATATCCGTCTGAATAATTTAATCCGAGCATTCTGCTGTTTTCGAAAAACGTTATTCAACGCTTCAATCGTCCCGCTGGGACTCATTTATTATTTGGACTTCAGACCCAGCCCTGAAATGCTGGGCAACGTTCATTCACCCCTGACGGGGTTTTTGTCGTTTGAATGCAAGGCGGTTCCCCTTAACTTCACACCCCGCTGCGCGAGCAGCGGGGTGTGCGTGTTTGGATTTAATAACAAACATTAATACGAACGTTAATATCATTTGCCGTTCAAACTATACAACGCACCGAACTTGGTTTCGAGGTAACGTAAAAACGCGGCGCTGTCGGGTGCTTTGCCGGTGATTGTTTCGACGATTTCGGGTGCCATTTTGCGGCGGCCAACAAGATGAATGTGCTCGCGAAGCCATTCGCGCAAGCCGAGTAATTTTCCGCTTTCAACGTTTGCCCAAAGATCAGGCATGTCGGCGAGGATTTTCTCGAAAATCTGGGCCGCATATAAATTCCCAAGTGTATAGGTCGGAAAATATCCCAGCAATCCGGCGGACCAATGCACGTCCTGCATACAGCCATTGGCGTCGTTGGGAACGTCGATGCCGAGGTATTCTTTGTATTTTGCATTCCACGCGTCGGGCAGGTCGCCGACGGCAAGGCGACCTTCGATCAGATCGCATTCAATCTCGAAACGAATGATCACATGCAGGTTATACGTGCATTCGTCGGCTTCGACACGGATCAGCGACGGCGCGACCTGGTTGACGGCGGCGTAAGCTTGATCGGCGGTGATGGCGTCGGCCTGGCCGGGAAAATGTTCGCGGAAAACGCCAATATAGTGACGCCAGAACGGCAGGCTGCGACCGATCATGTTTTCCCACATGCGCGAGTTGCATTCATGAATGCCGAGCGACGGTGCGTCGGAAATCGGCGTGCCGCGGTAGTCGGGATCGAAGCCTTGTTCGTAAAGCGCGTGGCCTCCCTCGTGCATGGCCGATTGCAAGGAGGAGAAAGGCATGTCCTCGAAATAACGCGACGTAATGCGCACGTCGGCGAGGTCGAAATTCGTGCAAAATGGATGCGGCGCGACGTCGAGTCGCCCGGCATCGAAGTCGTACCCCATGTCCTTGAGCACGCGGTGGCTGAATTTTTCCTGGGCGGGAAGGTTCCACGTCGTGCCGTCGAGCCACGACACGTCAGGCTTGGATGGCGAGGAAGCAATACGCGCGACAAGGTCCTTGAGCGAAGTGGCGAGTGGACCGAAGAGCGCGCGCAATCGGGCGGCAGTCATTCCGCGCTCGTAATGATCGAGCAACGCATCATAGGGCGATTGCTCGTATCCGAAATAATCGGCAGCGCGGCGGGCTAATTCGACGTTGCGCTCCAAGGCAGGTTTGAACGCGGCGAAGTCGTTTGCCCGACGGGCTTCTGTCCAGGTGCTGTAGCCGTTGGAATGCGCTTCGGTTTGCTCGCGCACAAAAGCCTCGGGAAGACACGTTGCGCGGCGAAAATCGTGTTGAGCCTCGGCAACCATCAGCTTGTCGTCAGGCAAAAGAGAATCGTCGTCGGACAATTCATCAAGCAATGTGCCTAAAGCGGGGTCTGTGGCTCGACGATGCGCAATGGCAGCCAAAGTGGACATCTGGCGCCCACGAGCTTCGGCGCCTTTTGGCGGCATCAGGACTTCCATGTCCCATTCCAGCAAACAAGTGATGCCTTTCAGGTCATAAATTTCTTCCAAACGGGTGCGTAGTTCGTCGAGTTTGGTGCTGAGCATAGAGGGCATTCTCCCCGAGAGATTCCGACTCATTTCAGGACAGGGAGCCTGAAACATCGGCATAGAGCAAGTGGATTTCTTCGTACACGAAACAAGAAATGATCATTATCGACCACTTGGAGGAATCGGCGCGGCTTTTGCCAAGGGTTTTGAAGTACTTGTCTGCGCTCTAGCAATTTGCGCCAATCTGTCTCGGAGGACCCTTGATGCGAAACATACAAACCTCGTGGCGTCGGATGGCTTTGCCGACGATGATTTTTGCTCTGGGCTTGGTAGCAGGCACCACCATGTCATCTCAGGCAGGGTGGTTTGGTTTGTTCGATTCCGCACGAGCCGATTCCAGCCACCAAACCACGGCTGCGACTCCGAAGACACCCATTACGGCAGTGGTCCAGCAGGTCAGCCCAAGCATCGTAACCGTCGGCGCGGTAAAAAATCGCATCGTTTACGACTCGCGGTATGGGAATTTTTTTTCGCCGTTCATGCTGCGCCCACGGCAACTGCGCCAACGGGTGCCGTATCTGGGCAGTGGGTTTCTGATCGACCGCGAAGGCCATATTTTGACGAATTTTCACGTTATTGAGGACAGCGACGAGGTCTTTATCACGTTAACCGATGGGAAGGAATTCCCGGCCAAGGTGCTCGACGTGGATCGGTTTATCGACGTGGCGTTGTTGAAGATCGACGTGCCCGCCGACGAGTTGCCCGACCCCATTCAACTGGGCGATTCGGACGGCCTGCAAATCGGAGAAACCGCGCTGGCGTTTGGCAACCCGTTCGGCAATTTGATCGAAGACCCGCGTCCGACCGTAACACGCGGCGTGGTCAGCGCGCTGCACCGCTCGTTCCGCCCGGACGCGGAAAACTTGCGTGTGTATCAGGACATGATCCAGACAGACGCGGCGATCAACCCAGGCAACAGCGGTGGACCGCTTGTCGATGAGCAAGGCCGCGCGATTGGCATAAATACGTTTATCTTTTCGCGAGATGGCGGTTCGAATGGCCTCGGGTTCGCCATTCCGATCAGTCGCGTGAAATCCTTCGTTGAGGAAATTTTAACGCACGGGCATCTGCGACCTCTGCGGGTGGATTTCGATATTTTGACGCTGAACACGCCACGTATCCAAGGCGCATTGGTCAGCCACCTGGATGAGGAAGGTCCGGCCCGCCAGGCAGGGCTCGATGTGGGCGATGTGATCACCGCGGTGGACGATCGAAATGTGAGTGGACGCGAGGAGTTGCTGTTGCTGCTTGCCAGCAAACAAGTTGGCGATACGATGAAGTTTGAAGTCTGGCGCTCGGGGAACATTTCGATTGTTGAGTACGTCGTCGATGAAGATAAAAAATGACGGCTTGCGGCGTGGGGAGAAGTGAGCGAATTTATTAACCACAGAGGCACGGAGGGATAATATTACCGCAAAGGCGCCAAGTCGCAAAGCACCGCAAAGAAAAATAATTTTGTATTTTTCCGGTGTCGCCAAAATGCTTTTCCTTTGTGAATCTTCGTGCCTTCGTTTCTTCGTGGTATAAATAATTATAAGGAAAACGAATGAGCACTTTTGATGTGCGCGATGCAATTTGCGAAATTGGCCGCCGGGTGTGGCAGCGAGGATACGTGGCGGCGAACGATGGGAATTTTTCGTATCGGCTCGATGCGGACACGGTGCTGGCGACGCCCACGCAAATCAGCAAAGGTTTCATGACGCCCGACGATCTGGTGCTGGTCGATCTGGACGGTAACCAGAAAGCCGGAAAGCGCGCTTCGACCAGCGAAATCCGCGTGCATTTGAACGCGTACCGCCATCGCCCGGATATTCGTTCGGTCGTGCACGTGCATCCACCGCACGCGTCGGCGTTCGCGATCACGCATTCGCCGCTGCCAAAAGGCGTGCTGGAAGAATTCGAACTCTACCTCGGTGAAGTACCCGTCGTTCCGTACGAAACAACCGGCACGTGGGAATTCGCGCGCACATTGGATCCGTGGATCGATACGCACGACGCGTTTGTGCTCTCGAACCACGGGGCGGTGACGTTTGGCGCCGATCCGTTCGATGCGTATTACCGAATGGAAGTGCTCGACCACGTGTGTCGGATTTTTTTGCTCTCGCGCCAGGAAGGCGCTCCGTTGCAGAAACTCGCCCCCGCCATGATGGAGCGTCTGATGCGCAAGAAAGCCGACGCGGGCATCAACGATCCACGAGCAGGGCTTCTCATCGAGGAGCATTACCGCGAAGAAGTTCTCCCTCGGCGACGCGCAGGTGAAACACCGTCGTTTTCAGGTGAAGCGTTCGACGGTCTGAACTGGCCACGCGTGACAGACGAGCCCAAAAATTCGACGGCTCCCACGCCGGGGCCTCTGGAAAAAAGCTAACGCATCAGAATAACAGGGGTAGGTAATATGAATGGGCGAAATAAAGTCATGCAACATCGACCGCTCAAGTGGAGTCGGATGTTTTGCTGGCAGGCATTATTTATTGTCATACTCCAAACCATTTTTAGCTATTTGGGTTATTCTTCGCTCTTTGATTACTCCGAAAATTGGGCTGTTCGACTGCCACTTTGGTTTTATCAAACAGTGAATGTTTTAATGATGCTTACTTTATTTTACAACAAACCGTTAATCGCCAGAAAAAAATACAAACTTCTTCTTGAATTGGGATGCTTGAGAAGCGTTGTTGTTTTTATATACTATATACTCTACCTGCAGCACATGTATAGTTACACTTTAAGCGTCGCTATGTGATAATACACGAAAATCCCTGACAGTCACAAAAATCGAAAGTTATCGCATTAAAACATCCGGGTCGGCGGGAAACGCCGCCCAGCTTGCCTGCAAACCCACATGACGGTTGCCCTGCCAGCGCGTTGGGTTTTCCGCCCATTCGCACACGGGTTTGAGCGTTTGTTCAAATGTGTAGCGTTCAAGAAAACGCAACCCGCGACGCCGCACGGCTTCGCGTTCGCGTTGGTCGGCCTCGAATTCGCGAATCATGGCATCGGTTTCCATCGGCCATGCGAGCGCCAGGTTTTCCGCCACGAGTTCGCGCGCAATTTCGCTGTGCGGCGATACCAGCGCGCGCACACCCCAATGCAAAAAACTGAGCAGGCGGTTGCGCGAACCGAGATACGATTCGGGAATATCGCGGTCGAGCAGCACCGCGCCCATGGCGTAGGCAAGCAGTTCGTCTTCGCGGCAATCATCGGCGGAAACATCATGCACTTGCGACGCGTCGGCTCCGTCCCCCGTGGCGGCGAAGAACGTTTCGTAAATTAAACGCGCGTGGCCATCGGTTGGGCCGCCTCGCACGATCAGTTGCCAATCGGGACGCGCGGTGAGCATCCGCTCAATCTCCGTCCCCATAGCCGTTTCGTTAAGCCATGGCGTCCAACTGCCGCCGACGAACAGGAACTTGGTATCGGGCGTAAAACCGCGCCGGGCGAGCGCTTCGGGAAACGGCGGCACCGCCACCGCATGCGTCCAACGTTCGGGCACGGCGCATTCAATCGTGTGTAAATGAGCGCCTGCGTTTTCGGTCTCCGTCCCCCGGCAAAGGAGCAGCAATTGACCGAGAATCGCGTCGCGCTGGCGGTTGGAAACGGAAGAGAATTGATCGCCAGCGAGAAGACCTTCGCGGACGAATTTCCAAATCTGATCGCGCAATACCCACTCGGGTTTGACGCCAGGACGCGAAAACGCCGCGTGCCATTCGGCAAGCGGATCGCCAAAAAAATCCACCCAGAGCGGTTTGCCTACGCGTTGCGCCACGCGAGCCGCCGCCGCAACGGGCATCAGCGAACCCACGCCAAACACCGCGTCGATTTCAGGCAAACGCAACGCTTGAAGCACCTTCCAGGGGACCTGGATATCTTCGGGTGTGAGGGCGACGGCGCTTTGCACGCCGGGAATTTCCAATGCGTCGCGTCGCGTGTTTTCCAGCATCACGAGATGCAGCTCGTGCCCGGCGGCGGCGAGCGGTTCGCAAAATTGCCGCAAACGAATTGTCGGGCCGCTGATGGCGGCGCCGAGTTCGGACGGATGAGGACCGAGGCCGATGATGAGCAAACGACTCATGAAATTTGTCTCCGTCCCCTCGTAATTAACGTTTTAAAAATTTGCCGGTCAAACTTGCTGAATTTGCCGCCACCTCTTCGGGAGTGCCTTGCGCGACGAGTTTTCCGCCTCCGTCCCCGCCGTCGGGGCCAAGGTCGATTATCCAATCGGCGCGTCGGATCAGTTCAAGGTTATGTTCGATGACGACGAGGGAAAAGCCTTTTTCGAGCGCGCGGTCGAAAACGCGCAGCAGCACTTCCAAATCCGCCGCGTGAAGCCCCGTGGTCGGCTCGTCGAAGATCAACATCATCGATCCGGACCGGCTGGTGGCTTCGGCCAAATGCGCCGCGAGTTTCAGGCGTTGTGCTTCGCCGCCGGAAAGCGTGTTCGTCGCCTGGCCCAATCTCAGGTACCCTAGGCCTACGTCGGCGAGCGGTTGCAGGCCTTTCAGAATCGCGCGTTGATCGGCGAACGCATCGAGCGCCTGATCCACGGTCAAATCGAGAATCGTGTTGATATTCAAGCCGTTCCAATCAACGCCGAGCACGCGGTCCTGGAACCGGCGACCGTCGCACACGTCGCACACCACTTCCACGTCGGCGAGAAATTGCATGTCGATGACTTTACGCCCGGTGCCTTCGCACGCTTCGCACCGCCCACCGGGAACGTTGAACGAAAAATCGCGCGCGGAGAGCCCACGGCGTTTCGCTTCGCGACCATCGGCGAGCAATTTGCGAATTCCATCGTATGCCTTGAGGTACGTGGCGGCGTTTGAACGCGAGGAGCGGCCAAGCGGTTCCTGGTCGATGAGCAACACGTCTTCGAGTTGCTCGAATCCTTCGAGGCCCGTAATTTTTCCCGGTTCGACATCGGATTGACCGCGAGAACGGCGGTAATTCGCCCACAAACACTGCGTCACAAGCGATGACTTGCCACTGCCGCTGACGCCCGTAACAGCGCACAACACACCGAGTGGTAAATTCACGGTCAAGTAATCGAGATTATTTTCGTGCGCGCCCTTCACCGTCACCCAACCGGTTGGCGTACGGCGTCCAAAGCGCGTAATGGTTTTGCTCCGTCCCTTTTTCGGAGATATTTTTTCCTCCGTCCCCAAATTACCGTTAGAAAGAAAACGCGCCGTTTTGGACTCCGTCCCCGCGGCGGGTAATTTCGTCGGATCGCCTTGGTAAATCACTCGACCGCCATGTTCGCCTGCTTCCGGACCGATATCCACCAGCCAATCGGCCGCACGAATCACGTCGAGATCGTGCTCAACGACAAGCACGGTGTTTTCCAACGACGTGAGGCGTTTCAAAATACCGATCAGCCGATCCGTGTCGCGCGGATGAAGTCCAACGGTGGGCTCGTCCAGCACATACAACGTTTCTGTCAACGCACTGCCGAGCGCCGTCGCGAGGTTGATGCGCTGGGCTTCACCGCCAGAAAGTGTCCGCGTCTGGCGGTCGAGCGTCAAATACCCGAGGCCAACTTCGGCAAGGTAATCGAGACGCGAGCGCACTTCCCGCACTGGACGTTCGACTGTTTTCGTCTGGGCTTTTGTCAGCTTGAGCGACGCGAACCATTCGCGCAATTCGAGCACGCACATGCGGCACAATTCACCGAGATTTTTTCCCGTAACATAAACATCGAGCGCTTCGGGAGCGAGACGCGCTCCCCCGCAATCGGGACACGGCGTGAAACCACGATACCGCGCGATTTGCACACGCGCTTGAACTTTGTAACGCTTGGTTTCAAGCCATTCAAAATAGCCCACGACGCCCGGCCAATCGTCTTTGCCCTCGCGCATAAGTTTTTGCTGGCCGGCGGCGAGGTCTTTCCATGGTTTATTGAGATTAATACCAAGCCGATGGTTTACTTCGCGCAAATAACCGAGCATTTCCGCGCCCGATTCGCCACGCCACGGCGCTATCGCACCATCGTTAATTGAAAGAGTCGGATCGGGAATCACGCGGTCCCAATCCAGGCCCGTTACGCGGCCAAATCCTTGGCACAAATCACACGCGCCCAGAGGATTTGAAAACGAAAACAAGCGTGGTTCGAGTTCACGGTATTTACGCCCGCATTTGTTGCACGCCAGACCTTCGTGAAAGGCGTGCGTTTCGCCATCCGTTGTGCGCGCGGCTATCACGCCATGCCCCATGCGAAAGGCGAGCTGCACGGCTTCTGCCAATCGCGTTCGTTGCGACTCGCGCACGACAAGGCGATCGACCACCGCGTGAAAGGCGCGTAACTCTTTTGGCTGTTTCCAGTTTTCGTCTTCGAGATCGACGATTTCATCGCCCACGAGCAAGCGTGTGTAACCCTGTCGCTTCATCTCGGCCAACGTCGCATCGGCGCGTTTTGCGCTTTCCAATTCGATGGGCGCGAGCACGTAGAATTTCGTCCCTTCGGGCCAATGCATGATCGTCTCGACCACCGACGCGGTCGTATCGGCACGCACAATTTCGCCGCAATCGCGACAGTGAATTTCGCCCGCGCGCGCAAAAATCAGGCGCAGAAAATCGTTGATTTCAGTCGCCGTGCCAATGGTCGAGCGAGCGTTCTTAACCGAGTTTTTTTGCTCCAGCGCAATCGCGGGCGGAATGTGGTCAATCGCATCGACGTCGGGACGGGGCATGCGGGCGATGAACTGCCGCGCGTAGGTCGAAAGCGATTCCACATAGCGACGTTGGCCTTCGGCAAACACCGTGTCGAAAGCGAGGCTCGATTTACCCGAGCCGCTGACGCCGGTGATGACACTCAACTTCCCAGCGGGAAACTCCACGTCCACTGACTTCAAGTTATGTGTGCGGGCACCACGAATATGAATCGGCGGCGTTTGTCGGATGCGGCGGGTCAAAGGGGGCGATCCTCGGGTGAAATCGTCGGGCGAAGGTGCATGATATTGTTGGCAAAAATAAAGCGAAAAGTCGGCCAGAAACTGCAACCTAACGCATTACTTTTCACTCCCACCCAACCAGACGTTTTCTTCCTCACGTATATTAATACCATCAAATATATCCAGGACATAAGTTGTCTGAGGCGCTATTCGAGCTGGCGCTGATTTCAATGAATCAATATTCAGTGGGTTTCTCCAATCATATTCGGTTCCAATTTGAAGCGCCTTGGAGAGCGCATTTAATTCAAATGAACCAAGAATATCTTTTGTAACGACTCGCTTGGAATCTTGAAAAGACAAGCATGACATCAAGTCACGTGCTTCTTGAGAAGTCAAAATTCGATGAAGCGCGCACGCTTGTTCTTTGCAATAGCAGGGATATAAATAGCAAGTATCGTCCAACATCACAGGCTTGTTTTGAAATGTCCCAATAACTTGAAATTCGATATTTTTGTACAGAGATGAGACTGCCACTTTCCAAGGTGCAAACGAATACTCTCCAATACCAAAAATAGCGAATGGATCGGCCTCCTTATAGATGGAACTTTTCCTTTGAGCAAAAAGCGACTTGTTTTTATTTAGGTATGCCCATGTTTTTGGGGAATTACTTGCAATTAAGTTCGTCGATTCACCTATTCGTGTTTGCGGCACAAGAACCCATCGTTCTTTTCTAGCTCTAGCTTTACCTGCAATATCCGAACTTTTTAGAAGTGGGTATAGGCAGGTGTCTTCAACATCAACTTCATCACCAAACCCATTAATTAATGTATTATCAACCCGAGTAAGTTCAAGTACTTTGCTCAAATCATGTTTAATTCCAGATCGCCAATGATAAATTTCTTTGGAATAATATTTTGCCAGATGATCAAATCGATCTGTATTGGAAACCAGACGCCCAAAACGAAAGCCCAAAACTTCGGAAGGGGCCTTAGCGTTTAGATCGTCGTATTCTTTCAATTGGATATCGTGGTTATTCTTTGCTCCTTGACAGACAAACAGGACTGCATCCACCGACACGCCAAAACTTTTTTTTGCATCAATTTTGTATGCGCCGTAATTCGATATCTTCATTAAGTTTTTTGCCGCGTGAAGAAATACTTTTCGCGCCACTGTTGCTTTCACCAAGAATCCCATCGCCGCGTTTTTACCTTCAATTACCCTGAGCAATTGAATTAACATCCATTCCGAAATATCAAAATTACTTTTCCCAGTTTTTGCATCGAATCCATTGTGATTCTGAAAGTTATTTTTCCGGGGGAGATTCAACCCATTTATTGTCCCCAGCTTTGAGTTAGTAACCCAAGGTGGATTTCCCAAAAACAGAGTAAAACCAGTGGATCGTTCAAGAACGGTATCCCAATTTGTACTAAAAAAATCGGATTGATAAATAGCACAGCGTGAAGCACCTATTTCCTCGATCATGGATTGGGCAACTTCACAATAGTTATTATTTATTTCATATCCCTCAATATTGGACTCTGAAAATACCTCCGCAGCAGACCTAACAAATGATCCCAAGCCACAAGTCGGCTCGACAATCAGTTTTGCTTTTGGATATCTCGTTTTCAAAAGCGCAACAACCTGCTCCGCCAAATCCAATGGGGTTTGGAAATCACCATACTCCGTTTTTTGACTAAGTGATTTCACGAATTCCCTCCCATCAGATCATCGATACCGATAATTTGACCTGCACCCAGTACGACTCGAGTGTATTGTAATCGCCACTGCAAAGCATTAGAAATCGTCAGATATCCTTGATTTGGTCGGTTAGCAAGTATTTTGGAGGCTATATTTCGAGCCTCGATTTCATCGACCGGCAAATTTCTATCCAGCATACAAGCAACTAAATCGTCCTCGTTTCCTTCTCGATCCAAGATTTCTCGTATCAAACGCGTTATTTGATAATCTCCTGTACATTCTGAGCTTATAAATACTGAATGAAGAAAATTAAGCTTCGCCATCCTGGAAAGATCATCGTCGGTTTTTTCGTAAACAAAAAGCAATATGGAGTAACCAAGGCCAAATATCTTTTGTCGAGCAGATCTAAACGGACAAGAAGATTGTGGTTGTTTAATGCTTGTAACTTTCATATCAACTTGCAATGAGGAAAAATCTATTCCGGAAGCAGCGTTGCCTTCCTCGAAATAATATATATCACCAAGATATTTTCTGAAATTTAATTCAAAATAAGTTCCAACGGCCTTTCCGTCAGTAACACCAAATAAAGATGGAACCGGTTCATTGGATTGCCGTTTTGCGAATTCACCCGCTTCTCTTTTCAAATCATCTAACGTTAATGGTTGTCTATTCATTGGAAACCTGATTTTTCAAAAGAGTCAGAAAACATGTTTTTATAATTAGATCTTTAATCCAGGTCAAACGTTTCCTCCCTGACAGGACCGAAGGAAAAACTCTGTATAATTTTCACCGTCAATTAACCCCCTTCCGTTTCCAGCACCTGTCGTTTTTCGCGCCACGCATGCACGGCGGTTTTGGCGGAATCGAGATAGCTTTGGCAAACGGGAATGACGAGCAATGTCAGCACAGTGGAGGAAGCCAATCCCCCAAGCACTGCAATGGCCAGAGCCTGGCGCAATTCGGCGCCTTGGCCTATTCCCAGCGCGAGCGGCAATAGCCCCAATAATGTGGTCAACGTGGTCATTAGCACGGGACGCAAGCGGCGCTGGCAACCGAGCACCAATGAATCGCGCGCGCTTAAATCTGGATCGTCGGCTCGAACGTGATTCACGCAATCAAGCAACACGATGGCGTTATTCACGACAATGCCACCGAGCATGACAACGCCAATCAACCCCATGACGTTGATCGTCTGGCCCGTGAGCAAAAATCCCGCAACGACGCCGACGCCCGCGAGCGGCACGGTAAGCATAATGAGCAACGGCTGGAGAAAGCTTTCGAAAATCGACGCCATCACCATGTACACGAGCAGCACGGAAAGCATCAGCGCGAATTTGAGACGCGAGAAGGCTTCGGCGCGTTCCTGTTCTTCGCCGGTGTATTTCAGCAGGTAACCCGGCGGCAGACGCATGCTGTCGAGGGCGCCTTGCGCGCGGGCGATGCCTTCCGAAAGTTTCGTTTCGCTCCCCAAATCGGCCATCACATGAGCGATGCGTTCCTGGTGACGACGAACGATTTCACGCGGACCGCGAGTGATGGTAAATTCACCGAGCGTGCGCAACGGCACACGCGCTCCGGCAGGTGTTTGAATTACAATGTCGCCCAACACGTCGAGCGTTTCGCGTCCATAATCGACTTCGACCAACAAGTCGATATCGCCCGCGTCGCGTTTGATCTGGCCGGCCACTTCGCCATCGATGCGTTGGCGCAACGTCGATGCCACACTTTGCACTTCGAGCCCCAGGCGCGCCATCTGCGATTTGTCGAGATGAATGCGCACTTCGGGCGAGCCTTCGAGGATGTTCGTGCGCACGTTCAGCAGCCCGGGCACTTGTTCCAGGCGCGCGCGGGCTTCCTCGGCCAATTGCGTCAGCGTGGAAATTTCCTCGCCGCTGATTTCGATCAGCAGGGGGGCCTTTGCCGCGCCGAGCGTATCGAGCAGCGAGCCTTGCTGGAGCTTGAATTCCGCTTTCACATCGGGGACGGATTCCATCGCGGGTTTCAATTCGCCAATCAAATTGGACGAACGGAAATACCCCAGGTCTGCCACCAACATTTCCGACGTCGGTTTATCCCAATCGTGCAGTTTGAAAAACACATCGGCGGTGTTGGGGCCGTCGGGGTCTTCGGTGTCGGCGTTGACTTCGCCCGCGCTTTCGCCCACACGCGCGTAGGTTACATCGATGGCTTCCTTAAAACGGTCGCTCTGGCCCAGCAGCGTTTCGGTGACTTGCTTCGTGGCGTCGATAGGCGTGCCGTTGGGCAGCACAAGCCGCACGGTGATCTGTTGCTGCTCGGTATGGGGGAGGAATTCCTGGGGGATGCCTTTCAGCAATTCCCAGGCAAAAAACAGCATCACAAGGCTGACCGCGATAACCAACCACCGCGCGCGCAATGCTCCGCGTAGCACCTTTGCATACAACCCGCCGTGATCGGCGACATCCTGCTCGTGCGCGAGCATTGTTTTCGGCGGCGAAGACAAAAAACGCGACGCTAGCATGGGAATCAGGAGCAACGCGACGATGAGCGAGGCGAGCAGCGAGTACGCCACGGTGAGGGCCTGCTCTTTGAAAAGCAAACCGGCGACGCCTTTCACAAATACGATGGGCAGAAACACAACCACTGTCGTCAACGTGGAGGCAAAAATCGCTCCGGCGACTTGCTGCGTGCCGTCGCGAGCGGCATCGCGCGAGAGGGCGCCTTGCTGGCGCAGGCGAAAGATGTTTTCAAGCACCACGATGGCGTTGTCCACGAGCATCCCGCACCCGAGCGCCAACCCGCCGAGTGTCATCAGGTTCAGCGACAATCCTTGGAAGAACATCAGGTTGAACGTAGCAATAATTGACACGGGAATCGCGATGGCAATGATCAATGTGGTGCGCGTATCGCGCAAAAACAGGAGCAGCACGCCAACCGCCAGCAATCCGCCCACCAACGCGTTGTTGCGCACCTCGCGGATGGCCGCGCTGATGAACTCGGACTGGTCGTTGGCGATGATCATCCGCGATCCCTCGGGCAACAGGCCAAGTCCCGCATCGGCGTTGCCAGGATCGGTGCCCTGGATCGCCTCGATCTCTTTACGCACCGCTTCGGCCACAGCAACGGTGTTGCTTTCGGCTTCGCGGTAAAAGGAAAGCCCGATGGCGTCCTCGCCGTTCACCAGCACGGCGTCTTTGGGCTCCTTCGATCCCATCTCGACATGCGCAACGTCCGTCAGGAATACGGGCGTGTCGCCTTGGCGCGTAACGACCACGCGCCGCACGTCTTCAAGATCCTCGAACTCGCCGATGGACTTGAGCAGATAGCGCCGGGCGCCTTCCGTAATATAACCGCCCGTCGAATTGACGTTTTCGTTTTTCAGCGCATTGATCACGGTGGCGACATCAATGCCGTAGTGCAGCAAAAGGGACTCGTCGAGTTCGATGTGTATCTCCCGGTCGAGCCCACCGGAGATCACAACGTTGGCGACGCCTTCAAGGCGCTCGAAGCGCGGCTTGAGGGTTTGCTCGGCCACGCGGCGCAGGTCGTGAATATCGGTTTTTTCGCCTTTCGTCAGCCCAATCGTCACAACCGGCGCGGCATTCGGATCGTACCTCAGCACCGAGACGCTTTCGATTTCCTGGGGCCGTTCGCGTTGCAGGTCAGCGACAGCTTTCTTGACATCGAGAAACGCGAAATCCAACGGCGTGTCCCAGGTGAATTCGGTCACGACCACGGCCGTATCGGCGCGCGCGATGGTTTGCACATCGACCACGCCGCGCAGGGTGTAAAGCTGGCGTTCGAGCGGCTCGTTGATGCGGCGTTCGACTTCGAGCGGCGAGAGCCCCACGGCCCGCACGGTGGTGGTAACTTTCGGCGCGCGAATGTCGGGAAACAGGTTGGTGGGTAGGCGCTGGAGCGAAATGAACCCGAGAATCAGC
The DNA here is from genome assembly GCA_964580585.1 of uncultured Candidatus Sumerlaeota bacterium. Classification (GTDB taxonomy): domain Bacteria; phylum Sumerlaeota; class Sumerlaeia; order SLMS01; family JAHLLQ01; genus CAZOKZ01. The sequence goes on along the minus strand of CAZOKZ010000031.1, from coordinate 21,487 downwards.
ACGGCCACGAAGATCATCGTGACTTTGACGGGGGCATTGACGGCAAATCGGCTGAGAGACATGGAAAACCTTGAAGATGAAACAAACCGAGCGCGTCATCCTGAACCCACCGCGCCCATCGGCGGCAAGCGGGATTGGATTTATTTAACCACGGAAAACACGGAAGACACGGAATATCAAAAGGATGAAGGATGAAGGATGAGGGATGAATGTCTCTGACACGTCCTGGAATCCGCTGAACCCATCAAGTTCAAGTGGGATCTGAAACAGGCACTCTCAAGTTTTTAGGAAAATTTATCCTTCATCCCTCATCCTTCATCCTTTAAAAATCCCGACCGACTTAAAATACCTGTCGTCCTGCGGCGAATTATCATCTCACATTTCTCTCAACTTAATCCTGAGCGCTTGTATGGAACCCACTCCTCCGCTGTCAAAAAAACGCACGCATCGAGCCATCCTCGCGATCATGGTCGTCGGGTTTGTATTGCGCGTGACGGCGTTGGACCTGACGGCGTTCAATATCGATGAATCGATCCTGTCGATTTATGCCAACCAGATCGCCAACGCGCGGGAGTTCCCGCTGTTTGGCGTGAAAACCAGCCTCGGGTTTCACAATCCGCCGTTATTTGTCTATCTGATGGCGCCGTTTTTTTTCTTCACCGCCGATCCGCGATTCGCCATGGTGGGTTTGGCCATGGCAGGAGCAGCATCCGTCGGCCTGACGGGTCTGGCAGCGCGGCGGTTGTGGGGCGGCTGGGCAGGCGTGTGCGCTGCGACCTTGGTAGGATTTTCCCCCATGGCGTTGGAGCATTGCCGCCGACTTTGGGGACACGACACGATCCTCTTTTGGAGCGCTTTGACCGCTTACGCCACCATTACCGGCATCCAAAGCCGCCGTCGCGCGTGGCTTGTGGTCGCGATGGCGTCAGCCGCCGCGGCTCAGTGCTGCCACCTGTCGGGCGTACTGCTTTGGGTGATCCCGCTCGGAGCATTGATCGCTTTCAAGCCCCCCGGTCGCGGAAAAACGCTCGCGATGGGATTGGGGATTCTTGCGCTGTTTTATCTGCCCTGGGCGGTCGAAGATGCCCGACAGGGATTCGCCGAGATGCGGCTCATTTTCGGAGCGATGTCCGGTGCCGGTGGCCCCACCGGCCCACCAACGCAAATCCCCCCCGGTATTGCGTGGCTGGGATTGCTCGGCGATGCGTGGCACAACGACCAACTGGGACCCGAATACCTGAATTTCCTGTTTGAATTGCCTGCGCGTGTTTCGATCATCGTGTTTTTGCAAGGCCTGATGATTGTGCTGCAAATTTGCGGGCTATCCACATTGCTGGCCGATGCACGTCACCGCACCAACACCGACGACGCGCAAGCACGATGGGGCATGATTCTCTTTGCCGCAGCCCTCGCGCCAGTAGTGCTCTTCACGCTGCTTCCCGTGTCGCATGTACCGCCTTATCAACTGCCGGCACTCGTTCCGTTGGGACTGGGCGCGTCGGCGTTTTTATGCCGAAGCGGCGTGTTGCTGGCACGATTAAAACGCGAGAACCTGCCGCGTTCCCAGTCCATCGGCGTCTCGCGCGGTGTGATGGGCGCCATTATCGCCGCCACAATTTTTTGCGGCACCATTTACACGCTCAGCGTGCGGTATTATCTTGGCCAAGCCACGTTTGAGCAACGTGTTTCCAGCGTGTTGCGCTACAAGCTCGACGCGATCACGTTCATCGTTTCCAGCGCCGACGGACGGTCGTATTCCATCATGCAGGACGGACGCACCACACAAACGGGGATCGATTTTTGGGTGCTGTATCTTCATTACCTGATTGCCCAGGACGATCAGGCCCCCACGTTGCCGGGAGACTTGCTCTACGTGATCGTGGACAACAAAACCGTGCTGCGACCAATGATCGGCGCGTGGTTGCGTCCGCGCGATTGTGTCGAAATCGGCAGCCTGCGGGTGTACCAATTCAATCGCGCCGACGCCGCCCATTGGCGCGCGCTCGTGAACGCCTTTCCCCCGCCCAAGCGCCCCGCAGAGGATTAACTCTCCGCTTGCATTCCCGCGTTCGCTCCGCATGGTTTGGACGCCGTTGGTTGTGCGAGCGTGGCGGAACTGGCAGACGCACCAGACTTAGGATCTGGCTCCCGCAAGGGAATGGAGGTTCAAGTCCTCTCGCTCGCACCATTTCCTCCTTTACGTTTTCCTCTGATGAATTCTGAACCACCGATTGTTGTTGCCGCCCTTTACCATTTCACACGGCTCGACGACTACGTCGCTCTGCGCGAACCGCTGCTGGAACATTGTCGTGCAAACGACGTGCGCGGCACGCTTCTGCTCGCCGCCGAAGGCATCAACGGCACGATCGCGGGCACACGCGCGGGCATCGACGCCGTGCTGGCGTATTTGTGCGCCGACGCGCGACTGGCCGCCCTCGAACACAAAGAATCCTTTGCCGATGCACCGCCGTTTCAGCGCATGAAAGTGAAGCTGAAACGCGAAATCGTCACCATGGGTGTGCCCGAAATCGATCCCACCGAACGCGTCGGCACGTACGTCGATCCCGCCGAGTGGAACGACTTGATCGGCGATCCCGACGTGCTGGTGATCGACACGCGCAACGATTACGAGGTCGAAATCGGCACGTTCGACGGCGCGGTCGATCCGCACCTGCATCAATTCCGCGATTTTCCCGTTTACGTGCGCGAACATCTCGATCCCGCGAAACACCGCCGCGTGGCGATGTTCTGCACCGGCGGCATTCGGTGCGAAAAAGCCTCCGCGTTCATGCTGCGCGAAGGGTTCCAGGAAGTGTATCATCTCAAAGGCGGGATATTAAAATATCTCGAAACCGTCCCGCGCGAAACTAGCCGTTGGAACGGCGATTGTTTCGTGTTCGACGAACGCGTCGCCGTGGGTCAGGCATTGTCGCCGGGCAGCTATACGATGTGCCAGAATTGCGGACGAGCGGTGGAAAAGGGGAAAGCGTGCGGGGTTTGTTCTCAGGGGACGTTGGAATCACTTCAATAGTTAGTTTTCTGAAAGATCTTAAAATCAGATTCAATAATACCCCGCATTGAATAGTTGCACAAAATAGATACACATCAGCACCAATTCTATCCCATTCAAATAGTGTGACGGACCTCAGAGCAAAAAATGTAAAGAAATACATCCCAAACGGCAGAATAATGAAGGCGAAACCCAATGACACACTCGCCAATCTATAATTAATTGGATTCAAACACTTAATTCCGCCACATTGGATACGCCCACAAAGAATAGTCGACAAAACAAATAATAACAATATCCAGCAATCTAAAAAAATAAATACAGCAGGTATCGAGTCATAGAAGGTATGGATGGAAAATTTCAAAAATATCCACAATGCAATATGTACTACAGTGGCAAAAATTAATAATGGTGCGACCGGCTGAACAATTACTTTTCGGATGAATTCCTCCGAGTTTAATAGCGTTAGCGATATCTCTTCCCGCCTTTTTCCCTCAAACCAATATCCAATCCGCAAACTTAAACAAACGTATGTTATCAATGTTACCATCATCGCGGCAAGAAACGCCCAACCGGTAATTGAATTCGCCACGTTTATGAAAACTTTTAGTGAACTAAACGGCGGCGCTGGAGGGGGCGCCATTTGGAGTAACCTAAAAGGTAAAATTATATCCAAGAAACCCAAATCCCACATCATTCGTTACTCCCGTCCAAGTTTTTATACATCGATGCTATTCGCCAGAGGTAAGAACATAAATCAAGTATAATTTTAGTCGTCACACGATTCATCAACTTTCAACTTCGATGGTAGTACACTTTACAACCGTTCCACATCAAACAAATGTTTCACACTCAGGTTCTTTTCCGTCACGTCGCAGATTTTTTTCACACAAGGCAATCCCCTTCTGTATTCACTGTGGCTTTGAATACCACTTTGATGCTATTGGCATCCTTACGCCTGATTTGTTGAATAAAACCATCGCGCGACCGCAATCGAGCGATCCTCCCCACCCCTCCCCTTGACAACCGCCTCCCTCCTCGTTTCCATCGCGGGCGTTGTTGGTACGCTGACGGGCCCGGGTGGCTCGCGGCGTGAAAAGGGAACCCGGTGAAAGTCCGGGACTGCCCCGCATTTCGTTTCCAAACCATTTTTTCGTTCGTCTAGTCACTTTTATTATCTTGTATGAGTGGGCCGCATGACGCAACGCCATCTTCCTTTTCTTGTATTGTTGTTCGTCGCCATTATTATGACGCCATCCCGTTTTGCGTATTCGAAAAATGAAACTCCTCCCGTTTCGAAGGAGTTTGAAATCCTCGTTCCAGATGTCAAAGAAGGAGACCCGCTGGTTTGTCTTTACCGGAATCAAACCGGGCCGTTCGTTGGGAAAGTATCGCGACGGATTCGTGAACTTCACAACGAAGGATGCGAAAAAGAGGAAATTCGGCAACAAATTTCAGCCGAGTTTGAAAGCGAAATGAAACCCATTCTATTGTTTGCGCTTTGGGATTCCGGAAAAGTCGTTTGGGCGGAAGACCGTATCGCGGGAAAAGGCGATTTCTATACGGCAAATATTTCAACCAAACGCGTTAAAGAATTTTTAAAAACGCTGCATGGTGTGACAGATGACATTCCCCAAGAGATAATGAGTAGAGGAGTTGTTATTCCGCACATGGATTCCGTAAGTTTTATTCTTCAGGATGATCCTGAAAAGGTAATCTATTTGGAAACGTGTCACGAACTAGTCGATACCCTCTATGACAACCAGATGATTGTATCGCGGGGAATGATTGGTGTTTCTTCGCCCGAGGAAAAGGAGTCTATACTCGCAAAAGAACCACCATCCCACTTACTCTTGCGGGAAAAATGGTCCGCAATTCAGGACACGATAAGCCACTCCCTTCCGCCAGCCGATCAAGCAAAGCAAATAGATCTTCCGTTGATCGATTTAAAGCTCAAAACCATCACGTTCCCTCAACCGACCATTCCTCCAACTCCCTCCCCTTGACAACCGCCTCCCTCCTCGTTTCCATCGCGGGCGTTGTTGGTACGCTGACGGGCCCGGGTGGCTCGCGGCGTGAAAAGGGAACCCGGTGAAAGTCCGGGACTGCCCCGCAGCGGTAAGCTGGAACGACCGCCGTCAACTGCCAACCCAGGACGCCTCTCGTCCTAATCTTGGCAGGTACACCACTGGCTCGATTCGACGGGCTGGGAAGGGACGGCCAGTAGGAACACACGCGCGGCCCCGCGCGTTTAGCCAGCAAGTCCGAAGACCTGCCGACAGCCCTCGCGGCCATTACCAGCGCCGCCAGGATCACGGACACCCTCGAGGGAAAGGGGACGTCGCTGTCATGATTTCTTCCACTCAATTTCGCACCACGCTGTTGATCGCCGGGGCGCTTGCCGCGCCATTCATCGTCCGCGCGGCGGTACCGTTTTCCGCCGCCGTCAAGCTGACCGACGCGAGCGAAAAGTTCCAACTGAGCCGCAACCCCAACGGTGCGCTCGGGTTCGATTCGGACGAGAGGTTGCACCTGGTTTTCTGGTCGGGCCGCATCACGGGCACGTTGCCGGGCTTGCCGTCGTACATTTATTATCAGAACTGGACCGAGGTGGGCGGTTGGACCACGCGCGAGTTCATCGATAACTCGACATATAGTGCGCAACACTACGGTGGACGGAATCCATCGCTGGCTATTGGCCCAGACGACGCCGTAACAGTCGTCTGGCACGATCACCGGCACAGCAATCCAAGCTCGCCGGGCAATGGGATCGATAACATCGAAATTTACGCGGACAAGCGCCAGCACAACGGGTCGTTTTCCGCGACGGATATCCGCCTCACGACGTCGAGCGCCGGGCATCTGGGCGACAACGGTTATATGCCGAAAATTGTGGCGGCTCCTTCAGGCGTGCTCAGCGTGATTTGGTACGATTTCAACGCGGACTACTCGATTTCCGACATCTATGTGAAGCACTCGAACGCGTCGGGGGTGTTCAACACGGGCGAAACGATGGCGTCGATGCAGCTGACGAATTTGACGAACCGCGGCAACACGCCCGAGTACACGATTCCCGACATCGCGGTCGATGCGTCGGGCGATTTGTTCGGCATTTGGACGACGGGCGTAGGGGGTACGGCTCCGGGGATTTTCGCGACGATCGAAAATCCGGGAGGCATTGGCGTTTCGGGCCAATTCGCCGCCGCCACAGCGGGCTTCTTCGATCCGCCGCATGCTACGACAGCGCCAAACGGCGATCTGTGGATTGCCTTCACCGATGAAAGCGGCGCGACCAAGGACGTACGCGCCGTGCGCAAACCCGCCGGTTCCAATACGTTCGATTCGCCGATCACGATCAAGGGCACGGCGTCTGTCGAACGCGGGATCGACCTGGAAGTCAGCACCGACAATAAATTACACGTCGTGTGGGTAGATGAACGTGCGGGCAAACATGTCTATTACGGTAAGTACGATCCGGATACGAGTACGCTGGTCGAGGAGGAGAAGCTGACAACGTCGGACCTGAAGTGGGAACGCCCGACGATTGCGCTGGATTCGGGCAATCGCCCCTTCGTCGTGTGGGAAGAAAACACCTCGTCGCTCAAGGGCGATATCTGGTTTGCGTGGGCGGACCAAAGTTCGGACGTGCCGGATTGGGAACGGTATTAACCAGGAACTCTTCAAGCTCCCAATCTCGGTGTTGCGCATCGGTCTCGGACTCCCGCAACGTAGCTCCGCTACGCCTTGGTCATCCTCACCTCGCACGCCTTGATCTTGGAAACTTGAAGAGTTCCTGTGGATTCAAGGAGTAGCCGGGTATTAAACTCTTGTTAGCGGTTGACCCAGGCTTTCAAGTTCATAAAATGAACTTTCATTGTTGTAGCCCCGGGTAAATTTTTTCAACTGGGCGATATTCGACGGAGAAGCACACGATGACCAAAGTCTCCGAAGCCGCCCGCGCCGCCGCGCGTCAACGCCACGATCACGCGGCGGAAAACGCGGAAGATTACGTCGAGTTGATCAGCGATTTGCAGCAGGAAATCGGCGCCGCGCATAAAAGCGACATCGCCGCGCGGCTCGGCGTCAGCCACGTCACCGTTCACAAAACCATCAAGCGCCTCAAATCGCTCGGATTGGTTCACGCCGAGGCTCATCGCGCCGTTTCGCTCACGCCCGAGGGCGAAAAGCTCGCTCGCGAAGCCCGTTCGCGCCATCAATTAGTGCTGCGATTTCTTGGGCATTTGGGGATATCTCGCATCGCCGCCGAAGAAGACGCCGAAGGCCTCGAACACCACATCGGCCCCGAGACGTTGAAGCAAATGACGCGCTTTTGCAAAGCAATGGAAAAGGACGGGCATTACACCCGTCCTCAAAGCAAATTGGATAAGTAAAACTTCTTTTTACACTTCAATAACCCAACGACGTTCCACGTTTCCGCCGTTCGGAAACGAGGCGGATGGCTTCGCGCAGGTAGGCGATTTGCAAGTCCCGGTGGACAATCCACGACACCGGTCGCAAACCATGATAACGCATGGCGTGGTGCATCGGGGCATCGTTGCCATTGTAAAGCGCCGCGCGAATGTTCGGCAGTTCGCGTTTGAGAGCGAAATACGGACGATGTTCCGGCGAAGCCGTGGAGTATTTCGCTTCGTGCATTTCAAACATGGGAATTTCGCTCACGATACAGAGTGGGTTCCCCCCGATCGACTGAATCCATTCCATGGAACTGGGCAGGAATTTGTCCGCGGTGGCGTTATCGTTGATGTTGATGAAATATGCCTTCATTGCATCGGAGCGCGGCGTGGTGGAGAATCCAGGCGCAATGCGATAGAAGCCTTTTTCGCCTTTGCGGTCGATATCCTGCAATGTCAGCCCGGCAACCTGGGCTGCCTCGGACATGCGTGTCATGAAATCGGATTCCTTAATGAAGCGCACCCAGTCGAGACACGCTAAAAACCAGGCCCCTTCGGCAATGCCCATGCTGTGCAGCGACGCGTGCATATGGTACGGCAATCCCGGCTCGCGAAGGAATTCCTGAATCGCAAGATTTTCGGGCCGAGCGCGCGGAACATCCTGGGGGTCGATGGGATAACCGAACTCGATATCGTCGCCGGGAAGATCGCGAACCTGATGCAGTAAATAGGTATGCAAATCACCAGGATGATGCTGCCATTGAGAGTTACGCGCGTCGCCGTCGGGATTAGCATGGGGAACGATATACAACGTGCAAATTTGAGCGATTTCCCGCGCCCAGTATTCCTTTTGTTGGGCCACCATACAGGCAAAATGCACGGCGGCGCGGGGTCCAACGGGTTCGTCGGCGTGCGAGCCGGCAATAATGCTGACGCGAATTCGCCCATGACCAACCACCAACCCATAAATCGGGCGACCCTCGCGGGACTTACCGATCACTTCAACTCGACAACCATGTATCGAGGCCAAGTCCCATGCGCCCGGCTCCGTGGACCCAATTGCGTGATGATTGAAAGTCTGCATGATCGACGCTCCAAAAGGAATCTCTGCAAGGCTTGTCCGAAAGAAGCAAGAACGGCACCACAAGACGATACTTGTCGGCGACAAGCAAATGAGAGAAATTTTGCAAACCTGAATGAAACCGATTATCAAGGAAATCTCTGGGCTGACGCAACCTTTGGTTGCATCCTGGCGCCAGCGTAGAGAGATTTCGCCCCTGCTTTGATCGGGAGATTAGAGGGGACTATGCTGAGGGAAAATATTGTGGGGAAAGTTCTGTGACGCGGAGACCCTCCAAAGTTTCACGGCGTAATCATTCAGCCGACACGAAAAAGAACACCACCCCCGCCAAGCATTCACGGCGCGGGGCGGGGGTGCGGTTGGCACCTTCGCTGTTGGCAGCGGATTTCACCAACCTGGCATCCAGTATTAAGCCACTCAAGGCGCTATCGATATCCTGGCTGCATCTGGATATCATGGACGGCAATTTCGTACCGAATATCAGTTTTGGACCCAGTGTTGTGCGCCAGGTTCGCGACGTCGATTCATCGCTTTACTTCGACTGCCACCTGATGATTGCCGACCCGCGTAAATACGCGAAGGAATTCATCGAGGCGGGTGTCCAGAATCTGACGTTTCACGCGGAAGCCGCAGGAGACGATACCGCAGCGCTTCTCAAATATATCCGGCGACTGAAATGCGGCGCGGGCGTGTCCATCAAACCCCGCACGAAAGTTTCGGAAATTCGCGAGGTGTTGGAATTCGCCGACTTGGTGCTTGTCATGACCGTCGAACCCGGTTTCGGGGGGCAGAAACTGATCCCCGCAACCCTGAACAAAGTTCGCGAACTGGTCCTGCTGCGCGAGGAACTTGGCCTGGAGTACCTGATCCAGGTAGATGGCGGGATCGATCCGACAACCGCCCCCCTGGCTGTCGCTGCCGGAGCCGATATCCTCGTCGCCGGAACGTCCATCTTTGGCAAAGGCCAAATCCGCCAAAACACCCGGGCGTTGCGCAAAAGCATGACGGCGATTCAGTAGAAACAGGGATGAAGGGTGAGGGATGAAGGATGAATTTATAACCAAAGATTCTCAGACGGGACGGAAACACACTTACCTGGACGCAGGCGATTATTTAAGCCGAGGCCCGAATCCCGTGAAAAAGAAGTCGAAGCCAATCGACCAAATCGATTCATCCCTCATCCTTCATACTTTATCCTTCATACTGCTGGAGTTTCCCCATGACCTCTGTCCCCGTAGTCGCAATCGACGGCCCGGTGGGTGTTGGCAAATCGACCGTGGCACGGCGCGTGGCCGAACAGCTCGGATTCTGCCACCTGGACACAGGGGCAATGTACCGCGCGGTAACGCTCAAGTACCTCGACTTTTCCGAAACCGATCGTTCACCGGACCAACTCGGTGAAATTGCCCGCACCCTGGACCTGGAATTACAGCCAGACGGAACCGTTTGGCTCGAAGGGAAAAACATCAGCGACGCCATCCGCGATGAACACGTCAGCGCGAACGTGTTCCTGGCCGCCGACAATGGCGCCGTTCGCGAAGCGCTCGTGGACCAACAACGCCGGTTGGGACAAGCCAAGCCATCGGTGCTCGAAGGCCGCGACATCACCACCGTTGTTTTTCCGAACGCACAGTGGAAAATTTATCTCGATGCCTCGCCCGAAGTTCGCGTGCAACGGCGTGCCGCACAGCTCAAAGCGATGGGCAAACCGACCACGCACCATGAAATTTTCAAGAACCTGAGTGAACGCGACGAACGCGACCGTAACCGCGAATGGGGCGCGCTGTGCATCGCCGACGACGCCACCATTGTCGATACGACCGACTTGGACGAAGATACCGTCGTGGCGTTGATCTGTGCCATCGTACAGGAAAACCCGGTTGAATTAAGGCAAAAGGATAAAGGATAAAGGCGAAGTTTTTTTCAGGGCTCCGGATTCGGGGTTTAGAAAATCTTGGCAGCCATGTCCTATTCATCCCATTCGTCCTATCTGTCCCATAGGACCATACCGAATCCCGTGTTTTCCGCATTTTTCCTTCTCTTTACGACTGAAATGATTTGACGGTGTTCAAACGACGCCCTTAGCACCGATTCTGAAATTTCTCAGGAGCGGCGCGCATCATGGCTCAAGATCTTCTCTGGCTCAACGGACTCGTTTCCCCCATCAGCGACGGACGTATCAACGTCGAAGACCGCGGTTTTCTGTTCTCCGACGGCATCTACGAAGTCGTGCTGTTTTACAATGGCCGACCGTTCATGTTGAGCGAACATCTCGATCGCTGGGAATCGAGCGCCGCAGGCATTATGCTCGATTCGCCGGGCACGCGCGCCCAACGCGAGCAACGGATTCTGGAGCTTGTTGCTCAAAGCGGCCACGCCAACGCTATGGTGTACGGTCAATTGACACGTGGCGCCGCCCGCCGCAATCACCTGTTTCCCGACGAAGCCACCACGCCGCCAACCGAGCTTTGGTTTGTTCGCCCAGCGCCGGTTTATGCGGCTGACATGCGCGAAAATGGCGTGGCGCTCAAATCGCACCCGGATGAACGTTGGGCACAATGCCAGTACAAAACCATCGGGCTGTTGCCAAACTGCCTGGCCAAGGAACGCGCCCGCCGCGCGGGGTGTTTCGAAGCGCTGCTCGTGCGCGAAAACGGCGTCGTGACCGAGTGCTCGGCTTCGAATGCTTACTGCGTAAGGGACGGAGTCATTTTCACGCATCCGCTGACCAACCGTATCCTGCCGGGTATTACTCGGATGGCGATTTTAGCGACCGCAAAATCGATTGGTTTGGAAGTTCGCGAACAAGCCGTGACGCTCGACGAATTTCGCTCGGCGGACGAAGCATTCATCAGCTCTTCGACCATGGAAGTCATGCCCGCAACGCGGTTGGATGGAGGCTCGATCGCCGACGGTCGCGTAGGCGCAGTGACGCGCCGGCTGATGGCTGCCGTGCACGAACGCGTGCGGTTTGAATGCGAGTTGATGAGCGAAGCCGGTTGAGGAAATCCTTCTGGCTCCCAATCTCTGCGTTGCGCATCGGACTCGGCCTCCCGCCTTCGCCTTATGGCTTCGGTCGGACAAGCCCACAACGGTGCACCGCTACGCCTTGGTCGCCCTCACCTCGCACGCCTTGACCTTGGGAGCCAAAAGAATTTCCTCTCAACTATACAAGAAATAGAGACTTTTCCAGGAACACGCGACTTTTTTTATTTCTTTGCAAAAAGTTCTTGATGCTGTTTTCCTCCCCAACATAGCACCGTCAATTGAATCCAAACCGGATTGCATTTCCGGTGATGTTGCTGGAATCCCGCAGATTATTCCCCGGTCCAGTCCGTCCAGTCCCACCAGGAGGTAAGCTCGCATGCTTCGCGCCCGTACACTCGTTGTCCCCCTTGCTTTAATCACCGCTCTCTCGGTGACCAGTGGTTGTAGTTTGTTTAAGAGCAAAAAGAAAGTTAACCCGGAAATTCGCACCCCGCATAATGTGTTCGCCGAAGGCGGCGACACAACGTCGGGTGGCAGTAAATCCTTTGGCCCCGGTTCACCGTGGGGCCCGGGCGGAGCGCCTGGGCTGGCCGACGGCTCCAATGGCATCAACTCGACCGTCGCCGGAATGGGAACGTATGATCCCGCGACGAACGGTCTCGTTCAAAACGCAAATACCAACGGCATTGAAATGGCCTCGGAAATCGCCGACCTCGATATGGTGCACTTCGATTACGATCGCTCCGAACTGAAACCCGAATGGGAGACGATCCTGAACGGTCACGCAGAATGGCTGCGCAACCATCCGGGTCTCGCCGTTCAAATCGAAGGCCACTGCGACGAGCAAGGCACGGAAGAATACAACATGGCGTTGGGCCAAAAACGCGCCGACAGCGTCCGCGAGTACCTGGTAAGCCAGGGAATCGACGCCACGCGTCTTTCAACCATCAGCTATGGCAAATTACGTCCCTTGTCGTTCGATGTAACGACGGAAGCCAACGCCCTGAACCGCCGCGCGATGTTCCTGGTCTATTCACCGGACCCGGGCACGCAAACAGCCAATGCAGGCTGGTAAGGATTACACGTCGATGAAGAACACTCGCACTGCTTACCATCGTTGGACAGGTCTTATCCTGACGGCTGCGTTGCTGTCGGTTGGAAGCGGCTGCGCCAAGAAAAAGCAACAAATCAACGTTTTTCCGGACCACAACGTTGAACTTTCGGAATCAAGTGCCGATTCTGACGCGGCGAATGTCAACGGCGCAGGACCATCCGGCAGCATGAACGGGGCAGTTTCACCGGGCTCTGGCTCGCTCGATTCCATGCATGCCGAAGTTGGCCGATCGGGCGACAACATCGCTCCGGTGGGCAGCACCATGCCCGAGCTGACAAGCATCCTCTTCAAATTCGATGACGATTCGTTGTCCACAGAAGCAGGTGCATTGCTCGCTCAACATGCAGCGTTTCTGAAACAACACTCTGAGTTGCATGTCATTTTACGTGGGCATACCGACGATCAGGGAACGGAAGAATATAATCTTTCCCTCGGTAGTCGCCGCGCACAAAGTGTTCGAGATAAGTTGATTGAACTGGGCATTGGAGCCGATCGCATGGAAACGGTCAGTTTCGGTGAAGCGGTACCGATCGTTGAGGACGCTTCCGAAGCGGACAAAGCCAAAAATCGGCGGGTAGAGTTCTTCGTTTATACCTTGGAATAATCAAACGGGCTGAAATTCAATCGCGAGCGCGCCGGAAACCTCAAATTGGTTTCCGGCGTTTTTTTTGAAGACACCCAATGGCTTACTTGGGTGGCAACATCTCACCTATAACGGGTTGTGAATAAAACACGTCGCCATCATGCGGACCATTCACAACGACCCGTATTAATCCCAGCGTTGCGCTCAAATCCGTTGCGCCTAAATCCGGAGGAATAATCGCGGCAAACGTTGCGCGGCCCAATGTCGAAGACGTGTCATATCCGCCTGCCAGTGAAAGACGTCCTTTTTCACCTGTCAACGTCCGCCACTCCACAACGCAACGCAACGCGCTCGACGAAAGCCCTCGCGTTTCCGCCTGCGCCAACACCAACCGCGGTGTGTTAGAGTCTTCGAGAGAAAAACTTGCCTGCGCCAAATCCTCATTGGAACCCACAGCAGGTTGTTTTTGCTGAAAGGAACGATCCGCCAGAATTCCTACCGGCATAAACAGGCTCTGAGGCTTGTCCGTTGCGCGAACCTGCCAGGACGGTATTGTTTCCTTATCCCTTGTCGATTTTTCGCGCAGAGCAAAAACTTCCACGCGAGGCCGTGTGCTGGAATCATACTCGGCTCCGGCAATGCGCGGAAAAAACAGGGTCAATGTATCGCCATTATCCCACGCTGTCTGCCATTCGATGGGCATCTCCACCGTGTTGACCTCCCGCGTGGTGTCCAGTTTCCATGCGACGACGTCTCCCCGACCGAGCACGCCGATCAGCCAACCTTCTTTGCCAACGCGATTGACGAGGAGATCAATGACAACAGGCTTCGCGCCGGAATTCCGAATGAAATACGTAGCCCCCGAACCGTCGAACAACCATTGGCGGGGAGGTTTTCCATCATCGAGAGTTTCAAACGGAACCTGCCATGCGGCATCCATTGGATAGAGCTGATACGCGTCGCTGCCAATCTGAGGCAGTTTTCCAAAATTAGGATCGTGCGGCACACGCCGAATCACCAGCGAACGATCGAAGGCAAAAAAATCCTTTTCGACCGAACTGCCAAACGTTACCTCGTGCTTGGCTTCATTCGTCACAAACCGCGCGTAATCGACATGGCTGGCCTCGGACAAATCCGCCATGTCGAGCGTAAACACATTTCCCGGATTCAGATGCTCGAGATACAGCGCCAGGCGCCTTGCATTCCTCGAGTATGGTAACGATTCGCCCAACCAGACATAAGTACGTTGGAGTTTTTCCGGATTACGCTGATTCAAAAAACGAAACGACTGGGCCAGATACACGCTGCGGGTTCCAACAATCGCGGTGGACTGGGTTTTTTGACCAATCCATTTCATCGCAGGATCGGCGGGTTGGAATTCGCTGATGTAATACGCTCCCCCCCACACGGACAACCGCCCCAGTAACAACGCAACGGACGCTACGCCACACACCAGCGTCAACAACGGGCGCAGCATCGAAATGTTTTCATCCTGACGCGCGGCTCCCCAACCACGAAGAGCTTCGGATAACCCCATCGCCCATCCGGCTAACAATCCCGGCAGGAGGAAAATAATATACCGCACGTGGAATGAATGAGTGAATTCAAAAATCGAAAAGACGAGCAAGATCGCCGCGATCAATGAGCCTAAGAATAGAATTCCCCCCCACATGAAGGGGTAACGTCGAGCCGTGACAACCCAACCATAAATCGCCAGTACAAACGCGCAAATCCCAAGGATATAATCCCAGAAAGAATGATGATAATATGCCCCGAAAAAATCCGCCAGCAATCGACCGAGAAATTCCGGAGAAAGCGAGAAATAAACGCCTGCCGGATTTGGCGTCGAGTGCATCTGGCTGGCGCGCCAAAACGCAAATACCGCCCCGATGACAGCCAAGACGACCGCAACGCCACCAATTCCTCGACGCATCAACGTTTCGGAGAAACGTTCTGCGAAGGGAATTTGATGCGGACGGCGAATTAGATCGCCCAGCAACGCGACTCCCATCCCAGCGACGATAAAAATAGCAAAGGGATGCGCCTTGTACAGCAACGCCACAAAAGCCAACGCCAACACCGCGCCGATCAACCGTTCGAGCGACCAATCGGTGCGCCACCACCAGCAAACGGTTATCAATCCCACTGTTCCCCCCAAGTAGAGCGCCGCATAATGGTTGGCATCTTGACTGTAATAAATTGCCATTGGGCTCAGGGCGAATAACACGGCAAAGGTTCCGGCCACACCGTCCG
This sequence comes from uncultured Candidatus Sumerlaeota bacterium, assembly GCA_964580585.1. Lineage (GTDB taxonomy): Bacteria > Sumerlaeota > Sumerlaeia > SLMS01 > JAHLLQ01 > CAZOKZ01. The sequence goes on along the minus strand of CAZOKZ010000031.1, from coordinate 6,046 downwards.
TCAAATGCCGCCACATCATGCCAAACAACATCAGCCCGGCGCTGATCATCATGATCGCCATCGGCAGTCGTAGAAAATAAACGGAGTCGTTAATGCCCGTGGAAATTTTGATCAGCCAATACGTCAAGGGATGAGAAGGAACCGCGCCCGCCGGCATTTCAAGCGCCCACATCCAGTTGCAAACTTCGTCGTTCCAGGGCGACTGCCGCCCGAGGTCCACAAGCCGCGTTGCCACTAAAAGCGCGATGAAACCCAAACCGATCAGCAGGCCCTGGCGCGTGCGCCACCACGGCGGACGATTATATTCTTCGATGGGAAGCGGAGATTCATCCGTTTCATCCAAAGAGTATTCCATTGCGATGAGCACCTCGGTTGATAGCGGTAAGGGGGGCTTGACCTATATCCACACGACTCGGGAATAAAACGGATCGAAAAGGTGTTATTCCATTTCGAGCTCCAGGGGATAGGACGATCGACTTGACGCCGTTCCATCCTACCCCGCCAGGATGAAAGAGTCGGACGAGAGACGAAACGAAAAAATTCGACTTCGATCCCAGGAATTTTCCCCACGGCGGACTCCGCGTGTTCCCCTATAAGACAAATTCGGAAGATCGGCCATGGTTCGCAGCGTTTGCCGCGATTGTTCTGACTCAAACTTTCGTCATTTTGTTTTCCCTGAAAAACCAGGGGGCTGACGCCTTCACTCCTCAAAGCGGTTTCCTGGACGAGGGTCTTTTTCCGACATCCGTCCCATCCATCAGCCCGTTTTTAGCCGCCATCAAGGCCCTGCTTCTTGGACTGGACGCGAGCCCAACGGTATCTGTTCAAATTCTGTTCAGCCTGGGCGTGCTGCTCCTGATCGTCTCGGCGATTTGGGTGTATCAACTCACTGCGCGTCTGACCAATTGTCTGGGCGGAGCTGTGGCGGGCTTATTATTTCTGGCAAATGGCGAAATCATATCGGCGTACCTGACGCCCAGCCCCGATGGATGGCTCTGTACCCTGGTTTTAGGTACCGCGTTGGGCCTCGCCGCGTGGCAACAGGAAGAATCGGTCGTCGGCCAACACCTCGGGTTGCTCAGTGCCGCCCTCGCGCCTATTACGCATCCCATCGGAATGATCCTGCCGGTTCTGGTGATTGCCCTGGCTTTACTGAGACGCGAACGCCAAACCCAGTTACCGATCGTCGGTTTGATGTTGATGGTTTTTCCGCTGATTTCGATGGAGCTGGCCACCCTGAAAGCATCGGGATCGGCTTGGCCAAGTGGCTCTACCCCGATGCTTTCGATCCATGCGATGGCTGAGGCATTGGACAAGTTCGTGTCAAACGACCTGCCATCCCTCTTCGTCCCCGGAATGCTGGCGCTAGTCCTGTTTGGAGGCGCTTTGTCTGCCGTCCAGGACGGACGCGCCCGCCGCCCCGGCATTGCCAGCCTGTTGTTTGCTCTCTGGTTATTATGTCCCGTGGTTCTTCTGACACTTCGTCTCGAATCGCATCTTCTGATCGTCGTGGGAATCCCTCTCGCCATCGTTGGTGCGCACCGCGTGGCTTCTGTTTTCCATCAACACGAAGAATCCGTTCTGAAAGCGATCGGCCTCGCTCTCGGGCTATTGAGTTTACCCGGTCTCGCATGGGCGTTGCTGACGTTCTCGCTCTGATCAATTTCGCTCGGGCGATAGACTTCCGTATATTTCACCCATGACTGGGAAACAAAGAAGATACCATGGGGCCCGTTGCATCTCCTTGCTTACCTGCTCGGCCATCAGGCAACGTTTCTCGCCTGCCTCCAGAAGCTACCGCGCGACCGGGCGCAGCCTTGGCGCGCCGGTTGCATCCGAAGGAGCAAGCGGCGTGACAAGGAGGGCGCGGCCCCGGGCGGTCGCGCAGCTCGCACACCAACCGGATTTTCTTCATGACGATTGAAAAATTCCCGGCCATTATCCTGCAATCGTATGAGACGAGCGAAACCTCGGAAGTCATACGCACGTTTTCTGCGCCTTATGGCCGTCTGTCGATCATGGCAAAGGGAGTACGAAATCCCAAAAGCCGACTCGCCGGGTGGCTACAACCGCTTTCCACGGTCGAGGTGTCGATATTTCTGCGCAATGGCGCCGAGATGGGAACCCTGCGCGACGCAGCACCGATTAATGAACGGCGAGGGATGCGCGAGGATCTCGAACGTCTTGCACTGGGATGTGTATTAGCCGAAATCGCCGCGGAATCCTGTGGTATTGCCCAGGAAAGTACCGACATGTTCAACGTCCTGGAGCGCGGACTGGAGGCACTCGATCCCCGTGCTCCGCAACCGCCCCCCACGGCAGCCGCACACCATTTGATGCGCATTCTGGCGCTGGCGGGATATGAACCTCATCTGGACCCGGCGCTGCTTGCTCCTTGGCCCGAGGACACGCCGAAACCTGCGCTCTTCTGGATGGATATCGAAGAAGGTCGGATTCATGCGCGCGGCACGCTCGAAATCAAACCACCGCGTTGGCCGATGCCAGCCGCTCCTAATGCCGAGGAAATCGCCCTCCCCCCACAAGCTGTGCGCGCGGTGTACAGCAATCAACAAACAGAAACCGAGGATTTAACGACTTTGCCCTCGCTTGATTGGGCGTACGCCACGCAACTGATCGATGGACTGATTTGCCTGGCTCAATATCATCTGCACCACCCCGTGCGTAGCGGCCGATTCTGGCGCAGTCTGGGACTGGGAGCGTCATAAAAAAGGGACGGAGCCCCATGACTCCGTCCCTCGATGACATGTTGTGTTGGGTTTATTCGCCGTCGGTGGAGGTTTTTTTCTTCGCGGCGCTCTTGCGACCCGTTGATTTTTTCGCCGCTTTTTTCACCGTTGCCTTCTTGGCGGATTTCTTTGCAGCCGTCTTTTTTGCCGCTTTTTTGGCGGCTTTTTTAGCAGCGGGTTTCTCTATTTCAATCGCTTCGACTTTGTCGCTTGCGCTCTCGGTTTCTTTTTTTGCTACCGCTTTGCGTGCAGGCCGACGTGCGCGACGCGGTTTGCTTTCGTTTGTTTCTGCATCGGGCGCAGATTGGGAAGCAGTGGCGGGAATCTCCGCAATCGCTTCTTCTTTTTTCGGCGCGGCTGATTTACGACCCCGGCGGCGGTTGGATTTTCGTGCAGGCGCTGACGTCTCCGAGGTTTTTTCTTCGCTGGCCGGTTGAGGCTGCGGCTGAGCAGAGACGGGAGCCACTTGTGGCTCTTTAGGAGCAGGCGTTTCCGCAGGAACCGATTTGCCACCGCCTCCCCACTTGGAAACAATCTGTACCGATCGCGGCGGTGAAATCGGCGCGGCGGGCACAACCGGTGTTGCCGGTTTTTCGGGTTCCGACGTCGCGGGTTGCTGAGGAAGATCTTTGCGGTTTTGAAACGAGGTTCCGCCAAAAGACGAAACCAACCGAATGCCACTCTTCAATTCACGCGGTCCATCGGCGGTAACGTTCGCGGCGGGATGCGGTTTGGAAGCAGGAACAACAACGGGCTTATCCGCTTTCGTTTCTCTGCCTTTGCCGCCGCCATGTTGGGAAATGATCTGCAAACCGCTGCGTCGAGCTGGCTTCGTTTCCGCTTCATCGACAGGCTTTGCTTCAACCTTGTCCGGTTCAGGTTCGGATTTTTCTTCCGGAGTCGGAGCGGATTCGGTTTCCTGCGTTGCGGTATCGGACGAAGGAGTATCGCCGTCCTGACCGTCGCGCGACCGACGACGTCCTCCCCGGCGACCCCGGCGGGTGCGACGTGGTTTGTCATCGCCAGAATCTTCCGAGGAATTCTCTTCTTCGCCCGAAGTTTTTTCTTCGATTGCGAGGACGGTTTCTTTTTCAACACGCTCCGTTTTTTTCGCGGGCGGTGCTGCGGGTTTTTCACGAATTTTTTCGCTATTGTCTTTTGATGCCGCGCTTATGTTCGCCATCGCGGCGGTGTCTTCGGGTGGAATTTGATCGTAGCTGATCGAATCGACAAAGACACGTTCTTCTTCGATGCGTCCCGAGGGCAGGTAAACCGTTGCACGCGAGGGGCCTTCGACACCGGCAATGGTGTAATCCTCGCGGTGGAAGGCAATGTTGCCACGCACGATGATTTCAATGCCTTGAGCAGCGGAAAACGCGGCGAGATTTTCCGCGTAATTCGTCCGAAGCGAATCGGCCATTTGCGGCTCGCAACACACGACTACCGCAGTGTATTTTTTCGCCCCGTCAATCAAGGTCAGCAGGTCGTTTCGCATGCGGCGCCAGATTTCCTCGACCTTCAAAACACGCCCTTCGCCGTTGCAATACGGGCAATCGTCATAAACTTGCTTTTGCAAGGAAATGTGTTTGCGTTTGCGCGTCAGCATCAGCAGCCCGAAGTCGCCAACGCGTCCAAGCGAGGATTTTGCCCGGTCTTCGCGCATTTGATACTTCAATTCGTCACTGACGCGGTTTTGATTATCGCGCGAAAGCATGTCGATGAAATCGACGACAATGATACCGCCGATATCACGCAAACGAATATGGTGCGCGATCGCTTCGCAGGCTTCGAGGTTCGTGCGCAACGAGGTCTTTTCCTGGTCTTTGCTGCCAGTGAAACGTCCCGTGTTCACGTCGATGGCTGTGAGAGCCTCGGTTTCCTCGATGATTAAGTAACCGCCGGATTTGAGCCAAACTTTTTTCTGGAGCGCTTTGCGCAGTTGCTGCTCGACAAGAAACCGTTCGTAAATCGGTTCGGTTTCTTCGTATTCCGTAACGCTGTCTTTGAGCTGGGGCATATGCAGCCCGAGCGAGTAGCGCAATTCGTCGGCTACGTCGGCGTCATCGACGATGATTTCATCGATTTTGGACGAGAACGCGTCGCGCACCATGCGATCGACGATATTGTGGTCGCTGTACACGAGGCCCGGTTTTTTCTGGCTGCGGAACTTGTCCGTGATCGATTCCCATTGATCGCGCAGCAGTTCGACGTCCGAACGAATTTGTGCATCGTCGGCATCGATGCCCGCCGTGCGCATGATAAAGGAATATTGGTCGGTTTTCAGTTCCTGGAGCAACTTCTTGAGCTTGAAACGCTCCTGCCCGGTGGCCACGCGACGCGAGACGCCACCCCCCTGGCCCGGGAACGGGAGCAACACGAGGTAGCGCCCGGCAAGCGCCAGGTTCGAGGTCACGCGCGGCGCCTTGTCGCTGATGCCATCTTTGACGACTTGAACGATGATCGAGTCGCCCTTCTTGACCGGCGATTCTCCTCCACCCGCGCGCAGATCGGGACGAGGCCGGCGGCCTTTTTGCACGATCCGCCCCGGCAACACCGTTTTGGCGGCTTCGGCTAACGCTTCATCGAGGTTGTCATGGTGCATGACGAGCGCTTCGGAACGCACGTCCATGAAGTGCAGGAACATGTTGCGGTGCAGCCCGACATCGACGAACGCGGCCTGGAGACCGGGAACGACGTCTTGCACCACGCCTCGGTAGATATTGCCAACGAGGCTTTTGTTATCAAGATGTTCGCGGTGAAATTCTACGAGTTTTCCATCTTCTAATATGGCGACGCGGATTTCGTCATCGCCGCGGCTAATCACTACACGATTAGGCATCGGTCCGTTTATTGGAATCCTTTCCTGTCAGGCACGCTGCCAGCCGGAGCCCCTGTTTCCTGGACGTCCGTGCGGCGCGAAGGCCTCAATATCTTAAAAAAACACTTAAACTTTCTTACTCAAACAACTCGGCGGCCAGAATTCCCGGGGAACCTCTTTCAGGCTACGTCCCGGTTTTTTGCCATCGGTTTCTTCAACCAAGTGGCCAGATAACGCGGACCCACACGAGCTTACATGCCCGAAATAGCCTCACCCCCGGGGGCCGTGGCAATGAAAATAGACGCCGCCAGCACGCCAATAGACGTCGCCTCACGGTCTCCCAAACCCACCAGCCGGAGGCTTTCATCGACTGCAAACCGGAAAATAACACCGAACCACCGTCAAACGGCGCGCGCGAGGCGCAGCCGCTGGCGGGCCGCTTGCCCCCAAAGGAGCAAGCGGCATGACAGCGGAGGGCGTG
>CAZOKZ010000030.1:0-51210 GCA_964580585.1 uncultured Candidatus Sumerlaeota bacterium | reverse complement strand
GTTGAATTTTCGCTCATACCCAGGTTCAAACAGTCCGTCGTCGAGTCGTTATCGTCGTCGGCCACAAACTCCAACTTGAACTGAGTCGTCCCCGTCTTGTTGATGGAGCTCTTACCCGCTGCATTCAGATCCGCGCTCTTCGATCCATTGGCTGTCGGATACGGAATCGTCGCGACGTTCGATGCAGTCGAAGATGCCTGGAAGTCACCGGTCGCCAGCGTCGTCGAGCCACCATAGGCACCCTTTTGCACGTTCACTTTGATGTAACCGAGCGAGCTAGGATTCCCGCTGGCGCTCACGCGCGTCACCGTCAACGTCGCTTTGTCGATCACGGCCCCATCGGGCAAACCGGCCGTATTGAAGCTCAGGATCGACTTGCACTGTTTCTTCGTCGATTCGTCGCCCAATTTTGCCGTTGTCGATGTCGCGGCAATGGACCCGCCCACATTCGACGTCTCGGTCGATTCCATCACTTGGCCATCCTGGCTGGCGACCGAAGTGAAGGTCATCAGCGTACCCGTCAAGATGTGCCAGTCCGCTCCGTTGTTATTGTGCCAGGTCGAACCACCATTATTGAACGCCAGATCGATCTGGGTGGCGGTCGAAGGCACCGTATAAGTCAGCTCCCAATAACCCGTGCTGGCATTTTTCGTCATGGCGGCGTCGGTTGCGTCCACGGTAGCCCAGTTATTAATGCCCTTGTGTACCTTCACCGTCGTGGCACTGGCCAACGGGCCGTTGCGCGGATCGTATTGAATCTTCACCGACTGCCCCTTGATCGGAGGCGCGGGGTCCGTTGCCACAAATCCCGGAATAATCGGCGAAGTGGCGGTATTGTAGTGCCAATCGGCACCGTTATTATTATCCCAGGTCGTTCCGCCATTATTGAAGGCCAGGTCGATCTTGCTGGCGGTGGACGGCACCGTGTACGTGATCACCCAGAAACCATTTGCATTCTTGGTCATCGAAGCGTTCGGACTATCGACCGTCGCCCAGCCATTCGTCCCCTTGTGAACTTTCACCGTCGTGGCGCTTGCCAGCGAACGACCCCGAGGATCGTATGTAACGGTCACGGATTGACCGGCTTTGGGCGGATTGGGCGAAAGCATCACCGCTCCCGGAATAGGCGTGGGCGTCGGCGTTGGGGTAGGTGTCGGCGTCGGCGTGGGCGTCGGCGTCGGTGTGGGTGTCGAGGTTGGAGTCGGAGTCGGCGTGGGCGATGTACCGCTCGTTGTGATATGCCAATCGGCGCCGCCATTGTTGTCCCAGGTGCTGCCACCATTGTTGAAGGCGATATCGATGATATTCGCATCGGCTGGTACCGTATAGGTATATTTCCACTTGTTGGTGCCGTTGGCGGTCATCGCGGGGTCGGGTGTAATCGTTCCCTGCCAACCATTTTTACCGATATGGATTTTCACCGTCGAGGCACCCGCCAGATTACGACCGGTTGCATCGTAATTGATCGTCACCGATTGGCCCTTGGCGGGCGGATTCGGTGTCGTGGTCACCACGTTCGTCGGAGGAACCGCTCCACTGCCATCGCCAATCCAAACGTGCTGAATCGGAGACTTCGACACGTTGCCGCGCGAGTCCGTCGCTTCCACGTAGTAGTCGATCAATTTGCTGCGCAGACCCGTGACTTCTACCGAGTAATGACGTGCGATGTGCGCCGGAAGCTCGAAGTAATTCAGCCCCGGTTTGTTATAAACGTTGTTGGCTGGGAAAGCACGCCCGTTCATGGTCAACGTCTGCCACGCACCCACTTCCGAACCGCCTGCGTAGGTTTCGTTCTGGTTCGACGAAATCGGGTTCACACCATTTACGTCGATACGGTACTTAAGCTTCACGCTGCTGATCGTATTGACGTCGGAAACAAACGTCCAGATATGGAAATCGCCGTCGTCATACACTTGTTTGTACTGATGTTCCACCCCGTAGTTCAAGCTGCCGGGGTTGTACGGAAAACGCTGCGGCAGGAAAATCGTCGGCGCTGTCGTATCCGCAGACAGGTTGGCGCTGATAATCGGATCGACGTGCTGGAAGGCTTCGTTACACCCGATGGTGCCTTTGATTTCCAGGTCCAACGGCGTGCCATAATACACATTTCCCGAATCCAACGATCCCAGGTAATAATGCCAGGCGCGATCCACGGCGGAAGTCGAACCGTCCGGGTGCAGAATCTTCGCGTAATTTGGCGAACTGCCCTGGATTTGCTGAGCCGTCAACACACGGTTCAACGTTTCGGTGAAAATCGCCATTTCGCGAACTTTTTCATGCCACCCATTCACCGGGTCGTGCTGACCAGCCGAGTTGAGCAGCGGATAGTTCCAGTTGATGTACGTCGGCGAACCGAAGTCGCCGTCCGCATTCACCCAACCGCCGTCCTCGACGTGGATCACCGTTCCCGTCGGCACCGTGTATTGCGACAGATATTGATCGATCGAGATCATTTCACCGCCGCGGCTTGCCACATCGTTTGCCAGGTTTGGAACGCACTCGTTATAGTAGCTGTAACCGCCACCAAACGCATTGTCGCCGTCGTGCGCCAACAAAACCAGCGAGGGCAACGAGGTGCTGTTTTTGGCATTCAGCGCCGTGATGAAACCACCGTTGATACAGCCATACCCATCCTGCCAGCTTGTTGCCTGATCGGCGGGAATGACTTTCATCTTCTTCTCAACGCCCGTATTCGGATCGACATACTTGGCGTATGCCGGGCGATAAGAAAGCGGGTTGGCGTTCACGGGACCGCAACCACGGCTGATCGATTGACGGATGAAATCCACGCCATTGGGGTTGATCTGATCGGCTTTGTTCGGCGGTGCGCAGTTCACGCCGCCCGAACCCAACTGCAGCGGGAAATCCGGGCAGGCACGCGCAATGTGCTCGCCCGACACGATGCTCCACTCGATTCCCAAATCCACCAGGATCGGAATCAATCGCTCGGAGAAACACATTTCCGTCGGGAAATACCCCTTCGACACCGCATTCGCACCGTAAACTTCCTTCATTTTCTCTTGGTTCAACTTGATTTCCATCTTCACCGTCACGGGATCGAGAAGCCCCGCCAGCGAGTGGTGCATCGTAAAGTTCACCACATCCATGCGCTTCTTGCCACCCGTCGTTGTCCAACCCATCGCCTGCTTGACCGGGTCTGCCCACGCGCCATTGTAGCCAAGCTGGTTCGCAGCGCCCAAGCTGCCGATGTTTTCCGCTAACGCGCCCGAAAAACTCATGGCCGCGCCGGATTTCGCATGACCCGAAATACTCGCCAACGAATCGCGCGTGCGATACTGATACGCCGCCTTGCGATCCTCGCTGCCGAAAATTTCGCGCAAATCGTTCTCGGGACGAGCCGCCCCGCCGTCCTTCTGCTGAATGGATTCCCAGGCATATTCATATCGGTCCGTCCCACCTGCGCGCAGTTGGTCGTTCCAGTAAATAGGCTGGTGCATGTGCCAGAGGTACGAAACCTTTGGATTGTTGTTTTGCGCCTGGGCACCTGACCCAGCGAGGGCAAGCGCGATACCAAATCCTACAGCCCCCCATGTGTTGCGAACGAACGGAGACTTCATTTGAGGTCCTTTCCGGTGATGCTCTCGGCATCTGGTCTAACAAAAAGATGAGTTGAGCTTACACCAAACCCGCCCGCCCTACAATCTCCAAAAATATCCCAAAAATTCAACAAGCCTTTCCGGAAAATAAAAGGCTTTATTCCGCAACCACCCCAAAAGGGAGGGTGGCGAAAATCGCAACCAGCAAAGTCGTCACATCTGCAAGTTGCAAGCAACATATAGTCAATATATTGTATTTGGAGAGGTATTTTCCGTATATTAGCATGGAGCTACCCCCGCAGGGGGGTAGGGGTGCCAATTTCTGGTATTCTGATATCCGCGAAAAAATACCCGTTTTCGATTTATGAAAATATTTTTGATTTTTAGCCCAAAACAGGCCATTTTTTACCCCTCTTTAAAACACACCCCATAAAAAAACGAGCGCCAAAGCGCTCGAAAGTTGTAATCCGGAAGTTGAAAACCGTTATCTCCCCCCCCCTGCTTTCCCCTCTATAAGACCGCCTCGCGAACCACCATTTCTTCGGCAGAATACGGCCTAAGCAACTCGTCCGAACCCGGCTTTTTTGGCTCCAGCCAACGCTCATAGTCCTCGGAACGAAGAATCACGGGCATCCGATTGTGAATCGGCGCCACCAACGCATTCGGCTCGGTCGTAATGATCGTCGAAGTCAGCCCCCATTGCGGATGCGACTCCCACAGACCCGCAAAGGCAAACATCTCGCCTCCGTTCAGCGTAAAAAACATCGGCTGTTTGCGTTTTTGCCCCGGAATGGCTTTCCATTCATAGAAGCCATTGGCCAAAATCAAGCATCGGCGCGTGCGATACGCGTCGCGAAAGAACGGTTTCTCCCCCAGCGTTTCGGCCCGCGCATTAAACGGGCGGCTTTTCGGGTCCTTCACCCAACGCGGCACCAATCCCCACGTCGCTGGAATCAAGCGCGTGCGCCCGTCCGATTCGCGCAACAAAGTCGGCACCCACTGGGTCGGCGCCACGTTCGACCGCACCGTCCCGGTTTCCACCTCGACGATCATTTCAGGGAAATAGTCGTAAAAGGGATCGAATTCCGCCGGATGAGCAAATCGCCCGCACATATCGAATTATTCCAAAGTTTTTCGATTTTTCTCCAACATATCGTAACCCGCCAACGCAAAATGCGACACAACAAATCCCGCCAGCGCAACAGCCAGCCCGACGAACGGATTTTCGTTGAAATACATCGCCACCAATACAGCGGGAATCAACGTTCCGAAAAACGTCACAACCCAAAGCCGCAATATAGGAATCCAAAATGTCAGCGGGAACATCATCATGGCGCCGACAAATCCAAAGCAGACACCAAACATTCCCCCCCAAATGGAGGCCTCTCTTAAATCAAAAAACGTGAAATAGCAAACCACTTCACCAACAAACGCTCCGGTCAGCGGCCCAACCAGGCAAACCCGCGCCAAAAATTTCACCACCCAGTCGCCGTCCCACACGACGGAAGGCTTGAACGGCTCGATTGGCCGTCGCGCTTCGGAACTCCAGGGATCGTTGGGGTTTGGGTAAATCATCGGAAGCCTCGATTCTGTGAAACCCTTAACGCCAAAACCGCCGGGAGGGCAACCCCTTCCGGCGGCTCGCGAGACTTTCCTGAATTTTCAGCCGATTACTTCGCCACGCTTACGCTGTCACTTTCGAGCGATTGCGCGATGGCCGATGCAGGCGATTTGGCCTTTTTGTGTTCGAGAATCATGTAGATCTTCATCTGCTTGATGGCTTCTGCCAGCATCACATCCACAAAATCCTCGTCCGAAACCAAATCCGGCGCCTTGACTTCGTAGAAGGGCTTGTTCGGGTCGCGTTGCGGTTCGATTTCTTCCTCTTCGTCTTCGCGCAACTGAAGCTGAGTGCCCCCATCGACGCCTTCTTCTTCCTCTTCCGAGGCACCTTCCAACGTTTCCTCGTCCACGTGGTAATCTTCGCCCGTGAACACATCGCCAATCAACCCGTGGCGTTGCAGTTCCAGCTCGTGCTTGCGCGTCAGCGGCACGCCAATGTCAGGCGTAATGCCGATATGGTGGATCGTGCGTCCCGATGGCGTGTAATACTTCGCCGTCGTCAAACGCATGGCGCTTTCCATCGGATTGCCATCATCGTCATTGGTCATCGTATGATAGAGTTCGGAAATCGTCTGAACCGATCCCTTGCCGAACGTATTCTTGCCTGCAGGCCCAAGAATCACGCCCAGGCGATGATCCTGAATAGCGCCTGCAAGAATCTCGCTGGCCGAGGCGCTGCCTTCGTTGACCAACACAAACAGTGGCAGGCGGCAAATGGGCTCGTTTTCCGAGCGATATTCGCGGTTTTGGTTCGTCATGCGGCCTTTGGTCGAAACAACCATCTCGCCCTTATCGACAAACAAATCCGCCGTATCGATCGCTTCTTTCAACAACCCGCCCGTATTATAGCGCAGGTCAATGATCAAACCTTCCATGCCCTGACTCTTCATCTCCAGCAGCGCACGACGCACATCGCGCGTCGTATTTTCGCTGAACCGCGTCAAACGGACATACCCGATATTGTTTTCGAGCATCTTGCTGTGCACGCTTTCGATTTCCATCCGCTGGCGCGTCACCGTGAACTCCAGTGGCTCTTTTTCGCCTGCGCGGTAAACTTTGAACGTCACCTTGGTACCAGATGGACCTGTCAACTTCTTGACCGCGTCGCTCAAATCCATGCCCTCGGTCGTCTCACCCTCGATTTCGATGATACGATCCCAGGGCTGGAGGCCGACCTCTGCCGCCGGCGAGCCCGGAATCGGTGAAATCACCGTCAGCAGGCCTTGACGCTTGGAAATATGGATACCGATGCCGCTGAATTCACCCGACGTATCGCGCTCCAGCGACTTCAGCATATCCGGATTCATGTACTGGCTATGCTCGTCCAGGGCGCGAAACATCCCGGAAAGCGCCCCTTCGAGCACCGTCCGCGAATCCACTTCTTCCACATATTTATTCTTGATTTCGCTATAAACCTCGGCCGCCACGTCCACAAACCGGTAAAATTCCTCGTCCTCGGTCGAAGCCTGAAGCCGCCGGTCGTGAATGCCGACCAACAACACCGAAAACGCCAGCAATCCCACCGACATCAGGAACAGAAAGCGATCCCCTCGGGTAGCCTGCTTCCAAAAAGCCATGCGTATGATCTTCCTTTTTCGTATTCTCGCCTCGAAATCCGGTCACACCGGCCCATCCCGGGCCAAGCCCCTTTTCCAAGGCAGCAACTAAGCCGTATGCAAAGCAAAGGCCAACTCGCGGACTAAGTCAACACCGTAGTTTCGCGGACGGAAATCTCAGAATACACAGTAGAATCTCTCCTTTGATACTCCAGCTCAGGATGATGACTGCCCTTAATTCTCAGAGAAAACTTTCTATTACAAATTCATCCCGAAAAAGTTGCCAATCGCTCAGATTTGTTCCAATCTTTGAGCGATAAGCCCCCATAGCCATTTCTCCCCCCTGAGTGGCGCATCGTTGAACATCCTATTTTTACCGGGAAGGAGCCAACTCGGCTCCACGGTCAATCAAGAGAGGTCCTCCCATGTTCAAGCTGCACCGTCTTCGTATTTCTATTTTTATCGCCAGTCTGATTTTTGCCTTTAGCCTGTTTGCTGTTCAGCCCGTCCAAGCGGAACTGGGCAAGGATTGGGAACTTGCGAATGGGTTTAGCCCAAGAGCTAATCACGCCAATGTTGTCTTTGATGAAAAAATGTGGGTCATAGGAGGGTGGGACGGCAAGGATCGAAATGATGTCTGGTATTCAGACAACGGAGTTGATTGGAATCGGAAAATAAACCACGCTGAGTTTCCATCTAGAATGGGGCATACTTGTACGGTTTTCGACGGAAGAATGTGGGTTATCGGAGGTAGAGATTTACAAAATAATAAGCTGAACGACATTTGGTATTCAACGAATGGCTCTCATTGGATTTCAGCCGCTACGAATGCTCCATTCGAACCAAGAACAAATCACTCCGTACTCGTTTTTCAGAATAAATTATGGCTACTTGGCGGGGTGGGAATAGGTGGTGAACAAAACCTATATGATAACTGGTACTCGTCAGATGGAATTGTATGGAATCGGGCTCCAGACTGGATTGATACCAATAACCTGAATCATCAACTAAATTTCAGCCATGTTGTCTTCGACAACAAAATCTGGGCAATCGGTGGATCAAACGAAAACAGTGAAGTGTGGTGCACGAGCAATGGTACGACCTGGACTCAAGTTACAGACCACGCAAATTTTACCCCACGACGCTTACACAAAATCATTTCCTTCGATAACAAAATTTGGATACTAGGCGGATTCACTCAATCGGGAGAATTAGATATTTGGTCGTCAAGTAATGGCAACAACTGGACTATTTCTGCACCGATGCCTACTGAGCTAAAATCGCATCTACGCGTAGATGGATTCGGAGTAGTCGAATTCCAAGATAGTCTCTGGCTCCTGGGTGGTAAACATCAAATTAATCACAGCAATGTTTGGCGCACAGATGGAGATGCATGGGAGTTCATGACAAATCAAAATTCATTTTCACCGAGAGCTTCTCTCTCCAGCGTTGTATATGATAACAAAATTTGGATTATCGGAGGTGGCGCTATCAACAGCCAAAACGATATTTGGAACACAGCTAATGGAATCGATTGGAATCCGGTAACACTGCACGCAGAATTCAGCCCTCGAAAAGGACATGCAAGTATCGTTTTTGATAACAAGATGTGGGTAATCGGTGGAAATGATGGAATAAAAAGAAACGATGTTTGGTACAGTTCTGACGGGATTCAATGGAATCTCGCAACAAACAACGCGGCTTTTTCACCTAGACAAGGTCATCAAAGTGTCGTTTTTAATGATAAAATTTGGGTGATTGGAGGAGATTCACTAAACGATATATGGTGCTCGGGAAACGGCATCGAGTGGCAGCTTGCCACTGAAAGTGCAGCTTTTTCACCACGCACAGATCATGCATGTACTGTATTTCAAGAAAAAATTTGGCTTATTGGCGGAACTGGTAGTGAAATAAAAAATGACATCTGGTATTCCACTAACGGAATCGAGTGGCAGCAAGTAACGGAACATGCGCCATTTACTCCAAGGTCTGGACATCAGTGCATTGCTATGAACAACAAACTCTGGGTTATTGACAATGAATGTTGGAGTTCAAGCGACGGAACCAATTGGATTCTAGCAACGAACTCCATTAGTTTTGCCGGATGCCGATCCTCTTCCGTCGTAACATTTCAAAACAGAATATGGCGGCTGGGCGGACGATACTTCAGCTCGTACTTCAACGACGTCTGGTACACCGAACTCGCGCCACCCGACAACCACCCCACCCCCGCCGCGCTCGATTTCGGGCACCTGCAACTCGGTATGCAAAGCTCCCCGCAATCGATCGCCATCGAAAACATCGGCGAGTTGCCGCTCGAAATCACCGACGTTTACCTTTCAGGCGACGACGCGGACGAATTCGTTCTCTTACCTCCGGACGACAAATCGCTCCTGACACTCGCGCCGGGTGAATCGACGGATTATCGTGTAACGTTTGCGCCAACGACATTTCTCGGTGAAGTACCCTTCCACGAACGCGCCGCGCAGTTGGTAATCGAGTCGAACGACCCGGACACCCCCGCGCTCGCCGTGCCGCTCACCGGCCGGTCGGAAAAAGACCCTGCACCGGAAGGCATTTCCGCGATCGAGGACTGGATGGCGCTGGAATAATTTGCTGTTCGCAATGCATTCTCTATTCGCTCTCCCCATTTTTCACAATGGGGAGAGTTTCTTTTTAGAAAAAAACCTGACAAATTGCTTCAAGTTTCCAAAAAAACGCGATTTTACGCGGTCTTTTGCCTATCAAATGATTTATGCCGAAAATTCGGATAAATCGGATAGTCAATAGCTATTAGCCTTGCCCTCCCACCTCGTCGTCTGGACAACACGGGCGGGCTTTGAGAAGGACCTCGGCGATCCGATTTATCGATGCTGAAATTTTTGGCCCAATAAGAAGAAGGAACAACACTTATGGAAAAAGAACTGGTAATAGCAGGAGTCAGTGGCCTTCTGGCACTGGCGTTTGTAGCTTATCTCGTCATGGATGTGCTCAAAGCACACCGCGGCAATGAGTTGATGGTAGAAATTAGCGACGCGGTCCAGGTTGGCGCCAAGGCATTTTTGAAGCGCGAATACACTTGGGTCGCCGCGTTCTGCGCCGTGATCTTCATTGCGATTTCCGCCGCGCCCTCCCTGGTGGGCGGAGCTCACAAGGCCGAAGTGGCGAATAGTCTGGGATGGCAAACGGGTATCAGCTTTCTGATCGGCGCATTGGCGTCGGCATTGGCGGGCTATATCGGGATGTCAATCGCCACTCGCGCCAACAGCCGCACAACGGAAGCCGCCCGCAAAGGCGTCGAAGACGATAAGGACCCGGAAAAAGGTCTGAAGAACGCGTTGTCCATCGCCATTTCGGGCGGAGCGGTCATGGGCATGTCGGTCGTCGGTATCGGCTTGCTCGGCCTGGTTTTCGTGATCTGGCTTTGCGGCATTTTCGCGGGCGAAGGTGTTAGCGGCCTGAATCACCCGGGCTGGATCAACGGCTACGCGATGGGCGCGTCGCTGGTGGCGTTGTTCGGTCGCTCGGGCGGCGGCATCTTCACCAAGGGCGCCGACATGGGCGCCGACCTGGTGGGTAAAGTCGAAGCCGGCATTCCGGAAGACGACCCGCGCAACCCCGCGACGATCGCCGACAACGTCGGCGACAACGTCGGCGACGTGGCTGGCCTCGGCGCCGACCTGATGGAATCGTACATCGAATCGATCATCGCGGCAATGGCGCTGGCCGTCGCGCTCAGCATTACGGTCACCAAAGGCGGCTTGGCGGCGTCAGTCTCCGGCGCGTTGAGCGGCGAAGGCCTGGGCGATATTCAACGCGAATTGCAGCTTCTGCCCCTCGTTCTGGCAGGTGTCGGCATCGTTTCGTCCATCATCGGCGTTTGCACCGTCAAATTCATGCCGGGCAAGAAAGTCCAGAACTCGCTGATGAACGGAACATACGTGGCTGCTGCGCTTGCGCTCATCGGCACGTTCTTCGCCGTAAAATGGATGGTCCCGAACGGCTTCTCCGTCATTGAAAGCGCGACCAAAGTCTCGACATACACCTCCATGGGACTGTTCTGGGCGTCGGCAGCGGGTATTATCGCGGGCGGCGTCGTTGGTTTCGCTTCCGAATACTTCACCTCCTCAAAATTCCTGCCCACGCGTGAAATGGCCGACGGCTGCCGCATGGGCCCCGCCATCACGGTGACCGACGGTCTGGCCATCGGCATGAAGTCGTGCATGGGCCCCGTGCTGGTTCTCGGCATCGCGATGCTGGTTGCTTACAACTGCGCAAACTTCTACGGAATCGCCCTGGCGGCCTTTGGCATGCTGGCCACCACGGGCATGATCGTCGCCGTCGATGCTTACGGCCCGATTGCCGACAACGCTGGCGGTTGCGCGGAAATGGCTCACCTGGACAAGGGCGTGCGCGAAATCACCGACAACCTGGACTCGGTCGGCAATACGACCGCCGCCATCGGCAAGGGCTTCGCCATCGGTTCAGCCGCTTTCGCCGCGCTGTGCTTGCTGGTTGCCTTCATGATGTCGGCCAATATCGATCCGCTCGATATGAGCATCGTCCAACCCAAGGTCATGTTCGGCCTGTTGATCGGCGCGATGCTTCCGTTCTTCTTCTCGGCAATGCTTTTCAAGGCTGTGCGTAACGCCGCTTTCACCATGATTGGCGAAGTTCGTCGCCAGATCCGTGAAATCCCGGGCATTATGGACGGTTCGGCCAAACCCGATTACGCGCGTTGTGTCGGCATTTCGACCGATGGCGCCATCAAGGGCATGCTGCTTCCCGGCCTGCTTGCGATCCTGACCCCGCCGATCATCGGCTTCATGCCGGGTCTGGGCGCGGAAGCTCTCGCGGGCGTGCTTGCCGGTTCGCTGGCCAGCGGCCTGATGCTCGGCATCATGTGCGCCAACAGCGGCGGCGCCATGGACAACGCCAAGAAGTACATCGAAGAAGGTAAAGTGAAAGACGACGACGGCAAAGTGCTCGGAAAAGGTTCCGAAGCCCACAAAGCCGGCGTTATCGGCGACACGGTTGGCGACCCGCTCAAAGATACGGTCGGTCCCTCCATCAACATTTTAATTAAGCTCATGGCGGTGATTTCGCTAGTGCTCGCTCCCCTCTTTATTCCATAAGCAACACGGGCGTACTGCTAATAACGGGCCGATCTCTCGAATTCTGAGAGGCCGGCCCGTTTAGTTTTTAACCGGAATCCACCCAAATCTCCCCCAATTGCGCCCTTACAATTTGCATCTTTCGGTGGACCCGCCGGGAGGCCTTTGGCTCAATCAGGGGCCTTGCGACCCATTTCAACCGTCTGCGGAACCACCCATGAGCCACATGCATCTGTCCTACAGTCCCTCTGAACCTGGCGTGGTCAGTATTGTCCTCGCGGCATACAACGAAGAAAAAGCCATCGTTCAGGTCATTAAAGACGTGCGGCGTGTGATGGACAAATTGGGTCGCGAATACGAAATCCTCGTCATCGACGATTGCTCCAAAGACCAGACGGCACAGCTTGCCCGCGATGCGGGAACGCGCGTCATCCGTCATTCGGTCAACCAGGGTTCAGGGGCTTCCCGCCGTACCGGCATTATCAATGCCCGCGGCGAAATTATCGTGATGCTCGACGCCGACGGCACCTATGAACCCCGCACGATTCCTAAAATGCTTCGCTATCTCCCGGAATACGATCAGGTCAACGGCGCCCGAACCAGCGAGGAAGGCACGCTGAAACCCCTGCGTATCGTCGCAAAATGGCTGATCCGACAATTGGCGATCTATATTTCCGGCCACCATATCCCGGACTTGAACACAGGGCTGAAAGCTTTCAAACGCGACGTCATGTTGCGCTACCTCTGGGTCATGCCGGACGGATTTTCCTGCGTCACCAGCATGACGCTGGCCTTTCTGACCAACGGTCACCCTGTAAAATATGTGCCGACACCATATTATAAGCGCATCGGTAAATCGAAATTTCATCCCATAGCCGACAGCAGCAAATACATCACCACGATTTTGCGCGTCATGACGTTTTTCCGCCCTCTGCGCGTGTACATGCCCGCCGCCGGGTTTCTGATTGGCGTGGGATTGGCAAAATCGCTCTTCGACTTGTTTTTTCTGGAAAGACATTCGCTTCAAGAATCCGACATTATCCTGATCTGCGTCGGATTCCTGCTGGGCGCCATCGGGTTGCTGGCGGAATTAATCGTCGCCCAGCGAAAAGCCTGACTCCCAGCGCGAGTCGCCAAACTTTTCTCGCGAAGCTCCAATCAAATGCAAAAATCTTCCACCATCGAGGCATCCTTGATTTCCATGTACTTGCAACGGTTTTTCCTTCTGGCTTTCCTCCTGACGACCAGCGTGGTTTTCGCTCAATCGAATGTCGAACTGAAGAAAATGACAACCTCGTCAATCCAACCCACCCCCGCTCCAGCGTTTGCTCCCTGGTCGGTCAACCTTCCCTTTGTTCCCGATGCAGCAATGGCGCTCGATGGCCGGTTGTGTTTGGCGCAGTTGACCGACGATAGCGTCGAAATGACCTCGGCGACCTTGACTGCCCATGGGATTTCGTCCTCCTGGACCAGCATCAAGGTACCTCTGGACGAATTCCAAACGCCCCCCACGGGAATTTTTGCCTCGAAAGGCCACTGGCTCCTGACCACCGGGGCTGCCAAACGGTTGCTGATCGCCGAAACGGATTTCACACCGATGGATGAAAGCGGCGCCCGCGCCCGCGAGGGCTCGGCGCCTTTTTCCGAAATCGACGACCTGGTCATCGAGGACGATTTTATCTTCGCTCTGGGAATCGAAGGCCCCGAACCGCAACTCGCGGGAACGAACCTCAAAAAGCTCGATGCCGATACCAAATGGGCATACAGCCTCCCCCTTCCCGACCCGCGTCGCCGGGCTGCCCTGATCACAACGCAGAAAAAGTTGATGTTTTTTGGCGGCGAGGCCGTACTGGAGCACGCCACCCTCTATCCTCAAAGCGTTTTCCTTGCGGAATACGACACCAACGCCGCCCCATCTTCCTATTCGTTGATACGCCAGCAAATGCTTCACGAAGTCGGCCCCGCCGATGCCGCCGAGTTGAACGGAATCATCGGCGTTCTCGGGGATCGACCGATTGTCAACGATGGCGTGGAATCAACCAGCCAGACGCTGGCCCTGATCACCAATCACGACAGTGGCGGGTTTTCACTTTGGTCGGAAATCCCCCTCAATCTCCCACAACTCGAAGACGCGCATCTCGTCCCCGTTCCCCAATGCCAGCAATTCGTGATTCTGGGTGGAACAATTGCCGCCACCGGCGAGGAAAACCTCCGCGCGGTTTCGGTGAATATGCCCATCACCGCAGCTTTTCGGAAAAAGTACGTTCAAACAGCCGAATCGCAGCTTTTCGAAAATCGAAAACCCACATTTGCGACCTTAAAGGCGGGCCTGGAACGCGCAAAATCGCGAGGACAATACAACCTGATCTTCGTTTTGGGTTCGGACAACGAAAGTGACCAGATTCGCAATAAGCTGATTCCAAATCGAAACTTCAAAGTCATGACCGCCGATTTGATCCTTTCCTCCCCACGCGAAGAGGAAATGGACTGGGCGTACGAAATACTCGGGAACGTTTCCACCCCCAGCATCGCCCTCCTCTCGCCCAGTGGTCACATTGTCGGCCTCCACCAGGGTGTTCCCGAACTGACCGACATGCACAACCTGCTCAAGCCATTGTGGGAACCGACAAACCCCTGACCCGGTTCAATTCTCTGAAAATCACAAAGCCCGCGGACGTTGAAATCCGCGGGCTTTGTTTTTTTATCATCGCTCAAAACCGGGAAATCAGGAGGTTCCCGGATTTGATGAGCGTTTTTGCTTGAGCGTCGCCATCAACTGTTCCCAGAACGCCACCCGGGATTTTCCGGTTTCGGCGATTTCCTCCCAATCGGTGATCTCGGCAAATGGCATAAACGCCGGTCGTTCGGTTACCGATTGCCGGGGAACGGGCTCCGGCATTTTTGGAGTTTTATATATCGACATGAGATACCCTCTCATTTCTTGTTCCATGTTACGAGCCGACGGGTTGTACACCGGCTGGTTCGTTGCTGCTTTGAGTCGCTCTGCCTGATTTTCTGGCAAAGCCTGCGCGGTTCAGCATCATCCGATAAAAATCGGCCGCCCGTTGCCGAAACCGTCCGCGTTGATGGATTACTTGCGGCAACTCGCCGCTTTTCCGCTGGCCATCGGCCATGCGGGCCTCCTGGCGGAATCGTTCGTCCTGCCTCGTCATCAGGATAACAAACACCTGATATTGATATTCGTTCATTATGACCTCCTTTGTTCAAGGAAGGGGAAAGGGTTGGAATTTCCATCCGTTTTGTTTCATCAGTACGATCGTACTTGAGCCGGGGATTTACAATGCATCGGTGGCTCCTTTGTTGGTTTGCGGCCTTTTCGCCGGGCGGGGCGATTGGACCAGAATGCGAAGATCGTCTGCTGCGTTCCGTTCCTCGAAAAATGCCTAAAATGAAAATTCTTCCGAGGAAGCGATTCCTCGGAAGAAGGGATATTCAACGAAATGAAGAATAACCGCCTCCTAAGAGGAACCGGGCGCTTGAGCCGAAATCTCGCGAATCCACGTGGTCAAATCCAGCAAAGCAACCGCCGTGCGCGTTGCATCCGAATTTACCCAGCAGGGCATCGCCTGATTGATCGGGGCGCCGTATGTCATTTGGTCCTTCATGGAAGCACAGTCCTTTGGCGTTTCCGCATCTTCTGAGCCGCAGCATGCTCGCTTTCGGTCGCACGTCAACCCAGGGAAAAACACTTCATGCCCCTAAATCGATAAAAATTTTTAGTGGCTTTATAAAACTTTACTACCTGAACAGGTCCCTGATGTTCCCCCCGATCCGTCCGTATCCTCTTTTACTCGAGATCGAAAAGCCCGCAAATCGCCTCTATTCGCGGGCTTTTCAATCACTTTCGGATGCTTCCGGATCGCCTTGCCAAGTCACGAAGACCCGGGCTCGAATGAACGTTTGCGCATCAGTGTCACCATCACCTGTTCCCACAACGCCACTCGGCTTTTCTCCGTCAGAGCAACCTCTTCCCAATGCGTCGGTTCGTCCTCAGTCAGGACTATCGCGCGTTCCGATCCCGCATTCCGAGGAACCGGTTCGAGCATTTTCGGTGTCTTGTACGTCGCCATGAGAGCCCCCCTCATTCTTTGTCCCGTTCGAGAGCCGATGTCATGAACATCAGCCGGTTTTCCTTCTACGTCTCCACGTTCCTGGTTTCTCCCGCCTATTGTTCTGGCAAGCCCTGTACCATTCAGCAACATCTGGCAAAAATTAAACATCCATATTTTCAATGCTGCCCACAGTTGATACCTTCTTTGACGCTGATTATTCTTCAATTGCCACAAACATTCCCGACGATTTTCTGCCATCCGGGCCTGTTCGCGTGTTTGCCTGTTCCGTTGGTTCTCCATCAAACCATACAGTTGATATTGCCAATCCGCCATGATCGTTCTCCTTGAACTTGTGGGGCGGGAAAGGGTGAGGGGCACGTAACCACTGATTTTTCAATTACTCGCTTTCAAACCACTCGAAACGCGCTGCATACATACCTCCCTGAGCAAAGTGTGGTCTTGTTCGCCAAACGGCATTCGGACCGGGTTGCGAAATCGCCTGGTGTTATTTCTTCCCCGGAAAAAATGACATAAAAAGAAAACTTCCGAGGAAACGATTCCTCGGAAGTTGGGGTCATCTATGAAAGGATGAACCGCCTCGCTACGAGGAACCGGGCGCTGGAATCGCGATTTGACGAATGCGGGAATGCAACTTCGGCGATGCAACGCTGCATCGCGTCGTGCCGAGTTCCGCACATTCAATCGCAAATCCGATCAATGTACCGTATTTAATCCGGTTCTTCATCGAGGCCAAATCCTTGGGGGATGTCCGCAACTTCATATTGGACCGTTGCAAGTCCGATCCCAGGTGTCAATCCGGGTAAAAACCACGCGCTCGAAAAATTTACTAAAGCGCTCTCTCGCATTCAGCCTCCCGCCCTGTCGTTATTCCGCCATCACCCGCGCGGGAACGCCCGCCACAATCGCTCCAGGCGGCACGTCGTGGGTCACAACGGCTCCAGCAGCAACCAACGCTCCCTCGCCCACCGTAATCCCACACATTAAAGTCACGGATGAACCGATCGAGGCACCACGTTTGATCAACGTCGGCTCGCACACCCAATCGTGTTCGGTTTGCAACTGCCCCTCGGCCGTCGCGCGAGGCCTCCGATCATTGATAAACGTTACATTGTGCCCCACAAACACTTCGTCCTCGATCGTCACGCCTTCGCAAATAAACGTATGGCTGGAAATTTTACACCGCGCGCCGATTTTCGCCCCCTTCTGTATTTCCACAAACGACCCAATCCGAGTTCCGTCGCCAATCTCGCAACCATAGAGATTTACGTAATGGAAAATCTGTACATCTTTTCCCAATTTTACATCGGGTGCGATAATTTGATAACTCATGAGCATTTCCCTTTCGCGCAACATTCCAAGGTAAAATCAAAATCGAGACTCCGAATACGGGGCAAGCATTTGCGCGGCAAATCGGGCAAAAACAGCCGCTATTTCCCTGCTAACTTCCGTGAATTGAGCCTCGCAGCTTCCACCTCCCATTCAACATCACAGAAAAAAAACATTGCGACCTCTCATTGGGTATCTTAAGAGCGGGTAGTATTTCGTGAGTTTAACTAATGGGTGGAATACTCAAAATTCTGATTCGGAGGTGTCGCCAATGGCTGCGTCCGGTTCCGGCGATTCGAACGTTGTACAACAACTCGAACGCATCGAAGGTAAGTTGAAGCAAATCGAAGAAGCATCCGCTCGTTTGAAAACGACCGGAAGGGCAATGGCTGTCGTCGTGACAGTCCTGGTGGTTGCCTTGGCATATTTTGTTCTTGTCAATCCGTTGTTGAAAATCAGGAAGGACCCCAAACCCATCGCTACGGCGATGCAAACGCAGTTAGAAGAGCGGCTGCTGCCATCATTGAAGAGCGAAGCCAAAGCGCTGAGCGATGACGTGGTCCCGGCGTACAAGAAAGCCGTGGCAAAAGTTTACGACGAACGTAAAATGGAAGTCATGACGAAAGTCGAAACGGAATACCTCGCACTCTATGATGGCTTGACAGATCAATTGGCGGGCGAACTGAACGATTTCAGTTATGCCTACTCGCAACAAATGTACAAACGCCTGCTGGTCGAATTTCCCGAAATCAAGGGTCTTGAAACCTATCCAGACCCCAAAAAACCGGATACAAAAAAATCCGAACTCATCATTGGTTCACTCGACACAGTCTCCAGCAAACTGGTTCACGAGTTTTTCAGCACGCACTTCAACGCGATCGAAAAATTGGAACGCGAATTCAATCTCTATGAAGTGCCAAGAGAAGTTTCGGCAATGACACCAGAGGAATTGCATGCCTACACCTCTGAATTGCTCATTGATTACGTCACGACTAAATTCGACAAGATGGCGAATGACGTCGAACTTGAAAAACCCGTCTCGGAATCCGAGTCGTGACACCGGATAAACTTCAGGTTTTTCCGGCAGACAATGCCGACTTGTTGACTGTTTGAACTCAGACTATCATTTGCAGAATTTTACAAAGGAGACACAACATGGCTGACGCAACAACCACTGCCGACCGGCTCGAGAAAAAACTCGACGACCAACTCGCGCAGCTTGAAAAAGCCCAAAAAACATCGCTGATGATCTACATCGGCCTGATGGTAATCATCGCAATTTATTTCGGTGTCCTGAATTCCCAGCTTAAAACTTTGACCAATCCGAAAGATTTGTCCGAAGTCGCCGTCGGGCTTGTACAACCGGAAATCCCGAAAGCCCGCGAAGCCCTTGCTTCCGAACTGAAAGGCAACGCGGAAGGATATCTGAACGAAGCCCTGTCGAGCATTCTTGCAGAACTTCCCGGCATCCGGCAGGAAGTCGAAAAAAATGTGATGATGGAAGTCAAAACACAACTTCGCAAAACACAATCGCAGTTTAATGAATTCCTGGATTATGCGTACACAAACCACAGCGAAGAACTTCGTCCACTTGTTGGCAGACTCGACAATGCCGAATCCATGGAAGAACTGGAATCGGTCATGTACGATATCATGAAGGAACCCCTCGATCATGTGGACTTCAAGGTTGATATCGAAGCTTATGGCCTGGCCCTTCAACATCTGGCAAACAAGGTGGAACGCCTTCGCATTTCTTCACCTGACAGCCTGTCCAAAGAAGATCAAATGGAACGCGATATTCTTGTCGCTCTGCGCGAACTCAGCCGTCGTTCCAACTAAGAATCGCTCGATAATTTGAAGGTTCAAAAGCCGGGAGCCGTGTGCTTCCGGCTTTTTTCTTTGCACAAGACCCCGTTTACCCGCTATCGTACAAATAGCCTGAATGGAGCCCTCACCCCGAATGTTCGACGCCCCGATCGACTATCCCGAACAATATTATGCTTACGTTCGACTTTTCAACGAACGCGATTATTTCGAGGCGCACGAAGTGCTCGAAGACCTGTGGGTGATGGAGGTTGGCGCACTGCGCGATTATTACAAGGGAATGATCATGTCCGCCGTGGCCCTACTCCACTGGCAACGCGGCAACCTGAACGGCGCACGTAAACTCTACCTGCGTACCGAAGAATGCTTCGCGCCATACGGCGCCCTTATCGAGGGATTTGAACTGGCGCAATTCCGGCTCGATATGGCGGAATTATTCGCTCCCCTGCTGACGTTGCCGGAGACAGGACAAATCATTCCCGCCCCGCCGATCGAGCGACACCCGGTCCTACGTCTTCAACCGGTTACGAACTGAATCGTCAGGAAATCGCGTTCGTTACGATATCGCGCAGTTGCGACATTCCGTAACGCGCAAAGTTGACAAATTCGCGCGGCGAAGAAGCTCCCGCCAGCGTGCGCGCGATAAATCGCGGTCGCATGTAAAATTGCCGGAGCCCTTTGGTGCGCAACTTCGCCAACCGCTCGAGAGAAATATGCTGGGTCGCCATGGCGGGCATTCCATAGGCTTCTTTCGGAATGATCCCGTCTTCAAGCAATCCTTTCGCGACCGCTTCCTTGTAAAGCACCGTGCCTGGAAACGGATACGGGTAGAAAATTTCCAGAAAATCGGGATCCACCCGCTTGGCAAACTCAATGTCGTTCTGCAACGTATCTTCGGTATCGTCTGGAAGACCAAACAACAGATACATGGAACGCTTGATGCCTGCCTCGCGCGTCATCTGCAGCGCTTTGATGGCTTGCTCAACCGTGGCCTTCTTGTTGATTTTCTCCAACGATTGATCGTCGCCCTTCTCGACACCGAACGCAATAATCCAGCATCCAGCTTTTTTCATCCACGAAAGAACTTCGGGACTCACCGTATCCACGCGCGAATTCGAGGCCCAGGAAATGTCCAGTTTGGCATCGATAATCGCCTGACATAGCTCGATTACCCATTTTTTGTTCTGAGTAAACAGGTCGCTGCGAAACAGGAAATTGCGAATCCCATGTTGCTCGACGCATTCCTTGATTTCTCCGACCACATTTTCCACCGAACGATATCGATTTTTCAACCCGCTGACCTGATTGGCCAAACAATATGTACAGGAAAACGGGCAACCGCGATTGGTCACCAGCGTTGTTTGCAACTGCTCGGTGTCGGGACGGATATAGAGTGCATTGTTCGCCAGGTGACGCGCCGGATACGGAATCGCGTCCAGATCGTTGGGCAACCCGCGCGCTTCGTTACGGACCACTTTGCCATTTTCATCGCGCCACGTCAGGCCGAGCACTTCGGATGCCGGTTTGCCTTCGCCCAACTCCAAACAGGTCATTTCATACTCGCCGCGCAAAGCCAGGTCCAAGTCCGGAAATTCCTCCATCGCCTGGATATCCAGGGTGTTAAAATGCGCGCCTTTGGCGATGGTTGTAATGTTCGGATCGACCTTTTTTGCCAACGACGCCGCCTTCATATCGTCCTTGAAAGAGGGCGTCGTGATCGAAAGAACCAGCATGTCGGGTTTAAACTCGCGCAGGTCCGCTTCCAGGCGTTCCCATCCCCATTCCTCGCCGGGGAAGTCGGCCACGCGGCACTCGGCCCCGGTCTGCTCGAAGCAAGCTGCCGCGTACAACAAATCGACAGGTGGCCTTAACGCCACGGTTTTCAGCTTTTCAATCGGGGTCTGGCATCGATCCTCGCGAATAAAACGTCCGGTGGGAGGTACGATCAGGAAAACACGCTGGGGCTTGTTCATGCAGATTACTCAGTAAAATTGGGCCTGGGCGTCGATGCGCAATTCCACCACGCAAGCCGCTTGAATGGAGCAGAAACTAATATCGTGCCGATCACGCGTCAAGGGGCGTGCTGCCCTAAAAGAAGATTTCCGCCGTCCGGTTTGCGGGCAGCGGAACAGGATGCTCTCAAAGTGTCTGGACGTTCTTCAAATTTGCAAGATCGAGGCGCGCGAAGCGAGGGCGACCAAGGCGTAGCGGTGCTACGTTGCGGGCTTGTCCGACCGAAGCCATGAAGCGAAGGCGGGAGGCCGAGTCCGATGCGTAACGATGAGATTGCGACTTTGAGAACGTCCTGGGCAGCGGAAACTCGATCCATTTTTCCATCATCGGTGAATCAAAGCATGTGGCCACAAGATGGGCATCGTGACGAACCACGGGTATCCGTGCCACAGATGGGGCAAACCATTTCGCCTGACTGCGACGCGCTGTACGAACGAACCACCTTATAGACTCGTGCGCGGCCCTTTTTGTCGTCCACTTCGATTTTCGGCGACTTTCTCTCTTCTTTATCTTTCGTCAAACCACCGCTCGGCATCGGAGTCATGATACCAATCGACTTCAACTGGCGAGTCTTGGGTTCTTCCCTTTCTTCTTCCTGATCCGGCAAAATCAGGTCCTCGTCCGCCGCCATCATTTCCTCGGGCGACATCTTCGCCGTCGCCGGTTCCTCTTCATCCGAAATCGGGGGCGGCGATTTGATAACCGGATTGTACAATTGCAGGCGCATTTTATTCGTGGTCGGCGATTCGTCTTCGGCTTCGGCCAGACTGGCGTCCATTTCTTCCATCAAAAACTCGAGTTTGGCTGTCTGCCCACCCATTTCCACATGTTCATCGATCGGATCGTTATCGCTCGCTGGCGCCTTCTTCTCAGCGATCTTCTTGTCCATCATTCCACGAACTTTTACCAGATCGTTGAGAACATTTTCCAAGTCGCCCGAGCGTTCACCCGACACGCAGTAAGCCTGATCAATCAGATAAAGCGCCAGATTGACGATATATTCGACAAACTCCGGCTCGTTTTTAAACAGCGTGACATTCTGTTTAAGAATATCGATTATTTCTCCCTTGGAGAAATTCTCCTTGGCTGTCTTGATACCCATTATAGTTTTCCCGGAACAATTTCGGATAAAGTATCGCTATCTTTGAACGCAATTACAAGGACTAACGTCACCGTTGTCAAGGAAACGGCATTGCTTCCATTGCCACAATTTCAGGTTTCCCATTCCGATACACGCAATTTTCCGACCAATCAAGCGGAGAAATGCCGCCACTGGGAATCGCCAATGGAATCCCTTGAAATTGGCATTCTTGCAATGCGAGCAAGCCTTCGAACGCTAAAAAATCAACTTCATCCAGTTGGTGGAAATGCGAATCCCCGCCTCGGATGCACAATATTAGTGCAGTCGAATGCACCATTTCTGGAAGGGTTCGAGTGCGCTCTCCTTCTCCAGGAAGCTTTTTCCCTTTACCCCCCGCCTGCGCATGGGGTTTCACCCAATGCCCGCTTGGCGACGACCTCAGCCAGGCGCGGACGACACTCCGGTAAGGATTGAAAAAAATGACCAAAGCGGAACTGATCGACATTATCGCCGAAAAACTCGAAGGCGCCAGCAAAGCAGAAATCGGCCGCGCGTACGATGCGATTTTCGATACCATTGGACGCGCTCTCGAAGTGGACGGCAAATTTGCCATCTCGGGATTCGGTTCGTTTGAAGTTAAAGAACGCGCCGCTCGCAAAGGCCGTAACCCCCAAACCGGCGCGGAAATCGACATCCCCGCCAGCAAGGCCGTGAATTTCCGTCCCGCCAGCGCTCTGAAAGAACGCCTGAAGTAATTCGCCTAACTGGCTGGAAAAAAGAACGCCACGAAGCTTCGTTGCCTCGTGGCGTTTTCATTTTCTGAGCACGGTTTTTTACGCAATCATCCGTCGTTTGCGCAACACGACCAGCAAAACGTCGATATCCGCCGGGTTGACGCCCGCAAGACGCGAAGCCTGGCCGATGGTTTCCGGTTTGAACTTCTCCAACGTGACGCGAGCTTCATGGCGCAACGCCCCGATTGCCATGTAATCCAGGTCCTCGGGCAACGCGAGGTGTTCTTTTTCGCGCTGGTGAGCCACCTGGCGAGCTTGTTTTTCCAAATACCCGGAATACGCAATATCGGTATCGACTAATTCACGGTACCGCGCATGCCAATAATCGTCATCGATGCGCCGGGTAAGAGGCGCAACAAACGCCTCGAATCCATCGAGCGTGATTTCCGGACGCGCGAGCACCTGGGCCAGCGTGCTGTGCTTGTCTGGACGTCCAAAACCGTGATCTTCGGCGGTATCCCAATCGACTTCCGCATGGCGCAGCGGTGTCGTGCGCAAACGTTCGCCTTCGATGCTCACCGCCTCCCGCAGCTTCATCACCGCATCGAACTCGGCTTCGTCGATCATGCCAACGCGGAGCGCGTGCGCCGCCAACCGAAGGTCTGCGTTATCGCATCGCAGCAGCAAACGATACTCGGCGCGACTGGTGAATAAACGATACGGCTCGCGATGTTCCTTCGACAGCAAATCGTCAATCATCACAGCCAGGTACGCCTCGTCGCGATCAAGCACGAGCGGTTCCTCTTCCTTGATTGCGAGCGCCGCGTTGATTCCCGCCATCAATCCCTGCCCGGCGGCTTCTTCATAGCCACTCGTTCCGTTGATCTGGCCCGCGAGATACAACCCCGGCACCGATTTGACTTCCAACGTATGGCGTAACTGATACGGTGGCACGTACGTGTATTCCACCGCGTATCCGTGACGGAGAAACTCGCACTGCTCCAACCCCGGAATCGTGCGCAGAAAAGCCTCCTGCACCTCTGCGGGCAAACTGGTAGAAACGCCGTTTGGATAAACCGATTCGCCCTCGCGCGTTTCGGGCTCGAGAAAAATGTGATGGCTGTTGCGTTCCTCGAAACGCACGACTTTGTCCTCGATCGACGGACAGTAACGCGGCCCCACACCTTCGATCACTCCCATAAAAAGCGGCGATTTATCGAGGTTCTGGCGAATGATCTCGTGGGTTTTTTCGTTCGTCCGCGTCAAATAACAAGGCACCTGCTCGACATCGAGCCGATGCGTTCGATAACTCATCGGCGGCGCGGGTTCGTCCCCGGGCTGGATCGAACATTTGGAAAAATCGATGGAGGATTTTTTCAATCGCGCAGGCGTTCCCGTCTTCAGACGCCCCGTATCGAGACCCAGTTCGAGGAACGAATCGGCAAGCCGCTCGGAGGGCTGCTCACCAATGCGCCCTCCGCGTGTTTTCACCAATCCGCAATGCATGATGCCGTTGAGGAACGTGCCCGTTGTTAAAATCAACGCCCGGCATTCGAGACGCACGCCGTCTTCGGTGGAAAGGCCGCAGATACGCCCACCCGAAAGATGGATTTCTCCGCCCGTCCCCTGGACGATCGTCAAATTCGACTGACGACGCAGGTAATCCGCCACCCAACGGGGATAAATATCTTTGTCGAGTTGCACGCGTGGCGCGCGAACAGCGGGCCCTTTTGAGGCATTCAACATCCGAAACTGAATTCCCGCCGCATCCGACGCGATGGCCTGTACCCCGCCAAAGGCGTCGATTTCACGCACCAAATGCCCCTTGCCCAACCCACCCATGGCGGGATTGCACGACAAGCGTCCGATCGCTTCGGTGTCCATTGTCAACAACGCCGTGCGGCAACCCAGGCGCGCGGCAGCATGCGCGGCTTCGATACCCGCGTGGCCACCACCCACCACAATCACATCAAAATTTCGCTGACTCATTTCATACATCCAAATCTTTGCTTCCGAATTTCTGCACCAAAGCAGACCGGTTCCATACGGGCACACCCCCGCGCCAAACAAGCAGCATTGTTGCCAGATACAAAAAAAAGCGACGGGCACATGGCCCGCCGCTTGGGAATTCCTATCGGTTGTCCAATCAGAACAGAATTTCGATGTTGGCTTCGTCGATCAATTCCTGCATCACCTTATCGCGCACACTCGCCATGTTCTTACGCTTCAGCGCTTGGATAACAACGTCCTTCACTTCATCGTACGAAACCGAATTGGGATTGTGAACAATATTACCGACCCAGAAAAGCAACATTTCGCCGTCATCGGTACGTTTGGGACCAAAGAGGTAATTGGTTTTGCCGATTTGGATGATTTCTTGTCCTAAACCGTTCATGTATGGCCCACGAACATTACCCACGTGGCCGCCTCTTTCGGCATATTTATCCTCGCTGATTTCCTTCGCCAACTTCATGAAGTCTTCGAGCGATTGGATGTTCTTGCTGGTTTCTTCCATCGATTCGACCAGCTTGCTGATCGCTTTTACTCGCGTTCCGACAGCATCGCCCTCTTCATAATCCGCTTTCACGGTGATCTGATACAAATCGACTGCTGGCAATGTTTTCAGGTAATCCTGCAACTCGAAGAAGCCGTTGCGAATTTCGTCTTCCGTCGGTTCGAATTCTGCATTTTCCTGACGGTATTGAAGGTAGGATATCCCTTTCCACGCACAGGTTAGAATGAACAACCGCTTTTGATAATCGGCCTCACCGGCAACATTCATACGCTTCTGACCGAGTTCTTCCAGATAGCGTTGAAGGTTTGGAATCCGAGCCAACAACATGCGGCGTTCGTCGAACGTGGGCAGCAGGCCTTCTTCGCCAGGGAAATCACGTAAATATTGCGCTGCCGTATATTTCACGTTGCCCAACTCGTAAATTACCTTATCCGCCATTGTCGGATTATCGACATTCATCAAAACGTCTTTGTTGACTGGGACCGAATCATCCGATCCCCAATAATAATCGAGGATTTCCTGGTATTTCGCCTTCTTATTTTTCTCACGCAAAATTGACGCGATCTGGTCGCCAACCTCTTCGATCGGTTTGTATGCACGCGGTTGATAACTGGAACGTTTGATAATTTGAATACCGTGCTTGGTACGAATCGGCTCGCTGAAACCGCCGTCTTCGAGTCCTTTGAATACTTCGACGATTTCAGGCAGCAACCCGCGTTCCTGAACTTCGGGGATTACTGTCATTACAGCGCCCGGTTTATTCGATTCGGAAACTTCTTCGGCCACCGAGCGGAAATCTTCTCCTTCTTTCAACCGCTCATAGACCTGCTTGGCCTTTTCTTCAACCTGGGCAACGGCTTCTTCCGACATGGGAACCAGCACGGTTTCACCCATCTGAAGAGCGCGCGGCGGAACGGTGTTGCCTGCCTCGTCCTTCAACTCTTTCGAGCGACGTTCTTTGGTATCGGCGTTCAAAATATGGTCGGCCAGCGATGCGTCGCCAGCGATATCCTGCGCGATGCTCTCCAACGTTTCGCCCTCCTCAACAACGTGCGGCGTATAAGTGGAAAAATAGATATGACGCAACCGCATCGTTTCACGGGTCACATAGTCGAGTTCTTTGTGTTCATCATAGTAATTCTTGATGTCCGCTTTGCTTGGTTCGATTCCACTGTATTGGTCGCAAAGTTCCAACCAGGTTTCGCGCGCCATTTTGGAGATTTCTCTCTGCATTTGAGTCTTTTGATCGGCACTCAATGCCAAATCGAGATCATTTGCATGCAGATAGGCAGTGCGATAGACGGCATACTCTTTGATGGCATCGATCACCTGATCGCGTGTAAACCCATTGACCGTGGTGAACCGTTCGCCTGCTCGGTTCAAGCTGGACGGGACCAGACAACGCATCTGCGTCTCGAAGTGCGTGTTGGTGATTATTTTGTTGTCCAGGAGTTTGAACATAGGAGTATCGGGCTTCAAATTGACGATCTCCGAACCGTCTTTTTCCGCCGCGACACTCGAGTCAACCTGCACATCAGCGGTCGTGTCGGCTGGAGCCTCGGCTTCCTCCGCCCAACTCGTTACCGAAATTCCACCGGAAAGAATCACGGCGGCCAAAAAAGTAACCCACTTGCTTCGTAAAATGTTCTTTTTCATGAGAATACCTGCTAAGTCCTTGTAAATCAGAGTTACAGAGAGCATGAAGTCTCTGAATAGTCCTCTCGAAGCAAATCGAAAGCACCTGTAGAACTGCTCAGTGGACCAACTGAAGAGGTCCGAAGTTTGTCTCTTAACCGCGAAAATGCGGTTTCCAACCAACCTGGTATCCCAGACGATCTTGTGCTGGAATGCTTGGCTGGCCAAGTTTTGAATCGAGATTTCTGACCACAGTGCCCCCGAGTCGCAAGTGAGAAATCAACGCCTATTTGTCAAGAAAGGGTTTCCTTGATCCACCAGCCCCTGGACTGTCGGAAAAGGACAAAACGATTGACCGCCTATGGGGGGCTTGGGAGACCTTGATGTTTAGATGATCGATCACGGATGGATAAGCGGGTGAACGTTGTTCTCCCGAGCCGCGTTGAACACATCTTCCCCAGTAAAGAGACGATAAGACTGATGGCAAACAAGGTCCCCTCCCCACAAGGGTCATCCTGCGGGTTCTCGCACGAAGAAATCAAAGAACTCCTTGCAGAAGTGAACAAAAACAGAATCGAGGAGCTGGAAGTCGAAACGGGCGAATTCCGTCTGCGGATCGTTGGACAACGCGCTCCGCAGCAGGTGATTTCTCCCGCTCCGATCGCCACTGCCCCTGCGGCTCTGCCGACGGCGACAGCAGAAGCTCCCGCCGCTGCCCCGGCAGCATCGGGCACCGCGTCAGCTGGTGCTCCCGCCTCTACTCCCGAGGAAGACCTCTCGAAATACAAGAAGGTCACCTCTCCTATGGTTGGAACTTTCTACCGTTCGCCCGCGCCCGACGCGCCAGCCTTTGTCCAGGTCGGTGATCGCGTGGATGAAAATACGGTTCTTTGCATCATCGAAGCAATGAAGCTGATGAACGAAATCAAAGCCGAAACGACCGGTGTTATTCGCCAGGTTCTGGTGGAAAATGGCCAGCCCGTGGAATACGGCCAGCCCATTTACGCCATCGAACCGCTGTAAGAGATGATCCGCCGGGAGAATTCCCACAGCCCCCAACCTTTCCAAGCAGGATTGGATTACCCCAGGCAAACCAAGCATGTTCAAAAAAATACTGATCGCCAACCGCGGCGAAATTGCCGTGCGAATCATCCGCGCCTGTCGCGAGATGGGCATCGCCAGCGTTGCCGTTTACAGCGAAGCTGACCGCAATAGTCTTCACGTGCATTTCGCCGACGAAGCGCTTTGCATCGGCCCTCCCCCCGGAGCAGAAAGTTACCTGAACGTGGCGCGCATTATTGCCGCCGCCGAGGTGACCGACGCCGACGCCATTCACCCCGGTTACGGTTTTTTGGCGGAAAACGCCGATTTTGCGGAAACCTGTCACGATTGCAATATCACGTTCATCGGCCCAAGCCCCGACGCCATTCGCAATATGGGCGATAAAGGTAAAGCAAAGGCCGCCGCAAAACGATCGGGCTGTCCGACCGTTCCCGGCAGCGATGGCGTGGTCGATGATCCCGAAGAAGCATTCGATGTCGCCAAGGAAATCGGCTTCCCGGTCATGATCAAGGCCACGGCGGGCGGCGGCGGACGCGGCATGCGTCTGGCCAAGACCGAGGCGGATTTTTCCAACGCCTTCAACACCGCCCGCGCCGAAGCCCAAGCCGCTTTTGGCGTACCGGACGTTTACATCGAAAAATTTGTCGTCAATCCCAAGCACGTCGAAGTGCAAATCCTTGGCGATTCGCACGGAAACGTGGTCCATCTGGGCGAACGCGATTGCTCGATTCAACGCCGTCACCAAAAGTTGGTCGAGGAAGCTCCCTGCCCGGTGATTGACGAAAAACTTCGCGCAGAAATGGGGAAAGCCGCCGTTGCATGCGCCAAGGAAGTGGATTACTGCGGGGCGGGAACCATCGAGTTTCTTCTCGATGGCGACCGTAAGCACTTCTACTTCATTGAAATGAACACCCGCGTCCAGGTCGAACACCCGATCACCGAATTGGTGACGGACATCGACATCGTCAAAGAACAAATCTCGGTCGCCGCAGGAAACCGGCTTTCGTTCAGCCAAAAAGACGTCGTCATGCACGGACACGCCATCGAATGTCGAATCAATGCCGAAGACCCGGACAAAAATTTCATGCCGTGTCCCGGCAAGCTGATCGATTTCGTGGCAGCAGGCGGTCCCGGCGTGCGCGTCGATAGCGCCTGCTACCCCGGCTATATCATCCCGCCGTTCTACGACTCGATGGTCGCGAAATTGATCGTGCATGACAAATCGCGCGACCAGGCGATCATGCGCATGAAACGTGCATTGGACGAGTTCGTGGTCCAGGGTATCAAAACAACGGTACCTTTTCATCGCCGTGTGATGGAATCGGGGTTGTTCAAAAACGGAAACTTTGGCACAAACTTTATCGAGGTCTGGGACGATCCCCAGGCACCGAAGAAAAAATAACAAACTTATTGGTACGGACCAGCATAGCAGGAGGCCAGAAGATGAGCAAGATCGAACAAGAAGAAGATTTCGCCCAAGACTTGGAATCCCAGATTTTCGCTTCGACAAGTGATACGGGCCAGATCGACATCGCCAACGATGTGATGGCGCGCATTGTGGAAATCGCCGTTTCCGAAGTGGAAGGCGTCGCGCTGCACAAAGAGGGCTTTTTCAGCGATTTGCTCAACCGTAAGGACAAAGAGCAAAGCAAACCGATCGTCATTGAAAAGGACGCCGCGTCCAATAGCGTCAAAGTGGGCCTTTCCGTGAAAATGGAATACGGCCACGACATGTACGAGTTGGCCATGCACTTGCGCAAACACATCAAGGCAACGGTCGAAAAAATGACCCGCGTCAGTGTGCAACGTGTGGACATCAAAATCATGGGCATTTTGACCAAAGACCGCGAACGCCCGGCTCAAAACGCCGAAGAGCAATCGGAACAGGACTGAAACCAACCCTCGATGACACACTCAGCGTCCGGCGCTTCCCCCGTCGCCGAGGTATGGAAGGTGAAAATTTAAGGTGAAATCCTTTTCGACAAAAGTTCTGGTTCTCCTGTCGCTGGCAACGTTGTTCACGCTGGGTCTGGACTGGATTCTCGAATCGTCCCTGACGATGCAAGGAGCCTTGCACCTGAATTGGGAAGGCATGCGCAGCATCGACAATCCCCTGTTCGTTTGGGGAATCGGCGGTGCAGCCATGTTGTTACCCTTGCTGACAGTGGCGGTATGGGGCCTCTTTGGCCGCGACGATTCAATCGTTGCCCGCACGCGAGATGGTGGAACGATTCGTTTGAAACCTGGCGCGATTGAACGCGTGATACGACGGGAAGTGGGAGCAAACATCGAGGATGTCGTCACGGTGCGCGCCACCGCAAACCAAGGCAAACGCCGCGCGCCAGCCGTGAAAGTAACCGTAGAGGTTTCCGACCGGGTTTCCGTTCCTGAAGTGGACGATCAAGTGCGCCAGGAAACCCTGCGCGTGCTGAATCAATTGCTCGGGGTAGCCGATTCGACCCAGATCAAGGTGATCGTTGCCAATATCAAAGGGGTTGGAAAAAGTGCCGCTCCTCGTCCCGTTCGCAAGGCTCCGCGTCCGAAAAACGGCGGTAAAAAACGCCTGCCGACGGAAATCGCCAAAAAGGGTTCCGCCGAATCGGCGGATGTGGCCGGATGACTGAAGAAAAAATCCTGGAAAATCGACAAGCGGCTCACGAATGGGCAAATGACCGGCGCGCCGCCGGTCAACTTGTTGTTTTTACCAACGGCGTTTTCGACTTGTTGCATAACGGGCACCTGGATTCGCTACGCCGCGCGCGCGCCGAAGGCCATGTGCTGATTGTTGGCGTAAACGACGACGAATCCGTTCGACGCCTCAAAGGCCCCGGGCGTCCGATTCTCTCCCAGGACCAGCGGATGCGTCTGCTGGCAGCCCTGGAATGCGTCGATGCTGTGGTAGCGTTTGGCGAGGACACTCCGGCGGAAATTATCGAGGCTGTGGCGCCCGATGTACTGGTCAAAGGTGGTCATTACACGGTCCCGGAAATCGTCGGACACGAATTTGTGCTTGATCGCGGCGGGCGGGTTTTGTCCCTTCCTTTGGTGCCAGGACGCTCGACGAGCAATCTGATCGACGTCGTCAAGCAACGCTTCGCGGGCTCTGGCGCCTGAACGCAAGCGACTGAAGCATTCAAGTTTTGCAGTTCGCAGGAAACCAACACACGAGGTAGAGTATTCCATGGCTATTAAAACCGAAAGCGAAATGGCCTTTCCAGACATCCAGAACAACGTGCAGGTCCACCATCCGAGTTTCGGCCTGGGCAAAATCGTCATCCGTACCGGAACCGATGAAAACGCCAAGGCAATCGTCAAGTTCAAGGAAGAAGGCGAAAAGAAACTTGCGCTGAAGCATGCCAACCTGACCGTTGATAAAATTGACGACGAACCCGAAGCCGAAGGGGAATCGGAAGAATGAGCGCTGGTGAAAAAATCGACCATGTGGACGAAATCAGCGTCGAGCGCGTCGAGAAGGTAGCCCTGCTCGGCCGCCTGGAACTGTCGCCCGAGGAAACCGCCCGGTTTTCACGCGATCTGACCAAGGTGATCGTCCATATCAATAAACTGGGCGAGTTGAACCTGGATGACGTGCCGCCAACCAGCCACGCGATTCCCGTTTCCAACGTGTTCCGCGAGGACGCAGTGCGCCCCAGTCTGCCAAACGCCGAGGCGTTGGCCAACGCGCCCGAGCAGGAAGCGAATTGTTTCAAGGTTCCTCAAATTATCTGACCCACGTTTTCCCCGCCTCTATATTCCGTTGAAAGATTAGGTATCATGTCGCTGAAAACCGCCCACCAGATTGCCGCCGACCTTGCCAGCGGAGCCGTCAGTTCGCGCGAGGTAACGCAGGATTATCTTTCCCGCATCGAACGCCTGAATCCGCAACTCAACGCGATGCTGACGACGACTGCCGACGAAGCGTTAGCCGCCGCCGACGCCGCCGACAAGCGCCGCGCTGCGGGCGGAGCGCTCTCCGCATTCGATGGCGTACCGGTTGTGATAAAAGACAATATCTGCACAAAAGGCATCCGCACCACTTGTGCGAGTCGCATTCTGGAAAAATTCCAACCGCCTTACGACGCAACCGCGACGGTGAAACTGCGCGACGCAGGGTTGGTTCTGCTCGGCAAAGCCAACATGGACGAATTCGCCATGGGCAGCTCGACGGAATTTTCGGCCTTTGGACCAGCGCGCAATCCATGGAACACCGAGTGTGTGGCGGGCGGTTCCTCCGGCGGTTCCGCAGTGGTCGTGGCGTCCGGCATGGCGCCGTTCTCCCTCGGCAGCGACACGGGCGGCTCGATCCGACAACCCGCTGGATTCAACGGTGTCGTCGGTCTCAAACCCACCTACGGTCGCGTGTCGCGATATGGCCTCGTGGCGTTCGCATCGTCGCTCGACCAGATTGGTCCTTTTGGGCAAAACGTCGAAGACACCGCCGCGCTGCTTTCTGTAATCGCAGGACACGATCCACTCGATAGCACCAGCAGCAAAACCCCGACGGAAGATTACATTGCGAACGTGAAAAACGGTTCGCTCAAAGGTCTGCGCGTCGGTCGTCCCGTTGAATTTTTTGAAGTCAAGGGCATGGATCCCGAAGTCGAAGCCGCATGCAAAGCGACGGTGGATAAACTGGCCGCTGCGGGTGCGGAAATCGTCGATATTCGCATGCCTCACGCCGAAGAATACGCCATTTCCACGTATTACGTGATCGCCACGGCCGAGGCGAGCTCGAACCTCGCCCGTTACGACGGCGCGCACTACGGTTATCGCAAGCCGGATACGGCAAACATCATCGAAATGTTCTCGCAAAGCCGCGCCAATGGTTTTGGCGCCGAAGTCAAACGTCGTATCATGCTCGGCACATTCGTGCTGTCGGCGGAAACGTTCGACGCGTATTATTTACGGGCGCTCAAAGCACGCACGCTGATCAAGCGCGATTACGATCAGGCGCTCGAAAAAGTCGATGTCATCATTGCTCCCACCTCCCCCACCGCCGCGTTCCCGATCGGGTCGAAAGTTGACGATCCGATCCAGATGTACCTGGCGGACATCTTTACGTTGTCGCTGAACCTCGCGGGTTACTGCGGCGTGTCGTTGCCGGTTGAATTCACCAGCACGGGCTTGCCCATTGGCATGCAACTTTTCGGCGGCGCGTTCCAGGAAACCCGGCTGCTCCAAGCCGCATGGCAAGTTGAGCAACTGCTCGGCATTGCCGGTAACCGCACCGCCGAACTGGCGTCCGTCTAAACGCGAAAGCATTTCACCACGAAGGCACGAAGACACAAAGGAACACGAAGAACAGATCACCGCAAAGGCGTGAAGTCGCAAAGAAACGTGAAGGAAATCTTACCGATATTTCGAGCGTTGTATCATCGAATTTTCTCTGCCTCCTGGCGCCTCTGCGGGATTTTCAAAAATTATTTCTTTGTGTATCTTCGTGACTTTGTGCCTTGTGGTTTGCTTTTTACCAACTCCGAAAGCATACCTCTTCATGGCTATTATTTATTTTCTCGATCATCCCTGTACCCCGCGCAAGGAACTGGGGCGCAACAATCTGGCGGGGTTGTTCCGCGATTTTGTGGTGTGTGAAAACATTGTGGCGCAATTGCGCGCCGAACAGGGCGAGTTGATGTCCGAAGACCAGATGGTCTTCACCCGTGAAGTGCAATCGGCGGACGGAGAAATCAAATACGAAACGCTGAACATTCCCGAACTGCGTCAGCGCACCGCTGTGCTGGAGCCCATGGCAGAGCACTGTGCGCAATGCCCCGTTTCGATGAACGGTCGCGCATTCGGATGCGTGCAATCGGTAAGTCTGCCTATTACGAAGGAAGCCGAATCGTGGTTGGCAGATAGAATCCCGGCCCCGGATACCCTCGCAGGCCAGATGATGAAACAAGCCACCTTGAAAATGGGCTACGGCAATTGCGAAACGCTCGATGTCTGGCGCGAAGGCGGCTTCATTCATCATCCGGAAGGCTTCGCGGCGCCCTCGTGGAACAACCAGGAAGGCGCCCCAACAACCAACCAGC
Organism: uncultured Candidatus Sumerlaeota bacterium; assembly: GCA_964580585.1. Lineage (GTDB taxonomy): Bacteria > Sumerlaeota > Sumerlaeia > SLMS01 > JAHLLQ01 > CAZOKZ01. The sequence continues at coordinate 17,041 of CAZOKZ010000030.1, read as the reverse complement.
TACTGCACGCGATGTTGATGGTTGGCGACATCGTTCCGACACACGCGCTGGCGATTTTGCTGTTCACCGGTTCGCTGACCACCCCGCAAGGCGGAGGCGGCGATGAAGTGATCAAACGCATCGAAGCCCTGCAACTCGATACGGAAGATGAGGAGCCCGCGCTGGAGCTGCAATTCGTGCATCCCCCCGAGGATGACGATGAGCCGATTATTTTCGAGATGAAGTTTTTCCTGATGACGTGCTTCAAAGCCCTCACCATGGGCATCCCGATCGCGATTCGACCGGGGTTGTGAGGGGAAAGCCAGTTTGGACAGGATTAAAGGATTCCGTCTAACGGGTGAATTGGATTTGAACGCATGAACACATTCATTCTCCTCCTGTTGATTATTACGGCTGTAGGTTTTTTTCTGTTCCTTGTTTCTGCATCAACCATACAAGATAGCGATGAAGATCAAGCCGAGGCTGGTGGGAGTAATCCCAAAGTCGAAGTCTGGCCCTATTATGCCAAAAGACTTCTTTCCCAACCTGAGCAGATTTTATATAATCGACTCGTTCAAGCTCTACCCGATCACCTTGTCTTTCCCCAAGTTCAACTTTCCCGATTCCTCGGCGTCAAAAAGGGGCATCCCTATATGACGTGGTTTAATCGCATCAACCGCATGAGTGCGGATTTCGTAATCTGCAACAAAGACTCAAGCATTGTGGCGGTGATTGAACTCGATGATTCTTCTCATGAACGGCAAGATCGACAAGTTGCCGATGCGAAAAAAGATAAAGCGCTCGCCGATGCAGGAATACCCATCGTGCGATGGAACGTGAAATCATTTCCAGAAATTGCGACGATCCAGGAAAAAATCCATTCTCTAAATTAAACTGTATCCAACTGTCGGCTTAATCGCGATCCAACGTTTTTTCCGCCCAAGCAGCGTATTCTTTACAACAATGTTCGATGATTTGTTTTACTTCGGACAGCGGCATGTATCCCGCATTGTATTTATCGTTTCCTATCGCCCCTTTAAGAAAGAAAGCCCCATCGCACTCGGCCTCGGGCCTGGCAGGATCGACGTTGTCCGAAAGTGAAATGCAAAAGGTCCAACCTTGCTGGCGGGCGCGAAAAAAAAAGGACGATTTTGAACGGTCCCTTCACCTTGAACGGGGCTAAATCCTGTTAGCTTTCCCACCAACTGATATTGGGGAAGCAGTAAGCTCCGATCATAATCCAGTTTCACATCTTTCATGATGTTCTCTCACGTTAAATCCCCAATGGTGGAAGGAGATGTGATGCAGGACACGTCTTCGAGAATGCGAATGGGGTTGGTGAGAATCCACATGCGGCGGTCGAGAAGCACTTCGACGCGATAAACGCCCGGCGCGGGAACGGGGAAGCTGAAGTTTTCCGCCGTGCCCCAGAAAAGCGGTTCGCCGTTGCGGCGAATGCGCACTTCGGTGTCTTGAGGCAATACGATGTCCAGGAAACCGCCCGACGAGTACTCCACCGTATCGCCAATCCGGTAAATGCAACCGTGCCGATCAACATATTGGAAGAGAAACTCGCGCGGATTGCCCAGGAAGTGATTGTAGATAAATGAATGTCCGCCACGAAGCGCTTTCCACACGAGTTGACGCGCGAGTTTGGCCGACGAGGGAAGCTCGGGGCAGACTATCATGGTGCGAATGGTGTTGAACGAAACACGGAAGGGGAAAAATTCGCGCCAGTCGAGCAGGGGGTCTTTGCGCAGGAATGCGTTCACCGCGCCAATGGCGGGAATAAACCGATGAGCCAATGCCTTGTCCCAGGCGCGCAACGTATGGTTGGTGGGACCTTCGAGCGCGCGAGCGGGGCGGGCCTGGAAAAGCAGCGCCCGATTGCCCGGCACACGCATCAGAAATTCGTCGAGGAACGACCAGAGTTCCACCATGTCGATTTCTTCCATCGGCAGGGGTTGAGGAAAGCTTTTTCGGGCATTTCCATTGTCGAGTTGGTAATTCATCCCAACAACGGCGCCGTTGGCACGGCGCACCTGCTCGATGCCGATTTCGGCAACGGAACACTCCCCTACAAAACTGCGCGTTTCAAATGCCAGGAACTCGCCATCGGCGCAGCAGATTTCCTCGCCCAGAATCACCAGAACCCCATCGTGCCAACCTGCTAATTCGCGGTAGCTATGCGTGGGGTTGCGATCGGTCAGAACAATATAGTCCACTCCGCATTCGCGCGCCGCATTCAGAATGCTTTCAAACGTCGCGCCTCCACATTGGTCCGTGTGGACATGAACGACGCCGCTGTATGTCCTAACGCCCTGATTCATGAGCACACCCCTGGATTGTTCCTTCGCTTCGATGGCGCCAAACACGGTTCGGTTCCTGACTTCTTTGAATTGATCGACCGGAAGAGCAGTCTCCGGGCTCACTTACATCTCGCAAAATTTTGAAAAAATGTCAATCTTTGTCGAGTCCTATTGCAAATTCATTTCATGGAACAATGGAACTACCGAAAGAACGAGAGGGGCGATCTTCCTCGATGGCCAGTTGCTCGATGGCTTTGCGAATGATCGCTTCTTCCTTCCAAGGTAAAAAATGGTTCCCTTTTTCTAAAACGACAACATCACGTATGAAACGAGATTGCATATGGCTTCGCATGTAATCGACGTTCGAGGGGGGGACAAGCGAATCACGAATGCCATGAAGAATGATCACGGGGCACCGGACATTGCCCATCATGGGGCGCAGGGCGATTAGCTCTTCCCTAAAAGTCATCAACTCGCGGTTGCAATGTCGCAGTCTTTTGGGCAGCAGGAACGAGCAAGCCTTCCCTACTGTGTTGAGGATGCCGATTTCCTCCAGATCGGGGTCGAGTGAACCGGAGATAATCAATAACCCACCCACCAGTCGCGGATATTCAATGGCAGTGCGAATCGCTACGGCGGCCCCAAAGGAATGCCCCACGAGAATGGGCCAGCGCTTATTGCGCTCGACCAGCAAGGGTTCGATCGCGCGCGCTTGTTCGCGCAAATGCGGAACGACACCCCAATGAGAGGAATGACCGAAACCCGGACGATCAATGGCAATAAACTCGTATTGATCCAACGGATTGCGCAAATAGCGCTTCCACCCACGGGCGCTGCCCGGCGAACCATGGACAAAAATGACACGCGGCATGGATGAATCGCCCGCTCGCAGGTAGCTGACGAGCCCACCCGACGAGGTTTCCACTTCCTTCCGCTCGATAGAGCGGGCAGCAGAACCAGCCATCTGGGCAACCGAGACTGAACATCCAATAAGCGACACGACTAGAATTTATACCTGGTGAGTATCGTTTTCCTGCTTCGGTCCTACTATTCCATCAAATAAAACCATGTTTCACTGCGACAGGCAAGCAAAGTTCATGGCAAAAGTTAGTTTTGATGATCTTTGACTCCTGTCTTTACATATTCTCTTTGCGATTGCATCACGAATCTTGCGCAACAATGTAAATTCAAAATATCCACTTTTAGGTAAAAAACATCCATTTCCAGAGCAAGCTCCTCTTTGAGTGTGGGACCAAATAGAGAAAATTGACATTTTTTTTACTGTTCGTCGGGAAAACAGGGCAAGTCGCTCTTGCACTCGCGAGGAAGCCCCCCGCATAAAGGCGCCCATTGTTTGATAAGGTTCGAAAAATTTTCCCCCTTTTTCGAGAGAAACGGCATTAGAGCACTCATTTTCTCCAAACTGAGCAACGAGACTTCCATACTATGATTCTTGAGGGCAAAACGGCGTTGGTCATCGGTGTGGCCAACAAAAATTCGATCGCTTGGGCTATTACACGCTCCCTGCTGCGCGAAGGCGCTCGGGTCGTCTTGACCTACATGGACGAACGCATCGAGCCACGCGTGCGCGCACTGGCAGAAACCTGCGAACCGCAATTGACCTGCGTTCGGATGGACGCCACCAACGACGAAGAAATAAAGCAGGCTATGGCGGAGGTCAGCGAAGAATTCGACGGCAAGCTCGATATGTTGGTTCACTCGGTGGCTTATGCCAAGAAAGAGGACCTGGAAGGTGGCATTATCGAAACTTCCGCCGATGGGTTCAAGCTCTCCCAGGAAGTCAGCGCTTACTCGTTGATCAGCGTGGTGCGCGGCGCGATGCCGATGCTTCAGGCCTCTGATAACGCTTCAGTGCTGACATTGACCTACCTGGGCTCGGAAAAAGTGATCCCGAACTACAACGTCATGGGCATCTGTAAAGCCTCGTTGGAAGCCACAACGCGCTATCTGGCTTGGGACTTGGGCAAACAAGGCATCCGAGTCAATGCCCTGAGCGCCGGTCCGTTGCGCACATTGGCCGCACGCGGCATTTCTAATTTCTCGGCCGTTTTGGACGAAGTTGAAAAACGCGCCCCCCTCGGGCGGAACGTCACCGTCGAAGAAGTCGGCGACGCGGGATTGTTCCTGCTTAGCCCGTGGGCGTCAGGAATCACGGGAGAAGTTCTCTTCGTGGACGCCGGATACCACATTATGGGGATGTAAGATCGGTGACGAACCAGTTTGAAGTAATACCCGCAATCGATTTGCTGGATGGGCAAGTTGTCCGCCTGGCTCAGGGAAAACGCGACGAGCGAACCATTTACTCGGACGATCCGGTGGCGTTTGCCCAACTGTTCCAGCAAGCGGGCGCCACGCGCCTGCACGTTGTGGACCTGAACGGCGCTTTCGACGGCAAATTCGGAAACCTGGAGCAAGTTCACGCCATTCGCGCCAACGCCACAATGAAGGTGGAACTCGGCGGCGGGATTCGCTCGTACGCAGACGCCAAAACAGCTTGGGACGCGGGTGTCGATGAAGTCATCATTGGAACACGCGCCGTTGAAGACGTTGAGTTTATCAAATCTATTCTCAAAACAGACGCCGAACGCGTGATTGTCGGCATCGATGCCAAGGACGGCTACGTCGCTACGCGTGGCTGGACCGAAAGCAGCAGCATCGCCGCCATCGATTTTGCCCGACGGATGCACGAAATCGGCTGCAAACGTATCATTTACACGGATATCGCCACCGACGGTATGCTTTCAGGGCCGAATCTAGCCGCTCTGACCAGCATGGCTCAGGCAATTCCAGACCTCGAAGTCGTTGCTTCGGGAGGAATTTCCTCCGTGCCGGATCTTCAGGCTGTCGCCGATCTTGGCCTGCCGAATATCGTCGGCGCCATCTCTGGCCGAGCGCTTTACGATGGCCGTATCGATCTGGCAACCGCCGTCCGCATTGTTCAAATGGGTGGATAAAGACGCGAGTTTGACTCTAACGTCTCGGTTGTTGCTGACTGATGCAATGAATCGCCCCAAGGCCCCACACCAAATCGGTACAGTTCACACCTATCACTTTGTGATGGGGAAAAAGTCCCTTTAAAATCGCCAACGCCCGTGGGTCGTTTTCGCATTGGTATGTCGGCACGAGCACGACTTTGTTCGCGATGTAGAAGTTCGCGTAACTGGCAGGTAAACGTGTGTCCTCGAAAATCACCGGCGCAGGCATGGGTAGCGTAACGACACGGAACGGTTGACCGTCCTGGTCGCGCATTCCGTAAAGTCGCCCAAGATTATACTGTAAAATATCGTAATTTTCATCTGCCGGATTTTCTTCAACAACGGTAACAATCGTTCGCTCGTCGATGAATCGAGCCAAATCGTCGATGTGACCATCTGTGTCATCACCGACAATTCCGTCGCCGAGCCATAAGATGTGCCGAACGCCAAGGTAGGCTTTCAGATAGGCCTCGATCTCTTCTTTCGTCAGGTGCGGGTTGCGGTTTTTGTTCAGCAAACACGCCTCGGTCGTCAGCAGCGTCCCCTTGCCGTTGACGTCGATCGAGCCACCTTCGAGCACGATGCCCGGCGCCCAATATTCAAGCTTATACATCGACGCGATTTTACCCGGTACCTTGTTATCCAAATCCGTTGGCGGGTACTTGTCGCCCCAGGAATTGAAAATCCAATCGGTTACGCCCAGTTCGCGCGTTCCATCCTGGTCCTTCACGACAAAAATCGGTCCGTGATCGCGCGCCCAGGCATCGTTGTTCGGAATGAGGTGCAGCTCGACGTTTTCATTCCACGCGCTGTAATGTTCCAACGTGCGTCGAGCCTCATCGCGCATCTCTTCATCGCAAACTTCGATGCGAACTTTTTCGCAGGTGGAGAGATGACGCACGATTTCCGAATAGATCGGCGGGATGGCGGATATTTTCCCCGGCCACGAAGCTTCCTTGTGCGGCCACGCCAGCCAGGTGGCTTCGTGCGGCTCCCATTCGGCGGGCATGCGAAACCCGCGCGCGGCGGGCGTATTGATCGGAAGGTTCAACATCGGTATCGGAGGCAACTTTCGTCGGAATCAGTCAATGTAACGCTTGGTAATATCGCCGTATGCATCGATACGACGGTCGCGAAGGAAAGGCCAGTGCTGGCGAACGGTTTCGACCAGGCCAAGATCGACCTCCACCAGCAGGTTTTGTTCGTCGCGGATATCGCCGCGGTCGAGAATGATGCCCTGTGGGTCGGCAACAAACGATTGGCCCCAGAATTCGATGTTTCCTTCGACACCGACACGGTTCGTCGTGGCGACATAAGCGCCATTGGCAACCGCGTGCCCGCGTTGAACCGTTTCCCAGGCACTATGCTGGCGCACGCCAAATTCTTCTTTCTCGGGCAAAAGCCAACCAATCGCTGTTGGATAGAACAAAATCTCGGCGCCACGCATCGCTGTCAAGCGAGCCGCTTCGGGATACCACTGGTCCCAGCAAACCAACACTCCAATACAACCGTAACGCGTGTTGAATGCTTTGAACCCCAGATCGCCGGGTGCGAAGTAAAATTTTTCGTAATAGTGCGGATCGTCCGGAATGTGCATTTTGCGGTAAAGACCCAACATCGATCCATCGGCATCAAACACACACGCTGTATTGTGATAAACGCCTGCGGCACGGCGCTCGAAATGCGACGATACGATGACGACTTTTTTTTCGCGCGCCACGGCAGCCAATCGCTCCGTCGTCGGCCCCGGCAGCGGTTCGGTCGTCTCGAACATCGCGTGTTCTTCTTCCTGGCACGGATAAAGGCCACGGAAGAGTTCCTGGGTACAGATAATCTGCGCGCCATCGTCGGCAGCCTGACGAATGCGGTCGATGGCCTTGTCCGTATTCACGTCCAAGTCCTCGGTACAGCTCATCTGGATCAGGCCCAGCACGGTTTTTCGAGAGGTCGGGGTTGCCATTCGGTCGAATCCTCAGTTTGATATGCGCGCCGTGCAACGGTGCAAGAGCGGTGCCAACGCCCGTCAGTTATGGGAGGTGGATTTCATGGAGCAACCCCAGATCGCGCCGAATGGCCAACCAAGCCTGGATTTTATTGAACCTTTACGCGCGGCGCTCGCCACGGCACAGGCGGGTTTCCGGGAGTATAATGCTGCCGCGTTTCCACCGCGCACGCCTCAATTTTTTGCCCTGGAATTGGCGGGCGAAGCAGGCGAGGTTGCCAATAAGGAAAAGAAGGCCTGGAAAGGTCGCGAAATTCCTCACGACGAATTGGCCGACGAAGCCGCCGACGTGTTCATTGCCGTGGTCAACTATGCCAACTCGCGCGGAATCGATCTCGCTGCCGCTGTGGGTGAGAAGCTACTTGAAATCGAACGACGCCGGTTGCGGGATAAAGAAGATGGAAAGCCATTGTAATCCCGCATGCTTTACCCTTGTCGCCTTCCCGTATCTGCGTCATACTTCAGTCTAATAGCAATGGCATAAATGAGGCTCGCATAGTGAACGACGAACAATCCCTGGTTGATCAACTGACACGACACAACGCGGAACTGCAAACACGCCTGTTGGAGCTCGAACACGAGGTTCAGGTCATGCAGACGCATAAGTTGATGAAGGAAACGATATCCGAACCCGGTGGGTATTTGTATCCGGTGTTTGCCGAAACCAATCATACGCATGTTGTGTTTTTCGCCAATGAACAAGGCGAGCTTCGGTTTGTGAATAATTTCTGGAGCCGCATCACGGGCCAAACAACCGCCGAAGCACGCGAGGATGGCTGGTTGGCGGCGATTCCGCGTAACGAACAAGAACGCGTGCGGAAAAACTGGCGTCGATCTGTCGGAATGAAGATTCCCTTTGTCGATTTATTCCGCGTCGTTGATTCCAATGGCGACTTGGTCTGGTTGCTTGGCTGCGCGCATTATTTGCGCATTCCCGTGGCGGGCGAACCCGGATACCTGGGGATTTTTGTGGACGTCAGCGGCAAAATCTCCGACTGGGCAAATTTACTTCACGACTTCCGCACCGGAACAAATGAATCCCAGGCAGAAGATAATTACTACGACGATTACGAACTCGACGTGGATAGCTCGCTGGCGTTCAATATCCACAAGTTGCATTTCGCTTCGAGTGGCGATGTGGATTTCGAGCTCGAAATCGCCCAGATTTTCATGGAAGATCTCAAAACCCGGCTTCAAACACTCCAACGCGCCATCACGTCACGCAACTGGTCGTTGATCGCATACGAAGCACATCTGGTTAAAGGCAACGCCGCCCATTTTGGAGCCGACCATTTACGCAACCTGGCAATGGAGCTTGAACACACCACCAACGAAGACGAAATCCAGGAGCTGTTCGATACCCTGCGCGAAGAAGCAACGTTGGTTGTCAATAAACTGATGGATGAAATGCGTAAGGTGGCAAAATGAGGGAAAAAGGATGAGGGATGAGATAGAATGACATCCTTCAACCTCCATCCCTCATCCCTTTTTTCTCTCCCCAACTTTTTTCAGTCTCCAAAAAAAACCTGTCCGAAAAACGCGTAGTTTCCCTTGATGCGGTATCCCCGGCGTTATTTTCATCGTGCCATGTTAGCTTGTCCAAGGAGCACATTGGCGTGACTCGCACGGTGGAATCCACATTGTCGAACCCCATTCGTCTGGCGTTGCCTTCGCCTGTGCAGGCGCGCGTCGTTTCCACGGATCGCACATTTGCCGATCAGTTTGGGCGCCACGACCGCGATGGCGTGGCGGTCGGGTTGCGTCAAGTTTTGGGACTGAACGAATCGGACCCGGTGATATTCGGTCGGCAAGTCCACGCGGCGCGTTGTGTGGAAGTCAATGGCGAGGAAGCGCCAGCGCTTGAAACCGGACATCGAACGGAATTCGATGCCTGCGACGCGCTGGCAACCGACCAGTTGCGAACCACGTTAGTCGTGCGCACGGCGGACTGTGTCCCCGTGGTGTTCAGCGCAGCTTCTGTGCCCTGGGTCGCGGTCGTGCATGCCGGATGGCGCGGGACTTACGAGTCGATCGTTCAGAAAACAATCGACCTCGCACTTCGGCGGGGAATAGATTCGATTGACCTGCATTGCTGGATTGGGCCGCATATTCAGGGAGATACATACGAGGTCTCTCCCGAGTTGATTGCGAAGTTCCGCGACCGATTCGGGAAGTTGGGGATTTTTTCGCATGACCGGTTGTTGGATTTGGGACGCTTGAATACGCTGCAAGCCATGGAATGCGGTGTACCGGAAGCCCAGATTCATTCCTGTGGTTTGTGTACGTATTCAATGCCCGATCGTTTCCCCTCCTACCGGCGGGATGGCGAATGCCGAGGGCAGATTTACACGGCGGTGGTACTCGGAGACGATTTCATCCATGACGTCTGACGCCAACATGACTCCGATAACGGAGGTACCATCTTCTTCTCCGATTTCGTCGATCTATTTCGACGGAAACTCGATCATGCTTGCCGTGGTTTCAATGACCGAATCCGGCGATACCAAAATTCATTATCTGAAAACAATCGAGATGGACGATCTGGTGCAGCGTGTTGAGCGCGTCATGCACCCGATTTTCATGGACACCGATTACCTGGATTACACCGATCCCTCGGCGTTGCAGGGCGCGATGGCGATTTTGCTCGAAAACGAAGTTGCCCGCTACCCTGTGCTGGGAGTTTTTGCCCCCGAATGCGTCCAGCAATGGCAGGAACAGGGACCGGCTTCGCGCGAAGGACGCCAGGGACGCTATGAACGCGGTATCCACAGTTGTAAATCGGCCAACCCCTACGCGTATCCCCGCATTTTCGGTTTCGAGGAATCGCCGCTGTGGCGCGACCGCGAGGAAACCTCCTTCTGGTCCGCCCGATTCGACGACGTTCTAGCCACTGCCGAACAATACTACGGTCTCGAACTGCCGTTTCTTGGACTTGTGACAGGAAAACGCGCGTTTGGAGAAATTTTACGCACTCTGAATATCGGCCACGAAGGACGCCCCGTTACGGTGATCGACGTGGGCAAATTGCGAACGCTGTACACGGGCAGCCGCAAAGGCGAGATCCTTTTCAACCACGCGATTCCGGTCGGGCTGGCCCGCGACGACATGCATTACTTCAAATCGATTCGCCCGAGCCTGAACAAGCTCGATCAGTTGAATGACCAGTTGGGCAGCCTGATGTTTTCGCCCGATTGCACACCGTCGCCCATTTTCGACCCGATGGTTTCCACCCCCCAGGTCGATTGCACGCGATTTGGAATGCAGATCGCCCGCTATGCCTACCGTGTGTTGCACGACATTTGGGCAGACATCGCTCCGCAAAATGAACTGACGTTCTATCTGACCGGTTCACCCAGCCGATTGCCTCAACTGCAGTCCTACGTCCAGATCAAATCGGGCGTACGCCTGCACAAACTGGAGGACTCTTCACTGCCCGGCTTTGAATTAGGCGATGGCATCACGTGGCAAAACGTCACCGATCACTTAATTCCCATCGGCGCAGCGATGGCGTATCACCGACGCAACGAATCGCGTTTCGGCATGGTTTTGCGTGATCGTCGTCCCGTTCGCATCAAGACAATTGAGGAAATCGATGACATAGCCGAGCCGGATACGCTCTATGTGGTTCAATATCCCAGCCACACGCAGCGGACTTCTTCAAATCGTCCGGCGATCAATCCGCCTACGCCCGCCTCGTAGGCGATTTATCAATTCCCCCGCTCCAAATCGCTCCAACCTGCCAGCAGTGCTTGACCCCGCACCCTGCGGTAGCGCATCCCTTTGCCGTTTTGTCGAATAGATTTATACGCCCTGACCCAAATGACTGGCGAATGTTTGACAAACGACCCAAACGATTTCTCAGGAGTAATCAATGGCAACGACCTCGTTTGATGTACTGGTAGTCGGCGGCGGTCCGGGCGGTTATGTGGCCGCTATCCGGGCATCCCAGCGTGGCCTTAAAGCAGCCGTGGTGGATCGCGACAAACTTGGCGGCATTTGCTTGAACTGGGGATGTATTCCCACCAAGGCGCTGCTGAAAAACGCCGAACTTTACGATCATCTTCAACATGGCGCCGAGTGGGGCATTTCGTGCGATAACCTGAAGTTCGATTTCACGAAAATCATCCAACGCAGCCGTGGAGTGGCAAACCGCATGTCGTCGGGAATCGATTTCCTGATGAAGAAAAACAAGGTAACCCCCATTTACGGCGAGGCCAAATTGGTTGCCAAAAACAAGGTGCGCGTGACCGGCAAAGATGGCGCGAAGGACTACGAAGCCAAACACATCATCATTGCCACGGGTGCGCGTCCCCGTTCGTTGCCCGGCGTCGAAGTGGATCGCCAGAACGTGATCACGAGCAAAGAAGCCATGAGCATGGAAAGCCGCCCGGAATCGCTCGCGATTATCGGCGCGGGCGCGATTGGCGTCGAATTCGCCTATTTCTACTCGGTGCTCGGTACCAAGGTCACGATTTTCGAGGCCATGGATTCGATTCTCCCTATCGAAGATAAAGACATTTCCGCCGTTGTTCAGAAGGCCTTCAAGCACCGCGGTGTCGATATCAAGACCGGCGTTTTCGTGCAAAGCGTGAAGAAAAGCGGCAAGGGCGTCGAGGTGACCTTCACCAAAGGTAAAGACGGCAAACCCGAAAGCGTAAAGGCCGACAAGTGCCTGATGGCCGTGGGTGTGCAAGGCAACGTTGAGAATATTGGCCTGGAAGAACTTGGCGTGAAAGTCGAACGCAACCATATCAAGGTCGATGAACATTACCGCACCAACGTGCCAGGCATTTATGCCATCGGCGACGTGATCGGGCCGCCCTGGTTGGCGCACGTGGCATCCGCCGAAGCCGAGCATTGCGTGGACGCCATTGCAGGGTTGAAACCGCACCCGATCGACTACTCGAATATTCCGGGATGTACATACTGCCAGCCTCAAGTGGCAAGCGTTGGCCTGACCGAGGCCAAATGCAAGGAGCAGAAGCTGGAGTACAAGGTCGGGAAATTCCCGTTTGTGGCTTCTGGCAAAGCCGTGGCAGCAGGAGACCCCGAAGGCATGGTGAAGATCATCTTCGGCAAGAAGTATGGCGAAATTTTAGGCGCGCACATCGTGGGAGCCGAAGCCACCGAGATGATTGCCGAGTTGGGCTTTGCCAAGTCCATCGAGGCAACCGCCGAGGATATTTACCACACGATTCACGCACACCCGACGCTGTCGGAGGCCATGATGGAAGCCGCTGCGGACGCAGACGGTATCGCCATTCATATCTGATTCGCTTCGCCTCGTAGCGTTTCAGATCAGGATCGATTCGAGTCGGGGCCAAGATTATTGCCCCGACTCATTTTTTAAACCGTTTCCGCTGGTATTGGGAACAAATGGAGTGTAATCTGTTGTCAAACAGTTCGTCAGAGATTGACCGTGCGTCGAATCGCTTGACGGCTCGTCTGCCCAGTGCCCCAATTGGCAGATCATTCCAATCGCTAGATGGACCATTGAGGGGGATCGTCTCTTGAGTTCCAGGACTGAAACAACTCGTTTGCTTGCATTAGCCATCCTGATAGCAGCGTCGGTTACGTTCCTGCACGCGGAAGCGGTCGTCACCGTAAAGGGCAAGCGCATCGAGGGAGACATTATCAGCGAGACGGATGACGACATTACGCTGAAAACCAAGTATGGCGATTTACGCTTCAGCAAGTTGGAGTTGAAGCAAATCGTCCGCAATAATCCCCCACCCCGCAAATCGTTCGAGAGCTTCGGCAGCGCCAACCCCTTTGATGAATCAGGGAACAGTGGCGGCGGCCTGGGAACCAATCCACTCTTTTCTCGTCAGGACCAACCGACGGCGAATCCATTCAAGACCAATGATGAACCGGACAACCCATTTCGCCCAAACGCAGGGAGTTCCGTTGGAAATATTTTCACAGAAGACCTGACTTCGACTGCTCCGCCTTCGACAGAATACGCAGGAAATCAGTTTTTTGACATGAGTGGACTGGAAGGAATTGAAAAACGGGAAATCACGCCTCCATTGGTGCCATTTAGCTGGGACGCGGTGTTGTTCGACATGGGCGAAGGAAAAGCCGCGCGTGTTCGACTGGATTCCGAGACGTCGCGGTTCGAGGAAGTAACCGAAGACACCACGTTGAGAAACGGTTACATCGTTCAAACGTTGGATTCCCACGCGCGAGTTGTCTTCAAAAATGGCGCCGATATGATGCGAATGGCGCCGGAGACGATCATACGTGTCATCGAGTCTTCCCCGGAAAAAATCGTCATCGATTTGGTTCGCGGTACGATCTGGTTCGATCTGGTTTCGGTTCCGGGCAACCGACAGTTATTCCTGCAAACGAACAAGGTGAGGGTTTTCTCGCACTATGAAGCCGTTTTCCGCGCCTCCGACGCGCTGGAACGCGGGTTCCAACTCGGCGTAATCAGCGGCAATGTCGAAGTGGATTCTAAAGAAGTCCAGATGAAGCTGGATGTCAGCCCGGGACACATGGTTCTGGTGCGTCCGGAAGGCGCCATGACCCCGTTGCTGCCCGCCGATCAGAATCTGACCTTTGAAAACCGCGCCTGGGACGAACTCCCCGAGGGATGGTGGGAGGACACCTCGCGATTCGAAATCCCGTTCGCGCTTTATACGGACGATACCTGGCTTTCGATGAACGATATGCCCAAACTGCTGGGCGAGGTTGCCACTGCGTTCATGAATTTTGCCGCCGATACGGGCCATGTGCCCACCGTTGAAGAAGCCTATACGGTGCTGGCGCAAAACACCGGCGAGTGGGAAAACTGGGCCGGTCCGTACGTGCGCGGCGTGCTGCCTCCGCTCGATAGCTGGGGACGTCCCTTGCGTTACACCGTGCGCTCTTCTCAAGGAAGCGACCGTCAAGTGGGCATTGTTTACAGCGTCGGCGAAGATAACAGCGACAACGGCGGCAGTCCCTCTGCCGATGTGACCGAAATGGTGTTGTATTATCAGTTGGAATCCATTGCTCAGAACACCGAAAATAACTGATTGGTGGCGATGTCGGCGGAGAAGCAGCTTCCCGCCGACATCGCATAATATAACCCGATTGTTCTCCCTCGATCCGTGAAAACCGCCAGCAGTCCCTACGAACCCGCGATCTTCCGCCTCCCCCAGCCCGACGACTGGGTCGAAAATTATGGTGGGTATGTGGTTGCGCTCGCCGTGGGGATTCTTGCGTTTTCCTACCTGTACGCCACCAAGCTGCACATCCCGCGTCCGCCGGAAATCGAACCAACTGTGCGGATGATTCTCCGGCCTATTCCTCCCAAACCCGAAGAAGAAGAAAAACCACCCGAGGAACAGAAGGAAGGAGCTCCCGAGGTCGAAGAAAACGTGGCGACGTTCGTGCCTGAAGAAGTCGAGGAAGCGGTGCCGGACGAACCCGAACCCGCTGAGCCCGTCACCATCGAATCGTGGGTGCCTCAAACAGAAGCCGAACGCGAACGACTGAACGCGGTGATTGCCGACGTTCAAAATTACCGCGATCGGCTGGAAGTGAAAGAAACCGAGATTAAAGCCGAAATCAACAAGCGGGTCGTGGAATCAAAAGGACGCGAGTTTTTGCTCAACAGCGATGGCGGCAAAGCCGGCGTGATTCGTACGCTCGACGTTTCGGGTTTTCCCGAGGATTTGGTCGTCAAGGTATTCAATCGCTATGGCATTACGATCGAACATCGCAATGTACGACTCGACGAAGCCAATCGCTCGTATCTGAACACCGCCACGACAGAAAGCGGAACGTTTACTTCGGTACAACACGAGGGGTTTTATGAAGTCTTCGTGCTCTCGCCCAAAGCGGTGGCGTACATGTCGGCGCTGGAAACTCAGGCGCTGACCGACGGCGGTCACAACCCACGAACGACTCGCGTGCGTAAAATCACGTTCGGTATCGTAAAGCAGGAAGACCCGAATTGTAAACAGTGCGAACCGTATATCCTCGGTGTCGTCGATATGGAAGTCGAACGCATCCGATAGAGGTTCTTACACCGTTTCGGTTTCCGGCTTCACGTCCGTGTTCTCTGTTTGGGCAACGGTTTGCTTGCCATTCCCGTTCACCTTCGACGCAGCCGATGCCTTCGTGCTTTTCCGGCTTCTGGGTTTTGCGGGAGGTTTTTCTTTCTTGGGCTCGGGTTTTGGAGCAGGCGGCACTTCGATTGTTTGGGAGTATTCCGCCAACGGGTCCCCATCGTCGTTGATCAAATCGACCGGGATGTTTTCATCGGCGTGCAGTTCCGAGGTTTCCAAACGGTTTTCCCCTTTGTGCCGACGCGACAGACGCGAATGCGAGGTCGGTTGGGAAATCAGTTCGTCGGCTAATTGGTCCGGACCGGGCGAGACGTCCCATTTCTCCGTTTTATTGTGCAAATCTTCCACCTTCAGCAAGTCAACCTGGCAGCGGTACGTCGTCTCGCTGGCCCGGGGACGCGCGCGGCGATATTTACCGTCGGGTGCCAGGTAACGTGCCTTGGTATTGTCGCGATGCGCGGCGCCGAAGACTTCCTGTACCAATCGCTGGCGCAAACCAAGGTCCAGAACCGGGAACATAATTTCGATCCGACGATCCATGTTACGGTCCATCCAGTCGGCGGACGAAAGGTACACTTTCGGATCGGCATCTTCGCCGAAAATAAAGATGCGACTGTGTTCCAGGAAACGATCCACGATCGACCACACGCGAATGTTTTCGCTCAACCCTTTGACGCCGGGGCGCAGACAGCAAATGCCGCGAATGCAGAGATCGATTTGTACACCTGCACGGCTGGCCCGATAGAGTTCGACGATGATTTCCGTATCGACAAGAGCGTTCATTTTGGCGCGAATGCGGCCGGGTTTTCCCTTCTCGGCTTTTTCGCGTTCTTCGTTGATCAAATGGATGATCGAATCGCGCAAATCGTCGGGCGCCACGATCATGCGTTCCCATTTAGGCGCATGCGCATAACCCGTCAACATATTGAAGAGTTCGGACGCATCATTACAGAATCCCGGGTCGCAGGTAAACAACCCGATGTCCGTGTAAAGTCGCGCGGTGGTCGGGTTGTAGTTCCCCGTGCCCAAGTGCACATAGCGACGAATACCGTTGTTTTCCGCCCGCACAACCAACGCGATTTTACAGTGCGTTTTGATGCCGACGAATCCATAAACGACGTGCACCCCGGCGTCTTCAAGCTTGCGCGCCCATTCGATGTTATTTTCTTCGTCGAAACGGGCCTTGAGTTCCACCAACGCGGCGACCTGCTTGCCTTTTTCGGCAGCCTCGATCAGCGATTTGATGATGGGCGAATCGCCGCTGGTACGATAGAGCGTTTGCTTAATCGCAAGCACCTTCGGATCGGCGGCGGCGGCGCCAATAAAGTCCACCACGGGTACGAAAGATTCATACGGGTGATGCAGCAGAATGTCGCCTTTGCGGATTTTGCTGAAAATGCTGCCCGTACTGCGCAGATGCGGCCGAACGTTTGGCGTGAAGGGTTCTTCTTTGAGTCCTTCGCGGCCCTCAATTTTGCACAAGTCGGTCAATTCGTTCAACGCCAGCGGGCCTTTGACGCGATAAACGGATTCTTCGCTGAGTTTCAACATACTGGCGAGGTATTGCGTCAGCATTTCCGACGCGCAATCGTCGATTTCCAACCGTACCGCCATGCCGCGTTCCCGTTCGCGAATTTCCGCCTCGATGTACTTCAGCAAATCTTCCGCGTCGATTTCCTTGTACTCGATATCGGCATC
>CAZOKZ010000029.1:0-51576 GCA_964580585.1 uncultured Candidatus Sumerlaeota bacterium | reverse complement strand
TTTGGCCAGCGAGGTGAAAAAGTCATTCGGACGTTGGTTCCCTATGGTGAAAATGAAAATATAACGCGCGAAAATCGACAGCCTCCGACTTGGATGATGACCGACAAAGAAAAAGTCGAGGACCAACATTTTCATTTGCTGGGAACGGACACCAATGGACGCGACGTGCTTTCGCGTATGACGTATGGCGCGCGCATTTCCATGTTAGTTGGTATCGTTGCAGTGTCGATTTATGTGACGATTGGTATTATTCTCGGAGCATTGGCAGGTTACTTCGGAGGATGGATCGATTTGTGGCTTTCCCGTATGATCGAGATCGTAATATGTTTTCCTGTTCTCTTTTTAATACTTTCTGTCCAGGCATT
This sequence comes from uncultured Candidatus Sumerlaeota bacterium, assembly GCA_964580585.1. Lineage (GTDB taxonomy): Bacteria > Sumerlaeota > Sumerlaeia > SLMS01 > JAHLLQ01 > CAZOKZ01. The sequence continues at coordinate 51,211 of CAZOKZ010000029.1, read as the reverse complement.
TACGCATCCCAGTATTATTAACATTATGATCGCACTTGGCCTTGTTTCCTGGACAGGTGTTGCGCGTCTCCAACGCGGAGAGTTTTTGCGCATTGTAAATTTAGATTTTGTCACGGCGGTTCGTGCACTCGGCGGCTCCAGTTTACGTATTATATTCCTACATGTTCTGCCAAATGCGCTTGGGCCGATTCTCGTTTTAATTAGCTTTGGAATCGCTGGGTCGATCCTGGTAGAATCCACCTTGTCGTTCCTGGGTTTTGGCGTCCCTCAACCGACAGCTTCGTGGGGGGATTTGCTTAATAATGGACGGAACGATATTCAGGGAACCTGGTGGCTGACCGTTTTCCCCGGCATTGCAATATTCTTGACGGTTACCTGCTTCAATCTCCTAGGCGAAGGCGTCCGCGACGCGCTCGACCCCAAACGTCAATAAAGTCTATTTACTACTTTTCATTTTATTAAATTCCGTACACGTTGTTTAGCTTATTCGTCCCACGGGCACTTCCGTTTGATGCAAGAGTTCCTGCACGACCTGTTCAGGTGTTACGCCCCCCAATCGACTTTGGGGACGGAGTAATAACCGGTGGCAGAGCACGCTTGGTGCCATATCCTTGACCACGTCGGGCGTAACAAAATTCCCACCATCAATCCAAACGCGCGCTTGGCACACACGATACAGCGCCAACGACGCGCGTGGACTTGCCCCCAGGATGACATCGCGGTGTCCGCGCGTCGCCGCCGTCAATCGCACAATGTAATCCGCTACGTTCGATTCCACGGTAATGATTTCGCGCAGATCGTGCTGTTCCTTACGCAACGCTTCGGCGTCGATCACCGGTTCGAGCGAATTGATCGGATGCGCCATGCGTTGCGCTTCGATTATGCGGCGTTCTTCCGCAGCGGTCGGATACCCGAGTCCGAGCCGCACCAAAAAACGATCGAGTTGTGCTTCGGGCAACTCGTACACGCCTTGTTGTTCGACCGGGTTTTCCGTCGCCAGTACGAAAAACGGTTTCGGTAATTCGTGCGTTACGCCATCGACCGACACGGTGCGTTCTTCCATCGCTTCGAGCAGCGCGGATTGCGTGCGCGGTGTGGCGCGATTGATTTCATCGGCAAGCAACACCGCAGCGAAAAGCGGTCCCGGGCGAAATTCAAAGTCGGTGGTTTTCTGATTATAAATGGGCACACCTGTCAAATCGCTCGGCAGCAAATCCGGTGTAAATTGCACGCGATTGAACGACGCGTCGATCGACCGCGCCAGCGCCCGCGCCATCATCGTCTTGCCGGTACCGGGCACATCTTCGAGCAACACGTGCCCGCCCGCGAGCAACGCCGCCACCATGCGAACGATCACGTCGTGCTTGCCGATGATCACGCGTTCGATGTTCTCGACGATTTTCTGCGCGGAGGAAATGGGGTCGGTCATGGTATACGCCTCTGCTTTCGTGTTTGTAGTTTTGGTGATGTGTATTTTAAGTTCATTTCTCTACGTTCTTGGTTCAATCCCTGTGCGCTTAGCCCCAAAAAGGAAGCTACAAAAATAGAAGCTGTTGTTAGAATACTCAATGTTGAGTCGGAAAACCAAATTTGACCTGTTGTGTATTCTACGAGTTTCAAAATCGCTACAAGCGTTGACACCCAAACGATATTACAGACATTTGCTAGAACTAAATTATGAATAACTTTTCGATGTTGTTTTGATAAAGTAGAAAACAAGAATGAGAACCAAGATCCAAAGAGGAAACCATAAATAAAGAAAACAGTAATTCCAAAAAAGACTTTACTCGGCTCTGTGAATAGTACTATGACTCCACCAAAAATGCTGAAAACCATGCCAAAACCGACGCCCAAAAGAACCGTTTCGGCGAATATCCTTTTTATCTCGACTACAAAAACGTGTATTCGAAACGGAGTCTTTTTCTTACGAGGTTTCACTTTGGTACGTCTTGGTTTTTCGCCAAGTATCTCACTCAAACTTTCTTTGCCCAATAGAATCAATGTGGCTATCCTTCCAAGCTTGATTAATAAGGCTGACCCAAAAAAGATCATCAAAAATCCAATGAGTAACAAGGCAGGTACAATAAATACTGGGACGACCCATGAATTTTCGATTTGTTCAATGGTACTTGGATCTAATATATTTTGAACGACTTCACTAACAATGTCCCAAAGAACCATCAAACCCATATATATCATAAAGATGCCCATGAATGCAAAAAATACAAGGGGTCCAGGTCCTATTTTTCTATAGTCCGATGCCAGTTCTATTTTTTCTCTACGATTCATCATCTATCAACCGGTTCTCAAAACTCGCAAAACGAAATCTAAAATCCAACATGCCATCTAGCAGGGCAAAGCTGAATCTCTCTTACCGTTCGGTTGACACGCCACCTCTGATGTCCAACCCTACTGCCCAAAATTGACCTTATTCATTACCCGAGGCTGTGTCCGTGAAGCACCTGAAAAAGTTCCTGTCCTACCGAGAAAACGCTCTTTCGTGCGAAAATGTGTCGCTCGAGGCGCTTGCCGCCGAATACGGCACGCCGCTTTTCGTTTATTCCGCTGACGCGTTGCGCGTGAATTTCCGCCGAATTGCCAAGGCGTTCGCTGCGGCAAAACCCCTCGTGGCGTACAGCGTAAAGGCCAACAGCAACGCCGCCATTTTGCGCGTGCTGGCGCGCGAAGGCGCGGGCTTCGACATCGTTTCCGGCAATGAACTCGAACGCGTGAGGCGCGCCGGGGTGCCGGGCGACCGCATTATTTTCGCGGGCGTCGGTAAAACCGAAGCCGAAATGCGCGCGGCGCTTCGCGCGGGCGTGCGGGAATTCAACCTCGAATCGCCCGCCGAGGCCGAACGTCTCGACGCCGTGGCGCGCGCCATGAAAACCGTCGCCCCCGTGGCCTTGCGCATCAACCCGGACGTGGACCCCAAAACGCACAAATTCATCAGCACCGGCAAGAAGGAAAACAAATTCGGCATGTCGCTCGATGCCGCGCGCGCGATGGTGCGCCGCATTGGCGAACTGCCCGGCTTGCGCCTCGAAGGCCTGCACGCGCACATCGGATCGCAAATTTTGCAGGAAGGCCCTCACGCCGAAGCCGTTGGCGTGGTCGATGCCTTTATCGAATCGCTTGTCGCGGATGGCGTCGGGCTCAAGACGTTGAATTTCGGCGGAGGATTCGGGATCAACTATCGGCCCGAGGACAAACCGCTCGATTTGCGTCCCGTGGCCAAGGTCGTCGTTGGGCTGGCGAAGAAGCATGGCCTCGAACTGATCCTCGAACCGGGTCGTTCAATCGTTGGGCCGGCGGGAGTGTTCCTCACGCGCGTCGAATACATCAAACAAGGCACGGGTCGCACGTTCGCCATTGTCGATGGCGCCATGACCGAGATGATCCGTCCGGCGCTCTACGACGCGTTCCACGAAATCCTGCCCATCAGCAAACCGGTCCGTCGGGCCGCGCACGCCGCCGTCGATGTGGTCGGACCCGTGTGCGAATCCGGGGATTTTCTCGCGCTTCAACGCGACATGCCGGTACCGGAAGCAGGCGAGTTGCTCGCCGCGCTCGACGCCGGAGCCTATTGCAGCGCCATGTCGAGCAACTATAACTCGCGCCTGCGCCCCGCCGAAATCCTTGTCGATGGCGATCAGGCCTACTTGATTCGCAAGCGCGAAAAGCTTGCTGATTTGATTCGTCACGAGGTTGTTCCCGACCATTTGGCGGACTGACAACTGCACAGTTCTTGTGCGCACAAATATTGTGCAAGTGGAGGGGTTTTCACAGAAAATTTCCCCCGGGAGACAGCAGGTTCTCCGGGGGGAATTCTATTTAAGTTTATACATATCAGTGTCCTACGGCCCGTGTGTGTCCTGGGGGAGACGTCTTTGAATCGTTGGTCCGGGTTTTGCCCCTATAAGGTATCGGAAAATCTCCTTCCGATTTTCCCCCGATACCAGCAGGAGCATCAGACTCATGGAAAGGCGCCCAACACTGCGGCGTTCAACACGAGGCGTCACGTTGATTGAAGTCCTCATCGCCTCGGGAATTCTCGCCATTGTCTCGCTGGCAACCGTGTCGACCTTATTAGCGGCATCGCGAATGTCGGTCAGCGCCCAGGAAGACATGATGGCGCTGGAAATTGTAAATCGCCAGGTGGAACTCGTTCGTTCCTCTGGAATTTACAGCAACCTTGGCAACCCGTCTCCCATACCTTCTGGCGCGAGGAACTACGTTGCCGATGAGATCATTCCTTCCGATCCGAATTTCCCGTCGAATGGAACGGATTCATCGATCATCAAAAATGGAGTAACCTTCACGGTGTCGTATCAATGGTACGGCTTCGGAACGATCAGCAACGCATCGAGTAACTCGATTTCCTTCGACGGTACCGGCTGGCCCGATTCGTTGTTTCCCGCGTCTGGGACCCCAAAATTTGTCGGTCGCATGGTGATTCTTCGTCAAGGAAACCAAATGGCGAAAATTACCAACCACACCAAGAGTGGAAATACGCACACCTTCACCATCGATTACGATTTGAACGACTATGGAACTTCAAATTGGGGTACGACTCCTTTGGTTGGAGAACCGTTCGAGGTGGATGGCGGGAAGTGGGTGCGCGTGGTGGTCTCGTGGGAATCTTTCGGAAAACCTCGTTCCGTCAGACGTCACTTGTTCGTTCCCTGGCGTACACCCTGACAATGCAATACACCGAAACCATCGATATCACGGAAACGAAGGAAAGCTGGTCATGATTGGTAAACGTACAACAAAGGGCTTTAGCCTGCTCGAACTCGTATTCGCCTCTGGTATTTTGTTAACGATCAGTATTACCTTGATCGCGTTGTACTTAAACGTGATCACTCGTGAACGGACTAACATTAAAACTATCCGCATGGCGTACGACTCGGCGAACTTGCACCGCGAAATGCGCAAGATTGCCGCGATTGGCGGAACGATTAATGTGGATAACGACACGATCACGTTCACGAATACGATCACTGGAACGACGAGTTTGTTAACCTATGTGGACGAAGACGGTGATAACGATACCATCGGGGATAATTACATGGAGTTGATTCCCGATGTGAATGACAACACCGCTAAACGAACCGTGGTGCGGTACGGCTCGCGGCTTACCGATCCCGACAACTCCTCGCAGTTCCTGCCTATTTTCAGCCGTTTGGGCAATTTCCGCCAACCGATCATTATTGAATTCCGAATCGGCGATCGTGTCGGAATCCGGGATTTAAAGGAACGTGCCAATGACGACAAAGCAAATGCCGAAGACGCACTGACAGGAAAAGGATTTCAGTCACTCGTATTTCGCGGAGCATATGGACCACGCAATACATAGCATCATTGTTTCAGTTCAACTTTCGCCTTGGTAGTCCCGAGAAATTTTTTTTGGAGAAATCCATGAACACCCCGCGTAACAACCTCCGGAGCAACAGCCGTCGTTCGTCGGCATTGCTGACGGTCATCATTTTTTCGACGCTGATGGCGTTTGGGTTGGCAGCTTTAATGAGCTTTGGGATCGATCGTCGCCGCTCAACTGCCCGATTGGTTATCTACAACGCCGAATTGGCTGCTGCCGAAGAAGTACTGGATCGAATCGTCAGCCAGTCCAATTTCATCGGTCAACGTCGTCCGCGCCAATATGGTCGCGACGCGAACTCGATGGGCGATTTCACCAGTAACGACCTGGTTTTGCCCACCATCGAAGGGTTCGATACCACGATGGCTGTCATCCCCGTGTATAACGACACCCAGATTATCGACCAGGACGTTGTCGATTCCGTTGACCCCTCGCTGCAACAATGGGTGGGATACAGCATGCAGGTTTATTCGTTCGACATCCTGGCCGGCGCCCGTGCGAACTCAGATTCCGACCTTGCCATGGCCGACGTCTTCAAGCGGCCCGGCGTGTACGTTTCCCGGCGCGCGACCTTCTTTGAAACGCCTTTGATGAACTACGCGATTTTCTATGAAAACACGTTGGAAATCGACGGTGGCGCGCGCATTGACGTCAAAGGCAAGGTGCATACCAACGACGATTGGTATCTGACGACGAGCAGCAACGTTTGGTACCATGATGTGTCAACGAGTGCGGGAAACTTCTATGGCGGGATTTACAATCCTCTCGATGGCGAACGTCGTGGATGGTGGTCCGGCACCACGGACATTAATATCACCAAGGCATTCCCCAGTGGGCCCGGTGGCACAGCCACTCAGTGGGAAAAAATTAAACAAAATACCTCCGTGATTCCGGTCAATAATGGCTGGTTGTCCTCGGCGATTTACAACCCGGGCAATCCGACTGGAAATCCGATCTTTGACAAAGATACTACGCCCGAAGATTGGTGGATCGAGTACCCTCACTGGGTGGACAAGTCGAACCAACTGTTCAAAGGCTTCCTGAAAGATCAAGCGCACGGCATCGAGAAGGTCCAGATTCCGATTGGCGATCAGGAATCGCCGTACCTGCTGATCGAAGCCCCCGATCTCGCCGCCGACACCGGCCATGATACCAAACACAATGTGAATCTGGGCTATCAAGCAGCCATCGTGATTGAAACGACGGGCACCGGCTGGGCCAACGACTCTACTTTGCTCGATAATGTGATTGCTTATCGCATGGTTCCGGATACTTCCGACCCGAGCGGATTTCACAAAGAATACTTTTCGTTGGAAATCACCGACCCGAACGATTCATCCAAAAAGATTTCGTTCCTCGACCACACGCGCATTTACAACGGGCGTGAAACCAAGTACGTTGATTTGCTCGATATCAACGTGGAAAAATTGGGCGACTATATGAAGGCCGTCACCGACGATGGGGTAAACACGGGAACGGACGGGTTGCCGACGTTCAACCTGACAAACCCGTATCTTTTCAATGATGGTACAAAGATCGACGATGGTATCATCTATGTGAACAACAAACCGGAATATGTAAATTCAACACGTATGCCGGGAACGCGAATCACCAACGCTTCCGACTTTTCGGAAATTGAAACTTACGGCGGGATTCAGGATTTCAAAGGGATCAGCGTCGGCACCAACGCTCCGCTTTATACCAAGGGCGATGTTAATTCCACGGCGAACAAAATTCCGCTGATGCTTGCGGGCGATTCGATCAACCTGCTGTCCAACGCATTCAAAGATTCGGACTACGCTTCTAGCAGTGGCGATGGACCGAAGAAAACCGCTAGCAACACCACGACCAATGCGGTGTTCGTTTCCGGAAACGTACCAACCAAGTACCGCCAATACGGTGGCGGCGGTGAAAACTTTTTCCGCTACATTGAAAATTGGGGTGGAAAAAAGCATACTTACCGTGGTTCCATATTAAATTTATTCGAAAGTAGGATCGCCACCACTTCCTGGGATAAAAACACAGGCACCGGTGTCAGCTCGGGTTACTACGGTGCGCCGCAACGTGACTGGGCATGGGATCCTAACTTTGCCGCCGGGTCGGTGCCTCCTGGTATTCCCACCTCGCGCCAGGTCTCGCTGGGTCGTTGGAATTTGCTCAGCGCTTCCGAGTTTGCATCCATGGGCGGAACTGCTTTCGCCTCCAACTAACGCCTCTCCTATATCTCTCTTCTCTCCCCAGCAGTGTCCGGTCTCTCCCCGAGGCCGGGCACTCACTTTTAGGACTCTCTTGCTTGCGGGATAATTCATTTGCCCACAAGGTAGTCGGCGCGGTTGGCTCGTCAGTTGCCTAACAATTGGGCTTTCACCCGCACACCGTAAACCCGAGGAGAGTGAATTGATGAATCGAAGAACATCCCGCATAGCCGCCGCCATGTTGGCGATGAGCGTTTCCTGCAGTCTGGGGATTGCCTCCGGCGAAACAACCGAGCCCGCCACGAACCCGGGACAAGTTGTCGCGGGGCATGCGCGTTTCAGTATTCTGACGCCCGCTCTGATTCGCATGGAGTGGTCTCCCACATCCACCTTTGAAGATCGTCCGTCGTTTGCCTTCAATCATCGCGACCTGTCCGCCCCCGAATTCGACGTCGAAAAGAAAGACGACTGGCTCACGATCGATACAGGCAAGACGACCCTGCGCTATCAGGACGATGGGAATCCGTTCAATGCGGATAATCTGAGCGTTTCCCTCGAGTTGAACGGAAAAACAGTAACTTGGAAACCGGGTATGAAGGACACCGGCAACCTGGGAGGAACTGTGCGGACGCTCGATGGAGTCAACGGTTCCACAGAGCTAGATCCCGGGATCGTTTCGCGCGACGGTTGGGTGCTTTGGGATGATAGCGAAACGATGTTGTTCGATACTTCGACAGATTGGCCGTGGATCGTAACCGAACGACAGGAGGGTGCCCTCGACTGGTATTTTTTCGGCCACGGCCACGATTATAAAGGCGCGTTGGCCGACTTCACCAAGGCTTCGGGCGATATTCCGCTGCCGCCACGTTATGTCTTTGGTTCCTGGTGGTCGCGTTATTGGTATTTTACAGACGATGAGTTCAAAGCGCTCGTCAAAGAATACGACGACCACGATGTGCCGCTCGATATTCTCGTCAACGATATGGACTGGCACTTGGTCGGGCCCCAATATCCGGGCAATGGGTGGACAGGATACACGTTCAATCCGAAAGCTTTCCCCGATCCGAAAGGATTCATGGATTGGCTGCACGAACGAGGCCTGCACACGACGCTCAACCTGCATCCCGCCGATGGCATCAACAAACACGAGGCCGCTTTTGCCGACATGGCGAAAGCCCTGGGCCTTGATCCTGAAAAAATCGACCACATCGATTTCGATCCGTTCGATCGCGCGTTCGTCGATGCCTATTTCAAATACCTGCACCATCCGCTCGAACGCCAGGGCGTCGATTTCTGGTGGATGGATTGGCAGCAAGGCACCGTCGATGACATCGATCCGCTGTTCTGGTTGAATTACCTCCACTGGACCGACATGGAGCGAAACAAAGAAAACGGCGACAAGCGTCCGATGATCTTCAGCCGTTGGGGCGGGTTGGGTAACCATCGTTATCAGATCGGTTTTTCCGGCGATACGCACAGCACGTGGGGCTCGTTGGAATTTCAGCCCGGGTTTACCTCGACGGCGAGCAATGTGGGTTATGGATTCTGGAGCCACGACATCGGTGGCCATCAGCCCGGTCCGGTGGAAGGCGAACTGTACGCCCGTTGGATTCAGCTAGGCGCCTTGAGCCCTATTCTGCGCACGCACGGTACCAGCAACCCGGAAGCGAAACGCCGTATCTGGGCGTTTGAGCCAGACGTGTTCGACAGCGCCCGCAAGGCGTTCCACCTGCGTTATGCGCTGATTCCTTATATCTATACAGCCGCACGCGAAGCGCACGATACGGGCGTTTCGATGTGCCGTCCGTTGTATTACGAATGGCCGGAACTCGACGAAGCCTACGAGCACTGGACGCACTACATGTTCGGCGATGACATGTTGATCGTCCCGGTGACTTCTCCGGTCAGCGCCGTCAGCCAACGTGCCACCGTTACCGCCTGGATGCCGCCGGGCAAATGGACGAACTGGTTTACGGGCCAGACGTACGAAGGCCCGGGCGAGGTTTCGCTCCTCGTGCCATTGGACGAGGTCCCGATCTTTGTGCGCGAGGGGGGAATTATTCCCGCCATGCCCAAGATGAATCGCATGAACGAAAAACCGGTCGATCCGTTGATTTTGAACATCTTCCCGGGTGAATCCGGCGAAACTCGCGTGTATGAAGACGATGGAATTTCGACGGGTTATCTGAAGGATGAATTCGCCTGGATTCCTGTCGAGCATCATGCAGGCGAAGAAGGCCGTCACTATGTGACGGTCGGGCCGATCGAGGGCTCCTATCCCGGAATGCTGGAAAAACGTCGCTACGAAGTGCGGTTGCGCGATCGTTGGTCGGCACGATCGGTGACCGTCAATGGCGAGCGCGTTGCCCAGGGAAACTTCCCCGAACGCGATGCGTGCTGGTATTACGATCCGGCAACGTTGAGTGTTGTGGTGAGCGTTGGAAACGTTCCCAAAGACAAAGCGTGCGAAATCGTTGTGACCCCGTTCTGGAGCCAGGACGCCGCGCCATTGAGCCAAGGTATTCGTGGGCGACTTGCCCTGGTCGATGACCTGGTCGAGATTCTGGGTGAAAATGCGCCGGAAAGTTTGCAAAAAGCACAAGCTGTCCGCGCAGAAGTCGCCGCCAACGACCTGCGTTCTGCCAGCGACTTGATGGGGGATGGCTGGGTCAAGATTATCGAAGATATCAGCAAGGCCAAGAGCCCGAACATGATGCAGGCGTTGAGCGTTGCACTGGGTCTGCATGGTTCGATTACCGCCACAGGCGCAGGCAACGATCAGATCAAAGTCACGTCCGAGATCGAAATCTTTGAACCTCTCGAAGGCTTGACGGGCGATGTTGTCATCGAGACGCCACCCAACTGGACCGTGAAGGGTGAATCGAAATGGGAAATTAAATCTCTGTCGCCCAAGGAACCAATTCGATTCTTCACAACATTGGAATCGAAGGGGGCCATTCAGACGACGAAACTGGAAGGGCGGATCAAACTGCATCGCGGAGAAACGGAATTTACGATTCCGATATCCGAAACGCTGCTGCCATCGATTAACGCCTGGTCGGTGATTGGCCCTTTTGAAAACGCGTGGGATGACAAACTGGATAAGCCTCAGCCTCCGGAAGGAAAACGCGAATTCGGCGCGACCTATCCGGCAATTGGCGGTACAAAAGCCGCCTGGAAAACCGTAGCCCGCACGATCGAAAACGACAGTCGTTTGAGTGAAGGTTTCGTCGTTGATTTCCACAAAGTGTTCGGTACGCGCCGCGATTTTGCCGTGGCATATGGTGTGACGTATGTCGATGCTCCTGAAGCCATGGATGTGGTCCTGGCATTGGGGTCCGACGACGGTGTGCGCGTTTGGGTGAACAAAGAGCGCGTATTTGAAAACCCCGCAGGACGCGCTTACACGCCGCGCCAGGACAAAGTGAACATCAAGCTCAGGAAGGGAACGAACGAGGTTCTGTTCAAAGTCACCCAGGGCGAAGGCGAATGGGCGTTTGGAGCTAGCCTGGAGACCGAAGAAGGTTTGCCGATTCCGGAGTTGAAGGTCAAAGCGCGACCCTGACAAAACGGTCCGCCACGGAGAATCACAGCGGGGGTCGGAGAGTTCGCTCTCCGACCCCTGCTGTATTTTGGAAATCGTGGATGAGGGGGAAAAACTCAGGTCGCGATAACGCTCAACGTTACGGGGACGATGCGTTCGCGGTTGCCTGGGTCGCTGGGGATGTTGACGACGGTGCTGGCGAGGCCGGGCTGCAACTGATCGAGCTGTCCGACACCTTCGATGGCCATGACGCTCGATCCGCCGCCGTCCAGACCCATTGCGTGATAACAACCGGTCATCTGCATCAGACGCGCAAGTTCTTCGAGCGTACAGCCGACGCTGTGTGCCATGTCGGCTCGTCCATCCACAACCAGCAACACCCATTCGTCGCCGCGCGTCAGGCCCAATGCCGTGCGAGGCGCGCGCGTTTTCAGCGCGTCATAAGGAAACCGCGACGGCGGAGGCCCGTTGCGACGGAATTCGCCGCTCATCAACGGTTGGAAGATGCCCGATTCATTGAGTACATGACCATCGTGAATCAAGCGCGGCCCGGCGGCCATTACCCAATCGAGCGGCACATCGCGCGACGTTTGCAGGCGCAGTTCCCAACGCGGGTAGGGCATGCCCATCGGGTTGTCGATCAGCGGACGCCAGGGGTCGGCGATCTGGCCGACGAGACGCACAATCGCACCACCCAGAGGCGGTTGGTGAGCACCCGGGGCGGCAACCGTGACCAGTCCGGCTCCTGAGAAGACGAGGTCGGCGGCATCGTCTTCCACGCAAACGGGCATCGGTCCGTCGAACCGGCGCCACACGGTGGCGGGAGCGCGATCGTCCACGATGCCAAGCTGAAGATGATACGCGGGCGCTCCATCTACTGCCAGAGCCAGATTTTGCGGACCGAGCAACTCGATCCGGCGCACATTGTCGATCCACTCGACCGCGCAGGGACGCTCGATCCACGGCGGCATGTGCAAGACGTTGTCTGCGTAGAGCGCCCCAACGGGTTGGTGCAACGCGCTGACGCCGTCCTCGTATTCTTCGGGGAAATTCAGGAAGAAAGCCCCATTTGTCGCGGCCAGGATCGTCTCGTCCGCTTGCACGCACCACGACGGAGGAATCGCGGGCAGATAACGCGCGACATCGAGCTCGTCCATGCGCTCGTGGCGCAACGTTGGTTGGAGCGCCGGAATCAGATCGATCAGATCGTCGGTCCATTCGCCTTGATCCATACGTTGTTGCAAAACGGCAAGATCTTCCCACGGTCCGCGCGGCGCGCCCATGCGAGCACACGTCAACGCGCGCATGTTCACGAAAAGACGGGACTTCTTGATACCCTTCTGGTGGCGAATCGCGCCACTGGCCCATGTCGTTTGCCAATAGGCGTTCTCGATGGCTTCGAAATCCACCAATCCGGGCGAAGCCATTGCCACGTGCGGATGCACGCGGCCTTCCGCGTCGGGGCGAATGCGTACCTCATTGACACACAAACCCTGGTCTTCGCCAGAATTCTTATCCACCCACGCCAAACGTCGCCGTCGCCAGGTAACCCCGGCAGACAGTGCACGCCGCTGGTCCTCGAGGACCTCGAACGTGTCCTTGGCGCACGAAAGATGAAGGATTTGTTCGATCGCCTGCTGATTCAATTCGTCTTCGCCGACAAACGCCGGTTGGCGCACGTGGTGTGAACGAAAGACAATTCGATCGGAGAGGGCTTCCATCATCGTCGAGAGCGCGCCTTGGCGGGAAATCGAAGGTGCATCGTTTCTTTCGCGCGGCATCAAGGGCCGCACAACATTGGACCTATCCAGTGACAGCGAAAGATAGTCGGAACAGGCCCCAAAATTCAAGTAATTTATTGATCAAACCTGCATCTTCTTCGCTTCCGGAGGCGAGCGAAATCGGGACCAGTTCGCAAATCCGTGATTTTCCCCGCCAAAGACTTCTACTTTTGGGACTCGTCGATATTCAAATGCCGAAAAAGTACCGTTTTGACCCACTTGTAGTCAGCTTCGCTGAGGGCACGGAAGGTGTGGAAAGTTCCTCGTGCGGTATGAAAACGCAGACCGGGAACTTGGGTTGTGCTAGTATAAAAGAAATCGGGTTCGTCAATTTTTTGAACATCGAATAACGAAAACGTTAATTGCTCTTGCTGGAGCAAACGCGTTCGGCGTTTGAAAACAAGTGACGTTTCGGTTAGTTCGAGAACATTAGTGGGTAGCTTGGACTCGAATAATTTGATGGCGGTAAAAAATACGACAACTGTAGAAATGCCATAAATAAAGGAGCTTCCCATGGCGGAACCGGAAACGGTAAGTCCAGGAAATAAAGGGCGTTCGCTTTCCATGATTCCATGAAACCATAATGCCAACATTAAAAACGGGATGATGATTGCAATAGAGGGAATAATCATCAGTGCTTCATTGATATGCTTGCTTGGGTATTTGATGGTGACTTTTTCTGGATAAGATTCGATTTTCAAATTCGATTGAGCTGGAAGTTCCGGAAAATTTGACAGCGAAGCTGTTACTTTATTTTCAATTGGCGGTAAACGTGGCGTTTGCATTACAACATTGTCTTCGACTACGTTTCCTTTCGTGTCCGTAGAATTTTCCGGTGTTTGCTTATAGCAACCAATTACTGTTTTATCGCTGAATGTTGTTCCGAAAAAAACTGCTACTAACTTACCCAGTGTTGTTAGTTTAGCATATTGGATCGATTCGTCGGAAATAGAACAAAAACTTTCTGGAGTGAGTGAGAACTCTTCTCCCCAACGATTTAGAAGTCGTAATTTATAATTTCGTTTGGTGGAAAGATATCCAATTGAACCACTTATTGCCATCATCATGCCCTGTTCGAGTTCTGTAGGTCTTTCGAGGACGATCTTTTGAACACCTTCTATTTTGAGCTTGTTATGATTCCAAACGCCCCGCATGGGAGTCCAATTCCAATAGAGTATTTCCAGTGGATCGGAAACTAATAATATCCCACTTGAAGTTTGCAATGTGCATCCAATGGCGTAAAAAGTCGTGGAAATAAATCCACTTACTATAATTCCAACTACTAATGAACTGGTGTCATCTTTGAGGCTGAAAAATATGAAGAGCACGATAAATAAAAGAGGGAGGATGGAAAATCGTTTGAAATTCCGACCTCTTTTGAGGTCCGTCTGGTTCTTTGTATTTAAGACAATAGCAAATTGTTTGTCATCGACCTGGAAATAGGTCTGATTGATTTCCATCCCATCTTCGGAAAGTGCATCTTCCAAAAACCCGTGTTTACTTTTCCCCGATTTCGTTGATGGCATCGGCCAGGTACCCCGCTCCAAATCCGTTATCAATATTTACAACACTAATTCCCGGCGAACACGAATTAAGCATCGCCAGCAACGCGGCGACTCCGCCGAACGACGCGCCGTAACCGACGCTGGTCGGTACGGCAATAACAGGGGCGCGGACGAGTCCGCCGACCACCGACGCGAGCGCGCCTTCCATGCCGGCGACGACGACGAGCACGCGGGCTTCTTCAATTTGCTCGCGATGACGCAGCAAGCGATGGATGCCTGCCACGCCCACGTCGAAGAGCCGCCGCACCGGGCTGCCTAAAAATTCCGCGGTGAGAGCGGCTTCCTCTGCCACGGGAATATCGGTGGTTCCGGCGCACAAAACACCGACGATGCCTTGTTTGGGCGATGGTGCTTTGATGCGAATGTGCATCAAACGTGCGCCGTCATGGCGCACTATATCGCGACCGGTAAAAGCGTTTGCTACGGCGTCGCGCATGGTGGTGTCCATGCGCGTCATCAATACATTCTGGCCCGCATCGATCAGCGACTGGGCAATCTGGATCACCTGGTCGGGCGATTTGCCTTGGCAGAAAATCGCCTCGGGCCGTCCACGGCGGCATTGGCGATGCGTATCGACCTGGGCGAATCCCAGATCGTGTACGATACCGTTTTGAATACGCTCGGCGGCTTGCTCGGGGTCGAGCTTTCCGGCGGCGACTTGCGCCAGCAAGCCTTGCAATTCTTTATCGGGGGTGGGGGATTGGGTCATTGATCTTTGAGGTGGGCTCGAATCCAATGGCTCAGACGTGCCCAGAACGTTTGGGGGGCGGCGTTTTCATTCGCAACCTGTGCCTGAAAGATCCGTCGTTGTTGGATTTCGTCCGCAAGGCCCCTGACCAACGTGTCGCTGGGATTTACCGAACGGGCGGCCTCGACTTGCTGCTGGGCTTCTTCCAGTCGGTCTTCTTCGAGCAAAGCGGACGCTAAGTTCGTCCGGTAATCGAGCACGCGAGGTGCCAATTCTACCGCCCGGCGGAAAGAGTCGATCGCTTGATTGCGCTGATGCAGTTTGACCATCAGGAACCCAAGCGTATTATGCGCTGCCGCCGAATAAGGGAGCAATTTGACGAGTTGTCGCTGTGCCGCAAGCGCCGACGGGTAGCGTTCCAACTGGACGAGTCGTTCGCTCAACGCGTTCCAGATGAACGTGACGCTGGGATGGCGCTGGGCCAGGTCGTGCAACTCGCGCAAACCGCGGTCTTCCAGGTTCGTTTGCACCTCGCGCGGGAAAACGGGAAGTTTGGCCCGTTGGAGCCACAACGACGTCGCGCGTTGGTACGTTACGTAATCTTTTGGGTGAAGAATCGAGAAGCGCAGAATGGCCAGCTCTTCTTCGTCTTCCGGCGAGGGGGGGAGTTTTTCGAGTTGCGCAAGACAGTACTGCGCAGCGTCCAGGTCGCCCCGGCGGCGTCGAATGTGCGCCAGCCGCATCCACGCGTGTTGATTATCGGAGCCTGTTTCCACCCATTGGGTTGCGACTTCGTCAGCTTCCAGATCGCGTCCGCGTTCTTCCAGGAAATCCAGAAACCGTTGGTACGCCACGGGACTGGGGGAGAGGCTTTCGATCGAACGACGCAGCAAAACGGTGGCTTTATCGTGCTCGCCTCGGCTCCAGTGAATCTGCCCCAGATTCGACAACGACGTTGAACGGTATGGATGGTGTTCCAGCACCCGACGCCAGCACTCTTCGGCTTCTTTTTCCACGCCCGCTTCGGTCAGGCAAATTCCCAGACTTTCCTGGATATCCGGGTGATCGGGAAACCGGCGTGCCGACTCGCGCAGGAAAGCCATCAGTTTATCTGGCGACTCCGCCACCTGATAAATCGCCGCCAGCCGCACGACTGCCGAGGCTACCGTTGCATCCTCGCCCGTGCCGGACATCACAAACTCTTCCAGGTAACCGCGCGCTTCCTGATAGTGACCGCAATCGAACAGGTACTTGCCCAATGTGCCGCGCAACGATGCCAGATGGGGCGCGCGGTGGCAGGCTTCCCGCAACGCGTACTCGGCCTTCACCACGTTGCCCTTGCGGCGTTTCAAGACCTTGCGCGCCAACCCGTCGAGCGCCAGACAGGCGTCTTCAAACGTTGGGTCGCGGTCGAGGGCTTCCAAAAAATAATCGAATGCCTCGTCGCAGGTCACTTCCTCGCCGAGCGGTAATTGGTGAGCGACCATTTGCGAGAGCCCCAGCAAATACTGGTGGAAAGCGGTGAACGACGTCGTTGCCGGGTACTCGATCGCGCGGCGCTGCACGTCGGAAATCTCCTGCCCGGTGGCTTGGGCCATTTTCCCCAGAAGCGGAAAAAACGCCCCGAGAAACCGGGACGGCGGGACACGTAATTGATGGCGGAAGCAGGTGAAGGCAGCCTTAACGTCAATCAATTCAATGGTGAGATCGATTTCGTCATCCCACGCCAATCGCCCGTGCAATAAATGCGTGGGATGGACGCCTTCGGGCGTGGGCAGATCGAGCGCCTCGTCGATTGACCACATGGACGTTCGCACGAGGAAGCGCTTGTCGCCGGTATCGCCGTCCGGAGCGAAGAGCAGGTGTTGGACAAAGACCTGGGATTCGGGAATCATGCGCAGACGGGTTTCAATCAGTCGCGCCAACCCACGCGCAAGATGTGGCACATCGGCTTCCTGCTGCCAGTCGGGCAACACGAACGGAAGGATGGCGATACATGGCGTCGAATAGTTCATGGTCTCAATATTTCCCCCGACTCACCCCTTATGAGTCGAGCCCTACTATGGACATGAAACCCCTCTCACGGCAAGCTGAACCATTCAAAAATGGAACGGTTTTCTATAAACTCACACGGGGTGCTTGATAGAATGTGAGTAATGCAAACGTTCCCAGCCGCGCAAACGGCTGGGAACGGGGTATTTGCATGGTGAAGCACAACGACCGGGCTCAGAAATCCGACCGGCCCACCCAATCGCGCGCGTCGAATTGTTCGCCCGAGATGCCTTTGCTGGCCTCGCTGGCCAGGTACACGAAAATATTCGTGATATCGGCAGGAGCCGGAAGTGAAGCTGGGTTTTCGCCCGGCATGGCTTCGGCGCGCATTGCAGTGCGCACACCGCCGGGGTTTACGCTGTTAACGCGCACGCCATGCTCCTTCAGCTCGTCGGCCAGCACCTGGGTCATGCCTTCGACGCCGAACTTGGCTACGGCATAAGCACCCCATTTCGCGCGGCCTTCGCGTCCAACGCCCGAAGAGACGTTGATGACCGAGCCGGACTTTTGCGGTACCATTTTGCCAAGGGCTTCCTTGGTGACCCAGAAAACCGAATTCAGGTCCGTATCGATAACCTTCTTCCAGTCTTCCGCCGAGTATTCCATCAGCGTTTCACGCGGACCCAGAACGCCCGCGTTGTTAATCAGCACGTCAATTCGACCAAACGCGCGGTGCACGGCATCGACCAATTTGATAGCCGATTCGTAATCGGACAAATCGATCTTAACGGCACAGCAGGAGGCGCCGAGGCTCTTGATTTCCTCGCTGACGGCCACAAGATCATCCTTCGTGCGACCGCAAATGGCGACCTCGGCGCCTTCGGCGGCGCACGCATGGGCCACGGCGCGGCCAATTCCGCGTGTTGCGCCGGTCA
The DNA here is from genome assembly GCA_964580585.1 of uncultured Candidatus Sumerlaeota bacterium. Lineage (GTDB taxonomy): Bacteria > Sumerlaeota > Sumerlaeia > SLMS01 > JAHLLQ01 > CAZOKZ01. The sequence continues at coordinate 33,131 of CAZOKZ010000029.1, read as the reverse complement.
CGAGCACCACTTTGCCCGCCAAGCGGTTATTCGGGGGCGCCACCGGCGAGTTTTCCGTCAACGTCTGACTTTCCATCGTGTGTGTAATCCTTCGTGCGAATAATGGGGGTCTTGCTCAGTTCTTTGCAGCAGCAAGTGCGGCATCGTAGTTCGGGTGTTCGGCCACTTCGCCGACATATTCCACATGTTTGAGCGCACCGTCGGCTCCGACCACGAAAACCGCGCGACACAAAATACCGAGCGCGGGAATTTCGACGCCATACTTGGCGCCGAAATCGCGGTGCTTATAGTCCGACAGCAACGCGAGGTTTTTGGCTTCGGCGGCGCCGCACCAGCGGGCCATTGCCGGGGGCAGATCGCGCGAAATGATCGCCACGGCCACCCCATCGCCAAGCTTGGCGGCTTCTTCATTGAAACGTTTGGCCTGCAGATCGCACACGGGCGTATCGAGCGACGGCACGACGGACAAAATCACCGTCTTGCCTGCGAATTCGCCGAGCGTGGCGTCTTCTTTCAAGTTTTTGCTGACCGTGAATTCAGGGGCCGAATCGCCCACTTTCAGTTCGGGGCCGTTGAGATCGATTGGGGAACCCTTCAGTGTAACCGTACGGGACATGGGGGCTGTCTCCTCTGCGGATTTAGCCATCGTGATGGCTTACAAGCCCGGCACGTTGCCGCCCACGGGCCCCCAAGGCAAGCGGAAAGGGGCAGATTAAGTCGGTCAGCGAAGGAATTCGCCACCGGATAATTCGGATCGAAATGGGGAGATTTTTTTGACACAAGTTGACGAATCTGTTTCATTGTTCCCAAACTTTCAACTAACCTCAACGGGCGGCGTCTGAGGTGTGACGATTGAGGGACGATCAAGTGTCACAGAGTTAGACCGTTCGTCGTCCTGAGTTGGAGGCAGTATTTTTCAGCCCGAGGGGGGGCTTCGAACAGGTGTCGTGGGATTTTCCACCCGTCGCTATCGGGAGATTTCCGATAGACGAGCCGTTCCCCTTAGCCCAAAGGGGGAAACAATGAATTTAAAGGCCTTCTTTACGCGCGAATTGGTTCCTACTCCGCGCCTTCCAAAGGAGCAGCCATGCTCGCATTGCCAGGAAGTCAATGAGCTTCCCTTTGTATTTTGTGAGAAATGCGGTGCGCCTCGTTTCAAGTTAGGGCAAATCCAGGCGACCACGATGATCACGCTGGCGATTGCCGCGTTCCTCGGGTTTTTCTACCTCAAGGAAGTGCTCACCTGGCCTTGGACGATCTACGTTCTTTACGTTTTGCTTTTTATGCAGTTCACCTTGGCTTTTGTCGCGGAAAGTCGTCGATATAGCCTGAAGCTATTTATGTGGATGGCATGTATTTTCACGGCGTTCGGAGTTTTTTTCGAGGTTCTCTGTACAGAAGGATTATATTTCTATATCGTCTTGTTGGACGATTTGCCGTCGATTGCGCAAACCAGTCCAGGGCTCTTTTATCCCGCCGTGTTATCCATTTTTACTCTGGCGTTTTTGCCGCAATATTTCCGTTGGGCTCGGACTTATGGTTGGGTGAACGCTTATCGCATCGCCGTGCTCAGTATGTTTATGCTGAGTTTCGGCGCGCTGATGCTGATGGGTGGGATGCTTGTTTTGTACGAGCATCAAGTCCTGCCAACACAGGGTCATGCCCTTTCCGAGTTTGCCACCAATGTCTTCCCCAAGTATAACCGTATTCTTTCGATCGTTTCCCTGGTTTTGATTCGGATTTTCCTGGTGGAGATTTTCGTATTCGCTGCCGTTCGGGGATTTGTGACCTCGCGCAAGAAATTCCCGGTGCTCGATCGCCAGCAATGGGCCAGGGAATCCGGATTCAACAAGTCGCTCTTGTTGATTGTTCAGGTTGTGCGCCGGATTGCCTATAGCATCGAGCAAATGCTTTGTTATGTGTTTGAGACATTTCGTCATCTGCTGAAAGATCTCGCTCACGTTAGCTGGACGTTCATGTTGGAGATATTTTTCCCTATCGTGTCGCTTTCAACAGCGGCAATTATTCTGTTTTTTCTTTCATTTGGTACCATCTCTTACATCGAGGAAAATTCTCTTCGGAAAATTGCGCTGATGGCCGCAATGACTCTGGGGTTGATTTTTTGCGAAGCCGTTTTTCTCGGCAGTAAATCGCGTTATCGCTGGTCGCGGATTTCCAGCGTACACGCACAGTTTCTCGGTTGGCTGATTCCCAATTTCCTTATATTTTTTCTGTTGGTGTCCTTCAGTCTGGTGGCATCGACGGTCTCGCTCAAAATTTGGGACAAGGCGGGTTTTGAGCTTCCATTTTATTTGGGACTCATAACGAAAGGGATCTGTGCTTTGTTAGGTGTCCTGGTTGTCATCGTACTTTTCCGCAAGCGTTCCTTATTCGTTTCGCAGGGAGTTTCGGAGGAAGTCGATAACACGGTCGTTGCGGAAGAAAATGCTCCACCGGCGTCATTGGCAGTATCGGAACTTGCGGAGGAAGCTTCCGAACTATCGGAGACGACGGCGGGCGAGAGCCCGGTGCTGACGCCTCTTCCCGAAAAAATGCAACAATCGGCTCCTATCGAGGAGCAGAAATCCTATATTCCTGGGTCTGTCCAACCTGTGCAATCGATGCCCAAAACGTTGCCGAGTCAACCGACGCTGCATCAGCTCAAAGGTGTTATTCGGACAACTTCCCTGAAGATTCGAAGCACGCGATTTGGCCAAAAAGCATCGGGTGCATTGAAGCGTATGAACAAGTTCATGGATGGGAAGCCGGAAATTGTGCTCCAATACGAAAATGTTCAACTCGAATTTGACGATCTGATGCGACAGATTGCTGGCTTGGAGAGCACTCGCGAAAAGATTTCATCTACTTCATACAAATCGCTTCGGAATCAATACGAAGACAGGCTCCAGAAGCTGACGCATGTGCGCGACGGTTTGTATCAAACCCTGCGGAAAAATTTAACAAATCATACGAATACCATACGCGTGTCGCAAGCTCACCTGGCCAAGCTGACCGTTCAACTCGCCGACTTGGAACAGTTGGAGGCCAATAACGCGTTGTCGCCGGAAGAAGTGAAAACAAGACGAAGATCGTTGGCCGAGGACATCGAGATCGCCCAGGCCACGGTAGATATCCATCAACGTCAGGCCCAGTATTATCTTTCCCACGTCCCAGAAAGCAGTGCCGTGGTCGAGGCTGAAGAGGATGAGGAGCAGGATTTCAATACTCCCGGTGCGATGCCCAATCCCTTGATCCCCTGACATTGGGAATCGGCGTTGCGAAAACAACTGGCGATCGTCCGGGGGAAATAGACACGTGTTTCCCGTGCGGGTTTCTTTAATTCCTTGCCCGCGCGGGGCGGAATGGGCGTGACTGCCGGGCGGATGCACGCATCCGATTTCCCCCAGGAGTCCTCCGATTCATGAACGTTCTTGGCCCAGGCGATCGCATCAAACAAATCCTCGAACGACGCGACTTTGGCGCTTCTGTTACGGTGCACGGTTGGGTGCGCACGCGGCGCGATTCCAAGGCGGGGTTTTCGTTTCTGGAAATTAACGACGGGTCGAGTCTCGGCGGGTTGCAGGTGGTCGCTGACGCCTCGGTGGCGAATTACGAAAGCGAAGTCAAACATCTCGTCACTGGATGCAGTGTGCGCATCGAAGGCGAGTTGCGCGAATCGCCCGGCGCAGGCCAACCGGTCGAAGTGCTTGCGCGCACGATCGAGGTTCTCGGCTGGGTCGAGGATGCCGATTCGTATCCGATGCAGAAAAAGCGCCACTCGATGGAATTCCTGCGCGAGATCGCGCACCTGCGTCCCCGCTCGAATACGTTTGGCGCCGTGGCGCGCGTGCGCAATTGCCTCGCGCGGGCGACACATGATTTTTTCCAATCGCGCGGGTTTCTTTACCTGCACACGCCGATTATCACGGCGAGCGATTGCGAAGGCGCGGGTGAAATGTTCGGCGTCACGACGTTCGATCTGGCGAACCCGCCGCGCACGGGGGACGGAGACATCGACTACGCGCAGGACTTCTTCGGTCGCCGCGCCAGCCTGACGGTCAGCGGGCAACTCGAAGGCGAAACCTACGCCTGCGCGCTGACGAACATCTACACATTCGGCCCAACGTTCCGCGCCGAAAATTCCAACACGTCGCGGCACCTCGCCGAGTTCTGGATGATTGAACCCGAGATGGCGTTTTGCGATCTCGAAGGCGACATGGATTTGGCCGAAGCGTATATCAAACACCTGCTGCGCGCGCCGCTCGACGATTGCGCCGAGGACATGGCGTTTTTCGACAAGTGGGTTGAACCCGGAACGATCGAAACCATGCGCGGGATTATCGACAGCGAGTTCGAACGCCTGACATACACCGAGGCGATTGCGATTCTGGAACGCAGTGGCGAGTCGTTCGAATATCCGGTGTCGTGGGGATGCGATTTGCAGAGCGAACACGAGCGCTATCTGACGGAAAAACACGTCGGGCGACCGGTGATTTTGTATAATTACCCGAAAGACATTAAGGCGTTCTACATGCGGATGAACGACGATGAAAAAACGGTCGCCGCGATGGATGTGCTGGTGCCGAAGATCGGCGAAATCATCGGCGGCAGCCAACGCGAGGAACGCCGCGAGGTGCTTGAAACGCGCATGCGCGGGTGCGGGCTCGATCCGAAAGATTACTGGTGGTATCTTGACCTTCGGCGTTACGGCTCCGTCCCTCACGCGGGGTTTGGGCTTGGGTTCGAGCGCGCCATCCAATTCGTCACCGGCATGAAAAACATCCGCGATGTCATCCCGTTTCCCCGCGCGCCGAAGACGTGCGAGTTTTAAGGGAAGGAGAAAGGATGAAGTATAAGGGATGAGTTTTAACAACTTGGGGAAATAAATCTTTTCTTCCTTAATATGCTATTGTACTTGGATGTCCTCATCCTTACGCCTTAATTTCATCCTTCCTCCCTCATCCTTCATCCTTTCGCGCCTTGACAGCCTCCCGGCGGCGGGGTACGTCCTTTGCTTAATAACGATGCAAATTCAACCAGCGGGAGCACATCATGGGTAACTCAATCGTGACGATGGAAACGTCGAAGGGCACGATCAAAATTCGCTTGTTTGACGATAAAGTCCCGAAGACGACGAAAAATTTCAAGGACTTGATCGGCAAAGGCTTCTACGATGGATTGATTTTCCATCGCGTGATCAAAGACTTCATGCTTCAGGGCGGTTGCCCCGAAGGCACGGGCCGCGGCGGTCCGGGGTACAAATTCAACGACGAGTTCGATCGCTCGCTTAAGCACGATCGTCCGGGGATTCTTTCGATGGCAAACGCCGGCCCGAACACCAACGGCAGCCAGTTTTTCATCACGACGGTTCCAACGCCGTGGCTCGACGGCAAGCACGCGGTGTTTGGTGAAGTGATCGAAGGCATGGATGTGGTGAAAGCGATTGAAACATGCCCGAAAGGCCCGGGCGATCGTCCGTCCCCCGACATTAAAATGACCAAGGTGACGGTGGCGCCGGAATAATCTGGACTCCGTCCCTCGCGTAAAAAACAAACCGACCGGGAAACGGATCGACTCCGTCCCCCGGCCAGTTTGTTTAATTCAGAGACTGGCATTGTTATTTGTCGTGCATTCCTTTTCCTTCCAGAATTCGCGACATGCATTTTTCAATTCTCGAAACCCGAGTCTTGGATTGTTTGGGCGCGGAAAAATAAAGAATGTAACCGCGTTGTCGTCCCGGGGTCAGCGCTTCGAAGGCTTTTTTCAATGCGGGGATTTCATCCAGTTTATTTTGCAGCTCTTCCGGAATGGGTTCCGGATTTATTTTGAAGCTTGCTTTTAAACCGGCTTTTTCCACTTCAACAGCTTCTGCGATATAGGTTTTCAAAATTGATTCCATCTCGATGATTTTCTGAACATTCTGGAAGCGAATCAAGCGGGCTGATTGTGAATTCTCTCCTGGTTTTTGCAAAATACGACTCGTGTCTTTTAATAAAACACCTTTGAAGAAACTCAGTGCGCAGTATTCCTTGAATGCGCTCACCAAAACGATATTCTTTTTCTGACACGTGTAGCAGGGAACACCCCATTTAACTTCTTCCGTCAGCCCGCAATCGAGTACAATCGATCTCAGCAAGTTCAATTCTTCCTGCCAGTTGTGAACTTTGCAATCGGGTGTCCCTCCCAGGGGGCAACGGCCACAGCCTTCAATCAGATAATCATCAACTTTTGGATTCAATGATCGATACTCCAAGGCGCAAATTTTTGCAACACACTGTTACGCGTGGAAGTCTATTCCAACTCATCCAATCTGGCTTTGACCATCTCCTTTATTAAATCCTCATCGAGGTCCCAATCGATGGGGACGCGAAAGCTGTTTTTGAAGACGACGAAATTGTCCAATCTTCCCTTGAAAATTTCAATTACACGAGAACTCCATGGAGTCAGCAAAAGATGATGCTTGTAAGCCGTAAGGCCGAACACATCTTCCCCGTCGCGATGGATTTGTGGTCCATCGTAGGACATCGCGGACTCTAGCTCGGGAAATTGAGTAAGAATAAATTCGATGATGGTCCGGAGTGTCTGTTCTTCAGGAGAATCTTGAGCGGTTAAATATTCTTCGACGGAATTGTATTGTAGAGATTTCTTTTCTTTCGGGTTCATGATGTGATGACTCCAATCGAGAAAAGAAAAAAACCAATCAATGAATTCATGATGCTTGTCAAACCGGCCAAATTCCATTTGATGAATTGTGGTTACTCCCACGAACGTGGCAAAATATCACCGAAACACGTTCCCACAGAACGCGCCGTTTGTACCAATGGATGTTTGACGGGAACGGTTTTTAATCGCGACACTGCATCGGCCAGCCGCACGGCAACGATTTCGTTTCCGTGCAGCGCAGGCATTGTGCCGAAGTTACCTTCCGCCGCCAGACACATGGCTTTGTGACCGAATTGCGTGGCTAAAATTCGGTCGAAGCTGCATGGCGAGCCGCCGCGTTGCAAGTGTCCGAGCACCGTGGCGCGCGATTCCAATCCGGTACGATGCGCAATTTCGTCCGCGACAAAATGCCCCACGCCGCCAAGTCGAATCGGGTCGGGGCTATCCGCAACGGTGCTGCTGACCACCATGCTGCCGCCTTTGGGTTTGGCGCCTTCGGCCACGGCGACAATGGTGAATCGTTTACCGTGTGTTGAACGCATCTCACAGTACTTTGCAACGACTTCGAGATCGAAATCGATTTCGGGCAGCAGGATCACATCGGCTCCGCCCGCCACGCCCGAGTGCAATGTCAGCCAACCCGCATATCGGCCCATCATTTCAACCACTTGTACGCGGTGATGTGCCATGGCGGTGGTATGCAGTTTATCGATGGCATCCGTTGCCGTATCGACGGCAGTTTGAAAGCCGAACGTTTTGTCCGTTGCCATCAAATCGTTATCGATGGTTTTGGGAACGCCAATGACGTTGAAGCCTTTGTCGAAAAATTGTTTCGCCATGGCTTGCGTGCCGTCGCCACCGAGACATATGAGCGCGTCCCAATTTTGTTCGCGCATGTAAGCGATGCAATCGTCGGACACATCGATGGTTTTTTTCTCGCCGTTTTCTTCCACGATATGGGCAAAGGGATTGTCTTTATTGCTGCTGCCCAGAATCGTTCCTCCGCGTGACAAAATACCCGTCGCGTCGGTGTAATGCAGCGGATGCGTGCGACGATGGATCAAACCGTGGAATCCGTCCTCGATACCGATGACTTCGATTCCGTAATCGAGAATCGCGCTCTTTACAACGGCGCGAATCACGGCGTTCAACCCGGGACAATCGCCCCCACCGGTAAGAATTCCGACGCGGCGAACGGCGCTTTTTTTGTAACTGGTCATGTTCCATCCCTCGATATGGAATTTACGATTTCGCGCGTTCGATCAATTGCTCAATCTCGTGCTTTATGGCCTGGTTGATGCCAAAATGACATTCAAGGAATCGCAATATCTCGCGCGCGGATTCCGGCGTGCGATCATAGCCTTGCGCGCATCGTGCCAGGATGTCTGCGGCTTCCGGATATTGTTGTTCAAATCGGCGCTCGATCTGATAGGGATCGACAAAAGCTCTTTTTGCCTGCATTAACCGGGGAATCAAATCCAATACGCGATCGAGTGCATACGATTGCACGAATCGGAATGCGATGAGTTTTTCGCCGCGCAAGTAGCGTCCCATCCCGACATATAAATTCGTCAACGCTTCGCCGATCACCCAATCTTTGTTGCGATCGTGGCGTGTGGGCAACGCCTTGTTCGGTTTGGCAATCGCCATGTCGAATCCGGGGGCATGCCAGATGATTTTGCCTTCGGCGTAATCCGCGTTGACGATTTCGCCCGGCGTGAAAACCGCCATTTCGCAGAAAATTCCATCTTCGTACAGATACTTGTATCCGTCGGTGGTATTGCGAAACATGTACGTGATCGGGCTCATCGCCGACATCCACGATGTGTCGTCGAGAAAATGTTCCTTTTGTCCCTCGGCAACAATGGCGAAATAATCCAGATCGGAATATTCATCCAAACGTCCTCTTTCGACACCAACGGAACCAAGCCCCAACAGCGCGAGCCCATGACCCGACGCAGCGAGCGATTCGCCGATTTCATCCAACCGTTTCAGCAATTTTTCTGGTGTAATCATTTCTCGATATCCTCCCATTGGAAATTACAATCAACCAACGACAACGGTTTCAAACCGCTCGTCCAATTCAGGGCGTGTCAAAAAGCCGGTCGCGCCACCGACAAAACCCAACTTATGTCCGGCAAAAATCTGGGCGCGCAACAAAGCATTGCGTGGCGAAAACTCGCAGACATGGCTTGAGACAAAACACGCCGCCATGGCATCGCCGCACCCCGTGGTGCTTTGCACGGGTCCGGTGGCGGTGGCGGGGAGCGAGAAAATTTCGCCTGTTTCCCGTACGCCTACCGTGCCACCATCGGCGCCTCGACCGCAGACGGCGAGTTTTACGTCGAATTTTTCCCACATTTCATGGATCACTTCTTCAATGGGGACTTCCAAGTTCTCGGCGCTGAAAAATACAATGTCGGCGACGTCGATGAAACGCCGGTTGTATTCGTCGTCGAGCGAACGGATCGCCTGCACATCGGTCGAAACGATTTTTCCCATCTCGCGCGCGGCATGCGCCACCGGCAGCGCCCAATTGATGTTCGTCGCATGAACGAGAGCGGCTTCCTCAATCAAGGGACGCGCCACATCGAGCGGATATTCGCAGTCCTGAAGGTTTTTTAAATCGGTGAAAATGGCGCCGCGTCCGTCTTTGTCGTTCAAAATAACGCTACGTGGCGTGGCGGGTACAACGCGGCGTACTCCGCGAACATCGATCGATGTACGTTCAAGTTCGTCTTTGATCAACGCGCCAAGCGAGTCCGTCCCGAGCATGGTCAGCAGTCCCGTGCGATGACCCAGCACCGCAAGCCCGGAAGCAATATTATAGGCCACTCCCGAAATATGATCGGAAACGCCAAAAAACGCGAAACGCGATTTAGAATATTCAATCGGGAAACCGTCTTCGACTCGCAGTTGCGTTTCGAGGTTCACGTTTCCCGCGACGAGAATCATGGGGTCCATGGAGTGTGTCCTTTGGATTTCAGGAATCGATATGCCGACTGCATGATTTTATTCATCAATATTGAACATCTGTATGACCACACGAGGTTTCGCGGGCAAGGGATTCAACACGATTCAGGGGGCAGATTCGGCTCGTAATTGAATCGTTCCGATAAAAAATTTATGCACGAAAGGTGTGGAAAACCAGCGGATTCCGGATGTCGAACCTCCCTAATTCATCCCCTGGCACGAGAACCGCTTGCCTTCACCGGAACGAATTGTCACAAATTCGGGCGCCAAAACCGCAAGGAATCGCCAAAGAGAGATGAAGTTATTATGCCCCAAGCTGTTTCTACCCTGACGAATTCCCCCATCGACGAAGTCGAGGTGCGTAACGAACGACGCCATGTGATTCGTTACATCAATTTGAAGCTGGCCGCGTTGGGATTGCCGATTTTTCAAAAATCCAACCGTGATTTCCTCGATCTCACCGAGGGGTTGTTGCGCAATTACCAGGAAAAAACGCGCTTGCTGTCGAATTATTTATGTCCGGTGGATGCGCGCATTCAATCGTATCTGGACAAGTATCTGAAGGACGTGGATCAAAACGTGCCCGCGCGATTGCCCTCGCGAACGTTTGTTCTCGATCGTCCGGGACTGGCGCGCGAGCTTTCGATTCCCGCCGACAGCGATAGTTTTTTCAACGATATCATCAGCTCCTTTCGCGTGAAGCAGGGTGTGTTGCATAACCCAAAAAACGACCGGCGCACGACCAAGGGAGTGTTTCACGTCACCGAAGGTGGCTTGCCCGTGCCGCTCGATAAACGCGCGGCGCCGAAACAGGCCTTTGCCAAAATGCTGGCCAAGGCTTTTCAACCTCCGGCAGACCTGTTGCGCTTGCCGTTTTTGGCCAATCAAGTCGATCAGGCCGAAACGTTCGTCTCGTTGTTGCTGCGACCGATTGTTTGCCCGGAGGTTCCCGGCCATTCGCCGCAAAAAACCATGGAAGTGCGTTTCTTCGCGCCCGGCAGTATGGTCAGTAACCTGGATTTCGTGGAATCGATTTTCGGCAACGCGGGCGACCCGTCGCTGGCGGAAAACGACGCGGCACTGGACGTTGAGCATTGGACCGGCACGACGGGGTGCGTGATTCTGGCGCCTCACCTGACGCGATTGACCAAAAAAGAACTGGGTCTTCCCCATGTGGACAACGCTACCGAGCGCCAACGCCGCGAAGGCATGTGTTGGGCCGATGAAACCGAACTTTACAACGATGGCCAGGCGTTCAAGCTGACGTGCCGCACCGATGAAGGCATCATGGTAACGATCATCGCCGACAATTACTTTGGCTACTGCAAAAAGGAAGTCAAAACGCAGATCAGCTACTCGGCAAACCTGATTGGCGGGTGCGAAGAAGAACACGCAGGTGGCGCGCTCGCATTCCCCAGTTATCACCTGGGCGATCAATTCCGTGTGGACTCGATGATTTCGCGCGCAGGACATACGTTCGCGGAAGTCATCGAAAATTACGGATCCATGATGGATCTTCATCCCGAAGGATATGGAACCGATAAAGAATGGCCCGATATTGTCTATGTGCCCGAGGACGTGAGCATTGACCTGACGCGCCAGGAGGTGTGTTGGGAATATGGTGGAAAACCGCAGAGCATCAAGTTGTTGCCGGGGCGAACATACGTCCATCCGGCTGGCTACAAAGTGCACATGGAAAAACACCCGGGGGCGCCGTCCTGGCGTTTGGTCGGAACCGTTGCCGAAGGCACGTTCTGTCATAAACCCTGTACGGTTTCAGGCGGTGGAAAATCGGAAATCTCCAAATCCATTCTCGATGCCGTGCACTATGGGCCGTTTTTCATCGCGAATTTGAACTCGGATTTCGAGTTGGTCGAGGAAATCATCAACCGCGATTACAGCGACCGCTTCCGCGTCAAACGGATGGAAAAAAGCCGTTCATTGCTGAGCATGGATCGCTCGCTGGGATCGGTGATCAAACTGCTGACGCCTTCGTCGTCGATGTTCACCGACGAGTACAATAAATGGGTGTGTAGCATTCCCGACTATATCAAGGCGATGGTCTTTATCATCAAGCGTTTCTATCATCCCGATTGGGAAGGCGACTGGCGCAAGTATTTCAGCGCGGATAATATCAACGGCATGCCGGGCCATGAACTGAAATTCAACGGACGAAAGCTGGTCGCGTCTTACTTGCGCGTCGGTTTGGAATCCAGCGGTGCATGGCGAACATTCAAACTGCGCCAGGATTTCGTTCCTGCTCAGAAAATTCAAACCGAAGACGATATTTCTGCCTCTGTCGTCGTGCCTTCCGGGCAACTGGAGCACTTGAATCCGCTCGATGAATTCCACAGCCTCAAGCTGATTAAAAACTGCGAACGCCGATTGTTTCAACGTCCGGACGAAGCCATCAATCGGGGCTTCGACAAACAAACGGAACAGGATTTATCGGAACCGAATAACTTTATCTCGAACTTTGAACCGTTGACTCCCGGGGATGCCCGGATGCTGATCGAGGATTCGATCGGCTTTCACCAATACACCGAACCGATGCAGGAGTTGATTCGCGAAGCCGCCAAAATGCCGGAGGGATCGTATTTCTGCTCGTCGTCGCACCCGCGTATTGTCGATGGCAAGCCAACCAAGAATCCGCGCTATCTGCAACTGCGGCCCGATATTGCCAATCCGCGTTCCAAGTACCTGGCCGAAATTTCCACGCGCTTGCGTCGCCGTGTTCCGATGGATAAGCAAGTGCTCTATCCCGTGAATTCGGTGCTGGCGGGACGTCGGAACAACCCACCCGATTACAAAGCCGGTATTCGTCCGCTGGCGGTTTACAACCCGATACATTATCAGGAATTGCCCGAACTGTTCATGGATTTCGTTTGCAGTTTGACGGGCAAGTCGCCCTCGACAACAGGGGCAGGATCGGAAGGCGCGCTGACCAAAGGGCCGTTCAACGCCCTCACACCGACCAGCGACCTGAACGATGCGCTCGTGTCGTTTATCCTGACCGGTTATCAGGGATTCACCTCGTGCGCCGGCTACGTGGGCCCCAAATACCGCGTCGATCACGACATTAGTCTTCTGATTCCCGAGGTTTGGTGCCGCCTGTCGAACAAGGAACGCAACGCCGAGTTCCTGATCGCCGAAGGCTGTCTGGAAAAAGTCGAAGACTTCGACCACAATGGCCAGAAAGTGCTTGGCAGCCGCCTGGGCTATCGAATGACCAAGAGCTTCCTGCGCATGTTCTTTGGTCGCGTGTTCGACAGCCCGATGACGCTCTTCAACGATGAAATGCTGCGCCCCGAAACGCAAGACATGGAATCCTACGTCGATGGCATCAACAACATCGTCGAAGCCCAGCAGCGTGTGGCGAAAGCCTACCTCGACGATGGCAGCGTCGAAAGTGCCTGCCCGCCGCTCAAAGCCCTCATCCACATCATGGCAACAGGAAGTTACGAAGGCAAAGACGCCAGTGACCCGAAAATCCGCCAGATGTTCACCCGCGAATATTTGCTCGCCAGCGATTGGTATCGGGAACGGCTGGAGATCAAACAACAACGTGACGAAAACCTGTGGAAACGCCACATTCGCAACCTGGAACAATTCCTGGCATTGCCCAGCCACAGCGAAGAAGCCGAACGTCTCAGCATCGTCGATCGCCTGGAAAATGCGCGCCGCCAACTCAATCGCATCCAATCGCCTGAATACCTCGAGAGCCTCCGAGGGACAACCGGCGCCGATCCACTGCATCGGGGATGAGGAAAATTGTCATCGATCAAAGCGCCGACTCGAATCGAGTCGGCGCTTTTTTGTTTTTACCAGGTGGGATTTTTTTGCAGAAGCTTCAACGCTTCGACGGAATCGAGAGGTTTCGAGAAGAAGTACCCCTGGATTTTCGAGCATCCCAATTTGCGCAGGATGTCGAGTTGTCCGGCGGTTTCCACGCCCTCGGCCGTGACGCTGAGTTTCATGATTTGCGCTAACGCCAGAATGATGCGTACGAACTCCTGACGGTCGGTTACTGTCTCCAAATCCATCATAAAGGTCCGGTCGATTTTCAACGCTTCGAGCGGGAAATTTTGCAGGTAACTGAGCGAAGAATACCCCGTGCCGAAATCGTCGATTTGAGCGCGGATGTTGTGCTCGCTCAATTGCGAAAGGATGTTCGTCGCGGCTGCAGGGTCCTCCATAATGACCGATTCGGTGATTTCCAGGCGCAGGTATTCCGGCGGCAGGCCCGATTGTTTGACGATTTGAATAAACCGGTTCGCCATGGCCTTGTCGGCCAACTGCTTGCTGGAAACGTTGATGTTCAATGTGACGGGTGGATCGTAATTGGTCATTTCATGCCATTCGTGTATTTGACGGCATGCCTGGCCGAGTACCCAATCGCCCAGTGGCACAATGAGTCCTGTGTCCTCGGCAAGTGGAATGAAATCCATGGGAGGAATCAGGCCTTTTTGTGGGTGCTTCCAACGCAGCAAGGCTTCAAAAGCGGTGATTCTGCTCGTTTCAAGCGAAATAATGGGTTGGTAATAGAGCACGAAGTCCTGGCGTTCGACAGCTTCCCGCAGGTCGATTTCCAGTTCGAGAATTTTCACCGCGCGCTTGTGCATTTCTTCGTCGAACAGCACATGGCGACCGCGCCCGAGCGCTTTGGCGCGGTACATCGCTGTGTCGGCATCGCGCAGAATTTCGCCCGCTTGTTGATAGTGAGGCGTGCCGATAGAAATGCCGATGCTGGCGGTGATATGAATCTTGTTCCCTTCGACAGCGAAGGGGGGGACCAACGCGTTTTGGATTCGCTTGGCCACGCGAATGGCATCGCTTTCGTCGCGAATGTCTTCGAGCAGCACCACGAATTCGTCTCCGCCCAATCGCGCCACGGTATCCATGGGACGAACCTGGCGGCGAATACGTTTGGAAAACTCGATCAGAATCGAATCGCCCGCCGAGTGGCCCATGCCGTCGTTGATGTTTTTAAATCGGTCGAGGTCGATGAACAGCACCGCGTAGCGATACCCGGGAAGACGTTTATTGCGGGCAACCTGACGCTCCAGACGGTCGAGCAGCAAGGCTCGGTTGGAAAGCGCGGTCAGCGAATCGTGGAATGCATCGTGAATGAGTTGTTCTTCTGCAATGCGTCGTTCGGTGATGTCCGTTTGCGACCCTGCCATACGGGTGGCTTTGCCTTGCTCGTCACGAACGGCAAGTCCCCGACAGAGCATCCAGCGATAAGTGCCGTCTTTGTGCAGGATCCGGTGTTCGCTCTGGAATTGCTCGGTTTCGCCGTTGATGTGCGCGTCGAGTTCCGTGCGTAAACGGTCCAGGTCATCGATATGCACCAGGTTGAACCAGCAATCGGGATGGCTTCCGATTTCGTTTTCGGGATAGCCGAGCATTTCCTTCCATCGCGTGGCGAAGAACATTTTGTTCTCGGCAACATCCCAGTCCCATAATCCGTCGTTGGCGCCACGTGCCGCCAACGCGAAACGCTCCTGGCTTTTGTAGAGTTCCGCAGTGCGTTCCTGAATGATTTTTTCCAGATTGAGTTGGTATTGTTTATTCTCCATCTCCAGACGACGTTTTTCGTCGTTCAGCGCCTTCATTTTGGCCGCTGATTGAACCACCCGGCAGATGGCTTCCTTGGTAACGGGCTTGGGGAGATAGTCGAATGCGCCAGAGCGCAACGCTTCAGCGGCAGTGTCCACCGTGGGTTCGCCCGTGATCATGACGACCTCGGTGTTTGGGGCGATTTCACCAATCTGCTTCAGGAGCTCGACCCCTGTCATGCGTGGCAGAATGATGTCGCTGACCACCACATCGATCTCGGTCTCTTTGAGCATCGAAATGGCTTCGTCGGCGTCTTCTGCCGCCACTACCTGATGGTCTTCCTGCTGAAGAAAAGTCCCCAGTGTTACTCGAATACCACGTTCGTCATCGACTATAAGAACGCGCGCCATGAATTCGTATCTCCCGCCGGTATTATGATGATTCGGCTAATTCGTTTACAATCAGTTGCCTATGGTCCATGCAAAGATCAATATGAAATCTGGTGGGGTGACCAATTTCACTTTCGCACCAAAGTTCGCCCAGGTGGTCCTGGATGATGGCGTGGCTGATAGAAAGCCCCAGTCCAGTACCTTCGGTTCTCGATTTGGTCGTGAAAAACGGGTCGAATATTCGCTCCCGGATTTCCTTGGCAATCCCCGCCCCATTATCCTCGATCGTCATTCGTACCCAATGTACGTTGTTTTTTTCAATCTCCTGGGCGTAAACTTTCAGGTATTTGTCCTGATGATATCCGGGAAAACGCTGGTTCAGCGAATCGCGGGCATTCGTGATCAGATTCAACAAGACCTGCTGAATTTGTTGACCACTGCATCGAACTTTGGGTAAATCCTCCGGAACGTCAATTGTAAGTGTTATCTGATCATGCCGCATGACAGCTCGAATTAACGTCAGAGTCGAGCTGATGATGTCCTGCAGGCGCAGAGGAATGTGGGTTTGGCGTTCTCGGCGCGAGAAAGCCAGCAGGTCGCGAACGATCGAAGCCACCCGTTCGCTTTCAATGACGATTTCTTTGGCGTATTCCACCTGCGTGGTATTGCTGTCCCCTTCATCCATGATCAACTGGGCGTAATTCATGATCACATTCAGCGGGTTATTGATTTCATGGGCCACTCCACTGGCCAGCGTCCCGATCGATTCCATCTTCTGCTGCTGGCGCATGTGACTTTCGACGGCTAACTCGTGTGTGATGTCGCGTTTGACCGCCACAAAATTGGTAATCAACCCAAGACGGTTCCGAACGGGTGTGATGGATGATTCTTCATCGTACAGGGTACCGTCTTTGCGACGGTTTGTCATTCTCCCATGCCAGACATGACCCGTCGTGATTTTGGTCCACATCGTTTTGTAAAATTTTTCGTTATGTTTACCGCTCTTTAAGAAGCGGGGATTTCTTCCCAGTGCCTCACGTCGAGAGTACCCGCTCGTGCGTTCAAACGCCGGATTGACGTATTCGATATTGCCTTCATTGTCAGTGATGATCACGGCTTCGCTGGCTTGTTCGATTGCCGTGGCAAGCAACATGCTCTCTTCCTCGGCTTCCTTCATCGGGGTAATATCGTCGATGAAACCTTCGAGCCAGAACCCTTCGCCTGTGGGGTCGGTGATGCGGCGGCCTTGTTCCCAAACCCATTTGATCTTCCCGCTCGAGGTGATAATGCGATAATTGACCTGGAACGGCGCATCGAGCGACTCGTCCTCATGAATCACTTGCCAGACGTACTCACGGTCTTCGGGATGGATGAGATCGACAAAGCACAGCTTGTTGTTCGCGAGCAAATCGCCCGGTCGATAGCCCGTCACGTCGAAACACCCATGACTGAGGAATTCCATGGTGAAATTACGATCGTCCCGGCATCGATAAACGATACCCGGCATGTTGCTCAGCAAGGTGGCCAGGAATCGTTCGCTTTCCTTCAGGGCGTCGGCAGCCCGTCGCCGTTCGGTAATGTCCTCGTCGGTACCGAGCAATCGTGTGGCCTTGCCTTCCTTATTCCGAATGGCTGTTCCCCTGACCTGAATCCATCGAAGGCTGCCATCTTTGTGGACCATGCGATGTTCCAACTCGTATTGGGGTGTTTTCCCCTTCAGATGGTCATTCGCGGCCTTCATCACTTTTTCATGATCGGGCGGAAAAACGTAAGACGACCAGATTGAGAGATCGTTGGGGATTTCATGGTCTTCATAACCAAGCAAGGCCTTGATGTGAGGGTCGAGATAGAATTCATCGGTTTCGAGATTCCAATCCCACACGCCAACTCGGGCCGCTTCCGTGGCAAGGGCATATCGTTTTTCAGTTGTTTCCAACCGTTTGCGTACGAGATCGCGTTGGATGGAGGCACCGATTAGATCAGCCGTGGAACATAGTGCGCCGATTTCAGCCGACGTCCAGACGCGATGGTCATTGCATTCGTCGAATCCAATAAATCCCCACCAGGCATTTTCGACGAAGATAGGTGCCACAACGATGGAGAAAATCCCCTGAGGCGACAAAATATCCTGTTCGCCTTGGGGGAATGTGTTCACGTGGCCATGAATGACGTCTCGTTGGGACAATGTTTCAACCCAGCGAGTAAATCCAGCTTCTTTGTAAGGTAGATTCTGTAATTCCGGGTTGTCGATTTCCGGAGCGACACCCGGTCCGACCCATTCAAAGAGTTGGCTCATCACCAACTCGCCTGAAGCAGTTTGATGATTTTGAAAAACATACGCCCGGCTGACTTCTCCAGCTTTCCCCACATCGGCGAGGATTTCATTCATCATCTCGCGCCAAGGGGAGGCTAAGAGCAAATTTTTTGCTGCGCGTCCTGCCGCTTGCAAAATCTCGTCGCATCGCTTCAGACCGCGTTGTGCGATTTCGGCTTCTGTGACATCCAATGCCTGTCCCAAACATCCGACGATTTTCCCCGAACCGTCGCGCAACGGTTCCACATACGCCTCAAATGTCCGATCGAATATATCTTGTCGATATTTGACGGATTTGCCCTTCAGTGCTTCACGATGCGCGCGAATGGGTACGGCGGATTCGTCCGTGGTTCCAATCAGTTCCATCAACGATTTACCCACGACCTCGTTTGGCCGATGACCCACGATTTTCACCCCGGCTCCATCGCTCATGGTAAAAATCAGATTCGTATCCGTCAGCCAAATGACCGCCGGGATTTGACTGATGATCGCTGCCAGATAATCACGGTGTAAAAACGCGGTTGTGGTGGTGGGGGACTCGTTTTCCGAGTAAGCATACCGTTGATAAAACAGCTTTTTGGCGACCTCCAACAAACGTTGCATCCGTGTGTTAATGACCACGTCGGCCACCCCGAGATGCAGATAGTCCGCCACCTTTTCTTCACCACAAGGAGGAGTGATCAAGACCACGGGAAGCGAAAGCAAGGTGGCTCGATATGCCTGAATCACCGCCTCGACGTCCTGCTCGCCCGTCGAGTTATCGAGTAAAATCAAGTCGTACGTCTGCAAATGTAGTTGTTGGCAGAAATCCTCGATATTGTCCACCGACTGGCATGTGCATTCGAAAGAAGCATTGCGCAGCTCTTCGAGAGCGGTTTCGGGGCGAGCGGGGGCGAAGGCGAGAATTTTCAGCGGTAACATGATTGATTGGGTAAACTCGGCGATGAAGTTAGTATTCGTACAACTCCAACGGAGATATTCAGCCGATCGCTTTGAAAGAACAACACAAATTTTCCTGGAAAGGGATGCCGGGTTTCGGGCTTTTGCTTGCCCCAATTTGAATTATCGACCACCTTCGCCGAAATCATAATTAAAATCTCTCTAAGGACGGGTCGTATGGCAACCTTCCAGGTCGTCGAGAAGCAGGGCCTTAAAATGATCAAGGCCATCTTGAACAATGAAACGATACGCGCCGAGGCTGGTGCAATGCATTACATGCGCGGAAACATCCAACTTGAATCGAAAATGCCTTCAGCCAAGGGATTTCTGAAATCCATGGTTACCCAGGAAACCGTGTTCAAACCCACCTACACCGGAACCGGAGAGGTCTATTTCGGCCCCCCGATTTTCGGCGAGTACACCTCGCTCCAACTCAACGGCGATGCCTGGGTGCTCGATAAGGGAGCCTACGTGTGTTCGGATATTGGTGTCGAAGTCGGAGCCTACCGCAACAAAGCCGTCGCTGGCTTGTTGAGCGGTGAAGGGTTCTTCCAGACCAAGGTCGAGGGCACTGGAACCGTAATTATCCAATCCAATGGCCCGATTGAGGTCATCGACCTGCAAAACGAGCGTTTGACCGTCGATGGAAACTTTGCCGTCGCCCGCCAGGCGCACCTCAATTACTCGGTGCAGCGGGCAGCCAAAGGTATTCTGGGCAGTATCGCTTCGGGCGAAGGATTGGTGAACATTATCGAAGGCACTGGCCGTGTGTACCTGGCCCCGGTGCCGAACCTGCACGCCAATCTGGTGGACAAGATGTTCTCGGCAATCATGTCGATGCGTCCAAGCAGCTAATCGGGACAAGCCGCTGGGGGATTGCGCAAACCGGAGTCAACGCTTCGGTTTGCGCCCCGGCATGCCGACACGTTTCCAGGCGCAAAAACTCTCGTAGGACGACGGCGTGACGCGCCACTCGATCTCTTCGGCATCGGGCGAGGCCTTTGCAAAATACTCGTCTGGATCGACCCACCGATGCCCCGAAATTTCTTCCGGGTGAGGTTTTACCTCGCCGTCGATTTGACTGAAAAACAGGTGAATGTGCTCCCAGCCATTGATTTCATTCGGTGTCAGGATGGCGGCCAGTTGTACTTCAGCGCCGGACACGCCCATCTCCTCCTCGACCTCTCGAACGGCGGATTCGATATAGACCTCATCGACTCCCACATGCCCGCCGACTGAAATATCCCACCAGCCCGGGTAGCGGTCCTTCTTCAAGCCGCGTTTCTGCAACAACACACGCCCATCGGGATCGATCAGAATAATGTGAACGGCGCGGTGGATCATTTTTTTTTCATGAATTTCACGCCGCGTTGCCACGCCGATCGTGCGATCGTCCAAATCGGCGACGGGCAGAAGTTCGTCATCGGTTTCCGGACACTCGCGGTAAGGTTCACTCATGTTGGGGGCTCCTGAAGTGATGAATTGTCGTTGTCACTTTGCCTGACTTGTTCGATAAAGGACTGAAATCCTGTGCAAGTTAGTTTAGGCATATGCTGTCGCTCAAGGATTTCAACGCCCGAGAACCCGAAATGATGATGGCAGCTCAAGACGAATCCCATAACTTTACCGCCGCGCAAAAAGACTCGCTCGCAAATTTACGATCCCCAGAAATGGGGACGTGCGAAGCGCTCGGCGCCTCCGATAACCCGCTGCTTTGGTATCTGGGGCGATATCGGCGTGTGTGGGGGATCGATGTTTCTATCGTTGTTGCCAAGCAAATTGCCTATGGACTCATTTTGGCCGGGATCATGATTGGGAATTCGATTCTCTGGCCACAGAACTTTTCCATCAACGAAATCAATATAATCGCCACGTTGGCGGTGGGATTGCACATTTACTGGATGGCAATGCGCATGAGCAAACGCGTTCGGTACCTGATTGATTCGGAGATGCTCGAGGAATTGCTTCTGACGCGCATGCAGCCCCGGGAAATTGCCAGTGCAATTTGCCAATCGGTCTCGCGTCCGATTCTGGCGAGTTTGCTCGGCGTGTTTTTGCCCATTTACCTTCTGGATTGGGTTCATATTATGGAATCGCCCAGCCATTCGGGGATCAGCGTTGCTGCTGGATGGGGGGTATTATTGCCGTTTGTCGTTTTAGTGATTTTCGCCTTCCCGTGGATTTTGTTGGATCTCGCGTTGAACCGGCGGAAAACCAGTTTCTGGATATTTGGCCTCGTGGCAGGATGGGCGGTTCTGGCGCCGTTTGCCTCCATCATGTGGAGCCCGCCGGTATCGTTTTGCCTGATTGTAGCGCTGACGGTGGCGACGCTGAATACCGCGTTGGTGATTGGTCCAAAGGTGCCGAAAATTCTCGCGGGTGAAGAAGCAGAGGCGTAGCGCCTTATTGTTGTGGAGGGGTGAGCCGCGGAATTGCATCCGTCGAAGGATCTTCCGCGCCGTGTGGTTCCAACGCCCCGGCTTGCACGCGTTTCAAACGCCGCATCGCTTGCCGACGAGCGAATTCCTGCATATCGGTATGCTTGTCGTGGGGATCGACGATCTCCACACCGAGGATGAATTCCACCACGTCTTCGAGCGAAATGACGCCTTCCATGCCGCCGTATTCGTTCGTCACCACGATCAGGTGTTGGCGGTTATCAATGAACAGTTTCAACAGTTCATTGCATTTGATCGTTTCGGGAACGAAAACGGCCTCATGCGCCAGATCGATCAGCTTGGTGTCGCCCAACTCGTCTTCTTCCTTTTCCACCAACACGTCGAACACCTCGCGCCGATGCACGATGCCTTCCACTTTGTCCGGGTTGTTGTTCTGGACGATAGGCAGGCGGCTGTAACTCCAGTGCTCGCTCTTTTCCGTCACGCGCGAGAGCGGCAAGTCCGACGGCAGCATGTAAACTACCGTGCGCGGCGTCATCAGTTCCTTGGCGGTGACGTCGTTCAATCGCAAGGCGTTGACCGCCAGGCGTGCTTCGTCCGGCAGCAGGGTGCCTGCCTGAACGCCCAATTCGGCGAGGGCGAGGATTTCCTTTTCGCTGGGAGCCGTTGAGGCGTTGGTTTGGTCCTGGTCGTGGCGCAATTGACGTGTCAGGATCTGGCTGCTCCAGATAATCGGGCGGAATATCTGGATGAGCATCAGGATGACCGTCGCGATGGCGGGGGCCACTTTCGTTGCATAAAGCACCCCGAGGGTTTTCGGGATGATTTCGCTGAAATACAAAATCAGGATCGTATAAAGACCGCCATAAATCGCCGAAGCCAAACTGGCATAGCCGGTGAAATACATTCCGACCAGCGCGCCACCCAGCGCCGCTCCCATGCTGTTGGCAATGGTGTTGAGCGCAAGAATCGCGGCGATGGGTTCATCGACGTTTTCGCGCAGCTTTGCCAGCCGGATACCGCCCTTGTGTCCGGCTTGTTTCAGCTCTTCGATTTTACTCGGTGTGATAGCATAAAACGAAGCCTCTGCCAGACTGCAAAAGAAGCTGACAAGCGCGGATACTAACGTGATCAGGATGATCGCGAGCACTTAGGTCATTCCTGTTCGACGTAAAGATGGAGTTTTTCGCGCACGTGTTCGAGCGTCGCGCTTGCGCGTTGACGAGCGACCTTATTGCCTTCGTTCAGCACCTCGCGCCAGTGATCGGGCTTGGCTTCGAGCGCCGCGCGCCGTTCGCGGGCTGGCTCAAAGTGCGCATTGATTTCTTTGGCGAGTAGTTTCTTGCAATCGCGACAACCAATGCCCGCGGTTTTACAACCGTCAACAATCCATTCGTGGTGTTCAGCAGCGGTAAAAACTTTGTGGTAATCCCAGACACTGCATTTTTCCGGATCGCCCGGGTCCGTGCGGCGCACGCGCGCCGGGTCCGTTACCATCACGGATACCTTTTGTTCCACATCTTTGGGGGCGTCCGAAATATAGATACAGTTGTCGTACGACTTGCTCATTTTACGCCCGTCGTTGCCAAGCAACACCGGCGCTTTCGACAGCTTCCACTCGGGCACGCGGAAAACGGGCTCGTCCTCGGAGCCGTAGAGGAAATTCACCTTCTGCGCCAAGTCCTGAGCTTTCTCGATGTGTTCGACCTGATCTTTGCCGACGGGTACGATGTGAGCCTGGTATGCCAGGATGTCTGCCGTTTGCAAACACGGATACCCAAGGAACCCGTACGTGCGCAGCAGGTCGTTGCCTTGCTCGATGACGTTATCTTTCCAACTCGTGCAGCGTTCCATCAGCCCGAGCGGTGCAAACATGCCCAGCAGCAGATTCAGTTCGGCGTGTTCCTTGATCGCCGACTGCACGAAGATGGTCGATTTTTCCGGATCGAGGCCGATGGACATCCAATCGAGCGCCTGCTGGCGGATATTGTCGGGCAACTGGCTCGTATCGCGGTAATTGCTGGTCAGCGCGTGCCAGTCGGCGATCATGAAATAACACCGCAGGTCGTTTTGAAGTTCAAGCCATTGGGCCAGCGCACCAACGTAGTTGCCCAAGTGCTGGCGCCCGGTGGGACGGCTGCCACTCAATAGGATTTTTTTCGAGTCTTCGTGCGGAAAAGCCATGATCGGTTGTGGTTTCCTCGGTCAGAATTGCGTATTCCATAACAGGAAAATGGATAGCTTGGACATGATGTACACAGGCAGAAAAAACGCGATTGCCAGTGCGGGGATTTGGATCAGGACGAAAAGCAGCAAGAAGCCAAATCGCCGATAGGTGTCCCAAAAACCATACCGCCCGCCGCGTCCGCGAATGAAAAAATGATAGAAAACATGCGATCCGTCGAGTGGTGGCACGGGCAACAGGTTGAAAAACACCAGCAACCAGTTCAGAGACGTGTAAATCCAGATGAAATTGCTTACGGTGTCCTGGTACTCGGGATGCAGCCCGTACCACCCCATGTCTGCGCCGCCCGTTGCCAGCAGATGCAGTATCCGAAACAAGGGCAGGCCAACCAAAACCAGCAGGAAATTCGAGTACGGACCCGCCAGCGACACGATAACGTCCCAATACTTGCGCTTGAAACGCGACTCGTCCACGGGAACGGGACGAGCCCAGCCAAAAAGCCCCCAGCCTTGCCATGCCACCAGCAAAGGCACCAGAACGGTGCCGATTGGGTCGATGTGGTGCAGCGGATTGAGCGTCAGGCGATTTTGATAGGTTGCTGTCAAGTCCCCGCCCCAGTTAGCCGTCAACGCGTGCGCCAC
Organism: uncultured Candidatus Sumerlaeota bacterium; assembly: GCA_964580585.1. GTDB lineage: Bacteria > Sumerlaeota > Sumerlaeia > SLMS01 > JAHLLQ01 > CAZOKZ01. The sequence goes on along the minus strand of CAZOKZ010000029.1, from coordinate 9,069 downwards.
CTCGTGAATCGTCAACGCGAACAGAAACACGGGGAAAAACATCATCAGGTAGGTAAAGTCGAATTGGCCGCCCATGGGGGTGAAAACCGTTAGGAACTCGGGTGAAGATATCCTGCCGCCGGGCAGAGCAACACCCTGCGAACCCACCCGACGACGGTCAACGGGGAAATCGCCGTTCGGGATTCTGGAGATCATCTTGAGTTGTACCCAAAACGAAGAAAAAAAGCAAACCGCGAAGGCACCCGCCTGCGCCAAGGCTATGGCGGACAAGCTGGAAGACGCAAAGGAAACACGAAGAGCCTTTTTCCCAGCTTGCAATTTTCTCGTTCCTTGATAGTGAGCGAGTAAAAAAATCCATCAATAAATGACCATTTCAACTCCCCAAGAGGCTTTGGTTGTAAACGAGTGAATACTGTTTTTTTCTATGTGTTCCTTCGTGAACTTCGCGCCTTTGTGGTGAATCTTTTGCTCTTTGGCGAAAAAGTTGAGATTCGCCCGGGATTCTGAAATCCGGAAAATTCTGGTGGACGTTCGCCCAGGGACCGGGACAGGGTTGGCTTCCTGTCAACTGAGGATTGAGGCATGCACATACAAGACATTTTTGCGACGCACCAAACCACGCTATCGTTTGAATTTTTCCCGCCGAAGACCCCGGCGGGTTTCGATTCGCTGTTTGAAAATATTCGCGAGCTGGAAACGCTGAAACCCGCGTTCGTTTCTGTTACCTACGGGGCGGGCGGCACGACGCGCGAGCAAACCCACGACATCGTCGTGCGCATTCACGAAACCACGGCGCTTGATCCGGCGCCGCACCTGACGTGCGTATGCCACAGCGAAGAAGAAATTCGCCAGATTCTCGAACGTTACGCAGTTGCCGGGATCAGCAACCTTGTGGCTTTGCGTGGCGACCCGCCGCGCAGCAAACCCAATTACAATCGGGCCGACGATGCGTTCCAGTATGCGACGGACTTGGTTGCGTTCATTAAGAAATTTAATGAATCGGGCATGCACCCCGATCCGCGTGGATTCGGAATCGGTGTGGCGGGTTTTCCGGAAGGCCATCCCGAAGCGCGCAACCGTCTTGTCGAAATGGATCACCTGAAAGCCAAAGTGGACGCAGGTGCCGATTACATCTGCACGCAGTTATTTTTCGACAATCGCGATTTTTACGATTTTCGCGAGCGGTGCGAACTGGCGGGTATCTCCGTCCCCATCGTTGCGGGTATCATGCCGATTCGGACCGTTGCGGGAATGAAACGCATGGCCGAACTTTCCGCCAATGCACGTTTCCCAGCGCGATTGTTGCGCGCGATTAATGAATGCGGAGAAGACGAAGAAGCAGTCGCGCGCGTGGGCCTCGAGTATGCCATCGAGCAATGTCGCGATTTGCTCGCCAACAACGTGCGAGGCATTCACTTCTATACACTGAATAAATCCAACGCGACGAAACGGATTTATCAATCGCTCGGCTTGAGCGATACCGTTATGTTGGAAGATTGATCTTAACGCGATTCGGCAGTATCCAATAAAATGGACATGGCCAACGATACGCGGCGGTCGATCAGGTGATGCGAATCGCCGCGTAAATCCAGCACGTATTGATCGGTCAGCGTCAGTTTGCGATCGTAAAATCCAAAGACTTTTCCGTCGGGATATTCAAAATTAAAGTTCGTGCGCAGCACGCCGAACAAGGGACCCATGTAGCGTCGCATCAGTGCCCGAGCCCACGAATCTTCGCGCACCCGCATGATCATTTCGCCCGTTGGCGTTTCAACTTCCCAATCACGGCGCATAATGCTTGCGATCGTGTTACGCTTCATACGCGCGACTTCGTTTCCAAAACAGTCGAACAACGTATATTGCCGCCACAGCGCCAACTTATTGTCTTGCGTGATCGTCAGCAGTCGCCATGACTGCGATTCGTCGGAGAACACTTCGATATGACGGTACGGTGCGAGCAGCACGTGCACAATTGCCAGCCAGAAATTCGTGAAAATCAACACGGCGATTACCATGCCGGGATTTTCGCCACGCATGAACATGCTCACTGCCCAGAATAAAATGCCGAATCGAATGATACTGACACAAATATTGAGCAACAAATTCAACGCCAGTCGAGGGGGACGGACGACAAAAAAACGCGGCTGGTCCCACTCGTCCGTGACATGGTATTTTTGTGAAAGCGTCAGAAGTTCCTGGCGAATGTGCAACACATCGTAATGGAAAATTGCGCGGAGTGCCGCAATCCATTCGGGAGCAATCGGCGGTTGCTCCCTTCCCACGTGTTCCGGGGACGGAGATGTTACAAGAGTTTCGTGCGACGTTTCCGTCATGGCGTGGTGTTCCTCGCATGGGCCAGTGCCGACCGGTAGAGCTTGTCTGTTTCAACAATCAACTGATCGAGACTGAAGACCAGCCCGCGCGCGCGGCAAGCGTCGGCGCGTGCGCGCAACTGCTCGGGATCGGCGATGGCTTCCGTCAATTGCCGGGTCAGAGTTTCTCCGTCCCCCGCTTCATGAATCCAACCGACAGACGGATCGTGGATGGCCTCGCGATTGCCGCCCACGTCGGCGGCAATGACCGGTTTGCCGCATGCCAGCGACTCGACCACCGCGTTCGAGAAACCTTCTTTGAAGCTCGAAAGCACCATCACGTCTGCCGCGTTATATAAACTTGGCATGTCGCTTCGTTTACCAAGCAGTTTGACATATTCGCCCGCGTTTTCCGCGTCGATTGCCGCACGCAGTTCATCTTCCATAGGGCCGCCACCCGCGAAAAACATCACTGCTTTTGCGTTGGTTTTTGCACGCGCATTGCAGAACGCTTTCAATACGCCCAGAGGGTTTTTTTGCGCGTGCATTCGTGCTGGAACCAGCGCCATGACGGTGGAATCGTCGAGCCCGAATTCCCTCCGTCCCTCTTCGCGCGATTTCGCGTCTGGTTTGAAAATATCTGTATCCGAACCGTTGTAGAGAATCGGCGCTTTTTCGCGCGGCAACCCAATCGTTGCGCACACGTCGTCCTGCACGGCGCGTGAGACGCAAATCATTCCCGTTCGCCAACGCGCCAACCAACGATCCATTGTGCGTTGGCGACTGGACTCCCATGTATCGACGTTGTGGACTTGTGAAAACATGACCGGTGTCTTTGCGAAGTGAGCCGCGATGGTTCCGGGGACAGAGGCGCGATACATGTGCGCGTGGACGATTTCCGTGCCACTTGATTTTAAATCGCGCGTCAATTTGCGCAGTGCGACCGGGTCGAGACGCGTGCGAAAGGGAATCAACTTTAGCTCAATGCCTGCCGCGCGTACTTCTTCGGCCAGAGGACCCAGTTCGCGAATGCAAATCAGTCGCATGCGAAAACCGCGGTCGCGCAAGCGGGGGAGAACTGAAACCAAGCGTCTCTCGATACCGCCGATGGGCAGCCAGGTGATAATTCGTGTGACGACCGGGTGTTCGAGTGTCATGGTTGCCAACTAATCTCTTTTTTCAATTCAGATGCGTCTTGTTTGCCGGATTTGAAAATCGGCAGGTTTTTAAAACTTAAGACAAGCACCTTTTTCTCCGTCCCCGTTTCAAGACTTTTGGCGATTTCTGGAGGAAGGTTTTCACCAAAGATCGCTTGGGCCAGCGCGCGAGGGTCTTCTCCGTCCCCCAGTGTGATTTTTAAGGACGCATTGGATGAATTGCGTAGCCAATCCAACTGAACGTTCGTCTTTTCCTGCGCTTTGTCGGGCCAATCGCCCAACAACGGTTTCATTCGTTCGCGCATCGTTTCGGGGAGCAAGCGCCAGGGGCCTGAATATCGTTCGCTGATCGAATCGGGTGGCAACGCGTTTTTTAGAGATGGCTCCGAGTGCGGCATCTGAACTTCGAGCACTTCAATGGCCGTTTGCAGCCGTTTTTCTGTGGTGGCAATGAGGATCCGCCGATCGTTCATACTGTAGTGAACGGGTATCTCGCGTGCGCGTGCCGCTGCGGCTGCATCGTCCAGCAGCCGAGTAATACCTCGCCGATAAAAAGCCTGTGGTTTGCGGAACGACAACATGGCAATCCAGTCACTGGTTGGTTCATTGTCGGCGGAATCGAAAATAAACACCTGCCCATGAGGATGCAATGCTCGAAGCGCCGGTTGTAAATCGTTCCAGATTTGATCCATCATCGACTCATCGTCTGGTTGGTCGGGAACCAAGGCCTGGATCGAATCGAGCCGGAACGTCCAGCTTGCGTCCGCTTCGAGAGCGCGGGCTGCTTCCTGAAAATTTTCAGGCGGATGCGTCCGGGCCATGTGCAACCCAAAGAGACCCAAACCCAACAATCCGATCACGAGAAATCCAGAAAAAAGAATGAGAAATACACGTCGCCGGGTTTTGGCGCCTCGCGTTTGCACATCCACGTTATCGTTTGTTATTCGCATGATATTTTATTTCGCTGGTAACTCGATTATTAATTTCTGCGCTTGGACTCTGGCACTTCCTTGCTTTGGGTGAAAGCAGGATTTTGCGTGCCGAATCTTACAAAAAAGACCTCCGACTTTTTTTAGCCGGAGGTCTCCATGCTTACAGCGATGAATTATTGTCAGGTTTCGGGAGTCGTCTTTTTCGTGCCTGCATTTTTGCCCGAATCCATTCCGGGCAGTTTGTTGACCAGGTCGCCGATGCTCATGCCCGTCAACGATTCGACCACCGGAGGCAACCCTGCCATCATCTGGGTGACGTCCTTCGTGATCTTGTTGGCGCCTGCTGCGCCGTCGCCCATGCCAACGATTGTGATCTTGTCGGTCTTCGACAGCGGCATCGCGATCTTCTCGGCGATTTCCGGCAGCTTCTCGATGATGATTTGCGCAATAGCCGCCTGATTGTATTCCTTCCACGCTTCGGCTTTCTGGCGGTTGGCTTCCGCTTCGGCGAGACCCTTGGCCTTAATGGCGTCGGCTTGGGCCAGACCTTCGGCGCGGGTCACATCGGCGGCGGCGAGACCTTTGGCCTTGATTGCTTCGGCTTCGGCCAAACCGGCAGCTTTGACAACGTCCGCATGAGCGAAACCGCGTTTCTTTTCCGCCTCGCCTTCACCGAACGCCTCGCGTTCCAGCTTCATTGCGGTCGCTTCGGCCAGCGTTTCGATGCGATAACGTTCAGCCTCGGCGGGTTTACGCACCGTAGCATCCAACTCGCGTTCCCGACGGGTGATTTCCTTGTTTTGAACTTCGATCAACCCCTCGCGTTCGACGGCCTGGATCTTGATTTCCTCAGCCTTTGAAATTTGCATCGTCGTATTGCGTTGAATATCGTAAGCCAACTCGGCTTCGGCGCGTTGTTTATTCACGCCCGCTTCGTACTGCTGAACCTTGATGCGGTAATCGCGGTCGGCTTCGGCAATCTTTGTTTCAGCGGCCAGACGAGCGATTTGCCCCAACTGGTTCGCTTCGGCGCTGCGAGCCGTTGCGTCGCGGTCGGCTTCCGCCTGGCCGATGATGGCATCGCGCTTGACCTGGGCTGTACGCGGCTTGCCGAGAGCGTCCAGGTAACCGTTGTTGTCGGTAATGTTCTTGACGGTGAACGAGACGATTCTCATTCCCATGTTGCGCATATCCGGTGTGGCGATTGCTTGCACCGATTGAGCGAATTTATCGCGTTCTTTGTAAATTTCCTCGACGGTCAACGTGCCAAGCACCGCGCGCAAGTGACCTTCCAGCGTTTCCAGCGCCACCGTGCGAATTTCCTGTTCGGTCAAGCTCAGGAATTGCTCCGCCGCTGTGTCCACCGATGCCTGATCGCTGTCGATTTTCACCTGTGCCACGCCGTCCACGATAACGGGCACGCCCTGGACCGTGTAAACTTCCGGCGTGCGCACCAAAAGCGTCATGATATTCAACGACAGACGATCGACACGTTCCAGAATTGGCCACACGAAAACACCGCCGCCTCGAATCGTGCGGAAGCCCTTGCCTTGTGTCGAAATCAATTTACCCGAAATCACCAGCACTTCGTTTGGGCCGACCTTCTTGTAACGGGCAGCCAACAAAGCGATGATCATGAAGAGTATCAGGACAATGACCACCACAAAAACGATAGCAAGCACCATATCATTGCTTACTTGCCCTTGTCCCAGGTAGTACAGAAACGAGGTTTTCATCGAAGACTCCTTTCCACTCGAAACGACATGACTTGCAGTCTAGAATTTGAATCGTTCTTATTTCTTAAATTTACGCATCAATCTTCTGGTTATTCACTTTTTTCGTTCAAAGTTTCTGCTTCTTCCACTTCCTGCGGTTTGGCTGAGGGTTCAACTTCTTTTACATCTGCCATGGGGCGTACAACATAGGTTCCACCGATAAATCGTTCAATAACAACGAGTGTCCCGTTTTCGATAGCTTGTCCCGTTGCCGAGCGTGCCGGGCCACTGATTCGCCCACTTGTGTGATCGAACGTGATTTCGCCCGAACCTTTGGCGGGAATTTGAATGATGACGTCGGCTTCGACACCCTCTGTATTTTTAGGATCGAAACTTGTGCCGCCTTGTTGCGACAGAATCACCTTCACAAACACGTAATAAACCACCGAAGAGCCCGCGATGCTGACTAACCCTGCTCCCAGGGAACTCGCCACCGGTCCAACGCCCATTACTTTGTACAGGACGAGCCCTGCGCCACCGAACAGCACCAGGAACGAGGCGATCACCGGTCCCGAGAGTGGGCCAAAATCGGCGTCGAACGCGAAATCCATAATCTCGCCGAACACGACGGAGATAACGGCCAACACCGCGCCCAGCAGGATACAGGTCCAGAACACGGTCGCGATGGTGAACGAAGAGTTTGTAAAAAAGTCCAGGACGGCTGTCATCAATTCGCCCTCAAAAGTACCAAAATTGCTTGAACGTGACGATCAAGCCTGATTTTTCCCGAGGCGGCAAGCTCAATCAGGGCAAAGATCTGGCCGTCTCTAGGGAAAATACGTTCGATCGCCGGGAATATTCACTGAAGTCGGGTCGATTTATGTCGGATGTTCGTCCATTGGGATTCCAAACACCAGCAGCGCGGCCACGATCAGCACCACCGCCGCACTGGCAAATGGGCTGTGTACGTTGAACTTGAAAGCAAAGGTCGCAAGCAACGGCCCGATGCCGCGTCCAAGCGTTTGGGCCGATTGGCTCAACCCCAGCATCATGCCTTGGTCCTCCTCGCGGACCACGCGAGAGAGTGAACCGGTCATGCATGGAATTGCCAGCGCGCCTCCCATGGCAATCAGCGCCGTGGCAATGTAGAGCATGGGAACGCTGGGCCAGGCGCCTGCCAGTGCAAATCCCAGCGCGATCAACGGGATACCGGCCAGCATGAGACGCTTTTCACCGTGCCTGGGCAGGAGTCGCCTGAGCATTCCACCTTGGACGATGGCGCTGACGAGTCCCAAAATTCCAAAAACGTGGGCCATTTCCCGTTCATCCCAGCCGAACCATGCTTTCCCCGCCAGGGGAAACGCCGCCATGAAGTGTGTGTAGCCAACAGTGAGCACGAACGCCAGCACCAGCAGGCGCGCCGAGGCGGGGTGAGCAAACGCGCGTGTCCAATTTTCGCGCACAAAGATGGGAATTTGCAGTTTGCTCTGTGGTTTTGGCGCATCGGCGTTTTGCGGCAGCGTTTCGGGTAAAACGAAAATCACCAGAATCAATCCCGTGCCCTGTAACGCGGCCATTGTCCAACCGAGCGCATGAATTCCCCAGTAATGCTCGACCAGATAACCCATAAATGGGCCAATAGTGAAAGCCAATGCCACGGCGGCGCCGATCATGCCCATGCCAGCGGCGCGTTTTTCCGGTTTTGTGGAATCCGCCACCACCGCCGATGCCACCGAAGCCTGGGCCGACAAGCAGCTATCGACCAGACGGCTTGCCAGCAGCATCCACCAGACGCTCGACACGGCCCACAGCATCGAGCCCGCGATGGTTGCCAGCGACCCGATGATCAGCACCGGCTTGCGTCCCCAGCGATCGGACAAGCTGCCCCAAAACGGGGAAAAAATCCCCCTCGGACCGGAAAGCGCAAACCACAGCCAACCGTACATAATGACGGAACCACCCAAATGGGTGTTGTACGTCTCCAGCGTGCTGAAATTCGCCCCAACGCACAAGAGCTGGAAAAACACGATCAGAGTAATGGTAAACAGAGGGGGCATATGGGGGCTCGCGCGTCAGATGGCCCGTACGTGAACCGCCTCGGGACCATTGCGCAAGAGCGAACTCGGGAAATTGTCTCGCCGGTCAGGAAGTTTTCGATAGGATATTCTGATTCCCCATCCCGTCAGCCCCGACGAATGGTGAACTTTTTCAACATCCTGCCGTTCGGTGCCTTGTGGCATTAATCGTTTTGATTGCATTCCCCTCCGGCTATTTTCCATTTTATTCAAAATGGGTGAAATATATACAAACACTAATAATTGCACCATACAATGACTACCTCTTCACTCTTTAATATCAAATGTTCGATAAAGAGCTTCTTTCCATTCCTTGGCAATATCCTTGGAGGATTTCAAATCATGTGTAAGCGCTGAAAAATTTGAAAATTTATAAATGGAAGTCGTTCTTTGGCATTCCAAACCTTCTTCTACACACCCCTTTATGGAAGTAATTGCATCGAAATAATCAAACTGATCAGACCAACTATATTCGATGCGGTGAATACACATCCTATTTTTTGAATCATCGCGTAGGCGAAACATTTCTGCTTTCAAAAGTCGCGCTGGAGATCTTGAAAATGTCAGATAATAATTCAACTCATCAGCTTCCGTACCATTTCGAATGATCAAGCGCTCATGATTCGAATTCTCAGTATCAACAACCCATTCGGTTGTGATAATATCCATAATTTCTTTCTTTCCGTCAGATGGCCAATTTGCAAGTCGTTCGTGCCCGGCATATTGGAGCAGAAATGAAGGAAACCAATGAAATCGGTGATCCGTCCTATCGAACGTTGTCCCATTATTTGATTGAGTATTTGGTAGTTTCTTTTCTGTAGATGGAAGAAACAAGACCTCACCTGTTGCGATAACTTTGTTCGATTTATCTCCCTTTT
>CAZOKZ010000028.1:0-54858 GCA_964580585.1 uncultured Candidatus Sumerlaeota bacterium | reverse complement strand
GCACCCCAACCCGAGTGCCATTTGTGACAGGATACCGATTCCCGTCTATTTTCTGTCACCGGATTTTCCTCACCCCGGCACATTCCACTCCCCGCTCTTCGCGTGCCATTCAAACGAGCCGTGTTCGACGATGGGGAGGGTTATCACGCAACTGGTGCCTCCGTTGGCGGCGGGCCAGATTTCAATCGTGCCATCGTGGGCGTCGATGATGCGGCGCGTGATGGCGAGACCTAGGCCGGTGCCTCCGGCGCGGCGCGTGAAAAACGGCTCGAACGCGTGCTCGGCGTCTTCGGGTTTAATGCCCGGACCGTTGTCGTGAAAAATAATCTGGATCGGCGCGCGCGGACCGGGCATTTGCCGGACCTTGATTTCCATTTTTCCGGGCTTGTCTTGTTTCAGGAGAATTTGCCGCGCATTAACCAGGATGTTCAGAAACGCTTGTTTGATCTGGACCGTGTCGGCAAGCACCGACGGCAATTTGCCTTCGACGTCGAAGGTCACGGCGATGTCGGCGTCTTTCTTTTTGTGAAACACAAAATCGATAACTTCGTTCAAAATCGTCGTCACGTCCACGATTTCCATCGAACGAATGTTCGGGTTCGCGAAATCCAACATGCGTCGCACGATGGTTTCGCATCGCTCGGCTTCGCTTTGGATCGTGTCAAAGTCCTCGTATTGCGGATTGTCTGGTGGGACGGCTTTCTTCAGGTACTCGGCGTAGGTTTTGATAATACCGATCGGGTTATTTATTTCGTGGGCGACTCCGGCGGCAAGTTCGCCGAGTGATGCGAGCCCTTCGGCGCGTACGAGTCGTTCCCGCACACGCAGGACTTCCTCCTGCTGTTTGCTGACGATATTAATAATGAACGACGCCAGCAGCATAATCCCCCAAACCAGTCCGAGGCGAATTACCATGGCGGTTCGGAGTGATTCCGTTACGTCTCGGTGGTTCCAGAAAAGCGACACCAGGAAAAGCAGGCTGATGAGCATGGCGACGACGAGGTTTTCGACGGTTGTGCGGAAAAGCGCGAAACCGCGCAGAATCAGGAGCAGGTAGAGAATGTGGAAATCGCTGCCGATGGCGGGGGAGATGTACACGGGGGGCGGCTCGCGTCGGTCGATCCAGATGAGCGCCGTGATGAAGAACAGATCGGTCAGGTAGGAAATATAAACGAGGGGCCGGACCTGGAACGTGGAAACACGGTCGAGCCAGAAAAGCCCCGCTTGGGCGACGGTGAAAATGCCGTAGATGACGAAGATGGAAAACGCGCCCATGGAGGGCGGTTGCCAGTCGCGCATCCAAATCCAGAAAAGCATGGTCAGGATGAGCATGCCAACTTTCATGGGCAGGATGGCACGCGACTCGATGCGAACGAGCCAGCGAGCGTAATCGCGTTCGTAGTTGATCGAACCTCGCGAGAGGAATGTGGTCGAAAGGGCGGGGTCGGACATTGGGGTTTCCTGGTAAACTTCCCTTAAGCATGGTGCATCGCGGAAAAGAGCCAACAGAAATTCACGGGGTGAAGCAGGTGAACTTTCATCCATGTCTCATACCGTTAGGCCTCGGATTGGATGTCCTGTCTCTTTTTGTTCAGATTTTCTTCCGTGACGTGCAAACTTTTCTTGCCGTTGTTCCAGACGGATTTTCAGGCTGAAGCGCAATCTCGCGATTCCCGAACGGAATAGGAACTGGACATGCAGGCCAATCGACCGCTGGAACACTCTTCTTATTTGACCGATCCCCAACGTGAATCCCAAGTGGTGTCGCGTCATGCGCGCCGCGAGATATCGGGTTCGATCGTGGTGCTTGCGGGGATTTTTGTCCTCGTCAGCCTGCTGGTAGGCGAAGGCGACGGTAACCTGATTGGTCCCGTGGGAGAAGCCATCAGCAGCGCGATTCGCTTCATGGTGGGCGGCCCCATGTCGTTTTTGGTGCCCGTCGGGATTGTGTGGCTGGGTATTGGGGTGTTCCGAGGCAAGCTGGCTCGGTGGTCCTCGGCGCGCATTGCAGGGATGTTGCTGGTATTGGCAGCGATGACCGGGATGTTGGCCCTGCCCGGCGCCGATGTGACAGAAATGCGTCTGCAAACGTTCGAACGCGCTGGCGCGTTGGGTACGTATCTGGTCGAGTGGGACGGTCTGCGACTTGTGGGGCAGTTCGGTACCATCGGGGCGCTGATGATTTTGCTCGGTTGCCTGTTGGTTGGTAGCGTTTTGACGACTAATCTGGGGCTTTCGACGATTGCTTCAACCTTGTGCTTCTGGCGGACAGTCCCGGTGGAAGGCGCTGTTGAGGAAGACGAAGACACCGAACCCGCTGTCGCTCCCAAAGCAAAAAAATTAGAGACTCCTCTTCCCGTGGTTCCTAACGAACCGACATTCGTTGAGTCTAAACCAGGATTCTTTGCTCGTTTTTTCGGTGGCTTTGGCCGTTCCGAGGGTAAATCCAATCGCCGGGCGTCGATCCTGTGTGACGTGGACGAACCGACGGGTTGGGATGATGTGGCTGACGAGGATGTTGCCGCCGTGGCGCGTGCCCTTGAAGTGCATGAACTGGAAAGTCGCGTTGAAGGGCGGATGAAAATTCGCGTTCCAGCGGGCCAGGGGTCTTTGCTCGGTGGGTTGGTAGAAACACCCACGCCGATTCAAAAAGCTGCGCGGTCGAACGACGATACATCCGACGACGAGTTGGAAGCGTTCAAGACGATGAACAAGGTGACCGAATGTCCGACCGAAGACGAGTCATTGGAAGAAGACGAAGAGATCATTTTCACGGATAACTCGGGACCCTTGCCGATCAAAGAAGGCAATCCGGGCAATCTCGGTGAAAGCCTTGCCCGCATGTTCCCGACCCGTTGGCCGAAGCAGGGCACGCCCGCCAAGGCGATGGAAGACTTGGGCGAATACGAAGAGGAATCTCAGGAGGAAGTTTTCGATAAATCCGAAGCTCGTCAATTGCGCCGCACAATGGAAGCGGCTGCCGGAGCGAACGATACTCAGGAGGACGATCCTCTCTTTGCGTCGGATATCGATACGCGTCCGTACGGTCCGAACGGCGAACCGCTTGATGTACCGGTGACGACACCGCAACCGCCTATGTCGGCGGTTTACCGCTTACCCGACATCCAATTGCTTTCCGATCCGCCGATGGTGGATGCGCGGATGACGCGCGATGAAGTGCTCGAAATGAGTTCGACCCTGACGCAGACATTGGCCGATTTCGGAATCGACGGCAAGGTCACCCAGGTTCACCAAGGCCCCGTTGTGACACGTTTCGAGTTTCGTCCCGCCGCCGGTATCAAGGTCAGCCGTATCGTGGGTCTCGAACACGATATCGCGATGGGAATGCGGGCGCTCAGTGTGCGTATTCTGGCGCCTATTCCGGGTAAAAATGCCGTCGGAATCGAAGTGCCGAATCAAAAGCGCCAAGGTGTGTATTTGAAGGAACTGATTTCCTGCGAGGATTTCTGGGAACACAAAAGCCCACTGGCGTTTGCGCTGGGCAAGACGATTGACGGAAAACCGTATTTTGCCGATTTGGCAAAAATGCCGCACCTTTTGATCGCTGGCGCGACGGGTGCAGGTAAATCCGTGTGTCTCAATACGATCATTTGCTCGATGCTTTATCGTCAGAACCCGGACAAAGTTAAATTCATCATGGTCGATCCCAAACGCGTCGAGCTTTCGGTTTACGGTGACATCCCGCATCTGCTCGCGCCCGTGGTTTGTGACGGCAAACGCGCGGCGGCGGCGCTCGATTGGGCCGTCGAGCAAATGGAAGAGCGTTATAAGACGCTCGTCGAGTTTGGCGTGCGTAACATTGACGGTTACAACCGCATCGCGGAAAATCCCGAAGGCAACAAGAAGGCCATCGGCCGCAGTCTGAAGCCTATGCCGTACATGGTCATCATCGTGGACGAGTTGGCGGACCTGATGGTTGTCGCCAAGGCCGAAGTCGAAGAATCGATCCAGCGTCTCGCGCAAATGGCGCGCGCCGTCGGCATTCACCTGATCCTGGCGACGCAGCGTCCCTCGGTGAACGTTATTACGGGTATTATCAAGGCTAACTTCCCGAGTCGTATCGCGTTCCAGGTGTCTCAAAAGGTCGATTCGCGGACAATTCTCGACTCGAACGGCGCGGAGGCTTTACTCGGCCGGGGCGATATGCTTCTCTCCAGTGGGGGAGCGGGCAAACCGATCCGCGTGCAGGGCGCGTTCCTGAGCGACGAGGAAGTCGAACACATCGCCGATCACTGCCGCGCGCAATGGCCGGTCGAATACGAAGTAGAAGAGTTCGAGCCGAAGTTGAGCGAGAAGGAACAACGCGAATTGGCCAAAATGATGGGCGTGTCGAGCATGGAGGATCTGGCTGCTCAGGATCGCATGGTGCGCGGTACGAACAAGGTGATGGGCAAAGTAACCGCCGGGATGTTTATGCCCCACGAGGGCGGTTCGGCCAGCGCGGGCGACGATGAAATTGACGAAGCGTTGGTGCGTGCAGCGGCACGGTTAATTTTGGAATCGCGCAAAGCATCGGTCTCGCTGTTGCAACGTCGTCTGAAAGTCGGGTTTGCCCGCGCCGGGCGGATGATGGATATGCTGGAAGAAATGGGGATCGTCGGTGAATTTCAAGGCTCGAAACCTCGCGAAATCGTGGTGGATCCCGAAGCGGCTCTCGAGCAGTTGGATCGCCTGGAAATGGCCCTCAAGCAAGGCGTCTCCGTCGAGGCAATTTGCGATGCTGATGATGAAGACGATTGGGAAACGATGGACGGGGGCGACGACTAAAGTTTTACGGAATCGCTCCCATGCGTTTGACCTACCTGACATTACAAGAATCGTTCGACCGATCGAACCCGTGGTTTGTCCGAATCACGGGTTTGTCTTTTGCTCGCCATTATCGTAAGGACTTGATGAGCTATGTTTTTTTGATCATGCTTTTTCTCAGTTTGGCGGTCGGTTGGTTCGCGGCATTTTCAACGCGCGATCCGATGTTGATCGCGATCTTTCCGACGACGACTTACGTGGTGGCGGTGTTGCTGGCGTTCATCGCACCGGCGCTCGGGGCAGCAGCGCGGTTACGCTTCGACTATGATCCGTTGCTTCTGGAAACATTAACGACACCGATTACCGACCGGCAAATCCTGGCGGCCATTCATGCACGAATTTTGACGCAAACGTTTCTGGCAACCGCGACCGCTTCGATTTTGGGATTCGGTCTTATCACCTTGCTTGGGCATCCCGATGGACAGGTGATCTACAATGGGATCAATACCTATTGGCTACGATTGTTTCTGAGCCTGACGCGATTTCGGGAATTCATTAACTCGATCGATCCGGCAGTCGGGTTATTGGCATTGTTGCTGATTGTAATCACGACGGTCGATTATGGCGCTGGGTTTTATCTGCATGCCACCGTTCTGGTGGGATATTGTCATTGGGCGCCTAACGCGCGATTTCGCGGCGGATTGATGACGGTCGGACTGGTATTTTTAATGATGCTGACCATGTTGTTGCAATTTCTTCAAATTCCTCACTTGCTGGAAGCGTTTCCTTTGGTTGGGAGAAGCATGGCGCCCTGGAAATTTTTAACGTTCGTTCTATTATTCGAGGTTTTCCTGCTTTGCACGCGCTGGGCGTTGGCGTATGGGCTTTGGAAACGTTTCGATCAAACCGCTATCTCGGAAACCCGTCGCTATGTCGTTGGAGAAGCTTGAACCTCGTCCCCCCGTGGCGCGCCTGGAGCGTTGGCTGCCCCTGTTCCTGGGGCTTTTCTTGTTCGCAGTGTACTGCCTGACGAGTTCCAAGCTCGCGTTCGGCTACGAAGGCAAACACCGGGCCGAGGCCGAAGCGTGGGTTACGGGGACGGAGTACCGCAGCTACGTCGCCGGGTTTCTTGAAGTCGTGCTTTACCTGCCGTCGGCGTGGGCGAAAAAGACGTTCGAACCCACCGGGCGGCTCGTTTCCATCCAGAACATTCTTTTCATTTGGGTGCATCCGTTCATCGGCGCGTTGATTGGTGTGGCGTTTTTCGGGTTCGTGCGCGAGGTGCTCGAACGCACGCGACCGGCGCTGGTGGCAACGCTGTTGATGGCTTTTGGGACGATGATGTTTCCATACGCCAAATACGGGATGGAAGATCACCAGACGCTGTGGACGCTCGTGGCCGTGTGGATGCTCGTGCGTTACGTGCGCGAGCCGTCGATGCTTGCCGCAATGGTCTTCGCAATGGCGATGGGGCTGCTGGCATTGACGAAAGTCACTGGCCTTGTGCATTGTTGCGCGCTGTTTCTGACCGGTTGCTGGTTCGTGTGGCGGCGGGGGATTTATTGCCTGCCGGAATTCAAAAAACACGCGGGCGCAGCGTTCGCCATTGGGGCAGCGGCGCTTGCCGTCTTCTTTTTGACGAATCAATGGCGGTTCGGTGGATGGCTGTTCGAGGGACGGTATAACCCTGCTACGGAACTTTCGTCTCAGTACTTTTTACAATCGTTGTTCGGCGTGTTGTTTGGAGTGGGGAAAAGTCTGATCGTGTTCAGCCCACCGATCCTGCTTGGACTGTGGTATTTTCGGCGATTTTTGGCGAAAGTCCCGGAAATGTTACCCATTTACGTGGCGTTCGGCGTCGTGACAATTTGGTACCTGGCGTTTTCCAATCACTTCAACGACGAAACCTGGGGGCCGCGCCGGTTACATTTTCTCCTGCCGTTGCTGATGTTACCAGTCGGGTGCTGGGCAGATCGGTTTTTGCGGCAAACCCGCGTGGTTCAACTGCTCGGCGCGGCGGTCATTGCTGCAGGATTACTGGTGCAGGGGCTCGCAATTTGTTTCGATTATACGATTCACGCGTTTGTTTTAAGTAAGCACCCCATTTATTCGATTGAAAATGTCATCTGGCAGCCTAAGATGAACGCGATTTGGTTCGACGCGCACTTGTTGCAATCGTGGGGGAATCGTCGCTTTGGGGGCGAATCGATACCCTATGTGATTTCGCAGCATTACGTGCCGTGGGACGGGCCAGAGGAATGGCCCGATCCGCTTGTTTTCGACGTGTCGAAATACGATCAGCATCTGGATTTCTGGTGGGTTCAGGAACAGGTGTTCTGGTCACCCGGACCGTACTGGTTTCGGCAGGCGTCGTCGTTTGTGGCGGTGTTTTTCCTGATCTTGGGGGTGGCTGCGGGAGGTCTGGCAATCCGGGGATTGCCCAGGTGGGAAACCGGGGGACCGAGGGAAGAGTAAAAAGCAGAAGCTCCCCCCAGCGGGCTAGGGGGAGCTTCGTTTATTTTACCGAAAGGTGTTTCAGTCTTTGGGGCAAATCGATATTGGTCGCTCGGCGAACCCCGCTTCTCGTTGGCCCAAAGGGCCAATATTCCTTAGCCCGTTGGGCTAGGCTAGGGAATTTCGGCCTTTCAGGCAGAATCCAGCCTGCATGCTGCGGGTGTGATGCTTCCGTTTTCTGGTGTGTCTCACTCCGTCCCCATTGGCCATTCCGCACCGGGCCTTCCAAACATCACCCACGCGATGTAATCGATCAACGGTGGCGTTCCACCCAATTCGCGCAGCCGCGCGGCCAATTGTCCGCGATGATGTTGGTTGTGCAGCGGAACCTGTAAGATGGTGTCGCCCAATGTGGTTGGTGCGCAGGGCTTGCCCAGTAACTTTTCCATGCGCTGGTTCCAGACCTCGCCAATCGGAGCGTCGATCTGAGCATCCGTCAACGACGCGAGAAACGCGTTCACTTCGTCGTAATACGTTTGGGCCCATTCACACAGTTCCGGCGTGCTCTCGAATTTCGGATAAGGCGCCTCAACGGGTTCGCCTCGCCAGATGCGCAAATAGTGACGCTGCGCCACGTGCAGGTGATTCAGCACTTCGCGAATTTTGGTGTCTTGTAGAGCCTGCTCGCAACAAAGCACGGCGGCCCAGACTTTCGCATCGGCCCATTCCATGTGACGGTAGATATCCTGCAAAGAGTTGATGTTCAAGGGAGTAGGCTCCACGAGTATGAATGCAATTCAGCGATGAAATCCACCCAGCCAATCGAGAAAATTCGCTCCGAAACTTTCGTGCGCAGCGCGCAATTCCGGGCTTAGTTCGCCATACACGGAAAGCGACGTTGGTTCAAGGCAGGCCAGAAACCGGTCGGCGAACTTTGTTCCAAAGTGGGTAGCATGAACCATCGCCGCTGCATTGTCCGCATAACGTTCGTAAAGATGACAGGTTTTGCCGTCTTCGCTCAGAAACCATTCATAGATTAAGGTCCCTGGTTCCTGAAGAGTGGAAACGACCATCTCGTTCATCAGATTGCGAACGTCGTCCAGGCGTCCTTCGCGGACAGAGAGTTGAAGATTCCAGGAAACGGTGTTTGGCATGGGGGAGGGCTCATTTGTTTTTGAATGATTGAAGCATCATCAGGATAAGTGAGTATCAGGACAAACAAAGAGTCCATCCGGAAATTCTCGGATGGACTCGAATCGATGCGTTTTTTACCACGGAAGGCACGGAACACACGGAAGATCTTTTTCGGCTTGTCCGCTGAAGCCTTGGCGAAAGCGGATTAAAACTTCTCCACGATCCTCGCTGCGAATTCCGACGTTTTGACCTTTGTTGCGCCTTCCATCTGGCGTTCGAGATCGTACGTCACCGTCTTGGCCGAGATGGTTTTTTCCATGCCGTCCACGACGAGTTTGGCGGCTTCGTCCCAGCCGAGGTGTTCGAGCATCATCACCGCGCTGAGGATCAGCGAACCCGGATTGATCACGTCTTTGTCGGCGTATTTCGGCGCGGTGCCATGGGTGGCTTCAAACACGGCATAGGGACGTCCGATGTTCGCGCCGGGCGCAAGGCCAAGCCCGCCGACCTGTGCGGCGCAGGCATCCGAGAGGTAATCGCCGTTCAGGTTCATCGTCGCGATGACGCTGTACTCGTCCGGGCGCAGAAGAAGCTGCTGGAACATGGCGTCGCAAATAACGTCTTTGATCAGAATCTTGCCTTCGGGCACCTGACCGCCGTGCAACTCGGCGACTTCGTCCCAGGTCACGACATAATCGCGGAATTCTTCCTTGGCGACTTCGTAGCCCCATTCGCGGAAGGCGCCTTCCGTGAACTTCATGATATTGCCTTTGTGGACAAGCGACACGCTGGTTTTTTTCTTATCGATGGCGTACTGAATCGCCATGCGGACGAGGCGCTTGCTGCCCTGTTCCGAGATCGGCTTGATGCCAATGCCGCTATCCGGGTTGATGTCCTTGCCGAATTCGCTCTTGAGGTAATCGATCAGTTTGGTGGCTTCCGGCGTGCCTTCTTTGAACTCGATGCCCTTGTAGATGTCTTCGGTGTTTTCACGGAAAATCACCACATCGAGCAAGTCGGGGCGTTTGACCGGCGCGGGAACGCCGTTGAACCAGCGCACCGGGCGCACGCAGGCGTACAGGTCGAGAATCTGGCGCAGGGCGACGTTGATGCTGCGGATGCCACCGCCGACCGGTGTGGTCAGCGGGCCTTTGATAGCGACGTAGTATTCCTTGATGGCCGTCAGCGTGTCCTCGGGCAGCCATTCGTCGTACAGATCCTTGGCGGCCTGACCTGCGTAAACGTCGAACCAGACGATTTTTTTGATGCCGCCATAAGCTTTGTCCACAGCCGCGTTGATGACCGTTTCCATGGCGCGCGTGATATCGGGGCCGATGCCGTCGCCGACGATGCGCGGAATAATCGGGTTATTGGGAATATTCAGGGTACCGTCGGCGTTGGCGGTGATTTTTTCGCCTTCGGTGGGAGGAGTCAACTTGTCGTAGTGAGCCATTGTTTCCGTCACTTTCGGTGGTGGAATCTGCATCCGGGCACTTCGATGTATCGGCGGAGGGCTGGGGGAATTCCTTCGCCACCCGGAAGCGATTGGGAGGGTGGTATCGGCTCGCAGGGAGGTCAAGACGGAATCGGCGGCGGGAAGAGAATTGCAATTTTTAACGTACGGTGACATTACAAATGGGCGGATATTAGAAGCCTTCCGGGACTCCCTCGATATCCGATAGATGGAGTTCCATAAAGGTTTTTTCTCTATCGGCAATAGCACCGACAGTGAATGACCCCCAACATGAAATTTCCGTCGTTGCTATACCGTCTTGCACCGGTACAATTTCAGTATTTTGCAAAAATGTGGGATGGTAATAGAATGAAACATTATCAGTTAAAGGTGCTGTTGGATCGATGGAGCGAACAGTGAGACGAAATAAATGTTCACCCGGCGAGAGTTTGTTTTCACCAAGATATTCGCCCGAGAATTCGCGTGTTCCTGCTTGGGACTTCCCTCCAAATACACCCCTATTCGGGTCGCTATCGATAAGTTCTTGAATGTATTGCTTTTCATCTTCTGTCAATTGATTGCGACTGAGTTGCGACTTCATTAGGACCGATATCCGTTTTTCATCGTTTTTTTTGTCGAGTACCTTCAACTCTTCATTTACGGTTTCAAATTGTTTTTTCACCAAGTCAACTTCTTCCATGACCATTTGTAATTCGTCGGCGCGTCCGAATGCGCCATGTAACCACAGCCTCGTAGCGGAATATCCAACGAGCAATCCCCAAGCCAAGAAGTAAACTATCAGGAGTAAGCAGAAGACCTTTGGAGGTGTTGTCGGATTTATTTCCAGGCCTATTTTCCCCGAGAGCGTTATTAGTATTTCTTTAATTTTGGAGAGTTCGACTAGACCGGCACCAATTATTAGCTTTGTCAGCCAATCCGACACCACCTCCAAGTGAGTTAATTTTTCTGATTCAGAATTGGGTGTCTCCGAGAGTTTGCGAAAAGCTAAAAGGAAACCCAATAGACTAGAAGACGCCGCTACAGCGATGGACGTTACCAGGAAATAGCCAAAAGTCTTCAAAAAGTTGGATAAAAAAAGAGAGAGGAAATAGGCAGGAAACAATCCTACTAGAAGTGTTGAAAAGCTAAATACATAGAAACGTCTTAAATCTAATTCGGAATCGGAATATGTGTTTGCCGATTTTTTACCCATGGCAATTCCATCACTCAAGCAAGATGTACTATTGTCATGGCTAGTGCGATGTGAAAGCATTGTTATGTCAAGTGTAATATTATTCATGTTATTGAAATTTTCCATTTTTTTGCATTTGAAACTGACTGCTGGAATTGTTCAAACCCGTGCTTGCCCCTTCGGACGCACTCTTTCTTCGATATCCCGTTCTGTTCTATCTGGTGGGTGGAATAGAGAATCGATCCTAGGAGAATGTCGCATGTCATTGGAATTCGAGATTGTCGCTTATGGTGGATGGAATCGTTGCGCGCGGTTAAGCAACGGGGTCATCGAGCTCGTCGCGACGCTCGAAGTCGGCCCGCGACTGATCCGGTTTGGTTTTGTCGGCGGAGAAAACCGGTTTCGGGAATTTGACCGCCACATGGGGCAGGTGGGCGGCGAGTATTGGCGTTCGTACGGTGGGCATCGTTTCTGGCACGCGCCCGAGGACCCGGTGCGCACGTATTTGCCCGACAACGATCCTGTCGAACATTCGTTCGATGCCGGGAGTGGCGTGCTCGAACTGCACCAAAACGTAGAAGCTTCCACTGGTCTTCGCAAAATCGTGCGCGTGCGCATGCATCCCAAACAGGCGCGCGTGGATGTCGAGCATGTGCTGGAAAATACGAACGCCGATGTGGAAATTGAAGCCGCGATTTGGCCGATTACCATCGTGGGACCGGGAATGCGTGGCGTGGTGCCGCAAGAGCCATGGAAGTTTGATCGTTCGCAGCTTTTGCCGGTGCGCGCGATGGCGCTTTGGAGTTACACCGACATGGCGGACCCGCGCTGGCGATGGGGGAGGCGGCTGGTTCAATTGTATCAAGACGCAAGTGTCAACAAGCCACAGAAAATCGGCATGTTCGTGAACGCAGGATGGATCGCGGGTGTGAGCGAAGGCGAGATTTTTCTCAAGACGTTCGATTTGTTTCCCGGGCAACCGTACCCGGACAATGGCTGTAATGCAGAGATTTATTCCAACGGCGATTTCACGGAATTGGAAACGTTGGGGCCGCTGGAGAAAATTGCGCCCGGTGCGTCAATTGCGCACACCGAATGGTGGTCGCTGCACCGGTGCGAGGTGCCGGAAAGCGAAGAGGAACTGGCGGATTGGTTGGAGAATCTGGCGCGTGGTTAATCGTCAGAGGTGGTCTTCGTTTTCGTCTTTTGATGGCCAGCAGACGATCACTGAAGAGGCGCCTGACAATGCTCCGCATAATGCAAAGCCCCAAAAAATACGAGAAAATATATCGATTCCAGATGAGGTGGTTCCGAAATCTGCTCCACCTTGCCCAAAGAGATATAAGAATAAAAATATCCCTCCACCTGCGCCAACAATCGACATGAAGACCATGGCTAATAGTTTCGTGCCAATTCCAGCGGGCTTCAACTTTGCCATTCGGCTTCCCGTAATTTTGTAGGGATTCGATTTACTCATTATTTTTTATAGTTTTGGTGTATTTAAAGTGCATTTACAACTCTTCTTCGTCTTTTGATGGCCAGAAGGCAAAGACCGAGAGGGCGCCCATTATGGCGCCTCCCAGTAGAAAACCCCAAAAAACTGCGTTGAACGCTTCGGCTGCACCGGGTTCCAAAGTTGGCGATGCCGCCGCCAGGTTTCGGGTTCCTCGCCCATGCCCCATGACATACATAAAGAGAAACACGCCGGCACCGGCTCCGACGGCTGCCATGAATACCATCGCCATCAGTTTCGTACCAACTCCAGCCGGTTTCAAATTATCGTTCCGGCCACCGGTGATCTTATAAGGATTCGAACTGCTCATCAACAGCCACCCCCGCGAATCGTTTTGAATGTTTGAAGACTTATTGGCGATTTCACCTGTCGTGGGCAATCGCAATTCAACCGAACCGCTTGCGCACGGTTGCTCTACGTTTCAGGGTTTCGTCTATTCAATTCGGAATGTGGTGACATTACCGTGCGTCTGTTCGCTCCCGCCAAAGTAAACCTGTACCTCGACGTCCTGGATCGTCGCGAGGATGGGTTTCACAATTTGGCGACTGTGTTCCAAACGGTCGATTGGGGAGACGAATTGGTGCTCGACCGCGCGACTGGGGACAC
The DNA here is from genome assembly GCA_964580585.1 of uncultured Candidatus Sumerlaeota bacterium. GTDB lineage: Bacteria > Sumerlaeota > Sumerlaeia > SLMS01 > JAHLLQ01 > CAZOKZ01. Next base: position 41,739 of record CAZOKZ010000028.1, on the reverse strand, counting down.
CGATTGCCTCGAAGTTGAAGGCCCATTTGCCGCGGGTGTGCCAACCGGACCGGAAAACGTGGTGCGTCGAGCAGTAGATTTGCTGCGTCAGGAATTGCCTTCCGACGCGGTACCGTCCTTGACGATGCGACTGGTGAAAAATGTCCCGCATCAGGCAGGTCTGGGCGGCGGAAGCGCCGACGCGGCGGCGGCATTGGTGGGAGTTAACCGGTTGTTCCGACTGAACTTATCCCCGGAAGGTTTAGAGAGTCTCGCCGCTCGCGTGGGGAGCGATTGCCCCTTGTTTATCAGGGGTGGAACGTTGGAGGGCAGTGGACGAGGCGAGGTTTTGATTCCTATCGAGCGCGCTCGTTCGTTTGCTATTTTGATCGTCGTTCCTATTGTGGCGGTTTCGACGCCCTGGGCGTTTAAGGCGCTCGTCGATGGCGATAAAGGCCAGAAATCCGACGCGATTGGATGGCGAAGGTGGCTGGAAACCACGGCTTCGTCGGGTGTGCCTCAAACACAGAACACGTTCGAGAGAGCCGTTTGCGCTGAATTCCCGGACGTGCGGCGAACACTGGAGGAACTTCGTGCTCGAGGGGCAGCATTGGCGCTTCTCAGCGGCAGTGGCTCGGCGTGTTTCGGGTTATTCCCGGCGCGGGAATGGGCCGTGGCAGCCGCTCGGGCGCCTTGGCCGGTGGATTTGCGAGCATTGCAGGTGGTGGGACCGACGGTGAATGGTGTGAAGGTGATTGATGATTAAATTCATCCAGGGGAACCCGGCACATTTTTCGGTTGTCCAATTCAAAAAGGCGCATCGTTGCCTTTCGCATTGAGGCGGCTGGAATGCGATTCGCACAATGTGTTTCAGATAAGCGATTTTTTGCTACAAAGGATACAAGCCATGAGGCGTTTGACTGGTAAGCAACTGACGATGACAAGTTTGGCAGTGCTCCTGTTGGTGGGAACCGGCTGCAGCCGCAAAGAGTCCTTCGACGTACGCGATGTGGACCCGGGACAAGCGGGTGTGGTACGGTCATTGGGGCCCGAAAGCCAGGATGCGATTCGTGTGGCGGATCTGATGGTGCGGTCGCTGCTTCAGAACCCCGCGATTCGGGATGCTTCGTTTCCACCGACCATCGCCATGCTGCCGATGGAAAATAACACGCGATTTGCATTCAACAAGGAAGTTTTTACGACGTTGTTGAAGGCTGAGTTGAACAAAAAATCCGAGGGTCGGATGCGATTCGTTGCGCGTGATACGTTGGAAGACGTTGAAGCCGAGCGTGAGGCCAAGCGCCAGGGTGAGGTGGACTACGATCCGACAAAGCGGACGCATACGGTGGCAGGAGCGGATTATTTCCTGAAGGGTCGTGTCGATGGGCTCTCCAGCGCCAGCAAGAAAGGCCAGGCCGAGTACGCGATTTACGCATTCAAGCTGATTGACGCGGAAACGACCATCGAATTGTGGGAAGACTACTACGATGTGAAGAAGGAAGGTCGCGACGACGTGCTGTATCGATGAGCATTTACCAGGATGGTCCGATGAGGAGATTTCCCGCATGATGCGAATCGGTTGTCTGGGCGTCTGGCGTCGGCTGGTCGTGGTATTTCTGGTGTGTGCGGCGTTTTCCGCCATCGGTTGCCAGGCGCGGCTTCAAGGCGGTGTTCCGCCCTCAATGCAAGGTGCCCCGATTCCGACAGAATTGAGCGAATTGCTGGAAAAGACGGCGCGCGAGGGCGAACGCAACTGGGTGCTGAACCTGGATACGATGGCATTGGCGGCGCTTCGGCTGGGAGATCGCGAGTTAGCCAAACGATCGCTCGACGAGGCGATTTTGCAGATCGAAATCATCTATGGCGATAGTGACCAGGCGCGTAAAGCTCGCTCGTTGTGGCATGAGGAAGGCGAAAAAATCTTCAAGGGCGATCCGTACGAGCGGTCGATGACGTATTTTTACCGCGGAGTGCTCTATATGCAGGACGGCGAATGGGATAATGCGCGTGCGTGTTTTCGCAGCGCGGTTTTGCAGGACGCGTTTGCCGAAGAAGATCAACATCGTGGGGATTGGACACTGTTCGATTATTTGATCGGTGTGTGCGAGGTACAATTGGGTGACGAGGATGCAGCTCACGAGGCGTTTGCTCGGGCAGGAGCATCGTACGCGGGATTGCGGAAAAATTATTCGGGGCTTTCGGGAAGACGACAGGCGCGGCTGGATTTCCGAGGCGGTTTGCCGGAATTCGACCACGATGCGAATGTGTTGGTGCTTACTCAGATGGGTCAAGCTCCAATAAAAAAGGCAGCGGGGCGCTATGGCGAATATTTGAGATACGATGCAGGAGGCGGCCCGGCAGTAACACCGTTTGTCGATGTAAACGGTCAGGAAGTGGGAGCCGCGCGGACAGTCGATTCGGTGTATTTTCAGGCGGTCACGCGCGGTGGACGCGAGTTGGACCGTATTCAGGAAGGAAAAGCGAAGTTCAAGGAAACCACGGAATCGGTAGGACAAGCTGGGATGATTGGAGGAGGGATCATGACGGTCGAAGGATTGAAACACGACAATCGCGACCTGAAATACGTGGGGCTGGGGGCGCTGACCTTGGGGTTTTTATCCTACGGTGTGTCCTCGATGACCAAACCGAAAGCCGATACGCGTCAATGGCGGTCCTTGCCGGATTCGTTAGGTGTTTTTTCGGGAACGATTCCAGCAGGACGGCAACCGATTGGCGTGCGGTATGGCGTTCGAGGCCGCAATGTCAGCAGTATTTCAAGTGTTGTGACGGTGAACGTTCCTGAACCGGGCAAAGGGTTGGTTGTGCTGATGGCATTTCCACCGCCACAACCCGTTTTGGTTTCGGAACAGGGACGGTCATTATGGGTGGAGGATCGAAAGTGAATTATTCGCCGGAAAGGAATAAACGAAATGAAATCAATGATTAATAAGTTGCTTGTTGCGGGAATCGTCCTGGGAATTTCCGTGGTGCCAGTTGGCTGCAGCCGCTCGAAGGCGCCCGATTTGGCGCGGATGGACGAGGAAGCCATGTTTGCGGCGACTCAGCCAGTGAATATTTTGGACACGGATTTGCGCAACAAGGTTGCCGCCGATGCCGCCACATCGCTTCGGTTGCCGGACGGGCGATTGAAAGTGAAGCTGAATTTGCGCAATTCCTCGAAAAAGGATCTCGATGTGTTGGTGCGTGTGGTATTCAAGGACGCGCAAGGCATGTCCACCGGTGATGAAACGGAGTGGACTCCGTTATTTTTCGCCCCTCAGCAGATTCAGACATTCATCGACGAATCGCGCGATGCGGGGGCGGGTAGCTTTACTGTCGAGGTACGAAAGCCATGAAAACGTTTGCACGATGGATAGCGGTAGGATTTTCGGGAATGATTTTAGCGGGATGCGCTCACAAACATCTGCCGCCACCGGTCGAGCAGCAGTCGCCCGCGCCTCCGTCCAATGTGCGCACCGATTTGACCGACACGCGGGACCCTTATGCCGTGGATCAATTGGTCCCGGTCGAAGATGGGGAAGAGTAAGGCAGAAGGCAAAAAAGGAAATTTCATTTAGGAATCGGAATTCATTCTGACTTTTGCCTTTGTCCTTTTACCTTTTCTGACCTTTCTTTCCGGTTGTCTTGATCGGCGGAGATTTGATTGATTCACGCCCCCGATGATGTGGGGGAGATTTTTTTGAGAAGGCAGTCCGTATGTCTCGCGCCAAGCGCACCCGAAATCGTTCGCAATCAAATCGCCCGGTTGTCGAGTCGGCGGCGCAATCGTCAACGCCGGAAGCGACGCCTCGGGTTGCCCGGAAGACACGTAAACATTGGACGCGCAAACACTGGATTGCGTTCTATGTGACGGTTTTTGTGGTGGTGCAATCCGTGGTGATATTCGCCTTTACGCGTGCGCCTGGCGATAGCCGTGTGCGTCAGGATATGTTGCTGGAGGCGTCGAATTTACGCGAAAAAGGCGAGTATGGCGCCGCGCTGGAAATTCTGATCGAGTACGGACGTCGCTGGCCCGGGGCGTATGGGACTCAGAATTTCGAGCAACGTTTGGGGGATTATTATTACGACGCCGGTCAGTATGCTGAATCGGGGAAGCATTATCTGAAGAGCATTTCGGCTGACGAATCGGTTTGGGATACGCGGGCTTTGGCGGGTCGTTCGCTGTGGTTGGCGGAAAATCGTGAAAAGGCCGTGGAACTGTTCAAAGACGAACTGGAATCGGGAAACCCGCAAAACGATATGGCGAATTTCTACCTGGGGGTGGCGGCGAACGACGCGGGAGATATGGTGGCCGCGTGGCGCTACATTCAATCGATCCGCGATCCGGCTCCTTATAAAGACGAATTGAAGGAATTATCCCGGAATTTGGAAGAAAAGGTGTTGGCCCCAAGCCGTGAAGCCGCGAAAGAGGCTGCCGCGAAGCAAATGGGGTTGGGCACAGAATCCGAAAATTCGGCGTCGGCGAGCTGATCTCTCCGCGTTCGATTCAATATCAGGAAATGAAGAAGAATTATGAGCCAGGAATTTCCCTTTTTACCGGACCATTCGAGCCTGAACGAGGTGCGGTACCAAAAAGTTAACGCAATGCGCGAGGCGGGTCTGAATCCGTATCCTGCCCATTTTGAAGCAACGCACCAAGCGAAGCAAATTCTCGATGAACCCGACGCGTTTCTCGATCGGGAAGATATTGAAGTCGTGATGCTGGGACGTGTTTTGACGATCCGCAGTTTTGGCAAGGCGGCGTTTTTTCATTTGCTGGATCAGTCGGGAAAAATTCAGGTTTATATTAATAAGAAAGTTATCAGCGAGGAATCCTTCCAGATGTACAAGGAATTCCTCGATATCGGCGATATCGTTGGCGTGCGCGGGATGATTTTCCGGACCAAGACGGGCGAAGTTACCTTGCAGGCACGCGACATTGTGTTGCTGACCAAGAGCACGCGCCCCCTGCCCGAGAAGTGGCACGGGTTGACGGACAAGGAAACGCGTTATCGTCAGCGTTACGTGGATCTGATTGTGAACGAGGACGTGATGGGAACGTTCCGCATGCGGTCGAAGCTGGTGGGTTCGATGCGCCGTTGGCTGGACGATCAGGATTTCCTTGAAGTGGAAACTCCGATGATGCAGCCGATCTTCGGCGGTGCGGCGGCGCGTCCGTTCAAGACGCATCACAATACGCTGGATATGCAGCTTTATATGCGCATTGCTCCGGAGCTTTATCTCAAGCGTCTTGTCGTGGGTGGTTTTCATCGCGTGTATGAAATCAACCGCAACTTTCGCAACGAAGGCATTTCGATCCAACACAATCCCGAGTTCACGATGTTGGAACTCTACGCGGCAGGCTGGAATTGTGCGAAGATGATCGATTTTGTGGAGGAATTGCTGAGCGAAACGGTTCGCGTCGCGACAGGCCAGACGAAGGTAACGATCGACGGGACGGAATTTGACCTGGGCGAACGTCCCTGGCCGCGCGTGACGATTCTCGATGCGCTGAAGAAGTATGTGGGAATCGATGTCAATTGGCACATGAGCATGGCCGAGGTGAAAGCCGCGGCAGGGGAGCACGATGTGCCGAGTGACATCAAGTCGCCCATCGATGCGATTATTTTCTTGTTTGAAGAAAACGTCGAGCAGCACCTGGTCGGGCCGACATTCATCACGGAATTTCCGAAGGCCGTTTCGCCGCTTGCCAAATGCAAGGACAATGACCCGGACGTGGCCGACCGATTCGAATTGTATATGAACCGGATGGAATTGGCGAATGGATTCAGCGAGTTAAACGATCCGGCGGAGCAATATTCGCGTTTCGCGGAACAGGTCGAACGCCGTAAAGCGGGCGATCCAGAAGCGATGGTGGAAATTGACGAAGATTACGTGCGCGCGCTCGAATACGGTCTGCCGCCGACTGCTGGCCTTGGTGTCGGTATCGATCGTTTCGTGATGGTGGCGACGCAAAGTCCTTCGATTCGCGACGTAATCCTGTTTCCGTTGATGCGGCCTCAAGCGATTGTCGCGTCTGGCGATGCAGAAGGCGAAAATGACGAATCCGACGCCGAAGCACCAAGCTCGGCGTCCTCTTCCAACAGTTGAAAGGCTCCGTCCCCGTGACGTCAACAACCGCACTTGGCAACTCCGTCCCCGCATCGCCTTCGGCGGTGAAACGCCTGAGCGCTCGCTTGGGTGGACTGGCGATGGATTTGTTGTTGTTGGGGCTGTTTTTAGTGTTGGGTGTCGCGTGCCTGGATATTCTGGTTAAAATCATCGTACTGATCGTGGGGTATTTTCAGGAACCGCCTCCTGAATACGTTCAGCGAGGTTTGGTCGAGTGGGATGTGAATCGGCATCGCACCGATGCGATCAACCTGGTTGTTTCGGTCTTTATTGCGTTCGGCGCAGGAGTCGTTTTCTGGCTTGGACTGAAAGCGCGACGGTTCTTTTTATCGAAGGTCATCGATACATCGTTCGAGAGTTTTGTCAGTAAACGATATCTGCTTTCGCAACACGAAGGATCGCTTGTAAACCTGATCACCATTGTTTCGGTGCTCGGTGTTTCGGTGGGAGTGATGGCGCTCGTTGTGGTGATTTCCGTGATGAACGGATTCGACCGCACGTTGGTGGACCGTATGATGGGTGTCTTTGCACATGTGGAAGTGTGGCCGAATTACATGTCCGGAGATGAGGATCTGAAGGATTTTGAAGTGCAGAAAATTATTCAGGTCGCCGAAACAATCGAGGGCGAAGCGGGTGCGGCGCCGTTGATTCAACGCCAGACGTTTTTTCAATTGGATACAGGCGCTGATCAAAATCGCGTAGGGGCAGTGTTGCGCGGACTCGATGTTGATCGTGAACGCCAAGTGACAAAACTGGCGAATAACATTATCGTTGGCGATGGCGAGCCCCAGTTGCGTGAAGTGGTATTAGGAAGCGAATTGGCGCGTAAATTACAGGCAACGGTGGGGGACAATATTTACGCGTTCGGCGGGAAATTGGTCTCAACCGGACGTGGGCCGACGGGTAAAATTTCCAAGCTGAAAGTGGTCGGCATTTTCAAAACCGGTTTGCATGATGTGGATGATAATTTTGCCTATGCAACGTTGGAAACAGTGCAGAACCTCTTCTTGACCGAGGGCAAAGTTTCATCGGTGCACATCGCGGTGAAAAATCCCGAAGATGCCGCGAAGTTCAAAGACGCATTGGAACAGAAATTACCGTCGGGGTATTATGTGCGAACGTGGCAGGAAATTAACCCGGAGTTTTTTGCCGCGCTGTGGGTTGAAAAAGTTGCGATGTTTATTATTTTGACGCTCATCGTGGCCGTGGCAGCGTTGAACATCATCGGTACGTTGATCATGGTGGTGACGCAGAAGACGCGCGAAATCGGAATCTTAAAAAGCATGGGCGCGACCAACGGCATGATCATGTGGATGTTTTTGTCGTATGGTTTTTTCATCGGTATCGTGGGAACGACGTTGGGAACGGCATGCGGATTGTGGCTTTGTCGGTTTGTGGCCAATGATATTGATTTGATTTTCAAGTTGCCGCCTGCGGTTTATGGGTTGGATCGGTTGCCGGTGGTGATTGAACCCGGTGTGATCGCGTTTTTGGCGATTACGTCGCTCTTGATTTGCATGTCGGCTGCGATTATACCGTCTTTCCGGGCAGCGCGACTCAATCCGGTCGAGGCGTTGCGATACGACTAAGCTCGGACGCGCGAAAGGTTGCAAATCGATGTCGAAGAAGTTGAAAAATATCGCGAAAAAATTGGGAATTCCTGTCATGCGCCGCCACATTTTTCTATGTGTTCCCACCAAGGCAAAATGCTGCGACAGCAGCGAGGCGAAAAAATCCTGGGAGTATTTAAAGGCGCGGCTAAAGGAGTTGAAACTTTCGGAGGAAGGCGGCATTTTCCGCACGAAAGCCGATTGCTTGCGCGTGTGCAAAAAGGGTCCCATCGCGGTGGTGTATCCCGAAGGTGTATGGTATCATTCGTGTTCGCCCAAGGTGCTCGAGGCGATTATCCAGGAACATTTGATCGGTGGCAATCCAGTCGAGAAGTATGCATTCGAAGTCCGTCCCCTTGGCGATGAATTAGCGCCGGATTTGAAATCGGAGGAAACGTAATGCGTCTGTGCACGGTTCGCACCAATGACTTGGAGCCGTTCTTCGGCATCGAAATCAAAGATAAAATTTTGCGCATTGCTGCGACGGCAGAAGCCCTGCGTTTGCGCCCGGCACAACGTGCGCATCTGGCATCGATTAAGGATTATCTGATCGGTTTGCCGCATTCGGAAAAGCTTTTGCGCCGCGTATTGCAATCGATTGCCGAGGATCCTTCGTGCATTGTGGGCAAGGCAGAGGACGGCTTTCCGTTTTTAATCGCGGCAAGCGACGTTGAGTGGTTGCCTCCGATACCAAACCCCGGAAAAATTTTGTGCGTTGGATTGAATTACCGCGATCATTGCGAGGAACAAAACCGTCCAGTTCCTCAAGTTCCAATGTTGTTCAATAAGTTCACGACCTCACTTCTTGGCGCGGGAGCGGATATTCCGTTACCGTTGAAGTACGATCCCCAGATTGATTACGAAGCGGAATTGGCGTTGGTGATCGGCAAGGAAGCCAAACGCGTTCGCAAAGGCAGCGCGATGAAACATGTGGCCGGTTATATTGTGGCAAACGACGTTTCAGCGCGCACCGTACAGAACAATGAGCGTCAATGGTCGCGCGCAAAAGGTTTCGATGGCTCCGGACCGATGGGACCGACGTTGGTGACGGTGGACGAAATCGACGACCCGCATATGCTCGATATTAAATGCCGAGTGAACGGCAAAATTATGCAGTCGTCGAACACAAAGAATCTGGTTTTTCGCATCGAATACTTGATTCAGTTCATCACGGAACTGATCACACTCGAACCGGGCGATATCGTTTTGACGGGAACGCCAGGTGGCGTAGGTGTGTTTCGCGAACCGCCGGTTTTCTTAAAACCGGGTGACGAAGTGAGCGTTGAAATCGAAAAAATCGGCGTGCTGACCAACAAGTGTGTCAAAGGTTGATAAGGTTACTTTATTTTAAACGATCGAGGACAGGCAACAATGGCAACAAGTTTCAACATTGCGGTGATCCACGGAGACGGAACGGGTCCCGAAGTCATGCGCGAGGGGCTGAAAGTTTTAGACGCGGCGGCGACGCGTTTTGGGCTGACGCTGAACAAAACGGATTACGATCTGGGCGGCGAACGCTACTTGAAAACCGGCGACGTACTGCCGGATTCGGTTCTCGAAGAATTGAAGAAGCAAGACGCGATTTTCCTGTCGGCAATCGGACATCCGGATGTGAAGCCTGGCGTGTTGGAAAAAGGAATTTTGCTGCGTTTGCGGTTTGAACTCGATCAATACATCAACCTGCGTCCCGTAAAGCTTTGGCCGGGTGTGAAAACGCCGCTCGCAGGCAAAGGGCCGAAGGAAATCGATTTCGTTGTCGTGCGCGAAAACACCGAAGGCCTTTACGCAGGCGCGGGCGGTAACCTGAAAAAAGGTACGCCGGATGAAGTGGCAATTCAAGAATCGATCAACACGCGTAAAGGCGCGGACCGTTGCTTGCGTTATGCGTTCAACGTCGCGGCGAATCGCGACCGCAAGCAGTTGCACCTTGTCGGTAAGACGAACGTGCTGACGTATGCTTTCGATTTGTGGGAACGCGCATTCGAGGCAATGGGCCCGGAATTTCCTACCGTTTCGCGCAAATACCATCATGTGGATGCGTGTTGCATGTTTATGGTTCATGCGCCGGAAATGTACGATGTGATCGTAACAGACAACATGTTCGGCGACATCATCACCGACGTCGGCGCGATTATCCAAGGCGGTCTTGGAATTTCCGCCTCGGGCAACATCAATCCCGACGCGGGTGGCGTTTCGATGTTCGAACCGGTTGGCGGCTCGGCGCCTCAATTCACGGGCCAGAACACGATTAATCCGCTGGCATGTATCAACGCAGGCGGTATGATGTTGCGTCACTTGGGCGCGACCGAAGCGGCCGATGCCGTTGAAAAAGCCGTCGCGCAAGTCGCGGGCGAATTGCCGGGCCTCGGCGTTGGCGAAATGGGCATGGGGACGGATGCAGTTGGTGATCGCGTAGCATCGTTGGTTGCTGGATGATAGGAAGTTCACAGTTCAAAGTTCACAGTTTAAAGTAAACTTTTCACGAGAAACGACTAGTTTGAATAGAATCTGTTATCTCTTAAAAACTGTGAGCTAAAAACTGTAATCTGTAAACTCAGATTGAATTTCTTCATTTCTTGGAGGCTCCCCCATGGGTCAAGCGCATGAAATCGAGTATGAAGTTCGCGGGGCGGAAATGCAGTTCGTCGAGATTATTCTCGATCCGAACGAGACGGTGATTTCCGAAGCGGGTGCCATGATGTTCATGGACCAAAGCATTCACATGGAAACGACGATGGGCGGAAAGAAGGAAGGCGGCATGATGGGCAAGCTGCTTTCTGCGGGCAAGCGTCTGATGACGGGTGAAAGTTTGTTTCTGACGACGTTTACGAACCAGGGAGGTGGCAAAGAACGCGTCGCGTTTGCCGCGCCGTATCCGGGCAAGATCATTCCGCTCGATTTGTCGCAATACGGTCCGATGCTCTGCCAGAAAGACAGCTACTTGTGTTCGGCCATGGGCATCGATGTCAGCATCGCGTTTACGAAACGTTTCGGCGCCGGGCTCTTCGGTGGCGAAGGCTTCATTCTGCAACGTCTGAGCGGGGACGGACTCGCATTCGTTCACGCGGGCGGTACGATCCAGCATTACGATTTAGCAGCGGGCCAGCAATTGCGCGTCGATACGGGGTGCCTGGTCGCGTTCCAGGAAAGCGTGGGCTACGACATTCAAATGGTCGGCAGTATCAAGACCGCGCTCTTTGGTGGCGAAGGATTGTTCTATGCCGTGGTGACAGGACCGGGTCGCGTGTTCCTGCAATCGCTGCCGTTCAGCCGTCTGGCGAGCCGCATTTACGCGGCTGCACCGCAAACGGGTGGTCGTCGCCAAGGTGAAGGCTCGGTGCTTGGCGGGTTGGGGAACTTGTTGGATGGCGACGGATTTTAAGGATGAGGGATAAAGGATGAAGGAGGAAAAACGGCGAAGTATGCTTCGATCTTCCCTCGAAGCCTGGAAGGAAGTGGAATGCATATCCTTCATCCTTTCGCCTTCATCCTTTTTTGAGTTCTAACAATGACCAAGTATTATCCCATGATGGTAAATCTCGAAGGCCAGCCTGCGCTCGTCGTGGGTGGTGGTCCCGTGGCATCGCGCAAGGCGGCGATGTTGCTGGATTATGGTGCCGTCGTGACCATTGTGGCGCGCGAAGCCAGTGCGGAAATGCGCGAGGTCGCCGCTCATCCGAATGCTGAATTGCATGTGCGCTCGTTCGAGATGACGGACCTCGACGCGCCGCTCGTGGTGTTTGCCGCAACGAACGACCGCGCGCTGCACGAGGCCATCAAGGCGGAATCGGACAAACGCCGCATTCTGTGCAATATCGTCGATGTTCCGGATTTGTGCGGATTTACCGTGCCGTCGATTATCCGGCGCGGGGAATTGATGATCACCATCTCGACGGATGGCACGTGTCCGGCGTATTCGAAGTACCAGCGCATGCGTATGCAGGCGTGCTGTTTTCCCGAGGGGTGCGAGTCGATGCTGCACGTCGTGGCAGCGGCGCGCAATGAACTGAAGGGGCCGCTGGGCGAGGGACTCGACGATGAGGAAAAGTTTGTGCTCCTTCGTGAGCTGACGGAGAGCGATTTGGTTGAGATTTTGCAAGGCAAAGGTGAAGACGAGGCCATGGGTGTGGCGCGTGAGCGTATCGCCCAATTGGTTTCAGAATTCCATAATCGAAAGGATAACGAAGAATGCAAAAGATGATTCGTTCTATTTCCCTGCTGTTGATGGTGTTGATGTTGCCGCTGATGGCGGCTGCGCAATCGGGAGATGCCGATCCAGGACCTGAGTTGGATAGCACGAAGGATTATTATGCGGTACTGGAAACGAGCATGGGTCGGATTGTGTGCCAATTGTTGCCGGATGTGGCTCCCGTGACGGTGCGTAATTTTGTCAACCTGATCGAAGGGACAAAGCCATGGAAGGACCCCAAGACAGGCGAATTAAAAACGAACACGCCATTTTACGATGGGATCATTTTCCATCGAGTCATTCCGGGTTTCATGATTCAGACAGGCGATCCATTGGGAATTGGCCGCGGTGGCCCGGGGTATCAGTTTGAAGACGAATTTTCTCCGAAATGGACGTTCAATAATTCGGATGGTATTTTGGCGATGGCCAATGCGGGACCTGGAACAAACGGCTCGCAGATTTTCATCACCGACAAAGGCAGCTTTCCTTCTCACCTGAATAACCGTCATACCATTTTTGGCATTACGGTCGAAGGCATCGATGTGGTGGCGGAAATCGCTCGCGTTCCGCGCGGTCGCGCCGACAAGCCGAACACTCCGGTGTCGATCGATAAAGCCACGGTTGTACGTCTGCCAAAAGGCACCGACATCAGCAACAAGCCGTGGGATATTGAGCTGGAAGAAGGCGGCGCATCCGCAGAAGCGGCTCCAGCTTCACAGCCAGCAGCGGCAGAGAGCAAATCAACCAGCAAGCCAGCCGAGGACGAACATGACGGTCACGATCATGGTGATCACGAAGGTCACAATCATTGATGTGTGAGTAATTTAGGATCCTTGTGTTTTGTTTTCTGGGATGAATAGCATGGGTGGAGACATAATCAGTCGATATACGAAAGGTGAAGTTTCCTCCCAGGAATATTGGGAACATTGTCTGACCGAAATTCAGCCATTGTTGAATAATATTGCCCGTGGCTGCCCAAAGCTTCAAGTCGATGTTGTGGAAAATCTCACTTGGTGTTTCCGTGAAATGGATGCTCTCGACCGAGAGCATCCATTTTGGATTAATACAAACAAGTTCGCGACTCGATATAAATTAAGTGAATATGCTCGTTTTCGCTATGAGGAAACTAAGGGTGATTGGCGATACGCCAAGGTATTAGTTTTCGAAGAAATGATTTGGTCGCCCCAGATTCTCTTGCCAGAATATCTTGGCCCAATATTGAAACAAGGTAAGATTGATCTTGAGACAATCGTCCGCGTGGCGTGGAATACTTCACCCTATTGGTTTGATGCGAATATCGTCAAATTAGCCGAGACAGCTCAAGTATTGGGAATTGTGGAAGATGTGCGTGAAGCGCTGAAGGTGATTGCCAAGTTGAGAAGTAAGAGTGCACGTAAGTGGAAGAAAGCTGTAGAGCGATATTTTGATTCTTTTGTGTCATAATGCATCCAGAAATTCGACAGAATGTTTTCAAATCCACAAGATCGAGGCGCACAAGGCGAGAGCGATGGGAGCGTACTTTTGTACGCGACCTGAGTTCGAGTCCGAAGTGCAACGATGAGATTGTGGAATTTGAGAACATTCTTGGGTGGATTCCCGTTGCCACATTCGGGAGTCCACCTTTGATTTTTAGGACAACTTTTCCGGTATGAAAGCGCACCGATGACCCCTTCTTCTTTGTCTGCAGTCGATCCGTCCGAAACATTCCACCCGAGAGAATTCACTCAACCGCCGCGCGGGCATCGCGACTGGTATGCGTTCGAGGCGTTACGCGCTATTCCTCGGTTGGTATTGATGGTGGACAAGAATCCGTTCAGCAAAACATACGGATGTTTTGATCGCTCGTTCTGGCATTACCGCACGATGGATTTTCCGTGCGGTATGAACCAGGAAATGGTTTTGCCCCTGGCGTTGGCGTATAAGCTCAACATGCCGAATAATCCCTACAAGGGACAAGCTCGGTTGAAGGAACTGGTCGAGGCAGGAATCGATTATGCTCGTAAATCGGCGTATCGTAATGGCACGTGCGACGATTATTTTCCGTTTGAACGCGCGTTAGGCGCGTTGGTGTTTTCCTTGTACGCGTTGACAGAAAGCGCGATCGAGTTGGATTTGCGCGCGCCACGTCATCTGGAATTTTTCGCGCGCCGCGCCGATTGGTTGCGCAATCACAACGAGACAGGGCAGCTTGCAAACCACCAGGCATTTGCTGCGCTGGCGTTGTACAATGTCTATATTTTGACAGGTGAAAAACGGTTCCTGACGGCGTCGAATGCATTTCGCGATTTGACCCTCAGTTGGCAGCATGACGAGGGCTGGTTTCAGGAATACGAAGGCGCGGACCCGGGTTATCATTCGTGTCTGATCGGTTTTGTTGCTAAGCTGTGGCAGAAAAGCCGCGACGAATCATTGCTCGAACCCATGGGACGCGCCGTAAATTTTGCCGCGAATTTCATGCACCCGGATGGTTCGTACGCGGGAGAGTACGGAAGTCGCAACACGTTCCATTTTTATCCGCATGGGTTTGAAGTGCTTTCGTGGAAATATCCAAAAGCGGGCCAGATTGCGCAGACATTCCTTGAGCGTTCGATGCCCGAACGGCGGCGTTATTACAACGACGACGATCGCATGGCGGCGCACTATGTGTACGATTGGATGCAAGCGTGGCGCGATTATTCTCCCGATCGTCAGCCGGTTTTTACCTTGCCAGAAAAACCGTCGGCCAAATGGTTTCCGGGAGCGAAATTGCTCGTGGTGCGCACGCCGGAGTATCACGCGGTAGCAGCCGCGAACAAAGGCGGTGTCTTCAAAGCGTTCGACGCGCAGGGGCCGTTGCAAAGCGACACCGGTGTGATCGGTGAACTCGACAACGGACACGTCGTTGTGACACACATCGTGGATAAAAATCAGATTCGACTAAAGAACGGAAACTTTGAATTGGAAGTGTCCGGCGTTTTTCAACGTCGGCGCCAACCGTTGCCCACGCCGTTTAAGCAAATCGTTTTTCGTGTGCTTTTGCTGACAATTGGACGCTTCAATGCGAACCTTGTAAGGTCGTTGCTGCAAAAAATTTTGATTACGGGGAAGGCGCGATTGCCGATTCGTTTCCGACGGACATTGGTGTTCGGGCGCGATGCCATCGAAGTGAAGGACGAGGTTCAGATGTTGCCAGAATGTCGTCAGAAGTTTGTTCGTTTGGCGGCGGGCAGCGACGCGACATCGATTTATGTCGCGAATTCCAATGTGTTCCAGGAATCGGTGTTGGTTCCATGGACGTGGTTTGGCAAAGCTGTAAAAAAACTGAACAAGAAAGGTCGTGTGCGATTGGCACGCCGATTATCCGTTCGGCGAGGGGAGAGCGCTAGATGAAGACGCTTTTGTTGACGATCAGACGGTGCGGTGTACTGGCGATTGGTGCCGTTTTCGCCATTCTCGTTACGGGCTGCTTTGGCCAGAGAACACAAATGATTACGGGTAGGGGATTGGTGCCGATTTCCACCATCCAGAATCCCCAGAAAAAGCACGAAAACAACACGGCTCAACGTTGGAAGGAATCCGAATTAACAGCTACGGGGACGGAGCTGTTGAGTTCAATGGGAGACGAAGATTCAATGGGCTTGCGTCTGGCGGCGACACGTCTATCCGCACGCGACAAAGCTCAGTTGAAGTTATTAGAAAAAGCATTCGCCTTAAAAGTCGATTCAGAAACGACCTTGCAAGTTTTTGCTCATCAGCAACCAACAGTGGAACGCGCGCTTTTGGCAGCGGTCGATACCGCCTCGGAAAAATGGGAGAACCAAAAAGGGAAGGAGTCGGTGGAGGTAACGTTGACAATGAATCTGGATGCAATTGCAGAGGCTGTTGCAGCGTCTTACGTAGCCGCCCCAACCGAGCCAATGGAAGAGGTGACAAACGAGGAAACGTCAGATCGCATCAGACGTGAAACGCAGGCACAACGCGAGGCTCTCAAACAAGCGCGCCTGGATTTGTCGCGCCAGATTCAGGGGATGAAAACCAAACACGATGAAAGTCTTTCGGCATTGTTGAAAATCGACCCAATCGTTGCAACGGAAGCCATTAAAGTCATTCAATCCGCACGTACAGTGAAAAACGAACGCACAATGGACGATGAATGGGTCGTCGAGTTGGAAGTCGATACGGCACCGATTTTACGGGCCGCAAACGAACGCAAAGAAAAGTGAGTTTCCCGATGACTAGGAAGTTGATTTTGGCGTCGGCGTCCCCACGTCGCCGTGAGTTGATGACGGAAATGGGCTTGAATTTCGATGTGCGCGTTTCAGAAATCGACGAGTCGAAAGTTCCCGCAGATCATCCTCGTACGTATGCGATTCGATTGGCTTACGTTAAGGCAAAAGACGTTGCTGTGCATTGTGAGGAAGGTTCGATTGTGGTGGCCGCCGACACGGTGGTCACCCGCAAAGGGATGCTGTATGGCAAACCGGCGAACGCCGACGAAGCCCGTCGAATGTTGCGCCAATTAAGCGGTGAAACACACGAAGTGATCACCGGAGTCGCTGTTGCACGCGCAGGGAGCGACGAAGTGCTTCTGGATTCGGAAACAACCGCCGTGCATTTTCGTCCATTGGGAGGAGAAGAAATTCAAGCGTACATCGATACGGGTCGCGTTTTCGATAAGGCGGGCGGCTACGGGATTCAGGAAGATGGCGGACATTTTGTGGACCGCATCGATGGCGATTATTTCAATGTTGTTGGGCTGCCTTGCGGTTTGTTGAGCCGAATGCTGGACGATGTTTCGTCCGGGGAATTTACGGGAACGGTTCCGACGCTGCCAGTCCGCTGGCGAAAATGAACCATTCATTAGGGTTTTTAATAATTAGCCATCCTAACTATACGTCTTGACAAACCACCGGTGTGAGATGGTACTTCCTTGGTTGGAGTAACTCCAATCGAGGTGGTTTTTAATGTCTTCCGCAAACGACCAAGATAAGGCACGCGTCCTGCATTACCATATCCAGCGCATGCGTAATTTCCTGCTTCGAGGCGATTCCAAGGAAAAAATTTGGAAGGATCTGCCGAAGGAGCCGACAATCAGGCAAATCCATGCACTGTTTGTTCTAAACCTGATCGAGCCTTGTTCGCTGAAGGAACTGGCGATGAATCTGGAAATCACGCGTCCATCGACTTCTCAATTGGTGGATCGTCTTGTCGAGGTTGGATTGATATCGAGGATTCAGGATGAATCGGACCGGCGGCAAGTGGTGTTGGCTCTGACCGACGGAGCGCGGAAGAGGATACGGTCGCAGGAGGAGGCAATCCTGGGGCAGATTACGAAGTTGATGGAGATGATTGGCGACGAGTACGTTGATCGCTGGATTGATGTCGCGACGCACATTTCCAAAGTTCTTGAACATTATCAACCGCAGAAACCTGTGAAATAAACAGGGAGGGGGAAATCTGATGCCGCTCACGAAGCATGCACCTTACACGGGGGACGAAAAGCACCCCGTTTATGTACGCGCGGGATTATTCATTTTAGTGTTTGTTGGCGGACTGATGGCGATGGCCGCCTTGTCACAAATGAAAGAACCGCCCGTTGCCAAAGAAGCGCAAAAAATCGTCCTTGCTGTCGAAGGAACAATAGCCCATCGGGAAGATTTGCCGACGATTTTGCATGGGTTTGGTACGGCACGTTCACATCGACGCACATCAATCGTTCCCCAAGTGTCTGGTAAAATCGTTGCCCTGAATCCTGTATTGGAAGCGGGCAATATTGTGCATGAGGGCGAGATGTTGATTGAAATAGAACGCGCTGATTACGAATTGGCCTTGGAGCAGACAGAAGCCGATGTGGCCATGCTGCAAGCGGTAGTTGAACGTTTGGAACGGCAACATGTGAATGACTTGAAACGTTTAGAAATCGCCAAGGGGATGAAAAGCCTTTCGATGAATGAAGTGGATCGTATCGAAGCGCTGGTTCGCGATGGGGGAGCGGAAAGTCGTTCTCGTTTAGACACGGCTCGGATGTCATTCAATAAGGAAGAGAACAACGTCGAGTTGATTGAGAAGGACATCGCTTTGTTTGAACCGATGATTCTGGAAGCGAAGGCGCGATTAAAATCGGCGCTTGCCCGGCGTGAAAAAGCGAAACTGGATTTGTCGCGTACAACAATCCGTGCACCCTACACGGCTCGTATAGAAAAGAAAATGGTGGAATTATTCGATGTTGTGATGTCCGGACAATCGATTCTGGAAATCGTTGACGATACATCGTTAGAGATCCCCGTTTCACTCGATAGCCGAGAAGTCAGTAAATGGTTGGATGTGGAAATCGACCCCCAGGATGCTCACTGGTTTAAACCAAAGGCTAGTCAAATCGCACATGTCTATTGGAGTGAAAGCCAGACATCGTCGCCCTTCCAAGGAAAGCTGGTTCGGATTGAACATTACGACTCGATGAACCGTACGTTCGACGTTGTTGTTGCCGTGGAAAATACGCGTGAAACAATAGATGGGGCAGCGCCCTTTCCATTGGCGGATGGGATGTTTTGTCGTCTCGAAATTCCAGGTAAAATTGCCCATGATGTTATTGCGGTTCCACGGGAATCGGTTGATTCACGGAACACGGTTTTGCTTGCTGTGGACGGTAAAATGAAAATGCGAGAAGTGCAAGTCGCGCGTTTTCAGGGAAATTTCGCTTATATTTCCGAGGGGATTCAGGACGGTGACATTGTACTGACCTCGCGACCGGCCATTGAACTTGACGGAACGAGTATTGACGTCCAGTTGTCCAACGCGAACACGGAAAGTGTGGTGTCTGAATGAAAAGTCTTATTCGTCTTTTCGTTCGCAACACAGTTTTTGCGAACTTACTGATGGTTATTATTGTTCTGGGTGGAATCTTAGCAACCACCCAAATGATTCGAGAACTTTTTCCCACATTTGTGATCGATACCATTCTAATACGTGTACCGTATCTGGGCGCCGGACCGGAAGAAGTTGAGGAAGGTATAAGTTTAAAAATAGAAGATGCCATCGAAGGCGTTCAAGGAATCAAACGCTATACAACGACAGCCGCCGAAGGGATGGGAACGGCGGTTATCGAGGTGGAAGAAGGCGAAGACGTACAGGTAATTAAGGATCGTGTTGCGGATCGTATTAATGCGATCCAGACATTTCCGGAAGATGCGGAAAAACCGGTTGTTTCAGAACTGATTATTCGTCGCGATACCTTGGTTGTCGCGGTGACAGGTGATATTCCCGAATATCAATTAAAAGAATTGGCAAACGATATTAAAGAAGAAATGCAGCAATTGCCAAACGTTTCCGATGTGGAAATTCGAGGAACACGGGACTACGAAATATCAATTGAAGTCTCCGAAGAAACCTTGAGGAAATATGGTATTACTTTTGACGATGTCAGCCGTGCAATTCGGGATGCGAGTTTGAATTTACCAGGGGGTGAAATTCGTACCAATCAACAAGATATAACCATACGTACTATGGGACGGCGTTATACTGGAAAAGAATACTCCGATATCATTGTCATGGCTCGCGCCGATGGTACATCCATTCGATTGGATCAAATTGCTACCATTCGCGATGAGTTTGTTGAAGATGAAGTTATCAGCCGTTATAATGGGAAACCGGCTGTTTCGATAACTGTTTATAATGGAGAAGAGGACGATTCGTTAATTATTTCCAATAATATAAAGAAATACATTGCTGAAAAAAATCAGGAATTACCCGATGAAGTAAAACTGCACGTGTGGTTAAATAGCACTCGATTCATCACAGATCGTATCGACTTGTTAGTGCGAAACGGTCGAATCGGGTTAGCCTTAGTCTTTCTGTTGTTGTGGTTTTTCTTGGATTTACGCCTCGCGATATGGGTTTCTTTAGGAATTCCGATATCGTTGTCCGGTGCCATGTTGCTGATGGCGATTCTAGGCGAATCTATTAATATGATCAGTTTGTTTGCGATGTTAATGGTCCTTGGCATTATCGTGGACGATGCAATTGTGGTGGGTGAGTCGATTTATGTTCATCGAAAAATGGGGAAAGGCCCTATTCAAGCGGCGATTGATGGTACTGCGGAAGTGGCAATGCCAGTCTTCGCAGCAGTCATCACCACCTGTGTAGCCTTTATTCCTCTAATGTTTGTCAGCGGAATTATGGGTAACTTTATTCGAGTGATTCCAATCGTTGTGATTTGTGCCCTGCTAGTTTCTTTATTAGAAGGATTGCTTGTACTCCCCGCTCACCTGAACAAATTACCCGATCTCACGGATGAAGAGAGTCCAAAGTATAAATTGCAGCGTTTCACACGGCACATCCGGAATCAGTTTGCCAATCGTTTAGAATTACTGGTAACCAGGATATACAGACCGTTTATCCGTTTTTGTCTTTCATGGCGATACGTTTCATTCGCCGCAATCTTTGCTGTATTATTTATCACGATGGGCATGCTACAAGCGGGAAAAATCAAGTTTGTATTTTTTCCGCAAATTGATACTTCATTTCTTATTGGCAGGGTTGAGTTCCCCGAAGGAACGCCCATAGAAACAACACGAAAAGCTGTCTTGCGCATGGAGGATGCCCTCAATGAATTAAGCGACGAATCGCAAACAATATCAGGGAAACCAATGGTCGTTTCCATTGAATCAAACATTGGTATGCGAATCGGAATGGATAATGGGTATTCAGAAGCCAAAGGGGCGCATCTGGGTGAAATTCGTGTTGAATTGTTGGATGCTGAGGAGCGTGGTGAGCATTATCGCGATGTCGTTCGTCGCTGGGAAGAAAAAGTTGGTAATATCCCAGGTGCGTTGTCCCTTTCATTTCAAGGCCAGTCGGGTGGGCCTCCTGGAATGCCTATCGAGATATGGCTTTTAGGTAATGATTTAGACGAGTTGCGAGACGCCGCCGATGCAACCAAACAAAAGTTATCGACGTTTGCCGGTGTATTTCAAATCGAGGATGATTTTCGTCCCGGAAAACGTGAAATTCGTGCCCATTTGAAGCCAGAGGCACGGACGCTGGGACTGACAACAAACGATCTTGCCAGACAACTGCGGCGAGGGTTTTATGGCGATGAAGTTTTACGTGTTCAACGTGGAGACGATGAAATTAAAGTATGGGTTCGTTATCCCGAAAAAGAACGCCAGTCGCTTTCCGTGCTGCAAACAATTCGTATTCGCACACCCGATGGAGAAGAAGTTCCACTGGATGCAGTTGCCGATCTGGTGATGGATAATGGCTACACTACAATTACTAGAAAAGATGGTAAGCGGCGGATAGCCGTTACAGCGGATGTATTTACCGAAGTTGCAAATCCAAGTGAAATATTACAAGAGATGACAACGGGATTCCTAAAGGATCTTTCCCAGAAGTATCCAGGCGTTACAGTCGCGCTTGAAGGCGAGAAACGTGAAAGTCAGGAATCCTTTAGCAGTTTAATCATCGGTTTCCCTTTAGCGATGATGGGAATTTACTTAATCATTGCGACACTGTTTCGTTCCTATATTCAGCCAATTATTATTATGATCACGATTCCTTTTGGGATTATTGGAGCTGTGTGGGGGCATTGGTTGCTTGGATACGATCTTTCCATTATGAGCATGTTTGGGATGGTTGCTCTTGCGGGAGTCGTTGTTAATGATGCCATTGTTTTGATCGAAGCGGTTAATCAACGATTAGCGAATGGCACTCCATTTGTCGATGCTATTGTTGAAGGGGGAAGTAGGCGATTCAGGGCGATCATGCTGACTACTGCAACAACAGTTGGAGGATTGATGCCGCTAATTATGGAAACAAATTTCCAAGCTCAGTTTCTGATACCGATGGCGTTGACGATTGCTTCGGGGGTGGCTTTTGCAACCATTTTGACGTTGGGCGTTTTGCCATGCCTCCTATTTATATTGAACGATATCAGGCGTTTTCTTTGGTATTTGCGTTGGAAACAATGGCCAACGATGGAAGCCGTTGAACCAGCTAGTCGGCGAGAGTTGACCGATGAGGAACTTGAACAGGCACATATGCCGAGGGAGGCGCTTTCTCATTGAAACCCGTGCTGATTTATGTTTAGCATCCCTTGTAAACAGCCCGAACCGCGGAGTACGAATGTGCAATGACTGTAAGTGCAAATCAGTCTTTGATTTTGTCCAATCAATCCAATCAGGCACGTCTTGTTGGCCAGGGTGATGCTGTTTGGATCGATTGGCTTCCCTATTGGTTTTGCGCTGCGTTGGGAATTTCAAACATCTCCAAAAAAATTATTCATTTCTCTGAATTGTCTTCCCATCCTCTGAGAGGATTGCTAGCTTTAGCTCGGGACATTAAGTTAAATCAGACTTCTGTCTCGGATTATCTTCTTGAATTTCAAACACACGATTCCGATTCCCTGTTCATCTTGGTTGATGGTTTCAGTGTGGAGAATAATTCCTCCGCTGAATATATATTTTCGATGCAGGACGTCTCCGATATTGTGCGCGAACGGCGACGTGCCGCAGCAATTGGTACATATCATGGAATTGTAGGTCGTTCTTTATTAATGTTAGATGTTTTTCACCGAATATCAATTTATGGACCAAGTGAAGCATCAGTTATTGTAACAGGTGAAACAGGGACAGGAAAAGAACTCGTCGCTCGTGCTTTACATGATCGAAGCCCTCGTCAAGGTGCTCCTTTTGTCGCAGTAAATTGTACTGCATTGACACCAGAATTATTTGAGAGTGAATTGTTTGGCCATGAAAAGGGTTCGTTTACGGGCGCCTATCGACAACATCGAGGACGATTTGAACGTGCAAACGGTGGAACGTTATTTTTGGATGAAATAGGTGATATGCCCCCCGTGACACAGGCAAAATTATTACGCGCCTTGGAAGAGGGAGTCATTGAGCGAGTTGGTTCCGAACAGGAACAACGCGTTAATGTCCGTGTTGTCGCTGCAACCAACGTAGCATTGGAACAGTCGGTTGCACAAAAACAATTTCGCTCAGATCTCTATCATCGACTTTGTGTATTTCGTATTCACTTACCGCCTTTGCGTGAACGCGTGGGCGATTTACCATTATTGGTTGAATATTTTGTCGAGCACTTCAATCGACGATATAATCGTCAGGTTAAAAGATTAACACCTGAAGCTTTGCGTCTTTTGGAAGAATATACCTGGCCAGGTAATATTCGAGAATTACGCAATGTCATGGAACGGTTGTTTGTAGAAACTACGGGTGAAGCAATTGGCGCTCGTGCATTAGCTGGTTGGGTAGCGGAACGAGAATATCTGCTGCCGGGCGAATGGAATGCTGACCGTATTTTCGCTTCGCGATCTCCAATCATATCAGCTCCCAGTTTTTCATCTCAACCATCAGGACGAAATACAACGACTCGTGATGTTTCCCATTTTCCACCGGTTTTGGAAAGCGATAGCATTAAATATGAGCAATCCGTTGCTGAAAAACCAGTTCCTGAACTGACTCCACAATGTATGCGCGATGCGTTTTTGAAAACAAACGGAAATATCACGCAAGCCGCACACTATCTAGGAGTTCATAAAGCCACATTTTATCGTCAGATGAAGCGTTTGGGCTTGGAACGCAAGGATTTGGAAGGAGAATGATTGATGAATGAATCCGAAAGCATGAAGCGTGAGGAAATCGCGTTGGATGATTTTATCAAATCCACAGAGCATGTTGTTGCAGTTTGTTTGGGAGAAGCATTTCATCCTGGAGCTCAGATAATGCAGGAAAGAATCCAAAATCTGCAACGTTCGATACCGGATCTGCAAGTTGTGAACATTAGTCGCGAGGCTTATCGCAACTGGGCCGATAAAAATACCGCATATGGAACGCCAAACCTATTGATATTTCGAGATGGAAAATTAAAACGTAGAGTTCCAGGTGTAGTGTCGTTTGAAAAATTGTACGAATATCTGCAAGAAATATAGAAGAAGGTTGCACGATCGCAACACACTGGCATAAATTGTGATTGTCACACGAAAACTGGATGTTATCCCCCAAAACGAAATGGAAGGCGGTGCTGAAATGATCTCAGACAAAATGACCAAAGCAATTAATGTCCAAATCGTAAATGAATTGTTTTCTTCCAATGCGTATCTTGCCATTGCCAGCTATATGGATTCATTGGGATTGAAAGTTTTAGCGAAACGTTTTTTTCAGCAGTCGGAAGAAGAGCGCGTTCATGCAATGAAGTTGTTGAAATATTTATTGGACGTTGGGGTGAATGTTGTAATCGGATCGATTCCAGAACCCAAAAATCAGTTTGAATCTGTTGAAGATGCAGTGACGTCGTCATTGCGTCAGGAAGAAGTTGTTACTAGGCAAATTAATGATTTGATGACATTGGCTCATCAGGAAAATGATTATGCAACGGCTAGTTTCCTTAAGTGGTTCATTGACGAGCAAGTCGAGGAAATTGCAACGGTGAGCGAATTACTTCAGTTAGTGAAACTGGCTGGTGAGGAACGTATTTTGATGGTTGAGGATCGTCTGATGCGGATGGGTGTCATGCCCGATACACAAGATGAGCCGTCTTGATTTTCCGTGGTTTTTGGGTGGTATTCAATTTATGGATACCACCCTTGATTATATTATGGACAAAGTACGACGTGAGAATTCGAAAATTAACATCTCGATATAATATTTACCTTCTCGCTTTGATCGCTTTTCATGGCAGTGTGAATGCTGCTGATTCGCGTGATCTCGCACAGTCCAATTCATCACTCGAAATCGAAAAAATTGGAGGACTCCCCGTACATGGTTATGATCCAAAGGACGCGGAAATCCCCTTTGTTTTGGAAGAACTTTCTAAACTTGAACTATTGCGGAACGAAAAACGTGATAGGGATGATGTTTCGGAAAGATGTGTCGAGTTACTAGATAAATATGACAAATTATCGCTTCCAACAATTGCTCGTGAACGATTATTGTATGAAACAATACAATTGATTGGTGAATATGGAAGCTTGTCCGACCTTCCTGTCCTAAAAAAATATCAAGAACGAAAACCAGAAGCCGTTTTTATGGTACCTGGTTGCAAGAGTCCGGAATATGTATATTATTACGATTATTCTAACCGATCCCTTCAAGCTGAAGATTTGATTCATTACCGTTCGGCGTTCAATCAGATGGAAGATAAATTATCAACTGAATTAACATTCCATGACTTCTCTTCTCTAATTGATGCCGCACGTTCGCCTTGGGAGTTGAGGGGCTTATTAGACTCTTGGAGTACAGGTGGGAAGGGAGATAAAGATAAACGCTTCCTTGAGCTCTTAAAATCAAGTCGGTTTACAAAATCTGATGATTCAAGTTGGAGGGAATATGAAATATTACGAATCGCTGAGAGAATACATTCCATTGAATCTGTAGAGGAAATCATATTAACTGCTTCAATACCGAGCGCGCAAAAAGCAGTTGTTTCCTGGCATAAAATGAGATCATCTCATGATGCAATTAAAGTGTTTCGTCTGATCAAATCTCGACCTGAACTGGCGTCGATCCTTTTAGGAGGACTGAATCACAGCGATTCAACAAATGAATTGAATATTGGTTTGTTGGATCTTGTCGAGAATGAACAGCATGGCTCAGCAGCAGCGATTTCACTTTGTAGGGTTGATCCAGAATACGCCGTTCAGTATGCAATTCAGACATTGGATAAGCCCGATGCGAATTTAATACAAAAACAAAGAGCAATATTGATACTAATGAAAATCGATAGTGACATATCACGAGAGGCGTTATCGAGATTTACAAACGTCTCGATGACATCCAGTACGGCGTTTGAACGAAATCTCGTAGGGAAAGTTCAAGCATGGCTTGTCAGAAAATAAGTTGTACTTTTGCAATGTCATTGTTTTTCACTTCGGCGTCGGCTCAGGTGGGAACGTACACGGACGCCTTATTGGGATACCCGGTTCCTGAACCGGTAAATTCGATGGAACCATTGTCTGGATTTCGCACATACGAATCTTTGTGTGATAAGCATATGGATTTAGTGTTAAGCAGCTCTTTGATTTCAGAACATCAAATTGGATTATCGGTCGAAGGTAATCCAATATACGCTTATCGAATATCGGATTCTAATATATTTGCTGTCGATGCTTCTCCTGAAAGTGGCGTATTAATTAATGGTACTATTCATGCCCGTGAATGGGCGGCACCAGAAATAGTTTCTCAGATGTTATCGATGTTAGTCGAACAATACGATATAGATCCGGTCATCACTTATCTTGTCGATCAAAATCAGATTGTTCTGATTCCGGTTTTGAACGTTGATGGATTTATGCAAACTCAACGTTATTTCAATCAATATTATGGTGCAAATGGCACGACTGGTGGCAACTCAGGACCCGATGGCAGAATGCGTAGGAAAAATATGTATAATGTCGATCAAAATCTTACCGGAACAACCGGCGATAACTATTTTGGAATCGATTTGAATCGGAATTTCCCAATAGGTTGGGGACTTAATGGTGGGTCAAGTTCCACGCCAACCAATATTTCATATCGTGGAACATCTCACTCAACCGAACCTGAAACCATTGCGCTAAAAAGTGCGATCGACTTGTTTTCCACGCCTTCGCAATTGAGATACTATGCCGATATTCATGGTGCAATCCCTGCATTGTATGTTGTGTATAATGGAAATTCTGCTGCAGATAACCAGATTCAAAATATCGCAGGTCGAATTCAGAACACTTATATCGCCACAAATGGCATTTCGGGATCTTACACTCAACTCCCTGTTTTTCCTGGCGGAGAAATAGGCGCGACGGACGAATATTTTGGGAATACTTATGATATTCCGAGTTTCACGGTAGAATATCCGATTCCGAATTACCGGGACCATGACGGTATCAGTAGTTATGTATTTATTCTGCCGGAAGACGAAGTGCCTGAAATTGTAGAGGAGAATATCAAGGCGATGTTCATTGGGTTTTTGTTTGCTTCAGGACCTCCTGTTCTTCAAAAGGCAACAATCTGGGAAGATATTAATCATGATGACTTGATACAATCCGGTGAGATAGTCTATCAATCCAGATGGTTGGCGCGAGGTTTTAACTCTTTAGCTCGTCAGAATATTATCGATGTTAATCATGTTCTGTATTCTGGTCATCAATATAATGTATTGCTTCAATTCAATAAACCAATACGTTACGATTCGGGTAATTCACTACCGGGTAACTGGCCGGGACAATCTTTTCCCATTCAACCGGAAGTCGAAGTTAATATTCCTACCTTGCCGACCATTTCTGTATTGCCTATAAACGATGGATGGCAAGCGAACCAAGGCAATTCCACACTTCCGGGTTATCAATATTATCAATATGATAGCTGGTTGGGAGTTTTGGATTTATCGGGTGTCGTTGCAGATACTCAAAATGTTAAAATGCATGTCTCCCTCCAGGATTTGGCAGGCCTTGCTCTCGATGCTTTACCGGAAACAGTGACCAGATGGGACAAAGGATGGGTGGATTATGAGGATGCGGCGGGCGAGGGAAGAGAAGGCGGAGTCGATTCGAACATTGTCTTTCAATTCGAGACCGAAAATGCGGTCGATATGTGGGAAAAATATTAATTGGAGGAACGGATGGATTCCAATTCTTCTTCAAATGATTTGATGGTTTCCGTTGTGGGGGATGGGAATTTAGACCCAACGAGCAATCAGTATCAATTCGCCGAGAATTTTGGGCACTTGCTCATTGATGAAGGGTTTCGTCTCGTGACGGGTGGTCTGGGAGGGGTGATGGAAGCGGCGAGTAAAGGCGCACGCCGGTCTTCGAATTTTCGACCCGGATCAATCATCTCAATTCTTCCAGGTATGGATGCGATAGCTGGAAATACGTATTCTGATGTCGTAATTCCAACTGGACTTGGTCATTTTCGGAACGCCATCGTCGCACAATCGTCGGCCGTTGTCGCAATTGGCGGGGGAGCCGGTACGTTAAGCGAGATGGCTTTTGCCTGGATGTTCAATCGGTTGCTCATCGCGTTTCGTGGTCCGGGTTGGAGCGGTCGATTGGCCGATTCTCGGTTGGATGACCGACTTCGATTCGCTTCTTTTCCGGAAGATCAAATATTTGGCGTGGATACGCCAGATGAAGCCATCCGAACCCTTGCAAATTGGCTACCCGTTTATCAGGAATTAAAGCCAATGAAACAATAATTTCGGTTTGAATTTTTTCTCTTTCAACTCCGCAAAAAGTCCCTCCCTGGGAGTTTATTTCTTCCGTTCTCACCTGTTTCAAAACCCCAATTCATCCCATTCTTATCCGACCTGTGACGACGTATAAAGTAAGTAATATCAACACTTCATAGACTCGATCCTTTCCGCTTCAATTTTTTTGGACGCCGTTTGAAAATTCAGTCCGTACTGAAAACTCTACAAAAGTTGCATCGAAAATAAAACAATGATTGACACCGGGGCCAAAACAGACATTCTTTATCCATATTATCGAAGTGGTCTGGCTGCCTCGATGCCAATAAACTCCTTTGGGTTTAAATTATTCGGCCAAGTTGAATCGCCCGTTTCTCTATAAGGATCGACTCCGCGATGCATTATCGAACCGGTCTAATCTCTCGTCTCGCATTACTTGCGTTCCTGCTGAGCGGTGGAGGGCTGGCTGTTTTTTCTCTCGCAAAGGCCGATGTGACATCCGCCGCCGTCGATCCAGCGAAAGTGGCCGGTCCCGCTGAGGAATTACCCGCATTGCCCGTTGTGGAAATGCCCGAACCCGAGCAGCCAGAAGTGGGATTGCCTCAGGAACGCTGGGAAAAGCTGAAGACACCGCCACGCGAGACCAAGGGGCTGGATCTGAAAAAGCTCGATTGGTCCTACGACTGCATGGAGTGCCATCAGCACTTGAACGCCAAATGGCACTATGATCGCCCAATGGTGGAGCACAAAAACATCACGCTCGATCATGGGAACAACCGGTTCTGTCTGAATTGTCATCATCCAACGAATCGCAATGCTTTTGTCGATTACGATGGGGCGGAAATTCGCGAAGAAGACGTCGTGCTTCTGTGTGCGAAATGCCACGGACCTACCTATCGCGATTGGGAAGCCGGGGTGCATGGCCGTCGCAACGGACACTGGAACGAAAAAATGGGCGAGCAAACGCGTTTGCGTTGCATTCAATGCCACGACCCGCATTCACCGAATTTCAAGAGCATGAAACCGCTGCCTGCGCCGAAGAACCGCTTTGACGATGAGCAGTCCCACGCATCGGACCATTCTTCGGCGGATGCAGCCAAGAAGTCCGAGCATTGAGTAGGTAAAATCCACGAGGTCTTTGCAATGACCAACGGAACGACCAACGGCAAAAATTCGCAGACGCTTGAAAGCGCCATGGCGCCGATTACGCGTCGCACGTTCCTTAAAGGCGCGGCGGCTTCGGTGGTGGGCATGGCGAGCATCGCGGCGGCGCTTCAGCCGTTGATGGATATCGATAAAGGCTCGTTGAGCGTCGATGAATTTCTCCAAAAACATTACCTGGAACTCACACCGGACGAGATGGCGAAAATTATCGATCGTCTCGAAAAAGAATGCGAACGCGATTACGGTGTCCGCCCGACGATTAAAGATGCCAAGGCGCTCGATGGCGTTGAATTTGGCTATGCGTTGGATATCGGGCGTTGCATCGGATGTCGCAAATGCGTTCATGCGTGCGTAAAGGAAAACAATCAATCGCGCGACCCGGAAATTCAGTACATTCGCGTGTTGGAAATGGACAAAGGCTCGATCAACGTCGAGACTTCAAACCATCAATACGACCATGATAAAGTTCCCGCCGACGACAAATACTACATGCCGGTCCAGTGTCATCAGTGTCGCAAATCGCCATGCACCAAAGTTTGTCCGGTCAAAGCCACATGGACCGAACCCGATGGCGTGATCGTGATCGATTACAACTGGTGCATTGGTTGCCGATATTGCATGGCGGCGTGTCCTTACTTTGCGCGTCGTTTCAATTGGGAAAAGCCGAACATTCCCGCCGACGAGATCAATCCTAACCAAGGATACTTGAGCAACCGACCCCGTCCGAAAGGCGTGGTGGAGAAATGCACGTTCTGCCTGCATCGCACACGCCAGGGTAAATATCCCGCTTGTCTGGAAGTTTGCCCAACAGGCGCGCGCGTGTTCGGCAACCTGCTCGATCCCGACAGTGAAATCAATTATATCCTGAAACACAAGCGTGTGTACATTTTGAAAGAAGACGTGGGAACGATTCCGCGCTTTTACTACTTCTTTGATAAGTAACGATGGGGACGGAGAACCGTCCGAACGCTCCTGGCAAGGCGATGAGACGCAATGAACATTGAAACCGCACATGTTCCAAAAGGCTTTGGTTGGATCAGGGATTACTTCCTGTTCCTGCTGCGGGTGATACGCATTTCGTTTCAGGGCAGTTGGAAGTTTTATGCCTGGATGTCGTTTTTGACGATAATTTCGCTTCTTGGCTTGAATGCCTGGGCGCGTCAATTCGTCAATGGTCTGGGCACAACGGGAATGACAGACCAGGTATCCTGGGGGGCGTATGTAGCGAATTTCACGTTCCTGGTCGGTGTGGCAGCGGCAGCGGTAATGCTGGTCATTCCCGCATACGTTTACCGAAATAAACACCTGCACGAGGTGGTTATTTTTGGCGAATTACTCGCCATTGCCGCGATCATTATGTGCTTGCTTTTTGTGAACGTGGACATCGGTCGCCCCGATCGTTTTCTGCACATGATTCCACCTTTTGGAAAATTCAATTTCCCAATTTCAATGTTGTCGTGGGACGTGATCGCGCTGAATGGGTATTTGTTGCTCAACATGCACATTTGTGGGTATTTGTTGTACATGCGGTATCTGGGTAAGAAGCCCGGTTGGTTGTTCTATATACCGTTCGTATTTGTCGCGATTTTCTGGGCTATCAGCATTCACACGGTCACCGCGTTTTTGTATGTTGGACTCGCGGGTCGTCCGTTCTGGAATACACCGATCGTTGCGCCGCGTTTCCTGGCTTCCGCTTTCACGGCAGGCCCGGCTTTGTTGGTGATTTCGTTTCAACTCATCCGAAAGTTTGCCCATTTTCATATTGTGGATGAAGCGATCTTCGAACTGAGAAAAATCATTACCGTTTCGATGATCATCAACGTCTTCCTGCTTCTCAGCGAAGTTTTCACCGAATTCTACGCCGACTCGTATCACGTCGCGTCGGCGAAATATTTATTCTTCGGCATGCACGGGCACAACGCGTTGGTACCGTGGATGTGGACAGCGGTCGCGTTAAACATTATCGCGATGATTATCCTGATGACACCGCTCAGTCGCCAGATTGGCTGGCTGAATTTTGCGTGTGTCATCGCGTTTGTCGGGATCTGGATTGAAAAGGGCATGGGCTTGATTATCCCGGGATTCATCCCATCGCCGTTGGGCGAAATAGTCGAGTACACGCCCTCGTTGAATGAAGTACTGGTTTGTTTGGGAATCTGGGCATTCGGAGCGTTATTATTTTCCTGGATGCTGAGGGTGGCGATTCCGATTTTGAAAGGTGAACTCAGAGCGCATCCGGAAGCCACGGCATCCTAAAAAAGCGCTGGAGCCAATACACGGAGGTTTTGTTCATGTTACGCCGATTGTTACTAAGTCTGATAGCGGGAGTTTTCGTCTCCGTCCCCATGATGGTGGACGCGGGCTTTTTCCCCACGGAAATGTCGGTGGAATCCAAGGCATGCGTTGCCTGTCACAAGCAGGAATCCCCCTCGGTGTACGAGCAATGGGGCGCGAGCAAGCACTATCGTGGGAACGTGGGCTGCTTTGAATGCCACAACGCGCCGAAGGAAGATAAAGACGCATTCGAACACTATGGCGAGTACATCTCGATTCTTGTAACGCCGAAAGATTGCGCGCGATGCCACGAGCACGAAGTCGATGAGTTCAATAGCTCTCACCATGCCAAAGCAGGGCGCATTCTTGGTTCGCTCGATAACGTGCTGGCTGAAGTCGTCGAAGGCAACCGAGGCTTTCACACACCTGGATTTCCAGAGGGCATCTCTGCCGCTGCCGTGAATGGTTGCTGGCAGTGTCACGGCTCGGAAGTCAAAGCACTCGAAGGCGGTAAACTCGACCCGGCTACCTGGCCGAATACCGGTATTGGGCGTATTAATCCTGACGGTTCAGAAGGTTCATGCACTGCCTGTCACTCGCGTCACGAATTTTCTGCCGCGCAAGCCCGTACACCCGATACGTGCGGCAAGTGCCACATGGGACCCGACCATCCGCAGATCGAAATCTATAACGAATCCAAACACGGTATCGCCTATTATGCGAATGTCGATAAGATGAACCTGGATAACTCGAAATGGGTTGTTGGCGAAGATTACAGCGCCGCGCCAACATGCGCGACTTGTCACATGAGCGCCACAAAAGATCAACCCGTGACGCACGATGTCGGGATGCGTATCTCGTGGAACAACCGCCCCGATATTTCCGTTCGTCCGGAAGTTGCCGACGCGAAACTGGGTCTTCCAGGAAAAGATGTTCCATGGGACGTTCGTCGCGACAACATGGAAAACGTATGTACCAGTTGCCATAATCAAAACTTTGTGGATTCATTCTACCAGCAATATGACGGGTTGATCGAACTGTATCACGAAAAATTCGCCGAGCCTGGAAAGGAACTTTACGGGCTTGCCAAACCGTTGCTGCACGAACCGCAATTCAGCAACAAAATCGATTTCGTGTGGTTTGAAATCTGGCATCACGAAGGCCGCCGGGCGCGTCATGGCGCGTCGATGATGGGACCGGATTACACGCACTGGCACGGCACGTACGAAGTTGCCCGCAACTTCTACTCGGAATATATTCCCGAACTGCGTGAAATCGTTCGCGAAGGACTGCATTCGGACGATCCCACGAAGGTTGAAGCGGCGAAGAAGCTTTCCTCGCGCATGGATGAAATCCTGAACGACGATAACCATAAATGGTATCTCAACAAACAAGACGAAGCTGAAAAAGAACAGCGTGAAAAATCTCGCAAAGAGTTCCAGGAAAGGTACTCGAACCAATGATCGTCTGGGATCAGCCCCCTTCTAATCCCTTGAGCGATCCGATGGCTCGCGATCTGTCGGAGATGACCGAGGAAGAACTGACGCTCGAAGGCGAGCGCGCCCTGGTGGCGCATATGCTCGACAAGGCCCGCCTGTTCAAACAATTTCATGGTCCTCTCAATGCAGAAAACGTTTACACGTTGTTGCGCGACGAAAACCAACTTCGTTATCCCGTTCGGTTGGTTTACGAATTCGGTGAAATGTCGTTTCATCAATTCGCCCAACCGACGCCGGATCATCGAACACCCGGTGGAGTGATCTTGTATCTCCGTCCCCAGCTGAAGGAATTGACTCGAATGTTGCCCCTCGCGGTGGCCTATATGGTGCCGTTGATCAACTATGGCGAAGAAATGATTCGCGACGAGTTCTGCCTGCAATTCGGCGCAGAAATACTGGGAATAACCCCCGAAGAGTACTACGCCCAACTTTGTCTGATGGCAGAAGAACTGGGTCTGCAAGAACAAACGCTCGACGACAACTTCAGTTGTGAATGCGGAGGTCACTAAGATGCCCATCGGTGGACATGTTGTCTTAGTAAAGGACGAACAAATCGATTCGGTAGAAACCGCATTGTGCGAAATTTCCAACGTTACCGTTGGGAAGCGCGATAAAGGCGGTATTTGCATCGCGACGGAATCGTCGTCGCGTGAAGAAGAAAAAGCACTCGTGGAAAAAATCGAAAAACTGCCGGGAGTCGAATCGGTGGTGCTCGTGTATTATAATTTCGAGGACGAAACTTCCTCCGTCCCCCAATAATTGTCTCCAGCCCCAGGAAGGTGCAAAATGGAACTGAGTCGCAGAGAATTTCTGAAATCCGTCGCGCTGGCGGCAGCAGCGGGAGCCCTGACCGCGAGCATTCCTTCGTCGGTCCTTGCCGCAAAAGCGCCTGAAGATGGTTTGATCTGGCAGAAAGCGCCCTGTCGTTTTTGCGGCACGGGTTGCGGTGTCATGGTTGGCGTGAAAAACGGTCGTGTCGTAGCCGTGCAGGGCGATTTGGAAAATCCCGTCAACAAGGGGCTTTTGTGTGCGAAAGGCTATCACACCGCGTTGATTCTTTACGGCAAGGATCGTTTGCGCACACCGATGATTCGCAAGGGCGAAAAGCTCGAACCCGCGACGTGGGACGAAGCGCTCGATAAAATCGCCGACCACATCATGGAACACCCGCAAACGTTCGCGATTTACGGTTCAGGCCAATGGACGATCCCGGAAGGCTACACCGCGATCAAGTTTGTTAAAGGCGGTCTTTCCAGCAACGAAATCGATCCCAACGCGCGGCTTTGCATGGCGAGCGCCGTGACGGGGATGCTTTCAACTTACGGTGTCGATGAACCCTCCGGTTGTTATGACGATTTCGACGTTTGCGATACCGTGTTACTTTGGGGAAACAACCCGGCAGAAATGCACCCGGTTCTTTGGTCGCGTATTATCGATCGCCGTACGAAAGGCGAGAAGATCGAAATCTTCGATTTGGGCACACGTCGCACTCGTAGCACCGAAGCATCCGACCATTATATCCCGTTTATCCCCCAAGGCGATCTTGCCATCGCCAACGGTATTTGCCACCTGTTGATCAAGTGGGATAAGTACGATAAGGAGTGGGTTGAAAAACACTGCCATTTCCGCAAAGGCGGCGATATGGCAGGCGAGGATATGTCGTTCGAGGAATACAAGACATTCATCGCCGACTACACGCCAGAGTACGTGGAGAAAGTCGCCGGTGTGCCGCCGGAAAAACTCGAACTGCTCGCCAAACGATTTGCCGATCCCTCGCGCAAGATCGTTTCCCTGTGGTGCATGGGCATGAACCAGCACACGCGCGGAACCTGGATCAATAACCTTGTGTACAACGTTCACTTCTTGTCGGGTCAATTCGGTGCACCGGGTAAAACGGCGTTTTCGCTGACCGGTCAACCGAGCGCTTGCGGTACGTGTCGCGAAGTAGGAACGCTTTCACACGCGTTACCTGGCGGTCGCGTGGTGACCGAGGAAGCGCACCGCAAACAGGCCGAGGAACTGTGGAATTTGCCCGAGGGACGCATCAATTCCAAACCCGGCAATCACGCCGTGGCGATGTTCAAAGCGCTCAACGACGGATCGCTTACTGGCGCGTGGGTTCAAGTAACTAACCCCGGCCAGACGATTCCGAACTTGAATGAAAACATGGATAAAATGCGCGAAAGTTTCCTCGTCGTTTCGGATGTTTATCCGACAGCGACGACAGACCTCGCGGCGGTGGTTTTACCTTCGGCGCTTTGGGTGGAAAAAAACGGCGTTTTCGGCAACAGCGAACGCCGCACGCAGCAATGGTTCAAGATGGTCGATCCGCCGGGCGATGCGCGAGACGATGTGTGGCAAATGCTTGCCGTGGCGCGTAAATTGTACGAGCGCGGCTTCAAAGGGATGCGCGACAAAGACGGTAATTTCCTCTTCACCGTGCGCGATGAAAACGGCAAGGAAATCGAAGCCTGGAATTGGGAAGTTTTCAAAGCGAATAACGTCGATAAAGCTCTCTTTGAGGAGTACCGTCCCTTTACGATGATGAAGCACAAGGACATCGCGCCATACGAGGAGTACGCCAAGGCGCGTGGCCTGCGTTGGCCAGTTGTCGAACAAACCGACGGCACATGGAAAGAAACCCCACGCCGCTTTGTCGAAGGCGAAGATCCGTATGTTGAAGCGGGACGGGGCGTGGATTTCTACTGGGGTAAGAAAAAGGATCACAAAGCGTACATTTGGGCGCGTCCTTACGAAGCGCCGCCTGAAGTGCCCGACGAAGATTACCCGTTCTGGCTGTGTACGGGCCGAGTGCTGGAACATTGGCACACGGGCACGATGACGCGCCGCGTGCCGCAACTTCACGCCGCCGTTCCCAATGCTTACGTCGAACTTAACCCGAAAGATGCCGCACGACTCAATATCTCCACGGGTAACAAAGTCCGCATCACGTCGCGCCGTGGGACGATTGAATTGGCTGCCTGGATCAATGGACGTTCGTTGCCGAACGAAGGCTCGATCTTCGTTCCATTCTTTGATGAAGGCCTGCTGATTAATAAGGTCACGCTCGACGCGTATTGTCCGTTGTCGAAAGAACCCGATTACAAGAAATGCGCCGTCAAAGTGGAGAAAGTCTGATGATTCGCTCCCGAACAACCTTGTTGATGGTTCCATTGATTGGCGTGCTGGTTTTTGCAACGGCCCAGGATCGCGATGCCCCGTCGAATGAACAGCAATCGCCGGAAGTCGCATCGGAAATCGTTGCGGTCAATCAACCACGTGATTTTTCACAAACCGCCCGCGCATCCACTTCGGGCGAGCGACCGACAACAGACCGTGCTTTTCTTTACGCGCCACCGCCCATTCCGCATTCGATCCTGACGGAAAACGACTCGAACTATTGTCTGAAATGCCACGCGTTGGAAAACCGCGTTTCCGAACATCACATGGCCATCGCACCTGTGCCACATGCCGAATTCTCGCAATGTCTGCAATGCCACGTGAAGGGCGACGATAAGTCCATCGCGCCATTTCGCGAAAATGAATTTGTGGGACTCGATTTCCCCGGTGGGGGAATGCAGGCCAACGTTTATGCGCCACCTACGATTCCGCACAAAACGTTCATGCGCGAAAATTGCCTCTCGTGCCATGGTCCGACGGGTGACCGAACCATCCGCACGCCTCATCCCGAACGGACACAGTGCCAGCAGTGCCATGTTCCCGAAGCAAGCCAGAGCTACACACGTCCGATTGAATGGACCTCGCTTACCTTCGGGGCGGTCGAGACAGCCCCGCCGAAGCTTGAAGAAAAAGCCGCCGAATCGCCGAAAAAACTGTAGGTAAAATGCAGATTATCGTTGCAGTCCCGACGTGATTTAGCCATCTTTATTGCGACATTGCGGATTTTGAATATCCTGATTAGAGCTTTTCTGCCATTTGCCCCTTGTAAGGAGACCCACTATGAATGCCATGCATTGCGATCAATGCGAACAAACCTTCCGCGGCGTTGCCTGTACGTCTGTCGGTGTATGCGGCAAAGACCCCGACATGGAGTCATTGCAAAAAATTCTGCTCTACGGCTTGAAGGGCATGGCGGCGTACAAACATCACGCGCGTCGTTTGGGCAAAACGGACCCGGAGATCGAGGATTTCATCGAGGAAGCTCTTTTTGCGACGGTCACCAATGTGAACTTCGATATCGGCAATTTGTTGGAACTGGTTCTTGAATGCGGTCGTATGAACATGAAGACGATGAAGTTGCTCAACGATGGGCACGTCGAGGTTCTTGGCCAGCCGTCGCCTTGCAGCGTGACCGAAGGTATCCAGGAAGGCCCCGGTATTCTGGTTACTGGCCATGATATGGTGGATTTGAAAGATGTGCTGGAACAAACCGAAGGTCTGGGCATTAATGTCTATACGCACGGCGAAATGCTGCCCGCGCACATGTACCCGGAACTGCGTAAACATAAACATTTGAAGGGGCATTATGGCGGTGCATGGCAAAAACAACGTGACGAGTTTGAACGTTTTGGCGGGCCGATTGTCGGTACCACGAATTGCGTGCTGATTCCGCGCGCGGACAACACGTACCTGGATCGTTTCTATACGCTGCGTGCCACAGCCGTGCCCGGAGCAAAAAATCTGAAAACCAACGACTTCTCCGAGGTCATCAAACGCGCTCAGGAAATTGGCAATCTCAAGCCGACCGAGTTAAAAACCTCGACCATCGGGTTCCACTACACGTCGGTGTTGGGACTGGCGGATAAGCTCGTGCCCGCGATCAAGGAAGGCAAAATTAAGCACTTCTTTGTTATCGGTGGGTGTGATGGCGCCGAACCGGGACGTAATTATTTTGCGAATTTTGCCTACAACGCCCCACCCGATTCGATTATTCTGACCATGGGCTGCGGAAAATACCGAATCCGTAATCACGACTATGGTACCATCGATCTTGGCGGAGGAGTGGAAGTCCCACGCCTGCTCGACATGGGGCAATGCAACGACACATATGGCGTGATTCTGGTCGCATTAGCGTTGGCCGAGGCATTCGAGTGTGGTGTGAACGACTTGCCCGTAACTCTGGTGGTTTCATGGTTCGAGCAAAAAGCCGTCGCGGTGCTTTTGACGCTGCTGCACCTGGGCGTGAAGGACATTCGTCTTGGTCCGGCTTTGCCCGCATTTGTCACGCCGAACGTCCTGGCAATTTTGCAGGAGAAATACAATCTGCAGGGCATCGGCACGGACGCGATCGCGGATTTGAACGCCGCGTTGGCTCCTGCCTGAGACTTATCCGATTTCCCCTTGTAAGCACGCGCCTCCCGATTTTTCAGGTTGTCGGGAGGCGCGTTGTTTTGTCGCGCTAACGTCTTTTGCGGCGAGGCTTTCGCGCCTGAGCCAGCATCAATTTTGCAGCGGAAACGGTTGGTTGAGCCGGTTTTTCCGCGCTCGAAGTTGTTTTTTGCGACTCTAGCTGATCGTGCAAACGCGATCGGTATGCATGCGCCAAGGCGCACGCCAGCGCGTCGGCCTGGTGATCCGACGGTGGCAATTCGGCCAGCCCGAACAAGATTTTGATCATCTGCATGACTTGTTCTTTTGAAGCGCGTCCCTTGCCGACGACCGACTGCTTGATTTCCAGGGGCGAATACTCAAACACGGGAATTCTGGCGGATGACGCAGCCAGAATTGCAACACCGCGCCCATGCGCCATCATCACCACCGAGCGCACGTTTTTCGCAAAGAACACCGATTCCACGGCTACCGCATCGGGATGAAACTCGGCGATGGCGTCGGCGACGAGATCGTGAATGCGTTGAAGGCGCTGCGCCAGTGGCGTCGCGGTGCTGGTGCGCACCTCGTGGCATTCGACGACTCGCCAAGAGTCGCCGCGTTGCTCGATGATGCCAATGCCAGTGCTGGCTAAGCCGGGGTCGATGCCGAGAATTCTCATGGGCGCAGTGTTCCTGGGCGGGCGATGAACGGCAAGCGGGAGGTGAGAATTCAGTAGATTTTTTTCGTTAGTAGGTAGGAAGCGGCAATCGCATAGTGAGCCGTTGTAATGGTAAGTCGTATATTTTGATTTCGAAAGGGTTGATCCGCATAAATTGTTGAACTCAAATTAATCGCCACCAAAACAAAGGCAAGGACAGTAACGACTTTTGCAATAATATGGATGTCCTTCCATCTTTCTGACCGAATAACTTTATCCTGAAAAGGAGGGAAATCCACTTTGATAAAGTAGAGTGTGACCACAAAGGCAAAAAAACCACCAATATGGAGTGATTCTAGGAGAAGGCTTATTTTCATTTCATTGAGATTGGAACCGTATAATTGCCAATAATGACCCAAGCATTCAAGGAAGCCCACCAAGGCCAACATTCCCCAAAACCGCGGCCAAAACGCTTTCATGGATGTTCCATTCGCCTCGATC
Source organism: uncultured Candidatus Sumerlaeota bacterium (assembly GCA_964580585.1). Taxonomy (GTDB): domain Bacteria; phylum Sumerlaeota; class Sumerlaeia; order SLMS01; family JAHLLQ01; genus CAZOKZ01. Next base: position 2,304 of record CAZOKZ010000028.1, on the reverse strand, counting down.
ATTTTTTCTCCTCCCAAACTTGATTCCAAAAGATATACTTTCAGTCCGGGGTCGATGCCGAGAATTCTCATGGGCGTAGTGTTCTCAGGTCAGCGATGAACGGCAAGAGGGAGGTGAGCATATTGGAGAAAAATCATCTCCCTGGGAACGCCGAGCCCCAGCTCGGCATTGATTATTCTTTCCCTATCGGATGCAATGCACGCTCTTTTTTTTCTACTCGGCTTACCAGAGATTTTGGGAACTATTTTTGCCCTGCTGGGGCTCGGCGTTCCCAGAGAGATGGTTTTCTTGTTTCATTTATACCCTGAGATTCTCAACATTCGTTCGCACTTCAGCGATTCCCTTGGCAGGATGAGTGCTAAGACATCCCTCGATAAATATCGCCAAAGGCAGAAAATTACACAATGAACCTTTCCAAAATCCGCCCGACTCTTTTTCTCACTGCCGCGTTGCTGGCTCCCGTGGCGATGCTGCCTGCTCAGGACGAAGAACCCATTACGTTCAAGCAGGATTGCGAATCCGAGCTGGAACTGACGAAAAAGCGGCTGGATATTGCCGAGCGTGAGGCCGCGCTGAACAAGCGCAAATACCAGGAACTCAAGCGCGAAATGAACGAACTTGGTCCATTCCTGGAGAAGGCGCGTTATGCCCAATTGGTGGCGGAAATTGCCGAACAAACCGCGAAAATTCGCGAACTGCCACTCAAACACCCTGTCGAACCGGTGATTCTGAGCAAAGACGAACTCAAAGCCTTGCTCGGTCGCATGCTCGACCTGGAACTGACCCCCGAAGCGGTGCGGGGCGAAGCGTTGACGTGGGAACTGATGGAACTCCTGCCGCCGGGATCGGACCTGCGAATGCTGTATTCCGGGCTGCTCGAAGAACAAGTTGGCGGACTTTTTAATGACCGCGAGCAAAAGCTCTATGTCGTGGATTCGTTCGATCCCAAGTCGCTGTTTGGCAAGGTGATCCTCTCCCACGAAATTTGCCATGCGATTCAGGACCAATATTTCCCGATTGGCGAATTGCCTTTCCGCACAAAAAACAACGACCAAAACCTGGCAATGTCATGTGTGCTCGAAGGCGACGCGACGGTGTTGATGATCGAATGGGCAGCCGAACACGCCAAAGCGACGGATTTGTTGAGCTTTAACGAAATCTTCAATCAAAGCACCGAGCAGTTGGAAACCGTGCCGCCTGCGTTGGTTCAATCGCTGTTATTCCCATATTTGTCGGGTAGTATTTTTGTCACCGAGGGAATGCAATCTGACGCGAAAGGCGCGCGCGATAAGGCGTTTAAACAACCGCCGCAATCGACCGAGCAAATTATTCATCCGGAGAAATTCTTCCGAAACCTCGATCCACCGGTGGAAGTGACCCTGCCCGAGTGGAATGGCGCTGGTGAGATGGAAGAAATCTACCGCAATACGGCGGGTGAGTGGGTGACACGGTTAGTTCTGACGCCGCCGGAAAGTTTCCCCACGATTTCCATGTTAAGCACAGAGGTGTTGGTAAACGAACCCACGGCAACGCGTGGCGCGGCGGGGTGGGGGGGCGACCAGTTGTTAACGCTCGCTTCGCCAGACGATTCGCGTTGGGCCGTGGTTTGGAAGACCTCCTGGGACACGGAAAAAGACGCCAAAGAATTCCAGGACGCGTTCATGCGCCGTGCCATTCAATGGCCTCGATTCGTTGATCGAAACGCGATTCCGACCGCCGACGCTGCGATGGCGGTGCCCTTATCGGGAGCAAACGGTGAAACGCTGAACCTCGAACGACGGGGCAATTACGTACAGATCGTCATGACTTCCGGTCCGAAGGAGAAGGCTCTCGTCGATAATTGGTTGGCGGCGGGGAAGTAGTAAGATTTTCCTACAATAGCATTTCCTGAACTTTCAACATTCAGGCCGTTTGATCGGCGAAACCAATCAGGTTTTGCAGGATCAACGGTTCGCTCCAACGGGGCGAGATTCCTTAGCCCATGGGCGAAGCAAAGCGCAGCCCTGGGTTGCGCGATTGGTTAATTGCCTCAAGCCCTGAAGGGGCGAGATACACTCTGATAGATCATTCGTTTGCGCAGGAGATTACGCCCTTTCAGGGCTTGGGAACGCGTCGCTCGTTTCCTGGGGCGACGCGCTGACGCGCTCTGCCCCAGGCTAAGGAATCAAGCCCCGATGGGGCTTTTGAATTTAGCCCAGCACTTTTAGTGCTAGGTTTCGAGTTCCCAAGAGTGGCTGAGTCCCGAAGGGACGTCTGATCCGGTCAAAATTCCTTTGAATCTAGCTATTCAGTCGGCCCTCTGGG
>CAZOKZ010000027.1:0-56873 GCA_964580585.1 uncultured Candidatus Sumerlaeota bacterium | reverse complement strand
AAGAGGGTGCAGGTGGACAATTGACACTGTTCGACTTATAACCGGACACTACTGTTCGCGTATATAAATTTTCTCCTGAGCGCTTCCAGACTTTCAATGTCCCGGTCACCGTCGGGACCGACACTTTGCAAAACCCATCCATTTTCTCCCATGTTCATGTAATAGAAACCCGATTTCCCCTCATTTGAATATTGATACTTGAAGATCGCTCTTTCATACGAACCGGGGAGGCTGATAAGCCAAAGGATGAAGATCGTTGCGACAAGTCCATATACGTATTTCGATGCTTCAAATTGTTTTTTCCGACCAACGAGAATTGTTATAATTAACACGAAAAAACATACTATGGGCGCTGCAATATAGCCTGATTCAAACATGTATTTCAGAAAAATGGTTAGGCGCACTTGTTTCGGTTTCGCAAAAAAATCCTTCGGCACCGAAGTTAAATAACTAACGGGTGTTGTAATCGTTGAATCGGGAAATTGCTCTCCCGCCAAGGCAATAGGATAAGCACCCTCTTCGATGCGATAACCTTCGATTGCCACGAGCATATTACGCATGTCTCTTTTGCAAAGAGTCATAGGCGAAGACGTGTGACCAGCAAAGGTAAATACTGGGAAAAAGGACATCACGAACAAAATGAGTCGAATCTTCATTCCTTCACTCTCCAAATATCGCCCGCGCTAATGGCACCGTTGGTCGGATCATACGTATAGGGCAAGAGCTCATCGGGAATGCAACCTTGTTCGGCGATGGAAGAAAAAAGCTTGGTGTGTTCACTCAGGTTTTCCAACTCACGTACGCCGTTGGGACCGACGCTTTGGATCACCCACCATGTCGAACCGTCGGTAGCGTAGTGATAAAAAAGATAATCGGATTTCCACGATTCCGGTTCTTGGTAAACCTTAACTGATTTGTATTCATCAATCAATCCCCAGCCAGCCGACAGAGCGAAAAATATAAATACGACTAAAACATACATGATGAGTTCTAACATTATTTGGTATCTTTTATTTTCCGTGTTTTTCAGAATAAAGATCATTACAACTAAAAGCGAAACAGATAGGAAGAAAATCCAATCGCCATAATTCACGATGCCGTATCGAACCCAATTCGTACGGTGCACGATACGATATTTTTTCAGATAATCAAAATATAATTTCTCGTCAATTTCATCATCAGCTTCAATCACATATGCAATAGGTGAGGTTAGCAACGTGATCGGAAGTTCGTCTTGTTCACCCACACTAGGTGGATAACTTCCATTGTCAATATGGTAAGCTTCCAGTACTGTCGCCAGGGAACGCATGTTGCTCTTGCATCTGCTCACAGGCGAACTCATTTGAGTGGCGAACACAATTGCCGGGAAAAAGCACACAATGAAAACGACCGTTTGAAATTTTATTCCCGCAATCTTCATTATGACCACCTGAAAAACAATCGCATTGCTCCGACAGGAGAACGGGCATCTTGCCCGTTCCGCGGTTTCGTCGTTAAAAACGGGCGGGACGCCCGTTCTCCTTTTTGCCCAGCCTCGTGTCGGCGAGAAGCTCGCTCGTTCTCTATAACCGTTTTTTGCAGGAGATTTGTGTCGGGGCACGCCCAATTTGCCCCTCGACTCCCTCGCCCCCTCGCGTGCACGCTCGGCGCCGTTGGAATTTCCCGGCAGGAAGGTGTGGCACATGAGGTCAACAGTTCGGCAGTTGGTTGGATACGCGGCGATTGCGGCAACGGTCGCTTTGGCGAGCGGATGCGCGCACGGCAAGGCGCCGGTCGCAGCCGGGGTAACGGTGATGCCGAACATGCCTCAGACCGCGACGGTACTCGGACCCGGGAAAGCCATGGCGTTTCACGATCTGGAACTGCGGCTGCTCGAGGTTTCGACGGATGCCGAGAACCTGACAACGCAGCGCGCGGAATTCGAGCTGGCGGGCGAAACCTACCGCGCGAATTGGAACGAATGGACGTTGGCCGAACCGCTGCTGGTGCGGTTCAGCGACGCCTCGCGGTTGGAAGCCAAGGAGCAAATGGCGTTGGTGACGGCGTTTTACCTGCCCGATGTGTTGCGTGGCAAAGGCAAGGCGCCCGACGAGGAACGCCGCATGGATTTGAAGGAAAACGAGGTGGATTTTTTCGCGGGCGGTTTTGTGGCGCTGAACAAAATATCCGATAACGATTTCCTGCGCACGGATGACGACAAGGCGGCGCTTTCGGTGTATTTCGATGGCGAGCTTCGTCAAGTAACCCTGCCCGAAATCGGCACGATGTCGATGGGCGACGGGCGTGTCCTGACCGTAGGCGACATTTTCCCCGGCGACACGCCGGGCGCTGGCCACACGCGGGTGACGGTGACAACGCCGCTCGGAGCGTGGAAAGACGCCTCGGATCAAACGCCCCTGCATTTGACGTCGGGTGTGCCCGCCGAGGTCGGCGAACTGTCGGTGCTGGCCGATTCGATGGACGGTGATGGGCGCCCCCGGGCATATGTGTCGTTGGCAATCGATAAAGCCAAGCGCGAGCTGACGCTGGAACCCGGGCAAAGTATTCGTTGGGGCAAGTATGCCGTGCGAGTTGATGGCGTGGGACCTACGATGATCGAAGCCACGGTGTACACGTATCCGGAGGCGAAATTCCCCGCCCCGGGACGGACGTTTGAAGCGGCAGCAGAAAAGGTAAAGACGATCAACCAGCTCTCGAGCGACCCGACAATCATGCGGCACAAACTGTTCCAGGCGGCACCGATCACTTTCTGGGGCGCGTCGATCGATCTGGTTCGCGTGATTGAAAACGACCCGACCAGCCTTTCCGATAACGAAGCGGAAATCCGCGTGCTACACGATGGCCTGGTGGATACGGTTCGTTCGGGCGAAAATCAGCGCCACACGGTTTACGGCAACAACCGGTGGTGGGTGATCGAGGTGGGTTCGATCTTCAACCGCGGCGAAGGACGTCGGGACGAAACGGAAATCAAGCTGGAAACGGGCAAATTCATCGGGCAACCAAGCGGGAGCAATTGATCGTGTAATTTCATGCCGCTGCGTTGACAATCGTCTTTCCTTACCCTATTAATAAACGTGAAGTCGTCCCATGGAGGAAAATCGCTGCGGTGGTTTTTGGGACGGAGACGGATCACAAGCCCGAAACGGCTGCACTGGGGGGGACGGCATGTCCGAACAATCGTTGCATTTCACCAAAAGATTCATCGAAGGGCTGGTCATCGGTTTGATGGCGGCGTGGTTGCTGCTGGGAGCAAGAACTGCCCGCGCGGAAGTGGAGGTGGATTGGACACCCACGTATAATATCTGGACGGCGCCTGAAGTTCAGACAATGGACCGGAGTGGCCCTATCTTCTGTCGGTAGCAAGTTTACCGAACGAAAAGGACACACCTGTACGGTGTTCGATAATCAAGTTTGGATCATCGGCGGTTCAACATTCCAATACCTGGATGACATCTGGCGCTCTTCCGACGGAGACGATTGGACGCTGGTAACAGAGTCACCCGGTTTCAGATCACGAACGTCCCACGGCGCACTTGTTTTCGATAACAAACTCTTGGTAATCGGTGGGTTGAGCGAGGGGATCGTGCTGGAAGATGTCTGGTTCAGCGAGATTCAATCCGGTACTTCGGACTGGGATTTGTATTAATTCGAGGGCGTTTTCTCGATACGAGACAGCCAAAATCGTGTCAGAAGTTCGCGGGGAATTTATCTCGTTGGCTTTTCTCTTGCGGCAAGCAACATGAAGCGTTTAAATTTCCTTTGCGGGTGGCGCGCCGTTAGAGCGTACATCCGTAAGGATTATTTCAATCCGGCTGCGGGCAGGCACGTGGCAAGTGCTTGTGTGCGTTTATTTTTTGCGGGGACAACCTCATGGCAGAACCCAGCGCCTACGCTGTTCTTGGTCTATCGAAAGGGGCATCGGACCAGGAAATAAAAATGGCCTTCGTGGATTTGGTCAAACGGTACAATCCCGAGGTCCATACGGACCGTTTCTTGGTCATTCAAAGTGCGTACAATCGCCTCAAAGACCCCAAGCGCCGGGCAAAAGAGGACCTGCATACCTATAATACGATCCACGGCGAGTTCCTGTTCATCCCCGACGAGCGCCCCGACGACGGTCGGATTCCCAGCGATGAAGAAATTTCTCAATGCCGCGACCATTTCCGCAAAATGGCAGGCGACCATCAGGCTAAAACTCATTTTATTCGCATGTTGATGCGCCGTTCACACAGTTCGGTGAACAAAAAACTTTGGAGCGAGGCGATCAAGGACTGGAGCGAGGTCCAGCAGATCGACCCGACGCATGTGCGCGCCCGCAATAACCTCATGTATGCCCATATCATGCTCGGGTTGTCATACGCGCTGCACTCGCTGCACGAAGACGCCATCGAGTTATGGGAAAAAGCCCTCGAGCTGAATCCCGACAACGTCGAATTGGTTCATAATCTGGCGCTGGCGTGCGAGAAATCGGAACAGAGCAACAAGGCCGCCCGGTATTGGGCAGAGGTGATCAATCGCTGGAAGAAGCGATTGGATAAAGAGCCCGAGAACGAATATCTGCGCGAGTGCATCATCGAGGCGCATCGCTATCACGGCGGAAACATCAGTCAGGCGACGACGGAAGAAGAAAAATCGGTCGCCATCAACCGCTATCGCCAGGTTCTCGAGCTGCGTCCCGACGACTTCGATGCCCAATTTCAAATCGCCAACTCCCTCGCCGAAGAACGAAAACACGACGAAGCCGTCGTCGAGTTCAATAAGCTGCACGCCAAGCATCCGCGCAATGTCGAGGTGTTGAACTCTCTCGGCTGGTCGCTGCTCAACAGCGGGAAAGTCGATCAGGCGTTCCTGGCCTGGAACAAAAGCATGTCGATCGACCCGAAAAACCCGATGACCAAGGAAAACATTGTCCGAGCTCACCTGACACTCGGCAAACAGTATCGCCAGAAGGGCATGTTTACCCCCGCGCTGGTGCACTTGAAAAAGCTGCTTCGTTACATCCAAAGTCCCGAAGTTTACATGGAAATTGGCGCAACGTACGACATGAAGGGCGACACACGGTCGGCCAAACAAGCCTACCAGCAAGTGCTCGAGCTTGACCCAAAGAACAAATTAGCGCGCAAGGCCCTCAACGATTTACGGCTGAAGAGGTAAGACGGAATGCTGGCATTGCGAAACTGGCTTTGGAAGGGTTCCTTCGAGATCGACGCCGTGCGTTTGGATACGTGGGAAGGCAGCGAAGAGGAAATGGCGCGCAAGGATCTGGTCGGCCGCACCTCGGACTATCTGAGTGAATTATGGCGCCTGATCAATCTGGCCGAAGAAGTCGAGCACCGTCAAACGTCCGAAAATTCGTATGAAATACAAAATTTGGCAAAATCCATGTTGCCCGTTTTGGATGCGCTTGACCGTATTATTGAATTCGGGCATAAGCGATCCAGCCAAGATGAAGAATTTCAGAACTGGATCGCCTCGGTAGAAGGGGTGGGTAGTCGATTGCAACGCACGTTGGATAAAATCGGTCTGGTGCCGATGAGTTGCATCGGTGCAGAAGTGGATTTAGAGTTGCATGATGTGGTTGCAACCCGCAAATCCAGTGAGTACGTTGAAAACACGATTATTGAAGAACGACAAAAAGGCTATTATTTTCGCGGGCGACTGCTGCGGGATGCGAAAGTAGTGGTGGCTTTACCTTCATGAAAGGCTAGGGAGAATCATGGCGAGAATTCTCGGTATCGACCTGGGCACAACGAACTCGGTGATGGCCGTGATGGAAAAAAACGGTCCGTTCGTGGTTCCCAACAGCTTGGGAGAGCGTATCACGCCCTCCGTGGTAGGGTTTTCCAAGTCCGGCGACGTCTTGGTCGGCAAGAAGGCCAAACGTGGGGCCATCATGAACGTGGGGCGCACGGTCTTCTCGATCAAACGCCACATGGGTACCGGCCACCGTGTAACCATTGAAGGACGCGAGTACACGCCGCAGGAAGTTTCGGCGATGATTCTGCAGAAGCTCAAGGCCGACGCCGAGGATTACTACGGCGAACCAATCGACCAGGCTGTGGTCACGGTTCCGGCCTACTTCACCGACACCCAACGTCAGGCCACGAAAGACGCGGGCGAAATCGCCGGCTTCAAAGTGCGCCGGGTAATCGACGAACCGACCGCCGCCGCCCTGGCTTACGGCCTCGAACGCGGAGAAGACCAGAAAATCATGGTCTATGACTTGGGCGGTGGTACGTTCGACGTTTCAATCATCGAAATCCTCAGCGGCGTCTTCCAGGTGCAAGCCATCGCCGGCAATACGCACCTCGGCGGCGATGACTTCGACAAACGCGTTTCGGATTATCTGGTCGCCGATTTCAAAGACAAACACGGCGTGGACCTTTCCATGGACCCGATCGCAATGCAGCGTTTGCGCGAAGCGGCGGAAGAAGCGAAAATCGAACTTTCCGAATTGAAAGAAACCCACGTTCTGGTCGAAGCCATCACGATGACGGACAAAGGTCCGCTGACGATGGACACCACGTTGACACGCGAGAAGTTCGACGAAATGACCAAGGACCTGGTCGAGGCGACGGTGCCTCCGATGGAAAAGGCCCTGAAGGACGCTGGCATAAAGATCGACAGTCTCGACACCGTGCTGCTCGTGGGCGGTTGTACGCGTATCCCCGCCGTTCAGAAGGTGGTGCGCGAGTTCACGAACCGCAACCCCAGCCGCGACATCTCGCCCGAAGAAGTGGTCGCGATGGGCGCTGCCGTGCAAACGCTGGTTCTGGCGCCGCTCGATGGCCTGAGCGAGGACCTCGCCACCAAGTACCAGATGGACAAGCCCGTCATTATCCACATGACACCGTTCTCCCTCGGTGTGGGGCTTCAAGGCGACCAGTTCAGTCCGATTATCGAACGCAACAGCACGTATCCGACGGAAGGCAAAGACATCTTCACGACGACGCGCGATTTCCAGGAAGCGATTTCGTTCCCGATTTACGAAGGGGAAGAAACCGTGGCCTCGGAAAACACGTTCCTCGATCTGCTGCGTATCGAAGGCATTACGCCCGCGCCGAAGGGCGTGCCGCGCATCGAGGTCACGTTCAAACTGAACGTTGACCGTATCCTCGAAGTGACGGCGGAAGACCTCGCAACCGGCGTGTCGAAGAAGGTTGTCATTTCCGCCACGGACGAACGTCTGAGCGAAAAAGACAAGAACCGCATGATCCGCGAAGCGAAGGATCGCGTGGCCGTGATCCTGCGCAACAAGATCAGCGAGTCGCGTAACGAGGAAGCGCGCAATATGCTGGAACGCGCGGAAGCCACCCTTGGCGCGGCAGGCGATCACGATCTGGCCGGCGACCTGCGCCATCGTACAGGCGACCTGCGAAACGCCATCGAAAGCGGCGACGAGCAGGCGATGGACGAAACCATCGACGATATGCTGCGCATCCTGGCGGAAATCGAAGCCAGCGCATAATTCCTCGCCAAACATTGTTCTCTTGAAAACCGCCCCAAGCATCGCTCGGGGCGGTTTTTTTCAGGTTGTTATTGCGCCGGGGGGTGGGCGGCCCGTTGACTGCCATGGTTTATGGAAAACCATCCAGGGCGGACGACGCCCCGCAAACCCCTCCGATCGGAGTGAACCAATGCTTCAGAATTTCCAAACGACCTCTATATTCATGGGCCTGTTCCTGCGCAAACTCGAGGTTCAAGACTATAAAAATTTCGCCGAATCGCTGCCGTGGCGCCTTCCGGAGTTGGACGGCGACCCGCAATTCAACCCGGTTCCGCCCGAAGCGCCCGCCGATGTGCCTCGTGTGCGTTTCGCTTCAAAAGACGGCCGCATGATGCTCGAAGTGGCCCCCGCGAAAATTCATTTCCGGATGATGCCGGGCGAGGTGAAACAAACCCCGCAAGGCCACAATGTTCAGGCATTGCCCGTGGATAAGGCGTATGAAAATTTCACCCCCCAGGCGATGCGCATCCATACGGTGCTGTCCGAGCACTTCGGCGCGACGGCCTCGCGCATTGGCGTCGTGACGGACCTGATCGCCCCGGTGCCCAGCAGCGCCAACCAGCGCATTCAAAAACACGTTCTGGGCGGCAAGGGCTTGTTCGGCGATCGTCTTCAGGACATCCAGATTCAAGCGCTGGCGCGCGTGACGTTGCCGGGTGGGATGGGCATCAACCGCCGCATTGGTCTGCGTTCGATGCGCACGGGACAGGAAGGCAACCCGGACCTGATCCTGAACGCGAACATCGACATGAACACACTGGCCGAAGAACCCTATGATATTTCCACGTCGGAACTGGAATCGTTCCTGGGCGGCGTTTCGACGCATATTCAGGAAAACATTCCGCTTCTGGCTGAAAAGGCTCTGTTCGAGTAATCGATGCCCTGTTCTTGAATTTCCATGCGCGGATCAGTCCACTTTATGTGATTGATCCGCGCTTCGTTTTACCCTAGAAACACTCCAATATTATATCCATCTACCGAGTTGCGCGATGACCACCACGACCTCGTCCGGCCCCGTTTGGGCCAAGGGCACCAGCCGCGAGAGCGGCGTCGATGAGCTGAATATTTCCTACTGCGCAGGTCGCGACGTGCGCCCGCGCCCAGAAGCCGATCTGGCGCTGGTCCCGTACGACCTGGCCACCAACGCCGCGCACGCGATTATGTTGGGCGATACGGAAATTATCCGCGCCGAAGAGCGCCGGGCGTTGCTCGGCGCGTTATTGCAAATCCGCGAGGAAACCGAGGCCGGGACGCCGTTGCTCGACCCCCAGGCCGAAGACATTCACATGTCGGTGGAAAATCGCGTCACGGCGCTGGCTGGCGCGGGAATGGGTGGGCGATTGCACACCGGGCGCAGCCGCAACGATCAAGTCGCCACGGATATGCGCCAATGGTTGCGCGATCAAATTTTTGCGCTGTCGCTCGAATTGCGCGATTTAGCGAGGGTGCTTCAGCAACACGCCCGCGAACACGCCGCGACGGCTTGTCCAGGCATGACGCATATGCAGCCCGCCATGGTGACGACGTGGGGGCATTGGGTGACAAGCTACCTCGCCCGTATCGTGCGCGATATGCGGCATGCGGGACGGTTGTTGGATGAATTGCTCGAGTGTCCCCTCGGCGCAGCGGCTTCTTTTGGCACCAGTTGGCCGATCGACCGCGAGCGCACCGCCGATTTGCTCGGCTTCAACCGCGCGTCGGCCAACACCGTGGATTCCATTTGGTCGCGCGGTGAAATGGAAACGCGATTCGCTTTCCTGGCAGCCCAGATTCTCGGCCATCTGTCCAGCATGGGACAGGATTTGATTTTACTCAGCTCGCCGCCGCGCAAGTGGTTGCGCTTGCCCGACGAATTCGTCACGGGCAGCTCGATCATGCCGCAGAAACGCAACCCGGACTTCGCCGAAGTCACCCGGGCACGCGCGGCTTCGGCTTCGGGTATCGTGCAATCATTGCTTTCGATCGGCATCGCCGCTCCGGGAGGCTATAACCGCGACACCCAGTGGACTAAATACCTCGTCATGGATGTGGCCGAGGAAGTGCGCGGCGCGGCGACGTTGTTCGCCCGATTGTTCGAGCGCATCCGCGTCAACGCAGACGAAATGCTGGCCGCCGCCGATCAAGGCTTCATGAACGCCACCGACGTGGCCGATTATCTGTCCAGCACACGCAATCTGCCGTTCCGCGACTGCTACCGTGTGCTTGGGCAAGCGGTCGTCGCATGCGAAAAGAACGGTAAGCTGGACCGGCAGGCGATTAACGTGGAGTTGGCAAAACTCGATGGTGAATTCAAGCCGCTGACCGTCGAAGAGATGGCGCGTTTCGAGAACCCGGTTCTGCTGGTGGGATTGCGCTCGCAAACCGGTTCGCCCAATCCGGAAAAAGTACTCGAATCGGTGAAAGTGCTCGGTGCGGAAATGGAAGACGTCTTCACCCACATCGATGGGCGGGCACACAAATGGCGCACCGCGTTGATGCGATTGTGGAAACTCGCCCGACAAATCGCCGAGGAGCAATAGGAGTAAAGTAAATCACCACGGAGACACGGAGAATTTGCAGGAATGTATCGATGGAATATTATTCATCATTAAGTTTTCTTTTTTACGCTTTATCATCATTTCGTTCCTGTGACAAAGATCAATATCTCCGTGTTTTCTCCGTGTCTCTGTGTCTCCGTGGTTTAAATTCTACCGGTAGCTTTCTCCATGCCCGACAAGGATAACGACGCGTCCCGCCCCAGTTCATCTCGCCGCTTATTCATGGTTATCCGGCGTGGAGCGTTGATCGTTTTTTTCCTGAATTTGATCGGGTTGATTTTACGATTTTATCCCAACGATAAATATTTTCTCACCGAATGGTTGCTGTGGGTACCACTGATTGCGTGGTTGATCATCGGCGTGGTGACAGCACCATTCTTGCCATGGAAATGGGGACGGAGAAGTCTGTCATTGGTGTTGTTGACCGCGATTTTCGCGGGGTTTCTGTACTTAAGCTTTCGCCGTGAACAACCGCGTTGGATTCACGCGGGTACGATCCCGATGGAAGATCATTACACGCTCGTTGCGTGGAACGTGATGTCGTACAATCGCGGAAAAAGCAAAGTCCTCGATGGATTCAAGCAACACACGCCGGATATTATTTGCTTGTCGGAAGGCACCTATCGCCAACGCCCGCCCGCGTTTTTAGAGCATGGGTTGGAAACTCCTTACGAGTGGGCTGCAACCCGTCAATTAGCCATGGGATCTCGGTTTCCCATTTTGGAATCGCAGGAAATCGCCTGCGACACGCGGCTGCGCGTGTTTCAGGTTACGATGGAAATCGAACACCAGCCGATCAGCGTTTTGCTTGTCGATTTACCGAGTCCTCCCCGTCGCGACACGTCGGAATTATTTACAGAGTTGTGGGCCGTTGTCGCATCGATCGATCATCCATGCATCGTCGTAGGCGATTTCAACACGCCTCGCGGTTCATGGCAATTGAGCCACGCAACGGAAGGTTTAACCGACTTTTACACCTCCGTCCCCGGTCAGGCATGGCTGGCTTCTTGGCCCGCCGCATTTCCTCTCTATCAAATCGATCACGCTTTCGCGACACCGGGTATCGAACCGCATACGGCGCATTTTGAAGATAAAGTTGGATCGGATCATTTGCGACAAGTTTTAACTTTTAGGCTTGCTGCTGTTCGAGGGAACGAGGCTGAAGATCAGAATAGGGAGGGGGCACATACCCCTGATGCAGAATGAGAACCATGCTTGCCTTTACGACGACCGCGATGATTGCCGCCGGCGTGCATTGTTTGACTGCGGGATGCACCACGTCGATCACGACACCGGTTGTCATTTCGGAAGTCATGGAACACAAACGCCACCGGATGCTCGATGAATTTCCGCTGCCCGCAACCGTGGACACGGATGTCAACCCCGCCGCCGATGCGTCTCCGTCCCCCACGGCGACACCACCGGACATCTTTATCGATCGATTCGTGTATGCGAACGAAGACGATACGTATTTCAGCGACCTGTGGGCGGTGCCGTTTTTGCCCTACGTGGATTCATATTACGGATTACTCGACAAACCCGACGATCACTTCGGCGGCGATCTGATCAGCGTCGAATTGGATCTGCCAGCGCCACCGGACGAGGAAAACTCTACCGAAGTGCGGAGGTATTGTTACGACTTATACGGCCAGTTGAAAGCACGCCTCGCCGATGTCTCCGTCCCCGCCGAAAACACCGCGATTTTCCGCCGTAACATGGTTTTGACCGGCGGTGGCCCGATTGAATTAATGCTCGAAGACGAACTGGCCGCAACGTTCCCCCACCAACGCGTGGAAAGCGCCGTGCGCGATGGCCGAATCGAGCAGCATTGGTTGCTGCGTGAAGATTTTACCGTGGATGATTTCTGCGATCTGATGAGCGCCGCGCGCCGCACACGTATCGAGGGGCTGAAGACCATCGTCTATCTGGACCAGCAAGACCACGTGCGGCTCGAAACCACTCCCCAACCGCCCGCGATGGAGCCTAACTCGCTCCGGATCATCGGCACGATCCATCAATGCGATCTGGAAACGCGGCGAATGTTGTACGGAGTGACGTTCATCGGATCGGGGTACCTGTCTTTATTAGGTTTGCCGCAAAGCAAAGCGCGCTATCGGCTGGAAATGGTTCTCACGGCGCTCGATGGGCGAGGACGTCCGGTGGCAAGCCACACGATTTCTCTCGAAACCAATCCGGGAACGGGCCGTTTGTATTCGGGATACGAAACCATGGCCCAGGGAATGGAAGCGGAGTTTGAATACGATCTGGAGAGCGAGCTTACAGCATTCGCCGCCGAGTTGAAAGCACTTGGCATCGGAGCGAAAACGGCCTCCAATACGGGCGTGGCGCAGACAAAGGCGCCCGATCAACCTTAGCGAGTCCATTCGCCATGATCTATTCCGGTCTTCGTCTTCTCCTCGGTGTTTCCAGTTCCATCGCCGCTTACCGTGCGCTCGACATCGCCAGCCGTATCGTCAAAGGCGGCGGCGAAGTACGTGTCGTCATGACGGCCAATGCCACCAAGCTGGTCGGCAAGGCGGCGTTCGATGCCATTACGGGACAAAAAACCGTCGTCAGCCTGTGGGACAGCGAACAGCCCGGCGAAATGGATCATCTGGCAGCCACAAAATGGGCAAACGTGTTTTGCGTGGCGCCCACGTCGGCGAATACGCTGGCGAAACTGGCGTTGGGGTTGGCCGACGATGCGCTTTCAACGTTCGCGATTGCGTGGCCACGCCCAATGGTGATCGCTCCCGCAATGAATCCAACGATGTACCAGCATGCCACCGTGCGGGGACACGTCGCTGCGTTACGCGCGCGCGGTAATCTGATCGTCGAGCCCGCTTTCGGTCCCACCGCATGCGGCGACATGGGCCAGGGCCGTCTCGCCGATGTAGAGGACATTCTGATCGCGATTGTCGAACGGCTGCGCGGAACCATCGAACGTCCGAACCTTGCCGGAAAACATCTTTTGATCACCAGTGGTCCAACACGCGAATTCGCCGATCCCGTGCGCTGCATCACGAATCCATCGACGGGACGGATGGGTGTGGCGCTCGCGCGGCAAGCCATTCTGGCAGGCGCGCGCGTCAGCCTCGTCACCGGTCCGTGCGATCTTCCCATGCCGGATGGACTGGCGAACCTGGAACGCGTGGTTTCCGCCGAGGAAATGCGCGATGCCGTGGTGAAATTGCTGCCCGAAGCGAACGCCGCCATTTTTGCTGCCGCCGTCAGCGATTGGCGTCCGGAAACAAAGGCCGAAAAAAAGGCCAAAAAGGAAGACGGCCCCGAGGAAGTCGAAATCCGCCTGGTTCGCACGCCCGATGTGGCTGTCGAAGCGGCCAAACATCGCCAACCCGGTCAGGTGTTCATTGGTTTTGCAGCAGAATCCCACGAGCTGATTCAAAACGCTCGCACAAAAATGCACCGTAAGTCGTTCGACCTGATCGTGGCAAATCCGATCACGGAAAAAGGCGCCGGTTTCGGCAGCGACACGAACCGCGCAACACTGCTGGGCAAAGATTCGCAGCGAGAAATTGCCCCGACAACCAAGGATTTGCTGGCGGTAGAAATTCTGCGCGAGTTGGATGCATTACTGAAAAACGCCGCGAGTGAATCATCCACGAACTGAGTTTCCGAAAAGCAATCGTTTCGCTCGCCGGATTAACACCTCTCGGTCGCGCCACAAGTGACCAATCAACAGCAGCCCCCCACGCCAGGGAAAGCCTTGCGCGACACAGGCATAACCGAGCTTGGTCAACACATGTTGGTTGAGAATTTCGAGCGCCTCGATTTCCCCTCGTGACAATCCCGTCTGCCAAACACCTGTGCGCTCATCGGTTACAGGTTTTCGTATATTTTCATGATTGATGCCATTTCTGTGAATTCGCTGAGAGATGTCGCTCTTTTTATGATATTCAAGCATCGATTGCTCAAATTCTATCCCGAGGAATTCACAAACACGACGCAGTTCAGTTTCGGGATTGGCAACCAGTGTCTCGTATTTCAGTTCATGGTAACGCGGATCATCGGCATATTGATGCGCGTTGCGTTCCACCCACGCCCATTTCTGAGAAATCCCCCACACGCCGTCCCGCCAACCTTTCCACTCGGCGCTCTGCTTGATTTGGCGCTCCTTCAGCGAATGATAGACACCGCGAATATCGCGAATGATGTGCACGATCCGCGCGTCAGGAAAATGCGTGTGGATGAACTTGATTTCCGAAATATTCAGAGGATTTTTATCGCCCCAGATTCGTGCGACGGGGGCATCTTGCTTCATGTAAAGGCGATAAACGGAAGCAATAGCAGCGGGAAACAGAAGCGGTCGCGGTAAAGCCTGCAACTCTTCAATGACACAACTCTTTTCCAAATGAAAATCCTGAAATTTCCGGCAGCATCGAAACAGGTTGTCCGCAAATTCATCCAAACGTTCCGAGATGTCGGAACATTGGCTCCATTTAAGCGCCAATTTGTTGAAGAAAATCGACTCAGGCGGAATACAGATATCCGAATGCGCATCCAGCATGAGGCGCAACAGCGTGGTGCCCGAGCGTTCGGCACCAACAATAAACAAAGGTTCTGTGGACGCGGAAACGGCTGCGCTCATGTTGTGTAATGCGCATTGATCGTCACATATTCGTGGCTGAAGTCGCATGTCCAGACCGAACACGACTCCGTCCCTGCGTTGAGCACGGCGTCGATCACAACTTCCTTCGTTTCGGACAAGTAAAGCGACAGCGCCAGACGATCATGATCAAGTGCCGTCCCACGAGTGAAAATTTTCACGCCGCCAAGCATAATCGTCACGTTGCTCGGATCGAACTTGGCACCGCTGTAACCCAGAGCAGCGGCGATACGCCCCCAATTCGGGTCGCGACCAAATATTGCGCATTTGACAAGGTTGGACGAAGCCACCGCCATGGCGGCGCGATGCGCATCCGCCTGCGAAGCGGCTTTTTTCACTCGCACGGTAACAAGCCGCGTGGCGCCTTCGCCATCGGTGGCGATCTGCCGCGCAAGGCTCTCGCAGACAGACTTCAGTTTTTTCTGAAACAGCAGATAGTCGGAATCCTTGCCTTTGACGGTCTTGTTTTCCGCTGCGCCATTAGCCAGCACCACCACCATATCGCTGGTCGAGGTGTCGCCATCCACGGTCAGGCAATTGTATGTCGCATCGGCGGATTCTTTAACCGCGCGTTGCAGCGCCGGGCGCGCAATCGCCGCGTCGGTGACAATGTAAGAGAGCATCGTTCCCATGTTCGGGTGAATCATGCCTGCGCCTTTGGCCAGGCCAAGGATCGTCACCGTTTTGCCGCCAAGTTTGAACTTAACCGACGCGGTTTTTTGCACCGTATCGGTGGTCATCATGGCTTTGCCAACCTGCTGAATGCCTTCAGGCGTCAGGTCGGCTGCGAAGATTTTTTCAAACCCGCCGAAGATTTTTTTCGTATCGGGCAACACGCCGATCACACCGGTGGAGCCAAGAACGATTTCCGACGATTCGCACCCGAGATGTTTCGCAGCGCGGTCAATGACGCTTTGTGCCGCCGCGATACCCTTCGCGCCGGTGCAAGCATTTGCCTGGCCCGCATGCACGACGATCGCGCGCACGGCGCCTTTGGCAAGGGCCTCTCGGCAAAACGGAATGTTGGCTCCCTGAAACAGATTACGCGTAAAAACGCCCGCTCCCACGCAGGGCGTTTCCGACACCAAAACTCCCATATCGAGTTTATCGGACGGCTTCAATCCAGCAGCGGTAGCCCCGCCGCAAAAACCTTTGGGAAAATCCATCGCGTTTCTCCTGTCCCCGTCACATCAGGGCAGCAGAACCGCCTGATCATCGGGAGCCGATTCGATCAATTCAATGCGTTCGCCCGGCTTGATCAGCCGATATTCGACACGCGCTCCCAATTCGACGGAATCGACGTGCGTCCGCAAGGCTGATAATCGGTTTTCCAGTTCAAATTTGGTGGACTGGATTTCTTCCACCCCTTGCTGGGCAAGCTTGTATTGTGCACGGGCATTGTTTCGAGCAGTCAAACCGGGCAAAAACAACAAAACAAAAACTCCCGCCACGGCGGTCAGAAAAAAACAAGTCCAGAGAATCAGTCGCAAGCGCCGCACCGTCGATTGCCTCACCATTGGGGAATACGTTCAGTGCAGCGAAGTCAAACTCACCGAACACTGTCAAGCGCGGAAGATCGCAAAACATCGCAGGTGGCGCATCTTGAGTTTGTACCCAAAACGAAGGAAAAACCAAACCGCAAAGGCACCCGCCTGCGCCAAGGCTATGGCGGGTGTCTTTGTGGTGAATCTTTTAATCTTTGGCAGCAAAGTTGAGATACGCCCCATCGCTAACCTCGAACAAAAACCCCTATAGGAGGAAGATACAAGAACGTCCTGCAAAACATCGTTGACGGTGACGCGGGGAATTTCGCATACCCAACACAGCGTACGCGCCAATATAATTTACCTTCATCCATTCCATTTCCCCCAACCCGTGAAAAACACGGAATCAACTATGGCTCGTAAAGACATCACGCTGGAAGTATTGCTGAATATTTTCAATCCGCTCGAAACGTTCACGCCCCGAACGGTCGAAGCGGAACTGCTCGCGTTGTCGGACAGGTCGGTGCGTATTCGCACCACGGCACTCAATGAGCAGGAATGCAAAATGCTCGATCAAATGCGCTTCATTTCAAAAATCACGTTCGCCACGCCGTTCCTCCCCCGCCGTGTGACGCTGAAGGCGGAAATTTTCTGGGCCAAATACATCCTCGCCGATCCAAACGCACCAGCCTACTGCGATCTCGGTTTCAATTTTCAGCCCCCCAAGGATGAAGACGCCGAGTATTTCCAGAAGATTCTCGATCACTGGAACACCACGGGATGATGGGGACCGGGCCCCGCCCCATCCGATTCCCCCCAAATCGTTTACCTCAATTTTTGGAGCAACCTCCCACGGTTTCATTCTTGCACCGTTCCGTGGCTTGAATGTACGGTTGTTCTCAAACTCCAGTGACGTTCGCGTGGAGACTGTTCATCTGAAAAGCGGAAAAATCCGTCCCCCCACAGGAACGATATAATGCCAGAATTACGCAAAGACCCCGTTGTTGGACGATGGGTGATTATTTCGACCGAACGAGCCAACCGTCCATCGTCGCTCGTCAATCCGGTTCCGTCGAACAAAGTTGATGATTTCAACCCGTTTTTGCCAGGAAACGAGGATAAAACGCCCAAAGAAGTCCTTTCCTACCGTCCGCCTGGCACGGCACCCAACACACCCGGTTGGTGGGTGCGCGTAATTCCCAACAAGTTTCCTGCCTTGGACACCGACGGCAACATCGAGCGGTTCGGCGAGGGAATGTACGACATGATGAACGGTATCGGGCGCCACGAAGTGGTGATCGAATCGCCGGAACCGGACAAACAATTGCCGGACATGGAAGAAGAACAGGTGCAGGAAGTCCTGTGGGCGTTTCGCGATCGATCGGTGGAGTTACGCAAGGACCCGCGTTATCGTTATGTGCTCATTTTCAAAAACTACGGACCGCAAGCGGGAGCTTCGATCTGGCACCCGCACAGCCAAATCATTGCGTTGCCCATTGTTCCGAAAAACGTACAGGAAGAAATCGACGGGGCGCGCAAATATTTCGAGTACAAAGAGCGTTGCGTTTTCTGCGACATGGTGCATCAGGAACAAAAAGATGGCGACCGCGTGGTAATGGAAAACGACGCCTTTATCGCATTCTGTCCCTACGCCTCGCGCTTTCCGTTTGAGACATGGATTTTGCCCAAACGTCACGAGCAATTTTTCAGCGATATCACGAAAAACGCGGTGCTCGATCTGGCGGAAATCATCAAGGGCACGTTGCGTAAACTCCAACGCGCGCTTGGCGATCCGTCCTACAACCTGATTGTGCGCACCACGCCGGACGACGCCGGCCCAAGCGCGTATTGCCACTGGCATATTGAGATTTTACCTGCGCTTTCGCGCGTGGCAGGCTTCGAGTGGGGCACGGGATTTTTCATCAATCCCGTGCCGCCGGAAAACGCCGCCGACATTTTACGCGAAGCCGAATTGCCTCATGATGTTAACGGCCCGGGCGAGTACGAATTTTTCCCCAGCCGCAACAGCGGGTGATTTTGCCCGATCACTCTCAAACATCACAAAAGCAAAAGCGGCACGCTCGATGGGCGTGCCGCTTTTCATTTTTCGTTACGAGAAAAGCAGACTCAGCGATCTGTATCCGGGTCCAATGCACCCATTTTCCAAACCACCAACGTCCAAAAAATCATGTTTCCAATGAATATCAGGGCCATCAAATGCATGGGGGGATTGCCTTTTCGGATGATCGAGCGGCACGGCTTGAAACAGATTCCGCCTTTTGGGTGGCCATCGAAGGGCACCCACCCCGTATTCGTCAAGCACGACGTTACGGAAAAGCGTTCTCTAACAACACGCAAAGCGCCATGAACTGGAAAGTTCTCTCGTACTGCGAAATAAATAGCGTTTTTTTTAACACCGGAACGATTTCTCCCTTGCCACGCCCAAAGCCTTTTTGTTCACTGCTCTCCCACTCGCAAGCAGGGTGCTTTGCGGCTGAAGAAGCAACAATCCTCTCGTGGCCAGGTAGCTCAGTTGGTAGAGCAACGGACTGAAAATCCGTGTGTCGGCGGTTCGATTCCGCCCCTGGCCACCATTTTTTTTGTTCAGGTTCCTGTTGCCCATTGCTCCCATCAGACCGTACAGTTTTCCTGTCTTGACCGAGGAAAACAACAGGCATTCCTTGAATTACGTTCTCCCTTGACACCTTTTACTTCAGGGTTTTGCCTTGGCGTTGAGACGAATTGAGAAGTCCATTATGTCCAGGAGGAAGTCCGCGTGAAATCCATCCAAAGAATGATAGTAAGTCTGGTTGTATTAATGGCGTTGGTTATTGTCGGTTGTGGCGACAAAGATCAATTACAGCAAATTCAAACCGATCGCGAGCAATTGACCAAAGATGTCTCGGCAACCACCGAGAAGTTGGTGGCTCAGGTTGAGGAAATGAAGAAGGAAAACCTCAAGCTGCGCTTCGCCATCGAAAATCAAGACAAGATGCTGGAAGAAGTCTCCCGCCAAGTCCGCAACCTGCAAGACGCTGCGGGAGTCCAGGCCCAGAAGATCGAAAGCGAAAAATCGTCCAAGGGCAGCAATATGGGCGGCCTGATCACCATCGTGATCGTCATCCTGGTCATCCTGATCGCTGTGTTCCTTGCCGTTCGCCTCTTCCGCGCCAAACCGCTGGAAGACGAAGATGAAGACGATTTCTCGTCCTTCGACGATGATTACGGATTCGACGACGAAGAAGAGGATTTCGGATTCGACGACGAAGAAGACGCGGAAGACAAAGAGAAAAAGGACAACCCGAAAGAGTAACCTGAAGGCGACTTGATCGTGTTGTCGGGCAACGTTTTGAATCGCCCCGGAAGTTTCCGGGGCGATTCGGCTGTCTGGAAGTCTGCAATAAAAGCCGTTCGGGGTGGCATATCTCCCCCAATATCACGCTCGGAAACGGTTTCGGAACGAGGGCGCACAATCGCCCGACACCATCAATACGAAAGCGAGTGGAACATTGCCAGCAACGGTTATTGTCGGATGCCAATGGGGCGATGAAGGAAAAGGCAAGATTGTGGACGTGCTCGCGTCGCAATCCGACCTGGTAGCCCGTTATCAGGGAGGCAGCAATGCCGGCCATACGGTGGTCATTGGCGACAAAAAGTACGTCTTCCATATGATGCCTTCGGGCATTTTACATGACGGCGTCAAAAGCCTGATCGGCAACGGCGTTGTCGTGGATGTGATGTCGCTGATCGGCGAAATGGAAGGCGTGGAAAAAGAAGGCGTCAATGTCATGGAACGTCTGCTTCTCAGCGAACAGGCCCATGTGATCCTTCCTTTGCACAAAATCATGGATGGCGCTTACGAAGAAGCCCGTGGCGCCGGAAAAATCGGCACCACCAAACGCGGCATCGGCTTGGCCTATGCAGACAAGGCTCGCCGCATCGGCCTGCGCCTGTGCGATTTCCGCTACCCCGATCTGTTCGCTCAAAAATACCGCGAGCTTGCCAAGGTACACTCGGATATTCTGACATCGGTTTACAAAGTCGAACCGCCCGATCTCGAATCCTCGCTGGAAGAAGTTCTCGCCTGCCGGGAACGTGTCGTTCCTCTCCTGTGCGACAGCGTCGCAGTCGTCAACGATGCCCTCAAAGCGGGCAAAGAAGTCCTCTGCGAAGGCGCCCAGGGCGTGTTGCTCGACATCGATCACGGGACATACCCGTTTGTTACTTCCTCGAGCCCAACGCCGGGCGGTGCATGCACAGGCCTGGGAATTCCACCGACCAGCATCACGCGCGTTATTGGAATCGTCAAAGCTTACACCACCCGCGTTGGCGAAGGTCCCCTGCCCACCGAACTTCACGGTGTGGAAGGCGAAACGTTGCGGAAATTCGGAGGCGAATTTGGCGCTACCACAGGCCGCCCGCGCCGTTGCGGTTGGTTCGACGCACCGGTTGTTCGTCGCTCACTGCAAATCAGCGGCTGCACCGATCTTTGCATCACCAAACTCGACGTATTGGATGCTTACGGCGAGATTCCGATCTGTACGCACTACGACATGCCATCGGGCGAGACGTCGAACCTGCTTCCCTTCGACCTGGAACAAACCAAGGTCGCCAAACCGGCCTATACAACAGCCAAAGGTTGGGCATCGTCCACATCCGGGCTGAAAAACCTGGAAGAGTTACCTGAAAAAGCCATCGAATATCTGAACAAGCTGGAACACTACCTGGAAACGCCGATCACGATGGTCAGCACCGGCCCCGCGCGCGATGCGACAATCATCAAGCAAACCACCTGCGCCTGATCCCCACGCGTTCCAGATTGGCTGAATTGCCATGGCGGAAAAAATCGCCCTCGATAATCAACTGAACGACTCGTCGCTCCAGGACTTTGCCCGGGCTACCCCGGTGCTCTGGCTCCTGGTGCGGCGAGAGTTCAAATCGCGGTACGCCGGGTCCAACCTCGGCGTCGTCTGGAATGTCGTTCACCCCATTGTCCTGATCGCCATCTACATTCTGGTATTTTCTCACCTGATGAAGAGCCGCGTCGGTTCGGGAACAACACTCGATTACGGCATCCATCTGACATCGGGCATGATTCCGTGGTTTTTTTTCTCGGAAGTGCTCAACCGCAACACATCGATCTTGATTGAAAACGCCAATTTCCTCAAAAAACTCGCCATGCCGCCCGAAGTCCTGCACCTCAGCGTGCTGGTCAATTCGTTCCTGGTGCACTCGTTCAGCATCATCGCCCTGGGATTTTTCCTGCTCATCGCGGGCATACAGCTTCCCGCCAGCTTTTTCTTCGTATTCCCGATTATGATACTTCTGGGCATCGTCGCGATGGGGATCGGAATGGTTCTCAGCGTTCTGAACCTCGTTTTACGCGACATTGGCCAGTTGGTCAACATCGCGCTCCAGTTCTGGTTTTGGCTGACGCCAATTGTCTATTATTACGACAAGGCCATTTTACCCGAATGGATCATGAACTGGCTGCGATGGAATCCGGTCCTCCCCTACGTCTCGATGATCCAGCGTATTTTTGGCTCGCCCGGCCATGCCTGGGAACCCGGCATGGGAATTCACCTCATGTTCCTGCTTCCTTTCGCCTCGGCGCTGATCGGCATCACGTTCCTGCGCCGCAACCAGGGCGAAATTCTGGACATGCTGTAATCAGAAAAATTCCCAGACATCGACGGTAAAAATAGAAGCCAGCCTCACAAGGAGGCTGGCGATTTTTATGCGATGAAAAGTGCGGGGGAATTATTCCGCAACAACGGCTTCTTCGCTGGCGCGTTCGACGAACTCGATGTACGCCATCCAGGAACCATCGCCTGCACGTTGACCGTCACGGATGATCCGAGTGTAACCGCCCTGGCGTTCTTTGAAACGAGGAGCGATTTCCTCGAACAGCTTGTGAACGGCTTCTTTTTTGCCGATTTCCGAGAACGCCTGACGACGATTGTGGAGTTCAGCTTTTTTGCCGAGCGTGATCATCTTTTCGATGAACGGGCGCAGGGCTTTTGCCTTGGCTTCCGTCGTGCGAATGCGTTCGTGCTCGATCAGCGCGCGCGACAGGTTGCGCATCAATGCCTTGCGATGGCCAGTCGGACGGCTCAGTTTTGTGCGATGTTTTCTATGGCGCATGGTCCTAATGCCTCTTCATCAAAAAGGGTGTGATCGCCGCAGACGGTTCTTGAAACCGCCTGTCGGTTTTAGTCCCGATCGTCGGAACTCATATTCACGGGGAGACCCCGCTCGTCCAGCTTCATGTTGAAGCTGAGGTTGTATTGTTTGAGGATAGCCTTGATTTCCGAGAGCGACTTGCGGCCGAAGTTACGATACTTCAGCATTTCGCTTTCGGTCTTCTGCACCAGGTCGCGGATCGTCTTGATGCCAGCCGCTTCCAGGCAATTGAACGAACGCACCGAAAGTTCCAGTTCCTCGATCGACTTGTCGAGGATGGCTTGAATCGGAGCAACGCCGTCGCCGCC
This sequence comes from uncultured Candidatus Sumerlaeota bacterium, assembly GCA_964580585.1. Classification (GTDB taxonomy): domain Bacteria; phylum Sumerlaeota; class Sumerlaeia; order SLMS01; family JAHLLQ01; genus CAZOKZ01. The sequence continues at coordinate 34,227 of CAZOKZ010000027.1, read as the reverse complement.
GTCTTCACCGCCACCGCCGATCGTTTCCGAAACGGCCATGTCGCGGTCTTCGATGCGAATGAAGATATCCAGGTGATCGCGAAGGATTTTTGCGGCAAAGCTGATCGCTTCTTCCGGACGAACGCTGCCGTCGGTGTTCACTTCAAACACAAGACGGTCGTAGTCCGTACGTTGACCAACGCGAGCGTCGGATACTTCGTAACGCACGCGGCGGATGGGCGAGAAAACGGCATCAATCGGCAGGATACCGATATCGTCTTCGTCTTCCATTTCCGGGTAAACCGCTGCCATGTAGCCACGGCCCTGAGCCACGAGAACTTCCATTTCAAAATGGGCGCCCTCGGTGAGCTCGGCAATGTGTTGGTCGGGATTGAGAACCGTCACGTTTTCGGGGAGGCTGAAATCGCCCGCTGTCACGCGTCCGGGGCCTTTTTTGTCCAGAAAGATGGTGGTTTTGTCCTGCGCGCCATCCATCTTGAAGATGACTTGTTTCAGGTTGAGGATCACGTCATTGACGTCCTCGCGTGCTCCAGGAATCGCCATGAATTCGTGACGAACACCTTCGAAACGCACGCTGGTTGCCGCAGCCCCCTGGATTGACGAAAGCAATACGCGGCGCAGGGAGTTACCCAGCGTGGTGCCGAATCCGCGCTCGAGCGGCTCGACCGTAAAGCGGCCATAGGTATCACTGAGAGTCAGCTTGTCGGGGACAAGCCGGGTCGGGCGGATGAGCGGCTTAAGTTCCAGCTCCATGAAGTACTCTCCTGTTTTTACAGACATGAGCCGAGCCGGTAAATCCGGCTCGGCAAAAAGCGAATCCGATTCTTCGGTGAGAAGAACCGGAAGGTTGAAAGATTACTTCGAGTAAAGTTCGATGATCAGCTGCTCGCGGACGTCAATATCGTCCAGATCCTCGCGTGCAGGGATCGCGTTCAACGTAGCGGATTTATCCGCGTCGTTGAAGGTGATCCAGCCCTTGCGACCTTGAGCCGTTGCGTATTCCAGCGCTTCGTTGACGACCTTGAGATCGTTCGATTTGGGTGCAAGCGAGATGACATCGCCCACACGCACTTCGCAGGAAGGCACATTGACGCGCTTGCCGTTGAGCAGAATGTGGTTGTGGCCGACAAGCTGGCGAGCCTGGGCGCGCGTCACGGCAAAGCCGGCGCGATATACGACATTGTCCAGACGGCGCTCCAGCAATTGAAGCAGCACGGTACCGCTGACGCCACGATAGCGCTCGGCGCGAGCCACGTAGCGACGGAACTGGCTTTCCAGAATTCCGTAGATACGCTTGCACGCCTGCTTTTCACGAAGCTGAACGCCATAGGTGGACATTTTGTTCGGCGCACGGCCATGCTGGCCGGGAGGCGTCGTCAAGCGTTCAAGCGTGCGACGTGCCGCTGCCGAACGCGACGACTTCAGATGCAGATTCTTGCCCTCACGGCGATAAAGACGGCAAACAGGTCCTGTATAACGAGCCACTGTGTAAACCTCTGATTCGATTGAAATATTCTGACGGTCGAATTTTCGTTACGGTTGGTCAGACGCGGCGACGCTTGGGAGCGCGGCAGCCATTGTGCGGGATCGGCGTAACGTCTTTGATGCTGCGAACCGTCAAGCCGACAGCTTGAAGCGAGCGAACAGCAGATTCACGACCCGAACCTGGGCCTTTGATCACGACTTCGCAGGAAACGACGCCGTGTTCACGAGCTGCGTTGGCGGCTTTTTCCGATGCCTGGCCAGCCGCGAACGGGGTGCTCTTGCGCGAGCCTTTGAAGCCCGAGGAACCAGCGCTGGCCCAGGAAATGGTGTTTCCTGCCGGGTCGGCAAAGGTCACGATCGTATTGTTAAAGGTCGCGTGAATGTGCACGACCGCATGCGAAATGCTTTTTTTCGCTTTTTTCTTTGTACGGGCAGCGGCGCCTTTTTTGGCCATCTGACAAGTGCTCCTTGAATATTACTCAGTGTGCGAATTCAGTGCGCACGGATTGTGTTATTTCTTTTTGGCGCCCACGGTGCGACGCGGCCCCTTGCGGGTGCGGGCATTGGTGCGCGTCTGCTGTCCGCGAACGGGCAAGCCGCGACGGTGGCGCAGGCCACGATAGCACCCGATGTCCATCAGGCGTTTGATGTTCTGGCCGATTTCGCGGCGCAAATCGCCCTCGACCTTGTATTTGCCCGTAATCACCGCCGAAATTTTCGTCACTTCGGCTTCGGTCAGATCACGGACGCGCGTGTTCATGTCGATTCCGGCTGCTTGCAGAATCTCGCGGCTGCGCGCCACGCCAATTCCAAAAATGTATGTCAAGCCGTACTCGACGCGTTTGTCTCTCGGAAGGTCAACACCAGCAATACGTGCCACGTTGCATTCTCCTGCTTTACCTTAAGTATTAACCCTGGCGCTGCTTATGGCGGGGGTTCTTGCAAATCACGCGGACGACACCGCGGCGCCGAATGATTCGGCAGTCCTTGCAGATACGCTTGACGGAAGCGCGCACTTTCATGGTCGAAACTCCTGCTTGTTATCCCAGTTTACACCACCCGATGGCGCTTTCGCCCACGCGGGGGATTATTTGTTTCGGTACGTGATACGGCCCCGAGTCAGATCATAGGGCGACAGTTCCACTGTGACGCGGTCGCCGGGCAGGATTCGGATGTAGTGCATCCGCATTTTGCCCGAAATGTGAGACAACACATTCATGCCGTTGTCCAGTTCAACGCGAAACATTGCGTTTGGCAGTGTTTCGGTTACGACGCCCTCTACTTCGATGCCTTTCTCTTTGGCCATAAAACTATAATCTTCTTCCAAGTCGAATGGGTTAGTGGCCTCGATTATCGTCACAGAAGCCATGGAATGATCGACAGACGGCTGCTCGTGTCAAGGCAAACAGCAGTTTTTTATGTCGATCGCGTGAGAATTTCGCATCCGTCTTCTGTGATCGCCACTGTATGCTCATAATGGGCCGCCAAACTGCCGTCCCGTGTCACAACGGTCCAATCGTCGGAGAGAACCTTTGTCTTTCCCGTGCCAATCGCCACCATGGGTTCGATGGCAATGACCATACCAGGCTTGAGTCTCAGCCCTTTGCCCGCCTGGCCGTAATTTTCAACGCGCGGGTCCTCGTGAACCTTGCGCCCAATGCCGTGACCGCCGTATTCTTCGATGATGCAGAGGCCATTTGCCTCGACATGCGACTGGACGGCCCAGCCAATATCGCCCAACCGGTTACCGGGTTTGCATTGCTCGATCGCCCGGTCGAGCGATTCCTTCGTTACATCCATCAAACGCCGGGTTTCCGGCGAAACTTCGCCCACGGCTGCGGTGTACGCGCCATCGGCGAAAAAACCTTTCCAACCTACGCCGCAATCGATCGAGATCACGTCGCCCGGCACCAGTTTGCGTTTGCCGGGAATGCCGTGCACCACTTCTTCGTTCACCGAGATGCACAGCGTGTTGGGAAATCCATACAGCCGAAGGAATGCCGGTTTCGCTTTGGCTTCCTTGATGCGGCTATGAGCCAGCTTGTCCAACTCCAGGGTCGTCACACCTTCCTGGACATTTGCTACTACTTCTTTCAAAACGCGGTCCAGAAGATGGCCCGCGTGACGCATCAGATCGATCTCGGCAGCACTTTTCAGCTCGATGGAATGTCGTGTCTGCCTCGCCATGCTGTTCGTCAATTGCCTTAGCCTGCCTTAATACTGTTCCGTCAAAATCTTACAGATTCGTTCAAAGACTTCCTCTGCCGTTCCGGAGCCGTTGATCGAAGCCAGATGACCGCGCATCTCGTAGTGATGCAAAACCGGTTCCGTTTTTTCGTGATACACCCGCAGTCGTTCGCGAACGGTGGCGGGAGTATCGTCCGCGCGTTGAATCAGCGGACATTTATCAATTCCGCAGCCATCTTCTTCGCGCGGGGGATTGACATATACATTGAACGTCTTTTTGCACTTTTGACAAATTCGACGTCCCGTAATGCGCAACATCAAGACCGACTCGGGAACATCCATGCTCACGGCAACCGGTTCGGTCAGGTTATATCGTTCACAGATCTGTTCAAGCATCGAGATCTGCTCGAGATTTCGGGGGTAACCGTCGAAAAGAAAGCTGTCGCTCGAGCTTCTCTTCGATTCGATCAACTCGCAGGCCAGTTCCACGACCTGTTCATCCGATATCAAGTTCCCTTTTTCAACCTGCTCCCGAATGCTTTTTCCGAGGGGTGATTCCGCCCGGATGGCGTTTCGGATCAAATCGCCGGTTGAAATATGCGTCAGGTGAAACTTGCTGCAAATCAGTTCCGCCTGGGTTCCTTTGCCCGCACCCGGAGCGCCAAAGAGTACTACGTTCACCGCGTCTCACTCTCCTTGGGGCACTGCTTAAGCTAAACCTCTCCGAATGCCTTGTCGAAGGGTTTCGTTTACTTTTTACGACCTGACCAACGACGGCTTCCACCACTGCCACCACCTGCCTGGCGGCGGATTTTGAATCCATCGTAGTGCTGCATCAGCATCTGGCTTTCAATGCGCTTCATGGTGTCCAGAATCACACCAACGACGATGATCAACCCGGTACCGCCCGCAAATTCGGCATAACTGTAGTGAATGTCGAACGAAACGGACAGCATCATGGGAATCAACGCCACAGCAACCAGGAAAGTCGCTCCAACGGTCGTTATGCGCGTTAAAACCATGTCGATATAATCGGCGGTTTGTTTTCCAGGACGGTATCCCGGAATGAATGCGCCGGATTTTTGCAGATTGTCTGCGACGTCTTGCGGATTGAAGGTCACTGCCGTGTAGAAGAAGCAGAAGAAAGCCGTGAGAATAACATAGAGAATCGTGTAAATATTCGTCATTTTCAACAGGAGGAAGATACTTTCCTTCTGAATGTCAAAGAACGAATAAAGGTTATGCGGTGAGGCGGAGGAAAACCAGACGCCCAAGGTGCTAAAGGTACCACCGTCGCCTGCCCCAAATCCACTGAAGAGCGTTTGCGGCAACGTCAGGATTGCACTGGAGAAAATGACTGGAATAACGCCCGCAGTATTAACCTTCAACGGAAGGTACGTGGTCTGCGATTGTTGAACGCGACGGCCAACGGTGCGTTTGGCGTGCTGGATCGGAATTTTGCGCGCGCCTTCCTGGATCAGGATAATCACCACAGTCGTCAGAATACACAGCGAAAGCAGAATCGGAATCCAGATTTTCGCCAGTGATTCGTTCTGGATGTTCATCACCATCAGGTGCATCGCCGAAGGATAGCTGGCCATGATGCCCAGAGCAATGATGAGCGAAATTCCATTGCCAACACCATTGTCGGTAATGCGTTCGCCGATCCACATCAGAACAACCGTTCCCGTCGTGATTGCCAACATCGCGACAAACCCGAAGATGAACCACCCGGGAATAAAGCCATAGGTTGCGTCGGCCAGTTCCGGAACCACAAAGCCGCTTTTGTACATGAAAATGGCGACACCGATGGCCTGGACCGTTGAAATCAACACGGTGCCATAGCGTGTCCATTGTTCAATCTTGCGTTGGCCGGCTTCGCCTTCTTTTTTGATCTTCTCGAGTTTCGGCCACACGATCATCAGGAGCTGCAGAATAATCTGGGCTGAAATGTAGGGCATGATACCGATGGCCATGATGGTCATTTTGCCGAAACCACCACCGGTGAACATGTCCACCATGCTGAACAAGCCTTTGCTCGAAGCAGCATTGGAGAAGAACTCACGAACGCGTTCGCTGTCCACAAACGGCGTCGGAATGTGGTTTCCGATCCGGTAAACAGCGATCATTATCAATGTGTAAAGGACCTTCCGACGAAGGTCCTTGTAGGCGTCATTATTGAAGTCGAACAGTTTTCTGATAATATCTAACATCGAAAGCTTCCCATCGTTGCGGGTATGGGCTGTCCAACACCCGTTTACTTGATCAGTTCGACCGATCCGCCCGCATTGGAAATTTTATCCAACGCACTTTGCGACACGGCATGAACCTTAAGCGTGAAGCTTTTCGACACATTACCGTTGCCTAAAACCTTGACAGGTTTATCGGTACGCACCAAGCGTGCCTTCTTGAGCGCTTCGACGTCCACAGTGGCGCCCGTGTCGAAGACCTTATCGAGCGAGGAGACGTTGACGACTTCGTATTCTTTGCGGAACGGGTTAGTGAAGCCGAATTTGGGAATTCGGCGCATCAACGGCATCTGGCCGCCTTCAAAGGGCGAGCGCTTGGAGTGCCCAGCGCGTGCCTGATGGCCCTTGTTGCCCTTACCGGCTGTCTTGCCGCGGCCACTACCTTCGCCACGGCCTAAGCGTTTTTTCTTCTGCTTGCGTCCGGGGTCTGCAGGAAGTTCATGGATCTTCATTCTTTGATTTCCTCAACTTGAACCAGGAATTCGACGTTTTTGATCATGCCCTTGATCTGCGGGGTGAGTTCTTTGACCACCGTATGATGCAACCGGCGGAGACCCAACGCTTCAATCGTGCGGCGATGATTTTGTTTGCAGTTGATGGTGCTCTTTACCCAAGTGATACGTACTTTGCTCATTTCAATCGTTCTCCGGGAGGTCATGCCTTGGCGCTGAACTCAGGATCAGTCCTTGTTGGCGTCTTCTTTATCTTTTCGACCGCCAGCGGTGTATGTTCCAAGACGGCTATTCTTTTCTTCGCGGCGCACCTGGGCCAGTTCGGCTTTCATGCTCATGGCTTCTTCGCGACCAAGGCGATAACGTTCGGCAGCCTTGTTACCCAGGAGTTCTTCGAGGGTCTTGCCGCGCAGGGCGGCAACGCTTTCTGCGGTACCCAGTGATTTGAGGCCTTCAAATGTGGCCTTGACCACGTTGAGCTGGTTATCGCTGCCAAGCACTTTGGTCAAGCAGTCGCCGATACCCGCCATTGTCAGAACGGCACGAACCGCTGGCCCGGCAATCAAACCGGTACCCTCGGCGGCGGGCTTGAGCATCACGCTGCCGGCGCCGAATTTGCCGATGATTTCATGAGGAATCGTACGACCGATGATCGGAACGTGGATGAGGTTACGTTTGCCTGCTTCGACGGCTTTCTGAATCGAATCGGGCACTTCGTTCGCCTTACCGAAACCGACACCGACGTGGCCGTGTCCATCGCCAACCACAACAAGTGCGGCGAAGCTGAATCGACGACCGCCTTTAACAACTTTGGCAACGCGGTTCAGGCTGACGACTTCCTCACGGAGATCGAGCTTGGAAGGATCGATTGGGGTGCCCATTACAGGTACCACTATCTTTTCTTCTTTCGACATCGCCGAATTGAATTCTTTGTCTTCTGCAACGCTCATGTTGGCTTATTCCCAGTTCAAAATGGTCGGTGGTGAAGGCTTTGGCGGATCAGACCGTGATACCGGCTTCACGCACGGCATCGCAAAGAGCCTTGATGCAACCGTGATAGCGGTAACCGCCACGGTCAAACACGACATCCGTGTAGCCTTTTTCTTTCAGTGCCTGACCAGCGCGCAGCCCGAGGGCTTTGGCGCATGCAATGTTCGCGAAGTTCTTGCTGCTGTTTTCTTTCGAGTTCGTGTCCAGCGAAAACAGTGTTTTCGAGCCATTGGCCGGCGTGTCGTCGATCACCATGATGTAGATGTGGCGCGCGGTTTTGCGAACCATCAGACGAGGACGTTCGGCGGTGCCAGAGAGTTTCCGGCGGATATGCAGATGGCGGCGCTTGAGGCGTCCCCATTTTGTTTTGCGTGTTTTGTGCGTTACGTTCATTTTTTTTTCAACCTCCCGGACTCTTAAGGCGACGCGTAGTAGCCGACCTTATCGCGGGACAAATGAGAATGTTCCTGCGAGATTACTTCTTGCCGCTGGTCTTACCGACCTTGCGACGGACATATTCGCCTTTGTAGCGAACGCCTTTGCCCTTGTAGGGTTCAGGCGGACGATGGCCACGGATGTTTGCTGCCACCTGTCCAACCAACTGTTTGTCGATTCCTTCGATGATGACTTCCGTGGGCTTGGGAGCCGACAGTGTAATCCCGGAGGGCGGATCGACTTCGATCGGGTGCGAGTGGCCCAGGTTCAGGACGAGTTTTTTGCCCTGGACGGCGGCTTTGTAACCGACACCCTGAATTTCCAGTTCTTTTTTATAGCCCGTCGTCACACCGGTCACCGAGTTCTGGATCAAACGCTGATACAGACCGTGATAGGCACGCGACTGACGCTGGTCGTTCCAGCGAAGGACGACGATTTTGCCATCTTCGATTTTGACGTCCACGTGGCCGCGCGTTTCAACTTTCAACGTTCCCTTGGGGCCCTTGACGCTGACCTGGGTCGGGGTAACGTTGACTTGCACGCCACTGGGGATGGCTATCGGGAGTTTACCAATACGAGACACTTCTCAATACCTCCGGGGCTTTTACCAAACCGAGCAAAGGACTTCGCCGCCAACTTTCATTTTGCGGCATTCGCGACCCGTCATAATTCCATTCGAGGTGGACAGGATGACGACACCAAGCCCGCCGCGAACACGCGGGATGTCCGTGGACTTCAGGTAGCGGCGGATACCGGGCTTGCTGATGCGCTCCAGCCCGGAGATCACCCGCTCGCGATTGGGGCCATATTTCAAGAAGACACGAATGGTGCCTTGCTTGTTATTGCGCATGACCTTGTAGTACTTGATGAAGCCTTCATCCTTGAGGATGCGCGCAATGGCGACCTTCATCTTCGAATTCGGGATGTCAACGTGATCCTTGAATACCAGGTTGGCATTCCGAATACGGGTCAACATATCAGCAATGGGATCTGTGTGTGTCATTCCTGCGGAGAACCTCCGAAAACTCTTCGATTATCCCTGGTCGATGGTTACCAAGACGATTTCGTAACGCCGGGAATCTGCCCTTCGTGTGCCAGCTTGCGGAAGCAAAGTCGGCACATTTGGAACATGCGAATGTAAGAGCGCGCACGGCCACAAATTCGGCAGCGGTTATGCTGCCGCACTTTGAATTTCGGCGTACTGCGCAGTTTTGCCATTTGAGATGTACGTGCCACGTTTGTCTCCTGATCGATGCGGTCAGTTACGGAATGCCATGCCGAACAAGCGCAGCAATTCTTTGGCTTCCGCGTCCGACTTGGCGGTGGTAACGGTGGTGATGTTCATGCCACGGTTTTTCGAAATGTCGCTGTAGGACAGTTCGACGAAAATGTTATGCTCGCGAATACCAAGCGAGTGATTTCCACGACCGTCGAAGGCGTTGCCGGGCAATCCGCGGAAGTCGCGGATACGCGGGATGGCAACGGAGACCAGGCGGTCGAGAAATTCATACATGCGGCGGCCACGCAGGGTCACGAAGCAGCCGACGGGCATTCCTTCGCGAATCTTGAATTGCGCTACGCTGACTTTCGCACGCGTCGTGCGGGGCTTTTGGCCCGTGATCAGCGTCAGTTCGCGTTCGGCGTGATCGAGTTCTTTGATGTCGCGCGAGGCTTCGCCAACACCCATGTTCACGACGATTTTTTCCAGCCTGGGAATTTGCATCACGTTATCGTAGCCGAACTTCTGCTGAAGGGCGGGTGCGATTTCCTCGCGGTATTTCGTCAGAAGACGCGGAGGCGTGTTCCCATTCACTTTCTGGTCTTTCGGAGCGCTCTTGTCTGCCATTTTCTTCGTAATCCTTGCTTGATGGACCTCAATCCAAGATTGTTTGCATCAAGTCTTATTCATCAATCGTGGAATTCGAGCTGTTGCTGCCGCGGGTTACGCGACGCTTGGTTCCGTCTTCACCGACAACCACGCCCAATCGGCAGGGTTTGCTGGTTTTGGGATCCAGGTAAGCAACGTTGCTTGTATGGATCGGAAATTCTTTTTCGACGATGCCGCCAACGGTGCCGTTTTCGGTCTGGCGAACACGTTCGTGTTTGACGCGAACGTTGACGCCTTCGACGATGACCTGGTTTTTCTCCCGGATCACCTGGAGCACCTTGCCGGACTCGCCTTTGTTATTGCCAGCGATTACCTGGACTTTGTCGCCCGTGCGAATGAGGCTCATTTTCCATCAACTCCTTGAAATCTTACCAAACCGGCTTGTGTTCTTAGAATACTTCCGGGGCAAGCGAGACAATTTTCATGAACTTTTTCGCGCGCAATTCGCGGCCAACGGCTCCGAAGATACGCGTTCCAACGGGTTCATTGTCTTTGCTGATAATCACGGCAGCGTTGTCGTAGAAGCGGATGTAGCTGCCATCTTCGCGGCCGACTTCCTTGCAGGTGCGCACGATCACCGCGCGAACAACCTGGCCTTTCTTGATGTTGCCGGCCGGATCAGCTTCGCGAACCGAGGCAACGATTACATCGCCGATCGAGGCATAGCGGCGTTTGGAACCGCCCAGCACTTTGAAGCAACGGATTTTGCGCGCACCGCTGTTATCCGCAACATTGAGGACTGTGTATTCCTGGATCATCGCTCTTGACTCCGATGGGGGGATCGCTGTCCCACCTCTTCAAAATTCTGGATGGTTACTTCGCGCGTTCGATAATGCGAACAAGACGATAGCGCTTGGATTTCGACAAGGGACGGGTAACTTCTGCGACTTCGACTTTGTCGCCGATATTCGCTTCGTTGTTCTCGTCATGCACATAGAGTTTTTTGTCGCGCCGCATGTATTTTTTGTACACGCGATGTTTCACTTGGCGCTGCTCACTGATGACGATGGTTTTATCCATCTTGTCGCTCACCACCATTCCCACGTGAACGCGGGTTGTGGTCGCTGTCGCTTCTGCGTTGGTCGTCTCTTCGGCCATTGGCCTTACACTCCTTGATCGCCGGTTACTCGGGGTTCAAATTCGGGATCGGGTTTATGCGCCCTTGTTTTTTTCGTTCATGATCGTGTTGATGCGGGCGATTTCCCGGCGCTTCGACTTGATCAGGTTCGGATTGCTCAGTTCCTTGGTCGTCGATTTCACGCGCAGGGAGAACAGTTCTTGTTTGGCCTCGTTGAGGCGCATGTCCAGTTCTTCTGGAGTCGATTCGCGCAACACAGCGCTGGTCGCAATATTCTTAGCCATGGTGTTTACGCTCCCGTCACATGAGCTGCATCAGCGATTTCTTCGCGCTGAATGAACTTCGCTTTGATCGGCAGCTTCTGGATTGCTTTGCTCATGGCGGAGCGCGCCAGTTCCGGCGTCACGCCTTCGAGCTCGAACATGATTCGGCCAGGGCGAACAACAGCGACCCAGTGTTCCGGGTTACCCTTGCCTTTACCCATTCGGGTTTCCGCGGGCTTGACCGTCAAAGGTTTGTCCGGGAAGATGGTGATCCACAGCTTGCCACCGCGTTTCACCGTGCGGTTGATCGCAATACGGGCCGCTTCAATCTGGCGGTTCGTAATCCAGCCACATTCAAGGGCTTTGATGCCGTAACTGCCAAAGGTGAGCGAGTTACCGCGGTAGGCTTTTCCTCTGCGGCGTCCCTTTTGCACCTTGCGGTGTTTTGGGCGTTTCGGAAGCAACATGGTCGTCTATTCCTTCAAATCAACATGCGAGGATTCAATCTGCTTACTTGGAGAGAGAGGATTCTTTGGCGAATACTTCACCTTTGAAAATCCAAACCTTCACTCCAATGATTCCATACTTTGTTTTGGCTTCGGCGAAGCCGTAATCGATGTCGGCGCGCAGGGTGTGCAGCGGAACGCGACCTTCGCGATACCATTCGCTGCGGGCCATTTCTGCACCGCCCAAACGTCCCGAGCAGTGGATTTTGGCGCCAAGTGCGCCGGCCTTCATAATGCTCTGGACCGTTTTTTTCATCGCGCGGCGGAAGCTGATGCGGCGCATCAACTGGCCAGCGACGTTTTCGGCTACCAATTGGGCGTTCAGATCGGGGCGTTTGATTTCCTCGATGTTCACCACAATCTGCTTGCCGGTCAGCGTCTCGAGTTCGCGGCGAAGGCCTTCGATTTCCGAGCCTTTTTTGCCGATGATGATGCCGGGACGCGCCGTGTGGATCGTCACCTTGATGCGCTTTGCGGCCCGCTCGATTTCAACTTTCGCCACACCGGCGTGCGCAAAGCGGTCTTTGATCGACTTGCGCAGCTTCAAGTCTTCGTGAAGAAAGTTGGCGTAGTCTTTAGGGAAGTACCAGCGCGAGTGCCAGTCCTTGATAACCCCGAGACGCAATCCAAATGGATGAACTTTTTGACCCAACGGTTTGCCTCCTGTGGCAACTTGCCAGAGAGAAATTACTTCTCAGTCAGTTTGATTTTAATGTGGCTCAAGCGTTTGCGGATTCGGACCGCGCGACCCATCGAGGCCGGGCGGATGCGCTTCATCATCGGAGCGCCTTCGACAAGCACCTCGCCAACGACAAGCGCCATTGGTTCGGGCGTCAGGTTTTCGGCGTTTGCGATCGCCGAGCGCAGCGTGCGTTCGACATAAGGAACCGCCGAGGGACGATGCGTGAACTGCAACGCTTCGAGAGCTTCGACAACTGGTTTGTTGCGAATTAGCTTGGCAACCAGCGCCATTTTGCGCGGCGCGCAGTGCACGTAATACGTTTCAGAGCGCGAGATAACCTTACGGCCATCCGCCGTATCGATGCCTTCGGCCTTAAGCTGATCGCGCTTGGCAATTTTGAAATGAGCTCGCCTGCCCATATCGAATTCTCACTTTCCTTCAGTTCGTCGAGTTCTCTACTTATCGTACTGCCTTGGCTGTCTTACCACCGTGCGAACGGAACGTGCGCGTCGGAGCAAACTCGCCCAGTTTATGACCCACCATGTTTTCCGTCACGAACACGGGCACGAAGCCTTTGCCGTTATGGATTGCAATCGTGTGACCGACCATTTCGGGAATGATCATCGAGCGACGCGACCAGGTTTTGATCACGCGTTTTTCGTTGCTGTCATTCAGCGCCTCGACTTTTTCCAACAGGTGGTCATCGATAAAAGGCGGTTTTTTCAGTGAACGCGGCATTTTCGCTATCCTTCAGTGAATCAGGGAAAAATTACTTTCTGCGTTTGACAATATACTTGGACGAAGCCTTCTTCTTGTTGCGTGTCTTCAGGCCCTTGGATTGCTGGCCCCAAGGCGAACAAGGCTGGCGACCACCAGAGGTCTTGCCTTCACCACCACCCATCGGGTGATCGATCGGGTTCATGGCGACGCCACGGTTGTGCGGACGACGGCCCAACCAACGCGAACGACCGGCCTTGCCGATAACGATCAGGTTGTGGTCGGTGTTGCTTGTCTCACCAACTGTGGCGCGGCATTCGACCGGCACCATGCGCATTTCGCCAGAGGGAAGACGAAGCGTGGCCATTTTTCCTTCGCGGGCAATCAGGCTAACCGAGGTGCCAGCGCTGCGTGCCATTTGGGCGCCGCGGCCAGGCTTCAACTCGATTGCGTGGACGACCGTACCAACCGGGATTTTCTCAAGCGGCAGACAATTGCCAACACGTGCTTCCGCATCGGGGCCACTCGTCACCGTCTGGCCAACTTTAAGGTGGCGAGGAGCGATGATGTAGCGTTTTTCGCCATCGGCATAGTTCAGCAATGCAATAAAAGCCGTGCGATTCGGATCGTATTCGATCGAAGCAACCGTTGCCGGGATGCCATCTTTGCGACGCTTGAAATCAATCACGCGATAAAGCTTCTTGTGACCGCCGCCACGAAAGCGAGAAGTAATACGGCCATTGTTGTTATGGCCTTTCTTGCGATGATTTTTCGCAATCAGCGACTTCTCGGGTGTGGACTTGGTAACTTCCTCGAAGGAGTTACTGGTCAGCGTCCGCCGTACCGGTGTATATGGTTTGTATTTCTTGATTCCCATGGTAGCCTGTTTCCACTAATTTGAACAGTCGATGAGTTCTCAGCTGAATTCCAGTGCATGGCCTTCGGCCAGCGTGATCACTGCTTTTTTGACATCGGCTTTTTTGCCCGGGCGCATCCGCATGCGGTGCACTTCGGAGCCGCGCGTGGTGATCGTATTGACACTTGCTACTTTGACGCCAAAAGCCTGCTCGATGGCGTGCTTGATTTCTTTTTTGTTGGCCGAGATAGCGACCTGGAACGTGTACTTGCGCATTTCCTGCCCATTAAGCGCACGTTCTGTAATCAGCGGACGGACAAGAACATCGTAGGGGCTTTTCATTTGCCGGCCTCCTGAAGCGACTCAACCGCCGCCTTCGTGAAAATCAGCGTGTCGTTGACGATCGCATCGTAAACATTCAATTCGCCAGTCGTCGTGACATCGACGTAGGGAATATTACGCGCGGCACGAAGAAGATCCGCATTGACGCCGTCGGTCACAATCAACGAGCGACCTTCGACACCAAGCTTGGCCAGAAACTCAGCAACCTTGCGGGTTTTTGGTTCGCCACCGAAGTCGATTGCATCCACGATGATCAACTTGCCTTCTTCCACACGCGAGGAAAGCACCGCGCGCAAAGCAGCCTGGCGTTTGCGGCGATTAATCTTCTCGCGATAGTCACGGGGCTGAGGCCCAAAGACGATCGCGCCGCCTCGCCACAGCGGAGAGCGCACCGTGCCTGCACGAGCGCGACCCGTACCCTTTTGCTTCCAGGGTTTTTTGCCGCCGCCGCGAACAAAGTGACGCGTTTTGGTCGAATGCGTGCCCTGGCGCTGATTGGCCAGGAATGCATTCACCGCTTCACGCACGAGCACCGCGTTTTGAGGGGCTTCGAAGATATCGGACGCCAGCTCGACGCTGCCCGCCTCGGAGCCATCAATTTTTTTCAACGTAACGCTTGGCATTGTTTTGCCTCTATTCTTCGTCAATCGTTTAGTCTAATCAGCCCTTGCGCTTGCGAACCATCACGTAGCCATTTGGCGCGCCCGGGATCGATCCGCGAACATACAGCAGGTTGCGCTCCGCGTCGCACTTGACAATTTTCAGGTTCGGAATCGTCACGCGATTATTTCCCATGCGACCCGCGGATTTTTTGCCTTTCCACGTACGCGAGGGGTAAGAGCTTGCACCCTGAGAGCCCGCGCGGCGGTGATACATCGAGCCGTGGCTCTTGGGGCCAGGACTCGAGTTGTGGCGCTTGAGCGGTCCGGCAAATCCACGCCCCTTGGCGGTTCCGATCACGTCAACGATTTCGCCGTCGGCAAAAAGCCCCACATTGAGGGTCTCGCCTACTTTGAACTCGCGCGATTCTTCGCCGCGAAATTCGCGAAGGAACCGACAGGGCGGTACTTCCGCTTTTTGAAAATTTCCAAGGTCCGGCTTATTGACAAGGCGCTCAGGCTTTTCATCAAAGCCAAGCTGCACCGCTTCATAGCCATCTTTGTCGATGTCACGTTTTCTGACAACATAACAAGGGCCCGCCTGAATCAACGTCACAGGGATAAGTGCCCCGTTTTCGTCGAAGATTTGGGTCATTCCAAGTTTTTTGCCAAGCAGTCCGATGGGCATTGGTTTTACCTCTAAACTTGTGTCTGCATCGTTATGCAGCCGCGCTGTTTTGCACCTTCAGCTTCGTTTGCGCTTACGCGGGTTTCGGGGATCAGGTCAGCTTGATCTCGACATGCACCCCGGCGGGCAATTCGAGGCTTTGAAGCTCGTCCAGCGTCTTTTGCGAAGGATCGACGAGATCCACCAGGCGCTTGTGCTGGCGCATTTCAAATTGCTCGCGCGATTTCTTGTTAACGTGCGGCGAGCGCAAAACGGTAAACTTGCGAATTCTGGTCGGCAACGGAATCGGGCCGGCCACGGTCGCACCCGTCTGGCGGGCTGTATCAACGATGGAACCCACCGAGGAATCCAGCAACCGCGCATCGAACGAGCGGAGATTGATTCGAATAACCTGACGCGCCATGAACACACCTCTAACAAAATGAAACAGACAAAAAGCAGCGGCGGCGATCCGGGGTACGGACCACCGCCGCGTGAATTGCGTTATTCGTTGACTTCCGAAACGACACCCGCACCAACCGTACGGCCACCTTCGCGAATCGCGAAGCGCAGCTCTTTTTCGATGGCAATGGGGGTGAGAAGTTCCACGTCAATGTGAAGGTTATCACCAGGCATCACCATTTCCACGCCTTCCGGCAGGATCACGGTGCCCGTCACGTCCGTTGTACGGAAGTAGAACTGGGGACGGTAGCCGTTGAAGAACGGCGTGTGACGGCCGCCTTCTTCTTTTTTCAGGATATAGACAGAAGCCTTGAATTTCGTGTGAGGCTTGATCGAACCGGGCTGGGCAATAACCTGGCCACGTTCGACGTCGTCTTTGCCAATGCCGCGAAGCAGAAGGCCGACGTTGTCGCCCGCCTGGGCGTTGTCGAGCAGCTTGCGGAACATTTCGATGTCGGTAACCGTCGTCTTGCGGGTGTCCGTAAGGCCGATGATTTCGACTTCCTGCATTTTGTTCAGAACACCGCGCTCCACACGACCCGTACAAACGGTGCCGCGGCCAGAGATCGAGAAAACGTCTTCGACCGGCATCAGGAAGGGCTTGTCGGTTTCGCGAACGGGTTCGGGGATGAACGTATCGATGGCTTCCATCAGACGATCGATCGACTTGGTGCCGACTTCGCTCTCATCACCTTCAAGAGCCTTGAGGGCCGAGCCGCGGATGATCGGGGCTTCGCCCAGGTCGCCGCCGCTGAAGCCGTGCATTTCGAGCAGCTCCATTACTTCCATTTCAACGAGCTCGATCAGCTCTTCGTCCTCGACCATGTCGCACTTGTTAAGGAAGACGACGATACGGGGGACGTTAACTTGCTTGGCAAGAAGAACGTGTTCGCGCGTTTGGGGCATCGGGCCGTCGGTGGCGGCCACCACGAGAATGGCGCCGTCCATCTGGGCTGCGCCCGTGATCATGTTTTTGATATAGTCAGCGTGGCCGGGGCAATCGACGTGCGCATAGTGACGGGATTCCGTCTGATATTCGATGTGTGCCGTGTTAATGGTGATACCACGCTCTTTCTCTTCCGGCGCCTTATCGATATTGTCGAAATCAATCTTTTCGCCAAGACCTTTGCTGGACTGGCATTTAGAAATAGCGGCGGTAAGCGTAGTTTTGCCGTGGTCAATGTGACCGATCGTGCCGACGTTTACGTGCGGCTTGTCTCTTTTGAATACCTCTTTTGCCATCTCTATGGCCTCCGGGAAAGAGTTCTTAAAATTGTTTCCTGCAAAGTTTTTCAGCCCCTCAAATCAAGCCCTGACCATAAATCAACACGGCTTTTGCTGACCTCGGATTATCCCGTATTGGGAATCGCGAGGGCGGTCGGTCCGATTGGAGCCGAGTCCGCAAAGCCGCGTGAGCGTCATCGCCAGTACTTGAGGTGAGAGAAAAGTTTCGAAGCGACAGAGAAGGCCGTAAAGGGCCGTGTCAGCACTTGATCGGAAGTCGCCCTCGCTTCCATTTTCTCTCGAGCGGTGCCAGAAGGCCGTCACGGTGAGGGATTCCGTAACCCGCTGTAACACCCGTCGAAGCAAACAAAGCGGTCTGCCGTGACAGGGGCGCGGAATGTATGAAGGACAGTCCGCGCTGTCAAGCGTAGAGTCGCAACTTTTTTACGGTTTTTTCCGTTCAGCCGTTGCGGCGCTCCGCCTCGATGGGTTTTTTCGCCAAAATCAGGCGCTTGCACACCAAAGAGGCGCGGACAGTCGGTGATTCGATGGGCGCGTGTAAACCAAAATCGACGAAAGAATGGGATTTTTTTCTGTAATTCGGACCTCAAGGCTCGATCGAAACATCCCAAAGTTGGTCCATCATGATGTTTTGCACGTTATAACCATGGAGTTTCTTGCTGTAGCCTTTGAGCCGATACGCGTGGTTGATCACGACGCAGGGCGGGTCCTGGAGAATCAGATCTTCGGCCTTTTGGTACAATTCCGCACGTTTTTGATCGTCTGTTTCGCTTTGAGCCTGCTTCATCAGGGCATTGGCTTCGGGATTTTCATAATTGGCGCGATTGCCAGGAATGCCAAACAACTCATTGATGAAGTTATCCGGGTCGCCGTTATCGCTCATCCACCCAATTAATGCCATTTCGTGCACCGTGCGTTGGTTGACGGTCTCCAGAAACCCACCAAAATCCATTTGGACGAGTTCCACCTCGATGCCCACACGACGAAAATCTTCCTGCAGACGTTGAGCTGTGCGCGTGCCCGCGATATTATAAGGTCGCGCCTCGCCGAAACAGTGCATTGTTATCCGGGTGCCTTCGAGCCCGGCTTCGGCGATGAGCTTGCTCGCGTATTCCGGCGCGTAAGAAAATCCGAACTCTCGCTTTTCACGATAACCGAGCATGCCCGGTGGAATAATCCCGTGCGCAGGCATGGCGCTGCCTTCGAGTAATCCATCGCAGAGCACCTCGCGATTGACCGCGTAATTGAGTGCCAACCGCAGGTTGCGCGGCTGAACGACTTCCTTGTCCATGTTGAAGACAATATATTGCAGCGCAGGAACCGGGACTTTATCGACAGTATATTCTGAATTTTCTGTAATATCGCTTACAACAGAAGGACTAAGGACTGGCGCAATGTGAATGTCGCCACGTTTGAGCGCCGCCATGCGCTGGTTCATGTCCTTTTGAGTGCGGAAAATCAGCACATCGTTCTTCGCACGACCGCGCCAATGGCTGTCGCGAGCGCGTAGCCTCACGTAATTTCCCGTCTTCCATTCATCGAGCACATACGGCCCGGACCCCATGGGGTCGGTCGCGATTTGCTCGCGTCCAACGGATCGCACGTGGTCGGGATTGACGATGGAAGCCGCCGCAATCGCCAGGTTCGCCAGTAATGGCACATAAGGACGATTGAGCACAAAAACAATGGTGCGATCGTCGGGTACCTCAAAATGGTCGAACCAATCGCCGAGGATGCTGTCGGTCCACGAAATGCCGAAATGTTCGGGGTGATTGGGATCGCGCAGCCGCTCGAACGTGTAACGCACGGCTTCGGAGGTCACCGGTGTACCGTCGCTGAACGTGGCGTCGTCGCGTAAATGAAACGTCACCCGAAGACCATCGTCGCTGGTTTCCCACGATTTCGCTAATCCGGGCACGATCCGGATTTCGTCGTCGTTGGCAAAATCCACCAAGCGGTCGTATAAGTGGTAAATTACCAGGAGCGAATTGCCGTCCTGGGGTTGGGGAGGATCGAGCTTCACCACGTCGGCAGGCAGCGAAATCACGATGGTTTGAGGCGAGGTTGAGGCGTTTTTTTGCACGACCGACTGCTCTTGTTCACTGCAACTGAGCGTTGAAAACACCAGCATCGTACAAAGTATTTGATAAAAGGATCGAAAAAAGAGATGCGATTTCACTTGTTTCACGGAAACGGGGGCTCCTACACTTCGCGAATTCGTGCGCCGGATGCATTTCAAACCGGCGGCAGTGTACTGCAACGACGATCAGATTTTACAGGAGGTTTGCATCCCCGATGGGTAGCGTGATCAAAAAGCGTCGCAAAAAAATCCGCAAGCATAAGTATAAAAAACTGCGCAAACGCATGCGCTTCAAGAAGTAAATTCCCTTGTTCACCACCGGGAGCTGTTCTTCTTGGAAAAGCCGCACGGGGTGTTCAATACCGTTTCTCGCTCGACGAGCCGTTCTTCTCGAACGGCTCGTTTTTTTATTAACCACGGAAAGCACGGAATACATGGAGATGCCATCTTTGGCCACAGAGTTCACAGAGAGCACGGAGAGCAGGATGAGGTTTGTAAACTTTACAACAATAGTAGTTGGCAGGTTCCAACCAAATTGAATGAACTTGTTTTTCCACTGAAAAGCCGGACTTGAAAGCGAAACGATGGGATTCTCTCTCG
Source organism: uncultured Candidatus Sumerlaeota bacterium (assembly GCA_964580585.1). Taxonomy (GTDB): domain Bacteria; phylum Sumerlaeota; class Sumerlaeia; order SLMS01; family JAHLLQ01; genus CAZOKZ01. Next base: position 14,444 of record CAZOKZ010000027.1, on the reverse strand, counting down.
ATGTCCTCTGTAGCATGAATAGAAATTCCGTGTCTTCCGTGGTTCATTTTGAAAAACTCGATTTGACCCGAGCCCACCAGACCGGTTGTGGTTCGCCCCGTTGATTTTGAAATTTTTCCTCGGCGTTGCCATTTCATTTCCCCCTACGAAGGTTGCCCCATGGCGGAACAGTTTATTTTCACAATGTATGGCCTGAACAAATACTACGGTCAGAAGCAGGTCCTGAAGGACATCAACCTGTGTTTTTATCCCGGCGCGAAGATCGGTATCGTGGGCGATAACGGCTCCGGTAAATCGACGCTGCTGCGCATCATGGCTGGGTTGGACGACGATTTCCAGGGCCAGGCCGAACCGGCGCGCGGCGTGAAAGTGGGCCTCGTTCCCCAGGAACCGCAGCTCGATCCCACGAAAACAGTGCGCCAACACCTGGAAATGGCGTTCGCCGATACGATGAAACTGCTCGCCGAATATGAAGATATCACGAATCGCATGGGCGAGATGGACGGCGACGAAATGGACAAGGCGATGGAGCGCATGGGCGTTCTCCAGGACCAGATCGACGCGGTACAGGGTTGGGAACTGGATACGAAGCTGAACATGGCGGCCAACGCGCTCGTTCTGCCCCCCGACGATATGGATGTGACGAAGCTCTCGGGCGGTGAACGTCGCCGCGTGGCGCTGTGCAAGGCGCTGCTGGAACAACCCGACATGCTGCTGCTCGACGAACCGACGAACCATCTGGACGCGGAAACGATCGATTGGCTGGAACATCAACTCAAGGATTACCCGGGCACGGTGATAATCTCGACGCACGACCGGTATTTCCTGGACAATGTGACGAAATGGATTCTGGAGCTGGAATCGGGTCGCGGTATTCCGTTCGAGGGCAACTACTCGTCGTGGCTGGGCCAGAAGCTCGATATCCTGGCCAAACAAGAGAAGAAGGCCTCGGCGCGCCGCAATTCGCTGGATCGCGAATTGAAGTGGATCAAGATGAGCACCACGGATCGTCACGCGATGAACCAGTCGCGTATCAAGGAATTCGAGTCCCTGGTGGCGAAAGAACGCGCGGAATCCGAAGGCGAAGGCAGCGTGATCCAGATCGCGCCGGCAGCGGAACTCGGCGGCAAAGTGATTGAAGTCACGGGAGCATCGAAGGGCTACAAAGGCTCTCCGCTATTTGAAAACCTTAGCTTCTCCATTCCCAAAGGCGCGATTGTCGGGATCATCGGACCCAACGGTACAGGTAAAACGACACTGTTCAAGCTCATCACCGGCCAGGAACAACCCGACAGCGGCACCGTTGAAGTCGGTGGGACGGTGCAAATGTCCTACGTGGATCAACATCGCGATACGCTCGTTGGCGACCGCACCTTGTTCGACGAAATCAGTGAAGGTAAAACCGATATTCAGTTCGGCAAGCAATCCATCCCGGCACGCAATTATGTGGGTCGGTTTAATTTCAAAGGCGGCGATCAACAAAAGCTCGTCAAGGATCTCTCGGGCGGTGAACGCAACCGCGTGTATCTGGCGAAGTTGCTGAAATCGGGCGGCAATGTGTTGCTGCTGGACGAACCGACCAACGACCTGGATGTGGGCACGCTTCGGCTTCTTGAAGATGCGATTTCCGGTTTCGCAGGTTGCGCTCTGATTATCAGCCACGACCGGTTTTTCCTGAACCGCATCTGCACACACCTGCTCGTGTTCGAGGGCGACTCGAAAGTGCGCTGGTATGAAGGCAATTACGAGGAGTACGAGGCGATGCGCCGCAAAGAACTGGGCGATTCGCTGGTGGAAAATCGCCGGGCGCGTTACCGCAAGCTACCTCACCTGTAAGATTCGAGTAATTAGCCGAGTTTCGATTGGAATCACAAATATCAAATCGGACAATACGGAGCCCATTCGTGCAATTTAGTTGCACGCTGTGGGTCTCTATGCTTCAATATGGTTGAAACGACATACAGATGAACTCCCGAATTTTGCCGCACATAAGAGCTTCAGGGGGAGGTATTCGCCATGATGCATTCGCACAAAACCGAAGTCCTGATTGTTGGAGCGGGCCCGGTTGGGCTCACTACGGGTTTGGCACTGGCCGAACGTGATATTCATGTAACTCTCATCGATAAAGCGCGACGAACGAATTTACACAGCTACTGTCTGGCGCTGCACCCTCACAGCCTGCGCCTGTTGCACGATCTTGGGGTTGCCGAAGATCTGATCGCAGAGGGCATGACGGTAGAAACAATCGAAGTTCATCGTGGTCATCAACGATTTGCCACGATAAATCTTAATCTGGTCGAGGGAAGATACCCGTTTATCCTCGTTTTACCCCAAAGTATGCTGGAAAATGCTCTGGAAACCCGATTGAAAGAGCTGGGAATTCAGGTTGAATGGGACCACGAAGCGAACGAAATCCGTGAATACGATCAGGGAGTCGGTGTGAGCATCGATATTCTCGGCGATGTCCCCAAAGGTTACCCGATCATGCAGATGAACCGGATGGTAACGGGTGGAAGTCGCTATGTGGCCGATTTTCTTGTGGGAGCCGATGGTTACCATTCCCTGGTCCGTCGGACGGCAACGATTACCTATCAAAATTTCGATGCCGAAGAGTTTTATTTCGTTTACGAATTCGCCTCGGACGAAAAAATCACCCCGACCGTTCACTTGGTGCTGGACGATGAAGGCGCTTGTGTCTTCTGGCCGATTGGAGAAAACCGAGGCCGTTGGAGTTTCCAAATTCCACGTGGCACCAATTTCCAATCTTCGCTTGAAAACCTGAAAACGATGCTTGAACGACGCGCCCCCTGGTTCAGGCCTGCACCCAGTGAAATCGAGTGGTATTCCTGTGTGCGATTCGAGAATCGGTGCGCTGAGCGTTTTGGCCGCGAACACATCTGGCTCGCAGGAGATGCGGCGCATCTGACTTCGCCCATCGGCGCGCAAAGCATGAACAACGGGTTGCGTGAAGGAATGGATCTGGCATGGAGGATATTCGAGATTCTGCGCAACAATGCGTCTCACAATTTGCTGGAAATCTATAATACGAATTGCCTTAAGACTTGGGATGCCATGATGAAACGGGCGGAGCATGTGCGCGTATTGACCGAAGCCGATCCCTGGGCCGGCGAACATCGCGCTCGTTTGGCGTCTTCGATGCCCGCCAGCGGTAAGGACCTTGATACGTTATTGTTGCAAATGGGGCTGGAAACCATCTGAGCTCACCGGAACCTATGACAGTTCGCCCCATCGTTTTCCTTTTTTTGCGTTATCCCGTCCCTGGCCAGGTGAAAACCCGTCTGGCCAGGGGCTCTTCTCCCGAAGAAGCCGCCAACCTGTACCGTGTCATGGCGGAAATGATTGTCGAGCAGGTTTCGACCCGTGCGGGACATGAATACGATCTGTGTCTGTATTACACCCCCGCTTCGGACAGCGAACGAATACACAACTGGCTCTTTCCGTACACCATTCCGGCAGGCGTACAATTTGAACCTCAACCAGAGGGAACATTGGCCGACCGCCTTGAACATGCGGGGCGGCTTGCCGCTCGATCCGGAGCTCCAGCGATGGTGTTCATCGGATCGGATTGTATCGATATCGGCAGCCAGGATCTTGCCGAAGCGCTGAAAAAGCTCGAACACTCCCCCGCTTTCCTGGCTCCAACCGAAGATGGAGGTTTCTGGCTCTTGGCCTTACGCCATTGGCAGGAAGGCATGTTTCGCGACGTCACTTACAGCAACGAGCACACCGCCGATCAAATGGCAGCGCGATTGAACGCTTTCGGTCTGCAAGTCGAATGGGGCGAATTACGTGTCGATATTGACGAAATCGATGATCTCCGCTTGCAATCGAAGGCAATTCGGGCGCAATTATTAGTGCGGGCGAAACGGGCGGAGGGGCCAATGCCTGCCGAAACTTATAATCTCTCCGGCTGAAAGTAGTAGAGTTGGAGCGCACCAATAAGAAAATCAGCAATGTGGTCGTTTTTTCTTGTGCTACGGGAACGCCTTCCGTTGAGTGTCTTTTGTCACCCATCGGAATCTGTGGAGAAATGCTCCATTTCGGTGCAACTTTCGCTCAGTTAATCCGCAAAACACCCCCTCTCAAAGACTTTCATAGGTGACTTTGTGATTGATCGGAATGAAATGCCAATGGTACCGATTAGCGTTTGGTTGGGAATGGCAAGAAATTCACCAAAAAATCGCGAGTTTCGCTTTCCTTTTTCGGAACCATTTGAGAGAACTAATTGTCATCCCGTTTAACCACTGTCCAGTGGCAGGGGTGGTGTTCGGAATCAGGAAGCAGGAAAAACAGGGAATTGGAAATTAATGGCAGAGGCACCAAAAAATCGCCAGGGTGGCAATGAAGTGATGACGCCTTCTTCCCGGCGCAGTCGCGATCCGCACCATGACTCAATTGTACCTGAAGGCGAAGTCCTTGCAGGCAATTTCGTCATTGGACCCGTCATTGGCGAAGGCGGAATGGCGATCGTTTACCGGGCGTTGCAAAAAAGCCTGAATCGCCCCGTTGCCATCAAGGTACTGCATTCGCGGTTTGCCCGAGACGCCGAGTTCGTCGCGCGTTTCGAGGATGAAGCTGGCGCGCTCGCCAGTTTGCAGCACCCGAATATTGTCAACATCATCGACCGCGGACACGATGGCGATCGATATTTCTTCATTATGGAACTGGTGGAGGGCGTAACGCTCGACCGCCGTATCATTGATAATACGCTGACATTCAACGACTGGAAAAATGTCGTCGTCGCGTGTCGCGATGCGCTGGAATATGTGCACAAGCGCGGTTTCGTTCACCGCGACATCAAGCCTTCGAACATTTTGCTGGGCGGCGAGAACCTGATCAAGATCGGCGACTTTGGCATTGCGCATATCGTCGGCGGCGAAAGCCCGGCGGGCTACACGGCCCGTGCGCTCGGTACCGCCAACTACATGGCACCCGAGCAAATCAACGATCCGGCCAATGTCGATCATCGCGCAGATATTTATTCGCTTGGCGTGGCTTTTTATAAGATGTTCGCGCGAGCGTTGCCCGTGGGTAACGACTACCCGATGCCGTCGGAAGCCAACCATGACGTGCCAGTGGCCGTGGACGAAGTCATCCGCAAGTCGTTGATGAAGGACCGCGAAGATCGCTACGCGACGGTTAAAGAATTTTGCGATATGTTGCTCAAGGCGTTGAAAGAGCAAACCGTCAGCATCACTTCGGTGTTGAATTACCGCAGCAACAGTTCGGCAAACATTGCCCTGTACACGGGTGCGGATTTCCGCCACACGCCCAAGCCTGTCGAAAACCCGGAAGACAAAAAAGACAAATCGACCGAGCATAAGCCGAAGGTCAAAAAGAACAAAAAAGGCGATACGGGAACCAGTTACCCCGCGTTGACATCGACATCGGAAATTCTGAAAGCCGTCACAGGCCAGTCGATTAGCCGCCAGCCAAACACTACTCCCAAACCGGTCAGGGGAAACACGCCCGCTCCCGAGCCGAAGTCGAAGACCAAGACGGCGACAGCCGTGCCCGGCAATACGCCACGCCCGGCTCCGCTTCGCAACACCCCGCATCCGACATCGAAGCGTGGATCGACTCCCCGACCGGCAAGCAGCGGTGCAACGTCGTCCCCTGCAACGCCACGCCCACGTTCGACTCCGCGTCCAACAACGTCGAAAAAAACACCCGTTCCCGTGGGAGAACGTCGAACCTCGCAAACAGAAGTCGCGGCTCCGCGTGGACAAAAAATCATCGCGATACTTGCAACAATCATCGCATTGATGCTTGTTGGCGCGATCATCTTCGTTGTTTTCGGTGGTGATAAAAAACCGATTATCAGACCGACACATAACACAACGACACCGGGTGGCGAGATTCCGATTTCCGAGCAGCGGAAGAAGATTCTCGAAGATGTGGTTCGGGAGAAGCTCGAGGCGGCGGAAGAGCTCGAAGATGCCGTAAACGAAGCGATGCAAAATGGCGAAGAAGCGATTCCTTCGCCCGAGGAAATCGATAACTTCGAATGGTCGGGGCCTGATCCTGACCTGGTTGAAAACGGATCATGATCCTTCGCTCGACGCTTTGCCTGCTTACCAGCCTCTTACTTGTCCTCTCACTCGGCACGGGCTGCCGACGCGGGCCAACGGACAAAGACCTGCTCGCCAGTTACGAACAAGCTCAACAACCGATGGAGGAACCAATCGTCCAGGGTTACAACACCCCGGTTGTCTGGAGCCAAAACGTCGGGTTGCGCGCTGTTGCCAAAGGCGGGTTGCTCTTTTTGTCGGTCGATAATCGCAGTAATCAGGAAATCACCATCGGCCCCAAATCGTTTCGGTTGATTTTACCGGAAGGCACATTCGCATTTGAAGAACCTCAATGCGATCTCAGCGGTTTCCCGATTCGCAAACTCCACCCAACCTCCAAAGAACTCTTTACGGTGCGCGTTTCACAGTTTGAAGACTTGGCGGACTACTCCGTGGTGATGCAGTACCCACCCACCGGGTTGATGATACGGGTTTTCATCGAGCCTACCGACCCCTGATCACATTGCATCTATCGTGAACGATTCGGCCAATGCGATCTTTCCCGTTTTTCCGTTCATTTTCACTCTTCCGCCCAACGGCAAACTCGCCGATGGATGCAAATGACCCACGGGCAAATTCCCGATAATCGGTATTGAAAGCCCATGCAGGCAACGGGCGATCATGCGCTCGAAAGCATCGCGTTCGACGGGTGTTTGTTCTTCGTCGCATTGCGTAAACTGCCCCAACAATATCCCATCGAGCTGGCTGAGGTAACCGCTGAGACGAAGTTGCGTCAGGCATCGATCCAGTCGATAGAGGGGCTCGCCCACTTCCTCAAGAAACAACACGCAACCTTTCGGCGTGGGCAGATACTCCGTCCCCACAAGGCTTGAAAAGACTGTCAGATTCCCGCCAATCAGGCGTCCCGTACAACGACCGCTTTTCATTGGCCATGCGTCGTCCCAATTCCAGGCGCGGTTAAGTTCTTCGAGCGGCTCGCTTGAAAATAACAAGCGCCGCAGGTGATTTGCCGAATCCGATTCAGCCGTTTTCTCCGTCCCCATCAACCAGTACATTGTTGGCGCGTGCAACGTCTGAAGCTGGCATTTGGCAGCACAAGCATTAAGCAGTGCCGTCCAGTCACTGAATCCTGCGAGGATTTTGGTTCTTGCACGCAGCGCTTTGAAATCCACCAAAGGCAGCAGCCGTGCAGTGCCATATCCTCCACGCGTACCAAAAATGGCGCGAACCTGGGGATGACGAATCGCTTGATTCAAGTCGGCAGCGCGTTGTTTGTCCGTCCCCGCCAGATAATCGTTTTTTGCATCCGCCGACGGCCCCGTCCAGACTCGCAGTCCCCAGGATTCCAACTGTGCCTGGGCATGTTCAAGCGCGCCGCAGCCGTTGATCGGGCTTGCCGGAGAAATCAAGGCAACCAAATCCCCTTCGCGCAGCCGTGAAGGACGTAACCAGTCCTGCATCATCCTCGCGCTTACCTCAGTTCAGTTTTTTCAGAAGCTCTTCGCGTTTTTCTGTCAACAAACGGAACACCGCCGGAGGAACGAAGTCCGAGACGTCTCCGCCGTGGCGCCAGACTTCTTTCACCACGCGCGAGGACAGGAAAATGTTCTTGGGATCGGCAGCCAGGAAAATCGTTTCGATCGAGGCGTTCAGTTTATGATTCATCAATGCCAGTTGCAGCTCGAATTCAAAGTCTGAAATAGCGCGCAAGCCACGAATGATGAACTGCGCTTCGCACTTCGCCGCAAATTCGACGGTCAAGCCTTCGAGTTTGACCACCTCGACGTTATCGTATTCCGCGGTGATTTCCTTCGCGACATCGAGACGTTCCTCGATCGTAAACATCGAGGATTTCGCGTCGTTGAAGCCAACGGCAACGAACAGTTGATCGAAAACCTGCTGGCCACGCCGGATTAAATCCAGGTGTCCGTTCGTTAGAAGGTCAAACGACCCCGGATAGAGCGCTATCCGGGGTCGCGATTTAACAAGATTCTTCATGGTTGAACTCGAATTAATTTTTAACCAACGGGTTGCCGTTGGCGTCGGTGAATTTGCCCTGGACGATATGAACGATATCGACAATTGCCCAAATGGTGCTGGCAAGACCACAGGTGATAATCGTCAACCCAAGCATAGCGGCTCCCGATCCCATTTTCCCGACGTAGAAGCGATGCACGCCGAGCGGACCGACAATAATCGCCATGAGTAGTGTCGCGAGGTAATCTTTTCCCGCGCCCGTTCCTGATACTGGTGCCGTGGCAGGCGCAACGGCAGGCGCCGGAGCGGAAGGCGGTTTGGGTGCGGCGGGCGGAGGTGCCGAGGCACTGGGCCTTGGAGGCGGAGGCGGAGCCGCGGGTTTGGGAGGCGGTGGCGGCGCTTCTGCTTTTGCCTTTTCGCGATTGATCTCGTCCTGAATACGTTTTTGCATCGATTCGGGATCAAGCATCACCGTCGCCTCTTCCGAGACGTCGTCGATGGCGTGGCTTACCTTTTCTTTTGAAATGGGCGAACCGCAATTCAGACAAAATTGCGCTTCATCCTTGTTGTCGTATCCACAAACCGAACACTTGATCATTATAGGCTCCTGCAAATCGGTTAGAAATCCAGTCGGGTACCGCCTTGCCCGCCTGGGAGTTTGTCTCAGCGCACTTTGGCGCAATACAACGATCTTATTACAAGAGCCTCGGAGGAGGTTCGGAAGTGGTCAATACCTTTATCCAGCGCAAGGCAGCCTCGATGACGCAATGGACCGGCTGCAACCTTGCCAAACGATTTAAGCATTAGTCCAGGGAGTCTTAGTAGCTTGGAAGGGCTTTCGTCGAAAAAGTTCAAAAGTCTGTTTTCATCGGCCTTCCACCGGCCGTTACACGTCCTATACCCGTATCTTAACCGAACCTTAAGAGACCCTGCTCAAAAATATGAGAAATCTCAATTTCTGTAAAATCAATCATTCGCGAATTTATCATTCTCCCGGCTTCGTGGCATGCCGTTCAACCTTCTCAGTAATCTGCGCAAAAGTTCGCCTATTTTGTCCATTATCGACGTCCTTTCGGCGAAATCATTCAAAAGCAGTGCAATGCTTGGAAGATAGAATATTATATTCCTTTGTCACACTTGAATTGTCGGAAAATTATATTCGCTGAACAAGCCCCGACGGGGCGATTCATATCAGCCTGGGGCAAGCGCGAAGCGCGTCGCCCCAGGTGATGCATGAAGGAAAATCGAGCACTGAAAGTGCGAAATAATCATTCCGCGCCGCCCCATTCTATTTCGCTCTTTCAGAGCTTAGAAAATACGTCGCCCGATTTCCTGGGGCTGCGCCCCAGGCTGGTATATTTTGCCCCTTCGGGGCTTGTTGTTCAGACAATATCAAATTTCCAACCGGACAATTCCGGTATGACAGAGAAGTAAGTTTTGGGGCTATTTGATGGGTCTCAGCGACTCCAATTTTATGGCGGCTTTTTCCGCATCGCCGTGCAATTCCAGGGTCAGGGAAACTTCCTGAGCATGTTCGAGCGATTCGCTGACTTTCTTCAGCACCTGGAAGAAACGTTGAGGGGGACCGGTAAGTTTCATCATCAGGCGTTTGCCGTTCGGATCGACCTCGAATTCTTCGACCAGATTGGCTGGCTTGATGGAAATCGTGTCGCTGGCGCCCGCTTTGTGCAGAATACAGATCGGCGTGGGGATCGAGGAAATTCCACCTCGAATGGCGGTAAAGGACACAAAGTTCGAGTGATCGGCAGCGAGCGGAACTTCGACACGAAATTTGCCGTCGATGACGGGAGCGCGCATTTCGAGCGACCGGCAGCGGACGAGAATTTCTTTGGATTTGGGCGCGCGTCCGGTGAACGGGAAATTCTGGGTACTGGTCACGGTGGGAAACGCATCGATAATCGGCGAAGGCAACGTCAGGTCTTTGGGTGATGTTTCCGCGTTGATTTCCTTGACGAAAAAGTCATCGACTTCTTCATACACCCGGCTGAACTGAAGTCCCAAAAACGATAGTTGCGGTTTATACCGAGCCCAGACGATCCGTCCGGAGAGCAGGATTTTTTCACGCGAAGGAACGAGGGCTTCGAGACGCGCATACCATTGGTCTTTGTTGAGAATTTGCTCCAGGTCGGCGCTCATTTGCTTCGTTTCGACCTGCGCGCCCATGGGACTGAGGTCCACAATGCGTACCGCAAATGTGCGCGGTTGAAATGATTGTTCAGGAATTAAGACGCGGAGCAGTCCGGGGAAACTACATTGGCGGCGATGCCATGCCCGCCGATTAGGCAATGGCTTTTCTCCCTGGGGTTTGATGATTTCTTTGGGCGCTTGCTGGACTTGTGGTTTTGCAGGCGGAAGTTTATGGGGCGGCAAAGGTATGGGGGTGGAAAGCACATCCATCAGGCTGTTATCGGGTTCGCCCCACAGGATGGAAGCCAACTCGGACCGGCGTTGCGTTTGAGTTTCGTAATAAGGACGATCCGCTTGAGGTTTTTCGTTTTGCCGTGGCGGAACGGACGAAGGCGAGGCGGGAACAGCCTGGCGTACGGGAACTTCTTCCTGGGATTCGGGAGAAATGATGCGAGCGGGCTTGTCGCCCAAAGGTATGGGTCTCAAGCGGTCGCTCATTCCACCATGATCCGGATGTTGGTTGTTCCGATCGCGATGTTTCATCAGTCCCCCAATAAATATATCGACTCGATCTAGCTTTTATAGCCCTTCCGCTGTACGTATTTCACAAAATCCTCTGGTTGTTGCCCTAATCTGTGGATCACTGCTTGCACCAGGTGGTTCCTATCAGAAAAAAAACACGCCTGATTTGAATATCATTCGCACTGGCCCGTAAAGGGTAATGACAGGAAGAGGCACGGCGTTGTCCCTGGCAAGTAACGAAAACTCCTCTTTGGAACGGGAAACCGAGCGCCGTCTTCTTGCTGCAGCCGTCGATGGCGATCGCCAGGCGTTTGCCTCTGTTGTCGAAATTCATCGCGAACGATTGTTTTTGGCAGCGCTGGCCATCGTCCGGAACCATGAAGACGCTCGCGAAATCAGCCAGGAGACCTTCGTTCGTGTTTACCAGAATCTGCATCGATACGACCTGAATCGCCCTTTCTATCCCTGGGCTTATCGAATCCTACGAAACCTGTGTCTGGACAACCTGAAAAAGCATGGACCCAAGCGCAAGATTTCCCTGGATTCCCTGATTGACGATTCCCACGTTCAATTTTCCAACGCCAGCACCTCGGAAACAAGCACCCCCGATAACATCCGTGACAACATTTACACCCGCGAAATGGTCGCTCACTTGAAAATCGCGATCGATCAACTGAAACCCGAATTCCGCGAAATCGTCGTCATGAAACATTTCGAGGAGATGGCCTACAAAGATATTGCCGATGCATTGGATATCCCAATTGGTACAGTGATGTCACGACTTTTTCACGCACGAAAAGCATTGGCGGAACTCATGAAGGATCACCAGCCCTGAAAAAGGACGTTTGAAGTCGTAAACTTGATCGTAACTGGGGAAACCCCACCGACACCCGAGAATTGCAACTGTCTCGTTTCCCCCTCTGAGAGATGAACACCATGGCTCGCAAAGATCCAGCACCGGAGAAATTGATGGCTTGGCTCGACGGCGAAATGTCCGACGAGGAAGCGGCCGATTTCGAACGGTTGCTTGAACAACATCCGGAATGGCGCGAGGAAGTCGAAGAGATGACTTCGTTGGTCCATTCCCTGGACGAATTGAAATTCAAACCACCCGATTCGCGGCTCTGGGATGGATATTGGGAGGAGATCGATTCGCGGTTGGGCGAGAAAAAACTGGGTTGGGTGCTGATGGCAATCGGCGGGGCGGCGCTCTGCGCGATTGGTATTTTTAAGGTGCTGACGTTCAGCGAAAATCCCTGGGTGCGAACGGGTCTGGGACTGACTATCGGGGGGTTCGTGTTGCTGTTTTTCAGCGTTTTACGCGGGCATTTGCTGGAACGCCCGAAAGATCGTTATCGGAAGATCAGGAAGTAGAGGGGATAGAGAGTTTTTAGTTCACAGTTTACAGTTTTTAGTTCAGCATGGGGTGATACCGAAGACTTGATGTCATGCAACGGCGCGGGGAAAAGCGTGTGCAAGAAGCAATTTCCAGCACCTCAACCTCGTCGCTCAATCGAATAAAGCACTAAAAACTGTAAACTGCGAACTGTAAACTGTAAACTGCGAACTAATAACCTCCTTGAGGAGTTCTCCCCCATGATTCTCGCTACGACGGAAATTTTACCCGGTAAGAATATCGTTGCCTATGTGGGCCTGGCTAAAGGGTGCACGGTGCGGGGAACGCATGCGGGCGAGGATATCATCGCGCGGATGAAGAACACGCTGGGCGGGGAAATTCACGAATATACAGCGATTTTAGCCGCCGCGCGCGAGCAAGCGCTCGACCGATTGATCGCCGACGCTCAATCCATGGGGGCAAATGCCGTTGTGGGTCTGCGATTCTGCTCGACGGAAATCGATGTGGGAGTGGCGGAACTGATCGCCTATGGGACGGCTGTGCGGGTGGAAGACAATCAGGGATAAATTCCTACTGATAACCCATCACAAATTTAAGCGAAAAACTCTTTAAATCAACAGAGGCGGGTGCAATACCCGCCTCTCGATGATTACAAACTCACTCTATTCAAAGAACGGAATTAGCTGCCGCAGGGATACGGGTGATCAATGTCAGCGCTAGTGCTGCTGGGTTCCGTGAAGTTCGTATCGTTGTAGTTGCACCAAGTTACTTCACCACAAACGCCTAGGTTATCAAAAGAGTTGATTGAATAAGTACCGCCCGCTGGGCAAATCGGTAGGCCGCGTAGATAAAGGTCAGCACCAACGCAAGCAGCCGCAAACGCACCTCCCGCGGCGATCTGACCATCATAACCCGTGTCAGCCACGCTGCCAAGTTTGCGGTCGAGAATATCATTCTGAACGGCGCCATCGATCTTGGTTTGATTTTCCTGACAGGCGTTCAAACGAGAGGTACGACGAGCTTTCAGAAAGCCGGGGACTGCGATCGCGATCAGGATGCCGATGATGGCAACGACGATCATGATTTCAACAAGGGTGAAGCCTTTGCGTGATGAGTGGGTCATGGCGACTCTCCAGTCTCTATTGTGGGTAAGAACCCTTTGGGGGTATCGTCTTGCGAGATCCCCTAAGAGCAAGCGCAAGACCAACACTAATGATCTCAAATCAAAATTGTTTAGCGGCATACAAAATGAATATTTTCAACAATGTCCGAGAGAGAAACTCTCAAACTGGCAGCATTCGCTCACCATGAGAGAATAAATCGCTTTACCCAACTCGATCCCTTTGTGAACTCCATTACTCAAAACATGCGCGGAAGTTACACCTATTTTCATCGTGGAGCCAAATAGAAAGCTTCTGCAAACCGACAACGGTCTGCGATTCTGCTCGACGGAAATCGATGTGGGAGTGGCGGAACCGATCGCCTATGGGACTGCTGTGCGGGTGGAAGACCAAGTATAATTACGCGAGAATGGAAGAACCAGCCTTATCCTTCTTTCGGATACGGATGTGTGGGATAGCTACAGACAACGCCGCTTCCATACGCCGGGTCTTCCGCTGGGAGCACCGTGTATATCCCGCCGGACGGACAACGCGGTTCCATGCGCAGCAGGTTTTGACCACCGAGCAGGATATTTCTCCAACCCGAACCATGCAATTCCGGGCAACTTTTCAGATCGGGCTTGTTTTCAAGAAGGATGTATTGCTGGACCGCGCCATCGATGGTGGTTTGCTGTTTCTGACAAGCGGTTAACTGTGTACGACTGCGCGAACGCAAAAAAGCGGGAACGGCAAGGGCGAGAATTATCCCAACGATTGCGATAACAATCATGATTTCCAGAAGAGTGAAGGCACGTTTTCGGTGTTGCATATTCCTTCACTCCAAATCAATATCGTCGTCGTGGAACCTTAGGTGCATTTTTATTTATATATGATTGAAAAGAACGGGGGGGGCGGGTAGTGAACCCGCCCCCCCGCATTTGTTGCTAAGTGATGGTACTCAGCAGATTCGGATTAGCTGCCGCAGGGATACGGGTGATCGACGTCGGCGCTGTAGCTGCTGGGTTCCGTGTAGTTCGTGTCGTTGTAGTCGCAATCGACCACTTCGCCGCACTGGCCAGCACCATCGTCAGCGAGGACGCCGTAGGTGCCGCCAGCCGGGCAAATCGGCAGGCCGCGCAGATAAAGGTCAGCGCCAACGCAAGCGGTGTCAAAACCGCCGCCAGCGGCGATGTCTGTATTATGATAACCGGTGTCGGTCACGCTGCCGAGTTTACGGTCGAGAATGTCATTCTGAACGGCGCCGTCAATCTTGGTTTGGTTTTCCTG